>NZ_JBUZNO010000007.1:0-238239 GCF_055326245.1 Tessaracoccus luoxuelianae
CAGGACTCCTGACATGGCGCCATGGTTGTTGTGGTGTCAGGACCGCGTTTTCGTTTCGTATTTCAGTGTCTGGTTGGTGCCGGGGTAGCGGGTTGCGGTGTTGGTGAGGTGGTCGCAGAGCTCGGTGAGGGCGGTGGTGGCGCGTCGGGTGGGGAGGGGGTCGAGGCGGATGGTGAGGGTGTCGCTGGTGGGGATGATGTCTCCGGTTCCGGTGAGGGCTTGTCTGATCAGGGTGTGGGCCTCGTCGTGGGCGCGGGCGTAGCCGGTGTGGACGCGTAGGTCGCGGGCGAGGGTGGTGATGGTGTTGAACGCGGCGATCCGGATGGCGTGGGTGAGGAGTTTGGTTTCGACGTCGAGGACCTGTTGTCCGGGGTTGACCTGGGCCAGGGGTAGCCGGGCTGGGGTGTTGGTGTGGGCCTGGTGGGCCAGGTCGTGGGCGTCTTGGGCGTCGAAGAGGGGGGCGGTGATCTTGTTGTGGTCGGCGCTGGTGAGCAGCATGTCGGTTTGGCCTGGTTGGGGGGTTCGCCAGTCGAGGAGGGCTGCGTCGGTGGTGGCTTGGAGGCGGTCGAGGCGGTTGCGGGCAGCGGTGAGGGTGTCGCGGCTGGTTTTCTTGGCCGGGTTGGGCACCATCCGGTGCGGGTCGTCGGGGGTGGTGGTGTAGTGGTCGTGGGAGTCGAGGGCGAAGTGCATGCGGGCGTAGCGGAAGTAGTTCTCCTGCCGCCACCGTGATCCCATCCGGTGCAGGATTTCGCCGGCGGGCAGGTCGGTGCGGGTGGTGAGGATGTGGGCTTGCCGGGTGCCGGTCTTGGTGTCGAGCAGGCGGGTCAGTTGCCGCATTCCGAAGGTGCCGCCGTGGTCGTCGACGGGCAGCTCGACGCGGGTGTCGGCGGCCTGCCAGGTGTGCCGGGTGCCGTGGTCGTCGGTGAACGTGATCGGCGCGAACAGGGCGGGGTCGATGTCGGGGGCGGGGCCTTTACGCCACGTCAACGGGTCGAACCCGTGTCCGGTCATGTGGGCGAACAGGGCCGGGGACCAGCCGCCCCGGTCGAACCCGACCAGGACCCTGCGGTCGTCGCCGACCGCGCGGCGCAGCGCGGGGAGCAGGCGGCGTAGTTCCGAGGCCAGGGAGGCGGCCGGTTCGGCCATCACCACCAGTACCGGGTCACCGTGGCCGTCGGAGATCCACGTCTCCACGGTCGCGGGGGCGGGGAACCGGAGCCGGGCGGCATGGGTTTTGGCGATCCTGCGGGTCCCTTGGTAGGCGCGGACATGCCCATCGACATACAACACGGCCCCGGCCTTGCTGTCGTCGTGGTGGTGGGCCAGGTGATGTGCCGCCATCGACGCCAACAGGTCCTCGGCCTTGCCGTGGCCGGCCAGGAGGCTGATCCTGCGGCGGATGGTCTTCACCTCCGGGGCCCGGTCCAACCCGAGCACCCTGCCCAGGGCGTACGGGTCGATCCGGGTGGCGCCCTCAGCGCGGGGTTCCCCCGCCAGACACCGCAACACCCCCTCCACCAACATCGCCTCCAGGCCGTAGAACCCGGCCGGCAACCCTCCATACACGCGTGTCGCGCAGCCGAGCAGGCCGGTGGCCTCCAACCCGGGCAAGGCCAGGAACAAACCAGCCAACGGCACCCTTCCGGCGGCATGGAACACCGGCGGCGCCTGAGACAACAACCCGGCCCGGGCCAGACCCCGCTCCACCGACCGCGACACCGGCGCAGGCAACACCGGCACCACCTCCAGCACCGGATCGGGACCCGGTGCTGACTCCCGCTCCGGCTCCGGCTCCTGCTCCGGTTGTTCGAGGGCGCGCCGCACACTGGTGACCGAGATCCCCACCGCGGCCGCGATCGACCGCAACGAGCCCCCCTCGGCGCGACGCTCCCGCACCTCGGCAAGGACCGCATCAGTGACCTTGCTCGGCCCTTTCGGGCCGGTCTTGCCCGTCACCACCCCCGCCACCCCCTCGGCGCGGAACGCCTTCGACCACCGCGACACCGTGTACGGGTCCACCCCGAACGCGGCCGCCACCTGGATCGCCTGCGCGGCCTTGATCCGCACCAACTGGACCGCCGCCAACCGGCGACCAGCCTCATCACCGACATCCCACGCGTAGACGAGGTTCCCGTGCAGGAACACCCGGCCACCCTCAGCATCCTCAACCAGACCACCGGCCAACCCAACCTCGACCGCCTCACCCGGCACCCACGCCAGAGGAGGATCCGCAGTCATGACCGCCATCATCCCACCCCCCAAACCTAATCCCCGATACGCACCAATTATGGCACATCTGGGGCGGCACCGCAGGCATTCCGCGAAGAAGAAGCACTAGTCAACCCCAAACAACTACACCAACACCCTCGACCATGTCAGGAGTCCTGGGTCTGGCCGATCCCCACGGGCGCAGCCGAGCCGAGCAGGCCGGACAGGCACCTCCCCTGCTGCCGCAACGCGATATCGACATCGATAGGGTCATGGCTCACCGTGATCATCACCGCGGCCTCTCCGCGTCAGAGCGGCCCCGCGTGGATGGTGCAAAGATGCACGCCGGGCCGCTTGCTCAGGTGTTCATCGGCAGCCTGACGCCGCCGACCACCCGAAACCAAATCCGGCCCGGCCAGCGACCGTCGTCGCCGAGCGTGACACGATCATCTGCACCATACGAGACGCACAACAGGATGTCGCAACCGCCGTCGTGTGTTTGACAGTCGTAATTGTGGCGGTGTGTGAGGATGATCCTACCGATTGGGATGCTCAATAGTCACTGAGCATAGTAACTTTAGTCACCGCTTCTGCGGGCCTATCCGATTTACTCGGACGCTGCTGCTACGCTCCCTGTATTCACGTCAGAGGAGCAAAATGTCAAGCCGAAAATCACATGTCATGGGCGCTTTGATCGTTGGGTGCCTCGCCTTCGGATCTCCTCTATTGCCGATGCTGCCTACAGTTTTTCCGGAAGGACGGTGACGCAGAACGGAGTGGAAGCGGGGAGGGCCTACGGGAACATTGCCATGGATATCGTCTACGTGCGGAACAATGCAACAGCAAAGGCCGGCGTATACAACGTTCGGGGAATCTATGTGATGGGTTACGCATGGAACTCTGCCCAGACGGTGTCTGTGCGCAGCACGAACACGACGAGCACGTCCTACACCAGCGTGGCGAACAAGGTGAGTTACGGGGCGCCCACATACGGCCCGTGGACCGGCGCGGCGAAGACGTGCGTTGATGTCGCCTGGGCGATAGATCCATGCGGCAGCCAGTCTCAAGGCCAGATCTAGTTGATCCGTGCTGAGGCTCTGACCGTTCGGTATCCCCGGACGAGGGCTCCCTCGGTCTCTGATGCTTCGTTCGCTCTGACCGGAGGAGTGACTGCTCTGCTGGGCGCCAATGGCGCTGGGAAGACAACACTCCTGCGCGCTCTGTCGGGGGCTCTCGAACCCACCGCGGGACGGGTCAGCGTCGATGACCTGGACCCCTATGATCGCCGTCAACGTATGACGGCGCTCCAGCACGTCGCCTACATGCCGCAGTCCGGCGCTGTCCCCCGCAATCTCTCGGCTTTCGAGTTTGTCAGCTATCTCAGTTGGATGCGCGGCCTGAGCCGGCCAGTGGCTGAGGCCCGCACGGCCCAGGCGCTTGAGTCGGTCGGGCTCAGCGCCCGCAGCGGAGACAAACTGGGCAAGTTGTCAGGAGGAATGGTCCGTCGAGTGTGGTTGGCGCAGGCCTTGGCCGCGGAGGCTACGGTCCTGCTGCTCGACGAGCCAAGCACAGGTCTCGATCCGCGCCAGCGGGCGACCATGGTTCAGCTGATCCGAGAACGAACGAGCGGCACCGTTGTGCTGTCCAGCCACCTGATCGAGGACGTTTTGTCTTTGGCGTCCTCTGTCATCGTGCTGCGGAGTGGTCACATTGTGTACCAGGGGGCCATCTGTCCTGAGATGAATGAAGAATGGCTCCTTGGCATGATCGGAGAGGCCGAGGAGTGAGTGCTATCGGCATGTGGCTCCGAGCGACGTGGAAGTTGATTCTACCTGTCCTTGCTTTGGCTCAGTTGGCTGTGATGGTCAATGTGCAGCCCGTTGAAGGAGTCCCCTTCGGCTGGAGGCTTGACTGGGCCTGGATGCTCTCGGTATGGAGTGGGGCGACACTCCTGCTGTCGCCTGCATCGGCTGCTGCGATTGTGGCGCTTGTGCTGCTGAACATCGGCCCCGACGTTCAGGAAGGGCTCCCTGCGAGTGTGCCGCGTTGGCGCCCTGTGGCGCACATTTCGTTGGCAGTTGCAATCCAAGGTTTGGTCGTTCAGGCCGTGGCGCTGGCTGTGGGCAGTCTTACCTGCTGGTTTTGCGCAGCCGACGCCCGTGGCATGACGCTGCCCTGGCAGTTCTTCACCGGGCCAGCAGCATTGCTGGCCGGCGTGTCAGTTGGCTCGGCAGTCGCACTGCTTGTACCCACTTTCTGGAGCATCCCCGGGGCACTGTTCGCCCTCTTCCTGGGGCATCGGGCCTTCTTCTGGAGGGGTTGGCCCGAGTTATTCACAACCGAGATGGCGACGTGGATGGTGACGGGAGGCCGACCGATCCCCAGGTTCCTTGCCGCTACGACGTTTCTCAACCTCGTCACCACCGTCGCGATCTGCTCCGGCCTGGTCTTCGTTGTGCACAACGGCCGCCGTCATCGTCCCTGGGTGGCCTTCTTCCTGTGCATCGGCGCGATCGCCACAGCATTGGCGATCTACCTGCCGTTCGTGTTCTCAGACGCCATGGACACCTATGAGCCACAACAATGACCGTGCAGATGTCGGCACGACTATGGCGCTGGCCGCTGTTCCTCGCCTCCGTGCTCGTGTCAATGCTGTGCGTGTGGCTGTTCAAAGACCAGTCGATGCACATCCCAGTTGCTGACGGGCCGCGCTATACGCGTCAGTTCGTCGTGGCCTGGATGCCCGTGTTCGGATCCATCCTGCTGATCGACCCAACGCCAGACATCACAGCCACATTGCCCAGGGCCCGCCTCGTCTATCTATGCCTGCGCTGCTCGATGCTCATCGGCACCCTCACTCCTCTGATGGTGGTCTGGAGCGACTCAACCGACATCAACCACAACCTCTACGACGCCTTCGCCGCCGGAGCGCTACTCACCCTGGCTATCATCACAGCCTCCCGCTGGCACGCAGCCGGCCTGTTGACATCATCGCTGGTGTCGGTCATCTGGCTCCTCATCGGTGACACCCTCGCCACGGCTCTCCGGTTCTCCGACATCACGGGCCAGCAGCTGAAACCAGGACCCTGCAACTGGCTACTCGCAGCCAGCACCCTGGGCACGGCCGGAGTCTTCGCCCTCAGAGGATCGGGATCAACCAACTGGCGCTGACAAGACGCCACACTCGCAGACAATAGACAACACCTCGCGAACGTCCGCTCATGCCGCGGACCGAGCGGAAGTTCACAAGTTCCGGAGGTGGCGGAGCTGAGGTGCCGCGCAGCGGCCGCCAGGCGGAATTACACGCGCGTAGTTTTCCCCAGTTGTGGACAAGGCTGTGGGCAACTCCATCCGCGTAGGATCGGCCCATGGCACGACTCGACTCCTGGCTGTGGGCTGTGCGAATGTACAAGACCCGCTCGTCGGCCACGGCCGCGGTGCGCGGCGGCCACGTTCGCGTCGACGACAAGCTGGCCAAGCCGTCGCAGCACGTCGTGCCCGGGCAAGTGATCAGGGTGCGCCGCGAGCAGGAGGAGAAGCTGATCCAGGTGGTGGACCCGAACCTGGAGAAGCGGGTCGGTGCGCCGATCGCCCAGGCGGCGTACCTCGATCGGACACCCGAGAAGCCGCCGCCCATCCCGGAGATGGTGGGCCGGGTGGCGGTCCGCGATCGCGGCGCCGGCAGACCCACCAAGCGGGAGCGCCGCGACCTTGACCGGCTACGGGATCGCTGACCTCAACGTCGATCGCGTCGCCGGGCGCACGTCCTCCAGCAGAACCCGTGCAGCGCGGGTGGCTGAACGGCTCAGGCGGACGGCTCAGTGGGGCGGAGGATCTCGGGCGGCAGTCCGCTAGGTGTCTCGCCGAGGGTTTCGCGGTACCACGTCGCGTAGGCGCGCACCGCCGTCGGCAGCGTTGCGAAGATGCGGTCCTCGCCCACCTTCTCGACGAAGCCAGCCGCAGCCAACTGATCGTGGAGGTCCTGCTTGACCCTGGCCATGGTGAAGATCACTGTCCTGGCCTCGAGACGCTCGCGGAGGAACTCGAGGGTGTCGACGGCGGTGAGGTCCACCTCCACGTTTGCCTCCGCATTGAGCAGGAACCACCGGACGGGCTGCGGCGCAAGGTCCACGGCCGCCTCCGCCCTGGCGAGGAAGTCGTCGGAGTTGGCGAAGAACAAGGGGGAGTCGTAGCGGTACACCACCAACCCGGGCACCTGGGTGGCGTCTGGGTAGTCGTCGATGTCGTGCATGCCCGCGACCCCCGGTGCGTAGCCGAGCACCCCGTCGTGCGCGTGGGCCATCCGCCGGATGAGGTCGAGCAGGGACAGCGCGATGGCGATCCCGATGCCGCCGAGCACCCCGAAGACGATGACGGAGACGGTGGTCACGGCGGTGAGCGCGAGC
The DNA here is from genome assembly GCF_055326245.1 of Tessaracoccus luoxuelianae. NCBI lineage: Bacteria > Bacillati > Actinomycetota > Actinomycetes > Propionibacteriales > Propionibacteriaceae > Tessaracoccus > Tessaracoccus luoxuelianae. The sequence continues at coordinate 6,615 of NZ_JBUZNO010000007.1, forward strand.
TCGCTCCACCGGAATCGCGCGATGCGCCGGATCTCCGCGACATCCACCAGCCTGGTGGCGGCGTAGATCACCAGCGCGCCGAGCGCCGCCATCGGGAACGTGGAGAGCACCGGACCGGCGAAGAGCAGCGTGGCGACCACCGCGGCCAGCGCCACCAACGAATGGAGCTGCGTGCGCGAGCCGACGGCGTCGCCCAACACCGTCCGCGACCCACTGGAGCTCACCGGGAACCCCTGCACCAGCCCGGTGGCGACGTTGGCGACCCCGAGGGCGAGGAGTTCCTGGCCGGCATCGACGGACTGCCGCCGTTTCGCCGCGAAGGCGCGGGCAGTGAGCACGTTGTCCGAGTAGCCCACCACCGCGATGCCCGCCGCGTAGGGAAGCAGCGCCAGCAGCGAAACGTCCGCCAGCCCGGGAAGCCTGGGTGCCGGAAGCCCGGACGGCACCTCACCCACGACGTCAAGCCCGTAGCGCTCCAGTCCGAACACCGCCACCACGGCAGCGGCAAGCAGCAGCACGATCAGGGGGCTGGGCAGCTTCGGGGCCAACCACCTCGCCGCGAACAACAGCACGAGTACCGCCGCGGCCATCGCCACCGTCGGGAGGTGCGCGTCTCCGAGGCGCGTCACGAACTCCCAGGTAGCACCCAGCGTGGACTCGGCCTCGATGTCCAGCTTCGCCACCTTGCCGAACTGGCTGACGATCATCAGCACCGCGATTCCCACCATGTAGCCCACCAGCACCGGCCGCGACAGCAGCGCAGCCAAGAAGGACAGTCGCAGTGCCCACCCCGCGACGCACACCAGCCCGACGGCGATCGCGAGCAGCGCCGCCACCTCGGCGTACCGCTCCGGGCCGCCCGCGGAGGCCACCAGGGCACCGACCCCGGCCGCCGTCATCAGCGCCGTCGTCGACTCCGGGCCGATGGAGAGCTGCCGCGACGAGCCCAGCGCAGCGTAGACGAGGAGTGGCGCGAGGATGGCCCACAGGCCGGCGACGGCGGGGAGGCCGGCGATGACGGCGTATGCCATCACCTGGGGGATGAGGTAGGCGGCCACCGTCACGCCGGCGACAGTGTCGCCGCGCAGCCACCGTCGCTCGTACCGGCGCAGCACCGCGACCCCGGGGAGGTAGCGCTCCCAGGCGGCGGGCGTCGTCGTCGACGGGTCCATGGACCGAATCTAGTGTCCCGCGTCGGAGGTTTGCTGCGATTCTCGCCCCAGCGGGCCTCGGTGTCGTCCGGGGTGTCCAGGGCCGCGAGCACGATCGGCTCGGCCAGTCTCCGGATGGGGGGTGAGTTGAGCAAATGGCAAGGGTCGCGGTGGGTCGCGCGCTCAGGTCACGCGGGGCGGTTTCCGCGAACCCTGCCATTTGCTCAACTCACCCCCCGGAGGGGGCGGGAGCCGGTCATGGGCGCAGGGTCAGGACGCGACGTCGACGTCCTGGGCGCGGTCGACGAAGTAGGAGTCGTCCATCGCCGGGTCAGGGGCGATGGGGATGTACTGGCGACGTACCCGCGCCTGGTCCCACTGACGGCCCTCGACCTCCTCACGTGCGCCGTTGACGGCGTCGCACTGCTCCTGGTTGAGGTAGAACTCGATGGCCTCCACCGCCTTGTCGGCGCGCAGGAACCGGTCCCCGTCCTCGCCGTCGGACGCGGCGGCGACGAGCCGGTCGACCGCTCGCTGCACCGTCGCCCGGCGAACCCGCCGCTTGGTCTTGGGCAACAGGTCGATCTTGCCGTCCTCGGACACGATGATCACCATGGCGCCCCTGCCTGCGCCCGCGAGGTAGCGGATGGCGGAGCTGAACCGGGAGCCGCGGGACGGGTCCCCGGTGCCGGTGGCGAGCCCGTCGAGGATGACGCCGACGGCGTGGCACTTGCCGTCCGGCGAAACCAGGACAGCGCCGTCGATGCCGGTGGCGGCCGACAGCGCCTCGGGGCCCAGCCGGCTGGGGGTGATGGCGTAGGCCTGGGGCAGGAGCCGTTGCGCCTCTGATTCGGCCTCGGGGTGGACCACGAGCATGGTGCCGTGCGGCTGCTGCAGTGCGGCCCGGGCGATCTGCCACAGGTAGCGGGCATTGCGGGCGGAGACCTCGGGGAACACGCGGTCCACGGTGACGGAGAATTCGTCCTCGTCCAGGAGTTCGCGCGGCATTGCGGCCACGCCGTTGTCGACCCGCAGGAACGGGACGTCCCCGTCCCACAGCTCCCAGGAGCCGTTGCCGGAGATGCGCGCCACGAAGGTGTGTTCGCGGGTGGAGCCCTCTTCCAGCTTGCCGAGGCCGTAGACCTCGCGCCCGTCGCACAGCAGATGCAGGTCTCCGGCGGACAGCTCCAGCACCTTGCGCAGCGATTGGGCGCGGCCGATGGGCACCGGGTGCTCGAGCGACATCACCGTCTTGATTCCCTCCCCACCGCGCGACGCCAGGAGGAGCGACCCCTTGCCCGCGCGCCCCTCGTAGGGCTGCGCGGAGACCGCGTCGAACGCCTGCAGCGCCCCGAAGGCAAGCTCCTGGCCGGTCCTGGCCACGACGGCGGAGACGAACAGGTCCGCGGCGGAGCGCAGCACGAACTCCGGGTCGATCCGTACCAGGGAGCCTGGGATCTGCCGGTCCAGCTCGCGGGAGGCCACGTCGAGGACGCTATTGATCACCGCCTCCTGGAACGAGCGGGCGGTGAGGAAGTCGTCTCCGGCGTCGTCGGGCAGCTGGGGGAGCTCCTTCCACTGGTCCTCCTGCAGGGCGAGGACGGGAAACACGGTGTGATCGCCGATCGTCACGCCCACGCCCACGAAGTGGATGCGCCCTCCGGCCCGGGCGGCGGCGTCGAGCTTGTCCGCGACGGCGCGCCTACGCGTGCGCGCCTCCAGCGCGGCCAGGTACGTGGGGGAGTTCTCGGCGGTGGCGTCGTCGTCGCGGAGGAGCTTGTTGAACCGTCGGGTGCCGAGGTGGGTGGACTGGGCGACGATGGCGCGGTCGAAGTGGCCTCGCGCGGGCTCCACGACCACGCCGGCGTCCCGGTCCAGGGGAATCCCGACGACGAAGGCGCGGGCGTCGAGGCCCGTCCCGGCTGCGTCGAGGACATCATTGGCCACCTGCTCCAGAGAGCGCCGATAGGTGGCCTGGCCTTCCCACAGCTCTGCGTTCACGGTGGGATCGTCCCACGTCCACTCATCGATGAACAATGCAGCCCTTCCCTGTCGTTCCAGCCCAACGTACCTGCGGGGCCGGGCGTACGCTGGAGGACAGGAGGCTTGCAATGAAGCATGCGACGAAGAAGTGGGAGAAGTTGCCGCCCTGGCTGCGCACCGCGCTGGCGTTGGGAGGGATGGCGGATGCGGCGCTGCGGGTGTACGCGTTGGTAGACGTGGCGAGGCGCCCTGAGGGTGAGATCAACGGATCCAAGACGGTGTGGGTGCCTGCACTGGCCGTGGTGAGTTCCATGGGCCTGCTGCCGTGCGCCTATCTGCGTTGGGGTCGCCGAACCAGCTGACAATACCCCTGGGGGTATACACTGGGCACATGAAGACCCAATTGCCCCCGTGGAAGCGCGTCCTCGTCGTGGTGGCGCACCCAGACGACGAGTCCTTCGGCCTGGGAGGAGTCATCGGTCGCCTCGTCGACGACGGGGCCGAGGTCAGCGTCCTGTGCCTCACCGCCGGTGAGGCGTCAACCCTCGGCGCCGCGCCCGACTTGGCACACACCCGCGCGCTCGAGCTCGAGGCCGCGGCCGAGGTGCTTGGCTGCCGGACCACCACCCTGCTCAACCATCCCGACGGCGGGCTGGGCGGCCGCGAGGTGGAGTTGGTCGCCGACATCGAGGGAGCCCTCGCCACCACGGACCCCGACGGCCTGCTCGTCTTCGCGGTGGAGGGCGGGGTGACCGGCCATCCGGACCATGAGGCGGCGAGCCGGGCCGCCATCACGGTCGCGGGGAGGCGAGGACTGTCGGTGCTGGAGTGGGGGCTGCCGGCGTCCGTGGCGTCGACGCTGCGGGACGAGTTCGGGGGAGGGTTCACCGGGCACGACGAGGCTGCGCTGCCCATCGTCGTGGCCGTCGATCGCAGCAGGCAGGTGGCCGCCGCGCATCTGCATGTCACTCAGGCCGTCCCGGGCAGCGTGCTCTGGCGCCGGTTGGAGTTGTTGGGCGACCGCGAGCATCTCCGGCTCACCTCGCCGGCCTGACTTCACGAAAGCTTCACATTCCCCTGGCGGGAGCTTCATGACGGCGCGGTGAACTGGACTCATCACCAACCAGTGATCACATCCAGAAGGAGCTCATCATGAAGCGCACCGTTTCCCTCATCACCGCAGGGCTGGCAGTGGCCGCCCTCACCTTCGGCGGGGCCACCCTCGCCTCGGCCGACACCGCCGCCCCCGACGCCGACGAGAATTCGTCCCTCGCGTTCAGCCGCGAGGAGGAGAAGATGGCCCACGACCTCTACACAGAGTTCGGCAAGCTGTACGACAGCGCCGTATGGGACCGCATCGCGAACAGCGAGCAGCGCCACTTCGACGCCATGGGGCGGCTCCTCGATCAGTTCGGCGTCGCGGATCCCAGCGCAGACAACAAGGCCGGCAAGTTCGACAACAAGGACGTCCAGAAGCTGTACGACGACTGGCTGAAGCAGGGCCAGAAGTCCGAGGCTGACGCCTTCAAGGCCGCCATTGCGCTGGAGACGCGAGACATCGCGGACCTCAAGGTTCAGCTGGAGAGCAACACCAACGATGACATCGAGGCCGTCTACGAGCGCCTGCTCGCCGGCTCCGAGAACCATCTCGCGGCGTTCACCGCCTGGGCCAACGGCGAACCGGTCACCGGTCTGCAGCAGGGCCAGCGCATGCAGCAGGGTCAGGGCATGCAGGGTCAGCAGAACGAGGCGCGCCGTGCGGAGCGCAGCGCGGTCTGTGACGGCACCGGCATGGAAGACACCGACCGCGGCAACGCGGACGGCCCGCGTGACGGCTCGGGCGACCAGCTGCGAGACGGCACCGGCAACGAGGACGCCCCGCGTCGTGGAATGAACCGCGGCAACGCCTGATCAACTGAGGACGGCGCCACTCTTGGGGGTGGCGCCGTTGTCATGCCCGGACCGGAGAATCAAGGTGAACGTCGCGCCCCGACCCGGGCCCGCAGACGCCGCGACCAGGTCCCCGCCGTGGGCCCGCGCGATCTGCCGTGCGATCGTCAGGCCGATGCCCGATCCTCCGCCCCGCTGATCCCCCTGTCGGTGATCCACCCGGTAGAACCGCTCGAACACCTTCTCCAGGTCCTCGGCGGCCAGGCCCACCCCGTCGTCGACGACCGTGACCATCACCCGCCCGGACTCTGCGCGGCACCTCACCGCGACACTCCCGCCCCGCGACACCGCCCGCAGCGCGTTGCCCACGAGATTGGTCACGACCTGCCCGATGCGTTGAGCATCGGCGTCGGCCCAGGCGGGCGGGCAGTCGACGGTGAGGCTGATGCCCGAGTCGACCGCCTGGGGGCGCAGCCGCTCCGCGGCCTCGGCGGCTGTCGCCCCGACGTCGGTCCGCTCCAGGCGGAGCTCCGTGCCCTCCTCCTGTGACTTGGACAGCGCCCCGAGATCCTCGGCCAGACGACGCATCCGCTCCACCTCCCGCCCGATGAGGCCGAGGTGCTCGGAGTCTGCCGGAACCATTCCGTCGGTCATCGCTTCGACGTACCCGCCGACGACGGTGAGGGGGGTGCGGAGCTCGTGCGCCACGTCGCCGAGCAGCCTGACCCGGCGGGCCTCGGTGCTGGCCAGCGACTGGCCGAGCGTCTGGAGATCGGAGCCCAGGTCGCTGAGTTCCTGCTCACGCACCACGGGGACCGTCACGTCGTAGTGGCCGGCCGCCATCTGCCGCGCGGCTTCCTGGAGCTCGCGGATGGGACGCATGAAGCGGCGGGCGACGAGGAGCCCGAGGGTCGCGGCGACCAGGACGCCGGCCCCCGTTCCGATCAGCAGGGCCAGGTCCATCGTCTCGACGATCTGCTGCCGGAAGCCCTGCCCCTGGCCGGGGCGCGGGCCGCGCTGTTGCATGCGGTCGTACAGGGCCGGTGCCAGCGCGCGCGAGAGGAGGAACGTGACCAGGGCGCCGATCGCCACCACCGCGACATGGCTCAGCGCCAGCCGCACCGCCAGGCTCCTCATGGCTTCCCCGCAGGGGTCTTGAGGAACCGGTAGCCCACGCCGCGAACAGTCCCGACGACGGCGGTGCCGTCGTCGCCGAGGGCCGCGCGGATGGTGCGGATGTGGACGTCGACGACCCGCTCGTCGCCGTAGAAGGCGTAGCCCCAGACCTGCTCGAGCAGTTGAGCGCGGGAGAAGACACGGCCGGGTTTGCGGGCGAGGGCCAGGAGTAGATCGAAGTCGAGGGCGCTGAGCGTGACAGGCTCGCCGTCGAGCGTGATCTCGCGGGCCGCCGGGTCCATGGTGAGGCCCGGGAAGCGGAGGGTTTCGTCGGGTGCCTCGTCGGCGGCGCGCGGCCTGCGCATCATGGCGTGCACGCGGGCCACCACCTCGCGGGGGCTGAAGGGCTTGACGATGTAGTCGTCGGCTCCGAGGCTGAGGCTGACGATCTTGTCCACCTCTTCAGCCCGTGCGGTGACCACGATGACGTAGACCGACGAGTTTGCGCGGATCCTGCCGAGTACGTCCAGGCCGGAGAGGTCCGGGAGGCCGAGGTCGAGCAGCACCACGTCGGGGCGCTGCTCTCCGGCGAGCCGGACGGCCTCCTCGCCTGTGCCGGCGGTGAGCACCGCCATTCCCTCGGCCTCAAGATAGGTCCGGAGAAGGGTGCGGATCTCGGGTGCGTCGTCGACGACGAGAACGGTGGGTGCCACGGTGCCTCCTGGGTCACACAATACCCAGATGGGTATGGGCGGGCGCGGGGACGGGACCCCAGTGAGGCCGGTCACGCTCAGCCCAGGTCGAGGTGACCGTCGCTACGGGCACGATTCCGCGGCCGGCAGGGTACGGGGGAGTGGTGCGGTCGAGCGCTCACCCAACAGATGCGGCCGCCCACCTTGCCTTGCGTCCATTCGTCAGCACCTGTGCATAGTTATGCGGCACCAACTGGTCATTCATGAACGCCTATGTCAGGATGTGGGGATCGATGACCAATGCAGTCGGTGTGCACGTTGGTGCCGGAATGACCCGGGGGTGAAGTTGCCCACGCCGAACGTGCGGCAGCAATATTCGGAGGACTGATGACAAGAATCCCCTTGCCCGGTGTGGACTACGGTGTGTCACCCGCGAAGCGTTGGCGCCTGGGCGAGACCCCATGGCGCGGCGACGACGGGTATCCGGCGCCCAGCGCCCGCCTGATCATTGACAACGACTTCTCCGGCGACCCGGACGACCTGTACCAGCTCGTCCACCACCTGCTCTCGCCGAGCGTCGAGATCCGCGCCATCGTCGCCTCCCACCTGCGCCCCCGCGACGGGATGGACCCCTCGGAATTCACCGCGACCAACGCCGAGCTGGTGGCCCGCGACGTCTTCGCCCGCATGGGTCTGGAGAGCACCGAGGTGATTCACCGCGGCGCCGAGGTTGCGCTGGAGGACGTCGACACGCCTCACGACACCCCTGCCGCTCGGGCCATCATCGCCGAGGCCATGCGCGACGACACCGACCTACCACTGTTCGTTGCGGCTGGTGGCGGCCTGACCGACGTCGCGTCGGCCTACCTGCTCGAGCCTGAGATCGCCAAGCGGATGACGCTGATCTGGATCGGCGGCCCCGAGCACGATGGCCTGGCCGTCCCACCGAAGAACGCCATGCCGATCGAGTACAACCTGCTCATCGACGTGAAGGCCGGCCAGGTGCTGTTCGGCGCCCAGGACCTCGAGATCTGGCAGATCCCGCGCGACATCTACCGCCAGTGCCTCGTCTCTGAGACCGAGCTGCGGCTGCGCGTCGCGAAGACCGGCCCGCTGGGCCAGTATCTCTACGACGAGGTCCGCGCGATCATGGGGGCCATCCGCGATTACGGCATGCCTGCGTTCGAGACCTACGCGCTCGGCGACTCGCCGCTCGTCCTGCTCACGGCGCTGCGATCGATGTTCGAGCCCGACTCCAGCTCAAGCTTCCACGTCGAGAAGCCCGCGCCGGAGATCACTGAGCAGGGCGCCTACCGTCCAATGCGCGGCACCCGCCCCATGCGCGTCTACACGCAGGTCGACGTGCGCCTCATGTTCGAGGACTTCTACCTGAAGCTGCAGGAATTCGAAGGCTGGCAAGCCGGCTGACCCAGCGTGCGCAGCACACTCGGCGCTCGCGAAGACCGGCTTCACCGGGACTTCGTCCAGGGTGCCCTGGCGGGCGCGGTCGAGGGCTGATCGGGTCACATGCGTCCCCTAGAAGGGGACGCCCGAACGGAGGATCACGTTGGCGTAAGGGGTCGCCTCGCCGGTGCGAACGGCGAACGAGGCGTTGCGCACCAGCGCCTTGAACTCCTCGTGAGGCACCCACTGGACTTCCGCCTCCACGTGGTGGTGAAGCAGGTCACCGATCGGCCCACCGCGGGCTTCCTGGGCAGCAATGACGCCGTCGATGACGACCTCCGCGCTGATCGCCGAGAGCACCTCGGCGAATCGCGGGATCCCGAAGACCAGGCTCAGATCGATGATCCGTACAGTGGTCGGGATCGGGAGGCCGCAGTCCGCGATGACGAAAGTGTCAGTGTGGCCGAGCCGCGCGATGGCCGCCGCGAGATCCGGGTTCAGCAGGCCGCTGCGTTTCATGAAAGCTCCGGGAGTTGAGTACCTGGCTGTGGATACGAGGACTGGGCCCCCTCGAACTGGACCGTATGCGCGGCGAACCTTGATGCGTACTGCGCCGCCGTCACCAGATCCAGGCCTTCTGACAGTCGAGCGGCGAGGGCGCCGACGAAGGCATCGCCCGCCCCGACGGTGTCCACCGCGCGGACCCGAGGGCTGCGGACGTGCTGAACACCGGTCTCGTTGGCCACGAGCGCTCCATGGGCCCCAAGCGTCAACACCACCGAGGCGATGCCCCGATCGATCAATGCGACCACGAGCGCCTCGGGGCCGGACGCCGAGCCGCCCATCTGCACCAGAACCGCCTCGGCTTCATGCTCGTTGACCACCAAGGGATCAGCTCGACGGATGACGTCCGCGGGAAGTGGAATGACAGGGGCCAGGTTGAGCAACCAGCGCCCACGAACCATCTCGGCGACCGCCACGGTGGCTGCCGCCGGAATCTCCCCTTGGGACACGACGATGTCGGCATACGCGATGAGGGGTGCCCACGCCTCGATGTGTGAAGGCGCGACCTGTGCGTTGGCTCCGGAGACCACCACCACAGTGTTCTCGCCGTCCTTCGCCACCGAGACCACGGCCAGCCCAGTGGGCCCGGGCAATTGGACGATGTGGCTGGTGTCTACCCCGGCATCACCCAGCAGCCGCAGCGCAGTGTGCCTGGAGTCGTCAGAGCCGACCGCTCCGAGCATCGTGGTGGGGGCGCCTGCGAGCGCGGCCGCGCAGGCCTGGTTGGCCCCCTTCCCACCGGGGGAGAGGCCGCCGCCCCTGGCCAACAGGGTCTCTCCGGGCATCGGATGGCGTTCCAGCCAGAGGTGCAGGTCCACGTTGAGCGAGCCAACAACCACAACTCCCACTTCACCCATCCTCATCCGGAGCGCGATGCCCCCTGGTGACTCTCCCCACTGAGCTGTCTCCCGGAGCGTAGCGCCGTCTCTCGCCCTGGGGGGCCCCGGCCTCCCCAAGAAGGTCGGGGCGGGGCCGTCCCGGGGCCGAACTTGCCCACGCGGAAGATCGCGGGCGCAAGGGTCGCCTGCGATTGACCATCGCCACGACCCGCGCTAGGATGAATGTGCAAGCACGGGTGAATAGATATGTGATCGATCAGGTCGCAGGGTCAGCAGGTGGACCCGATTCGCCGCCCGACCTCATACGAAGGAGACGCATCATGACTGCACCCGAGTTCGGAGCTGGGCTCTGGAACTTCGCCACCTACCTCGACCGCTACGCCACCGACGGCTACGGCCAGCCCCGCGGCACGCTCGACCAGATCGACCTGGCCGCGAAGGTCGGCGACATCACCTGGGTTGACCTCAACTTCCCCTTCTCGCCCGGGGTCTCCATCGACGACGTGAAGGCCAAGCTGGCCGAGCACGGCATCAAGGCCATCGGCCTCACCCCGGACATCTACCTGCGCGAGCACTGCAAGGGCGCGTTCACCAACCCCGATCCCGCCAAGCGCGCCTCCGCCATGGCGATCATGAACGACGCGGCCAACGCGGTGCGGGAGCTCGGCGCCAAGTACGTCAAGATCTGGCCCGGCCAGGACGGCTTCGACTACCCCTTCCAGGTGGACTACCGCGAGCTCAACCGCCTCGCCGTCGAGGGCATGCGCGAGCTTGCCTCCGGCCACCCGGACCTCAAGTTCGTCATCGAGTACAAGCCCCGCGAGCCCCGCACCCACATGTTCTGGAGCTCCGCGCCCAAGACCATCCTCGGCATCCAGCAGATGGGGGTGGACAACGTCGGCGTCCTCCTCGACTTCGGGCACGCCATGTTCGGCGGCGAGCCGCCGGCCGAGGCCGCCCAGATGCTCATCGACCACGGCCTGCTCTGGGGCATGGACGTCAACGACAACTACCGCGGCTGGGACGACGACATGATGGTCGGCTCCATCCACATGGTCGAGATCTTCGAGTTCTTCCACGTCCTCAAGGTCAACAACTGGGAGGGCGTCTGGAACCTGGACCAGTTCCCGTTCCGTGAGGACGCCGTTGAGAACGCCCAGCTGTCCATCCGGTTCCTCAAGGCCATCCACCGAGCCCTCGAGACGCTCGACGAGGAGGGCCTCGCCGCCGCTCAGGCCAAGCAGGACGCGCTCGGTGCTCAGCGCATCATCCAGAACGCGCTGCTCAAGTCGATGGCGGTCGATCTGTGAGCGACACCTCCAAGTGGGACTTCACCACGCCCGTGCTGGGACGGATCGCGAAAGACGCCTCCCGTGAGGACGTCGTCGCGCACCTGAAGTCCGCGGCGTACGAGCTGCGACGCAGGGATCCGATCATGATCGCCCATTCGGGCAACGGCCACATCGGCGGGGACTTCTCGATCGCCGACGTGCTGGTCACCCTGATGCTGCATGAGCTGAACCTCGACCCGGCCGAGCCCCTCGCGCCGGAGCGGGACCGCCTCGTGCTGTCCAAGGGGCACACCGCAGGCGCCCTGTACATCGCGATGGCGCTGGCTGGGTACTTCCCCGTCGATGAGCTGATGACGTTCATGGATCCGCAGTCGCGGCTCAACGGCCACCCGAACCGTACCTACATCCCAGGGATCGAGGCCAATACCGGTCCGCTGGGGCACGGGCTCCCGATCGCGGTGGGCACCGCGCTGGCCGCGAAGCTCGACGGCTCCCCGCGTCGCACGGTGGTGCTGCTGGGCGACGGCGAGCTGCAGGAGGGGTCCAACTGGGAGGCCATGATGACGGCCGCCCACTACGGGCTGGAGAACCTCGTCGCGGTGGTCGACCGCAACCATCTGCAGCAGGGCGCCCTGGTGGCCGACACCATGGGCCTCGAGCCGCTGGCCGACAAGTTCCGCGCGTTCGGGTTCACCGTCCGGGAGATGGACGCGCACAACTTCGACGACATCCTCGACACCTTCGGGCAGGCCCCTGAGCCTGGCAAGCCGACCTTCATCATCTCCCACTCCCACAAGGGCCATCCGATCTCCTTCATGAGCGACAACGTCGCCTGGCACCACCACGTGCCCACCGAGGCCGAGATCGACGGCATCCTGGCCGAACTGGAGGCAGCCAAGTGAGCACGCAGACCTACGATTGCCGCGACACCTACTCGAAGACCCTCCTCGAGTTGGCCAGGAACGACCGCAACGTGATCGTCGTCGTCAACGACTCCGTCGGCTCCTCGAAGCTGGACACGTTCAAGAAGGAGCTGCCGGCCCAGATGGTCAACGTCGGCATCGCCGAGCAGGACATGGTGGGAACGGCCGCCGGCCTGGAGAACGGCGGGAAGGTGCCGTTCGTCTCCGGCGCCGGGTGCTTCCTCAGTGCCCGGGCCACCGAACAGATCAAGGCCGACCTGGCCTACAGCAAGCGTCACGTCGTGCTCTGCGCGCAGAGCCCCGGAGTCGCCTACGGTGCGCTGGGCGCGACCCACCACTCCATCGAGGACGTCGCCTGGATGAGGATCCTGCCTCACATGACCGTCCTCGTGCCGGCCGACCCGGCCGAGACCGAGCAGGCCATCCGCTGGGCATACACGCACGACGGACCGGTCTACCTCCGCGTCTCGCGCGCCAAGGTGCCGGCCGTCCACCCCGAGGGCTACACGTTCGCCCCCGGCAAGGCCGTCGTCCTGCGTGAGGGCACCGACGTCACCATCGCGGCGAACGGCACCGTGCTGCACCGCGCCTTGGCCGCCGCCGAGCTCCTCGCCGACCGGGGAATCCAGGCCAGGGTCCTGTCCGTGGCCTCGGTGAAGCCCCTCGACGAGGCCGCGATCATCGCCGCGGCCAAGGAGACCGGCGGCATCGTCACGGTCGAAGAGGGCCTCGCCAGCGGTGGTCTCGGCGGGGCCGTCGCCGAGACGGTCGCGCGCAACCACCCCGTCCGTGTCGCGATGCTCGGCCTTCCCGACGCCTTCGCGCCCACCGGCTCAGCCGAGTGGATCCTCGACCACTTCGGTATGGACCCGGCCGGGATTGCCGACACGGCGGCTTCGCTGGTCCAGCGTTAGCGGCTGCCCGCAGGGCCCTCCCCGGCAGCGTGGAAGCCTGGGCGGGCCGGCGGGAGCCCGGAGAACGACGGCTCGACGGGCGTCCGATCGTAGTCAGATCGTTATCGCGTCAGCTTGGCGAATCGACACGGATGTGGTTGGCTGGGTATCAGTGCGGCAATGAATGAATATTCACAGATCACAAGGAAGTGACAATGCAGTCTTCAACCAGGGTCCCCCTATGGCGACGCCCTGCTTTCGTCAGGGCGGGCCTGGGTCTGGTCCTCCTCACGGTCGTCGTCGCCGGGACCAGGTTCTATGCACCGGGCACGGAGCCATCCTCTGGGGCAGTCATCGACGAAAACGTCATCGCCGACCCTGTCAGCTACGCGCAGAGCGTCTACGACGCCGACGTCGTCCCCGCCATCACCGACAACGCCGTTGACCTCACCGAACTCCTGGAAGCCCTGGCCAAGGACGAAGCGGCCGCCGACGAGTATGGATTCCGCAACGGCGGTTCCCCGTACTCGTTCCCGGTCCGCGTGACCGGCACGGTCGTGGAGGGGGCCTTCGGCGAGGCGGGGCTCGAGGTGGAAGGGCTGCCGTCGGATGTGACGGTCGGCGTGCAGACGGGACCGGCCGTCACGGGAACCGCAATCCGGGACGCCACCGGCGAGATCACGTTCGAGATGTTCCTCAACCAGATCGACTTCGCCTCCGTCGCCACCGAGCTCAACAACCGGGTCAAGGAGAATGTTCTGTCCGTCACGGACTTCGAGGCGCTCCTCGGCGACGAGGTGACAGTGGTGGGTGCGTTCACCCACGATGACCCCAGCCACATCAAGATCACCCCAATCTCCATCGAGGCCGCTTCATGACCTCGTTCCAGACGGCCCCCGTCGACCAGGTGGTGATGTCGGCCCGGGACGTCTCGAAGGTCTACGGCGGGACGCGGGCCCTGCGCAACGTCGATTTCGACATCAGGGCCGGGAAGGTGACCGTCCTCTTCGGGGAGAACGGCGCGGGCAAGTCCACCCTCATGCGCGTGATGTCCGGGATCGAGACGCCGACCGGCGGCACGCTGACCCTCGACGGCGAGGAGGTTGCGTTCAGCAGCCCCACCGACGCGGTGTCGCGGGGCGTGGCCATCATCCATCAGGAACTGAACCTGAGCCCCAACCTGACGGTCGCGGAGTCGATTTTTCTCGGCCGCGAACTCACGCGCTTGGGCATGGTGGACACCGCGGCACAGCAGAAGCGCGCCAAGGCCGCGCTGGACCGTCTGCAGGAGCCGATCGATCCGCGCGCCGTCGTGGGTGACCTCCGACTGGGTCAGCAACAGCTCGTGGAGATCGCCCGCGCACTGGACCAGGAGGCCCGGGTCCTCATCATGGACGAGCCGACCTCCGCGCTGTCGGCCAGCGAGGTCGAGGTCCTGTTCGGCGTGATCCGCGACCTGACCTCGAAGGGAGTCGCCGTCGTCTACATCTCGCACCACCTCGACGAGACCCTGGAGATCGGCGATCACGCCGTGGTGCTGAGGGACGGCGCTGTCGTCGCGACGCAGGAGATCGCGAACATCGACATCGGTTGGATCGTCTCGGCGATGGTCGGACGCTCCCACGACGACATGTTCACCGAGATCAACGCCGAGGTCGGGGGAGTCGCGCTCGAGGTCCGGGAGCTGACGTTGGCGGACCCCAGTCAGCCGGAGCGGCTGGCGGTCAACAATCTCTCGCTCGAGGTCCGGGCAGGCGAGGTCGTCGGCGTCTACGGGCTCATGGGTGCGGGGCGCACGGAGCTGTTCGAGACCCTCATCGGCCGCAACAAGCCCCAGGCGGGGGTGGTCACGCTCCTCGGCGACGACATCACCGGATGGAGTATCCGGGAGAGGATCGCGGCGGGGATGTTCCTGGTCCCCGAGGACCGGCAGCGCGACGGCCTGATTCAGGGCCAGTCTGTCGGATCCAACCTCTCGCTGGCCTCCGTGCACGAGTTCACCCGGGGCTTCATCACCGACGGCGGCCGGGAGCGAAAGCGGAACGACGAGGTGATCGCGTCCGTCCGGGTGAAGGCGTCAGGGCAGAGCGCACCGATCGGGTCGCTGTCGGGCGGCAATCAGCAGAAAGTAGTTGTCGGTAAGGCTCTGCTCACCGAACCGAAGGTGATCCTCCTCGACGAACCCACCCGCGGCGTCGACGTCGGCGCGAAGGCCGACATCTTCGCCTTCATGGCTGCCCTCGCCGCCAAGGGCGTCGCCGTGCTGTTCGCCACCTCCGAGGTCGCCGAGGCCCTGAACTCGACGTCTCGCCTCCTCATCATGTCTCGTGGCCGAATCGTGGCCGAGATTTCACCCGCGACCGCAACCAGAGAGCAGGTGCTCGCCGCCGCTGACGACTCTGAACTGGTCGCACTGGAGCACACAACGGAAGGACAAGCCCGATGAGCGCAGCCGCTGCCGGGAAGCCGCAGAGCCGCTGGACCCGAGCCGTCATCGGTGACCGGTCGGTGGGTGAGTTCATCCTCGATCAGCGCGCCTTCATCGCGCTGATCATCCTCATCATCGTCTTCGCGTTCCTCTCCGACACGTTCCTGTCTGGGTCCAACCTCCTGACGATGACCCGCCACGTGGCCTACAACGCCATCCTGGCCCTGGGCATGCTGCTGGTCATCCTGACGGGCGGCATCGACCTGTCGGTCGGCTCGATCGTCGGCTTGTCCGGCATCGTCGCCGGCGTCATGCTTGACGGCGTCGGGCTCAGTCTGTTCGACCTCAATGCCTACCCGTCGGTCCTCGTGGTCGTCCTGGTGGCACTGCTGGTCGGGACGGCAGTCGGATGGATCAACGGGACGCTCGTGACCAGGCTGGGCGTCGCGCCCTTCATCGCTACCCTGGGCTCCCTGTACATGGCCCGCGGCGCGGCGCTGCTGATCTCCAACGGCTCCACCTTCCCCAAGCTGCAGGGAGACCCGGCGCTCGGCAACACCGGCTTCTGGTTCATCGGCACCGGGCGGCCGCTCGGCATCCCGACGCAGATCTGGATCACCATCCTCGTCGCCATCGCCGTGTGGTTCCTCATCGCGAAGACGCCCTTCGGGCGTTGGCTGTACGCAACCGGCGGCAACCCGCGGGCCGCCGAACTCTCCGGTGTTCCAGTCAAGAAGGTCACCACCACCGTGTACATGATCTCGGGGGCGTGCGCCGCCATGGCGGGCCTGATCATCGCCTCAGAGCTCACCTCCGCGGCTCCCCAGGCGGGCAACGCATTCGAACTCAACGCCATCGCCGCAGTCGTCATCGGCGGCGCGTCGCTCGCCGGCGGCCGCGGCAGCGTCAAGGGCACCCTGATCGGCGCCTTCGTCATCGGGTTCCTCTCCGACGGACTGGTCCTCGTGGGCGTGTCCAGCTTCTGGCAGGTCTTCATCAAGGGCGCCGTGATCGTGTTGGCCGTCATGCTTGACCAGGTCCAGCAGCGCCTGCAGATCTCTCGTGCGGCCGCGGCTGCCGCCGCCAGCGTCCGCAAGGAGAAGGAGGCCGCAGAACACCCTGCAACCGCCTGACCAACGCTGGGACTGACTGACGTCAGCCACGGCCTGAACCCATCCACCCGCGCACATTCACAACGGAGGAAATCATGCGCAGACCACCCCTTCTATCCCTCGCCACCGCCCTCTTCGCGGCCACGTTCGCGCTGGCCGGCTGTTCCGGCGGCTCGTCCACCACACCCACAGCGGAGCCGACGACAGCGTCGAGCTCATCGGCACCCTCCGAGTCCACCGGCGGAACCGGCGAGGCGGGCGGAACGATCGCCGTCATCACCCCGTCGCACTCGAACCCGTTCTTCAAGGCCGAGGCCGACGCCGCCGTCGCCAAGGCCGAGGAGCTGGGCTACGAGACGACCTCGGACTCGCACGACGATGATCCGAACAAGCAGTCTGAGCTGATCGACGCCGCCATCTCGAGTGGCGCGGTCGCCATCGTTCTGGATAACGCGGGTGCTGACGTCACCATCGGTGCCGTGCAGAAGGCCGTCGACGCCGGTATCCCGGTCTTCCTCATCGACCGCGAGATCAACCAGACGGGGCTCGCGACGTCGCAGATCGTCGCGAACAACTCGCAGGGCGCCAGCCTGGTCGCCGAGGCCTTCGGCGCGGCGCTCGAGGGCAAGGGCACCTACGTCGAGCTGCTCGGCCGCGAGACCGACACCAACGCGGCGGTCCGCTCGGAGGCGTATCACAGTGTCCTGGATCAGTACCCGGATCTCGAGATGGTCGCCCAGGAGACGGCGAACTGGGATCAGCAGGAGGCATTCTCCAAGGTGGAGACGCTGCTGCAGCGGTACCCGGATCTGACGGGCATCATCGCGGGTAACGACACGATGGCGCTGGGCGCCGTGGCTGCCGTGGACGCGGCGGGCAAGTCCGATCAGGTGACCATCGCCGGATTCGACGGGGCGCCGGATGCGGTGCAGGCGATCAAGGACGGCAAGCTGTTGGCGACTGGTCTTCAGCCGGCCGTGGCGATCGCTGAGCTGGCTGTGGAGCAGGCTGACGCGTTCATCCGCACGGGTGAGACGGGGCAGCCGGAGAAGCAGTCCATCGACTGCGTCCTCATCGACGCCTCGAACGCCGACGGCTACACGCTGTTCGCCGTCGAGTGACACCCTAGGCGCGGGGTGACTGTCGAGAGTTGGACAGTCGCCCCGCGCCGCTCCTCGTGTCAGGGCACCTCAGTCGGATTGGGCCCCTGGACCGTCCATCGCCCCCGAGTCGAACCCACAAGGATCCAGATGTCTCAGCACCTTTCAGCGCCCTTCGGGCTCATGTCCGTCCATCCGGCCGAGGGAACACGGCGATGATCCTCGCAGTCGACCAGGGGACCAGCAGCACCAAGGCGACGCTGTTCGACGCATCTGGCGCGGCCGTCGCGTCGGCCTCGGTGCCTCTGGGGCAGGCGCATCCGCGTCCGGGCTGGGTACAGCAGGACGCCATGGAGATCCTCGACGGCGTGCGGACGGTCATCGCCGAGATCGCCGCCCGGCACCCCGTCGACGCCGTAGCGTTCAGCACGCAGCGGGAGTCCGCCCTGGTCTGGGACCGGGCGACGGGGGAGCCGGTCGGGCCGATGCTCGGCTGGCAGGACCGCCGCACCGCGCACCGCGTCGCCGAGCTGTCTGCTCACGCCGACCGGGTGCGGGAGATCAGCGGCCTGCCGCTGGACCCGATGTTCTCGGCGCTCAAGCTGCAGTGGCTGCTGGACTCGGTGGACCCGGACCGCAGCCGCTCCCGCGCCGGCGAGTTGGCGGTGGGCACCGTCGACTCCTGGCTCGTCACCCAGCTGACCGGCGAGCACCGCATAGAAGCCGGCAACGCGTCGCGCACGCAACTGCTCGATCTGGCGACGGGGGAGTGGAGCGAGGAGCTCTGCGAGCTGTTCGGCATTCCTGCTGCGGTGTTGCCGAGGGTCGCGGCCTCAGACGAGGCCACTGGCGAGGTCGCGGGCCTGGGCGGGCGACGGATCCATGCGGTCCTTGGCGACTCGCACGCGGCGCTGTACGGCCACGGCGTCCGGGGACCGGGCTCGCTGAAGGCTACGTTCGGCACCGGCTCGTCGGTCATGGGCCTGGTGGACGACGCGGCGAGCGTGCCCGCCGGGCTGGTCGGCACCGTCGCCTGGCGACTCGGCGACCGCACCGCGGTTGGCGTCGAGGGCAACATCCTGGCAAGCGGGGCGACCGTGGCGTGGTTGTCGCGGCTGTTGGGGCGCAGCGTCGAGGAGCTCGCCGGGCTGGCCCGCAGCGCGCCGGAGGATCACGGCGTGGTCCTGGTCCCGGCCGTCGCCGGCCTGGGCGCACCGCACTGGGACCCGACTGCCCGGGCGGTGCTCGTCGGTTTCGATCTCGGGACCGACCCCGGCATCCTGGCCCGAGCGGCCATGGAGGCGATCGCCCATCAGATCACGGACGTGGTCGACGCGGCGGAGGTCGCCGGGCCGGTGGAGGCGATCCTCGCCGACGGCGCCCCTGCCGCGGATGACTTCCTCATGCAGCTTCAAGCCGACCTCGGTGGTCGCACCGTCCGGCGTCCGAGGTATTCCGGCTTGTCCGCGCGCGGCGCTGCCCAGTTGGCCGCCGATGCGCTCGGCGGTGGGTTCGCCCCCGTCGAGTCGGATACCTTCGAGCCCCGCGGAAGCAACGCCGTCGCCCGGTCGCGGTGGGCCTCGGCGCTGGCCCTCACCCGCCGATAAGGCAGGAGGGCCGGTCTCCTTCGCTCCCTGAGGAGGGCCGTCCGCGCAGGGGCGGGTCCCGTCCCCGTCGCTCCCTGAGGAGGGCCGCCCGCGCAGGGGCGGGTCCCGTCCCCGTCGCTCCCTGAGGAGGGCCGCCCGCGAAGCGGCGCTGGCCGTCTCGAAGGGTTGTGACTGCCACCTTCACGCGCTTCTTGGGGTCGGGTGCGGGGAGCCGTGAGTCGATGCCCGGGCGGCCCTGGTCCAGGGTGTGGTTGATGGCTGCTGGTCAATCGGTGGTCGGGTGGTTGAGGCCGCCCGGGCATCGTCTCCCGTCTCCCCGCACGCGGTCTTCCTGTGGCGTGGTCTGCTCCGGGTATGGGCCGGCAGGGCGGCGTTGGTGTTGGGTCTGCTTGAGCGGGATGCCGGTTGGGTGGTCGTCGGGTTGGGCACCGCTGCGCAGTGCCGCCCTGCCATCCCTCACCCTTTGCTCTCGGGAGGGGGTTCGACCCTTCGAATACCCTCCGCGGTCTGGGCGTCCTGACTCGCCACGAGATCCACGAACCGGGTGAACGAGGTTTCGACGCGGGCGCGCGTCGCTTCGCTCCTTGCGGCCCGGCTCAACCAGCGTCATTCCGCTGGGTGAGCCGGGCCGAGCCGCGGAGCGGCGCGCCCGCGTCGAAGCCCCTGGCATCCGGTCCGGGGGCTTGACCGACGCTCCGCCGCGGGGGCGGGACGCCAGTGCAGCCCTTCACGCTCAGCCGAGGGCAGGGTGACCGGCACACCCTGGTGAGACTCGCGTGACTATCTAACCAGTCCCGAACAGTTATGCCGTCGCATCGACGGTCCGCGCATCACCGTGCTAGTTTCCGAGCGTGCCCATTCGCATTGCGCCCGAGCGGCTCCCCCTCGTCGTCAAGGTCGCGCGCCTCTATCACGAGCACGGACTTCGTCAGCCGGAGATCGCCGCGCGGTTGAACATGTCCCAGTCGCGGGTGTCGCGGCTGCTCAAGGAAGGCGTCGAGGCGGGCATCGTGCGGACCATCGTCGTGGAGCCGCCGGGAATGTTCTCCGAGCTCGAGGACCAGGTGCGAGACGCCTACGGGCTGCGTGACGTCGTGGTGGCGGGAGGGCCGGACGAGGCCGGCGAATCAGACGCGGCCCTCCTCAGCGCCATCGGCAGTGCGGGCGCACGCTACCTCGAGTCCACCATGCTTCCGAGCGACCGGGTGGGGCTGTCATCCTGGTCCGCATCGCTCCTGGCGGTGGTGGATGCCATGACCCCCCGCACCACCCGGACCGCCGAGCGCATCGTGCAGGTGATCGGCGGCGTCGGAGACCCCCGGGCCCAGGTGCAGGCCACCCGGCTGGCGGACCGTCTGGCGCAGGTCACAGGCGCGGAGGTCCACTACTTCAACGCCCCCGGTGTGGTCTCAAGCCCCGAGGTGCGGGCGTCGTTGATGTCGGACCCCCAGATCGCGGCGATCCGCGACGAATGGACCGGGCTCACGATGGCGCTCGTGGGCATCGGGAGCGTCCGGCCGTCCGCGCTGCTCGTCTCCTCCGGTAACACGCTCCCAGAGGCCGATCTTGAGGCCCTCGCGCGGCTGGGCGCGGTCGGCGACGTCTGCCTTCGCTTCTTCGACGCGCACGGCGTGCACGTCGATACCGAACTGGTGGACCGCACCCTGGGGATCGACGAGGAAACGCTCAAGGCCATTCCGCGGCGCATCGGTGTGGCCGGCGGCGAGCGGAAGCATGCCGCGATCCGAGCCGCGCTCGTGGGCGGGTGGTGCGACGTTCTGATCACCGACTCGCGGACCGCTCGCGCGCTGCTTGCCGACGGCTGAGCGCGGCAGAGGGGCCGACTGACGGGTTGCCCACTCAGCCCCCGGCGCTCCACGCCTTCCGCCACGACAGGCGCCCCGTCGTGTGGAGGAGGGCGCGACGGTACAGTCTGGCCCCCGCCAGGATCGTGACCGCGCAGAACGCCAGGGTCAACAGCAACGCCACCGCGGGCTCCCACCAGGTGGTCTCGCCGGCCAGGATCCGCATCGGCATCAGGATGGTCGACATCACGGGCACGAACGAGCCGATCACCTGAGCCTGGCCGTCCAGGTTAATGCCCAGGACGAAGACGCCGACGAGGATCAGCGTCAGCGGCATCGAAGTCGCCTGCACGTCCTCGATCCTCGACGCCATGGACCCTGCTGCGGCCCAGATGCAGGCCAGCGCGAGGAAGCCGAACAGGAAGAACGGCAGGTACCAGGCCACCGCCCCGGCCAGCCCAGGAAGCTCGATGTTGAGGTCGATGAACTGCAGGCCGAGCAGCCCCACGCCCGCGATCAGCGCCAGCTGCAGCAACGCCAAGGCCGTGCTTCCGAGCACCTTGCCCAGCAGCAGGTGCCGCACCGGAATGGCCGCGGCGAGGATCTCCACGATCCGCGACTGCTTCTCCTCCACCACGCTGGTGGCGATCGCCATCCCGAACATCAGCGACGACGTGTAGAAAAGCACAGCGAAGATCAGGCCGACGATATAGACCACCAGCCCCTGATCCGTGTCACCGCTCAGATCCCGGGTGACCAACTGGGTTCCGGCGAGCAGGTCATCGACCCCGACACCAAGGCGTTGCGCGTTGTCCTCGAGCGCCGACGCGGACACGAGCTCGATGAGCCCCAGCTGCAGCATCCGTCCCGACTGCCCGTCCGTCGCCATCGTCCAGACTCCGCCCTCTCTCACCAGCAGGGCGTCGGCGTCCCCGTCGCGCACCTGCTGTTCCCCGGCCGCGACGTCGGTGACCCGGACGGCGGTGGCCCGCGCCTCCGGATCGGCGGCCTGCATCCGCGCGTCGAGGCCGGCGACGAGCCGGGCCCCGTCGTCGTCGGTCACCGCGACCGTGTAGGTGGAGGCCCCGGCTGTGAGGAAGAACTGCACCACCATGAGGCCGACGATCAGGGCCAGGCTGAAGCCCGTGGAGAGCAGGAAGTTGCGGTCGCGGAGCTTGACGCTGATCTCGCGGGCCGTGACCAGGGCCCATGGATGCGTCCGCCTCCCCGGCTCTGCGTGGGCGGGGCGTGCGTCGGTCCTGTTCATACGGAGGCAACCTCCCTGTAGATCTCGCTCAGGCTGGGCACCACCCGCGCCAGCTCCCTCACCGGGCCCCGCCCGACGGCGTCGACGAGCAGCCGCTGCACCGCCTCGTCGCTCTCCGGCTCGATGACCACGCTCGTCGCCCCCGACGACACCACCCGTACGCCGCCGGCCGCATGCACCCAGCCGACGTCCCCGTCCACCACGAGCCGGTACCGCACAGGTGCCGTGCTTCGTAGTTCGTCGACGGTGCCATCAGCCACCACGCGGCCCTTGTGCAGCACGATCAACCGGTCGCACAGCCGCTCGACCAGCTCCAGTTGGTGGCTGCTGAAGAGCACCGGCACCCCGGCCGCGGTGTGTTCCCGCAGCAACGCCGCCATCTGGTCCACCGCCGTGGGGTCGAGGCCGGAGAATGGTTCGTCGAGGATCAGGGCTTGTGGGCCGCCGAGGACGGCGGCGATGATCTGGGCGCGCTGCTGGTTGCCGAGCGAAAGGGACTCCACCTTGTCCCGGGTCCGATCACCCAGGCCGAAGCGCACCAGCAGCTCCTCGGCGTGCTCCCGCGCCGCGCCCGCCCGCATGCCGTGGAGGCGACCCAGGTACACCAGCTGGCTCAGCACCGGCTGCTTCGGGTAGAGCCCGCGCTCCTCAGGCAGATAGCCGAACCTCGCCCGGTCCGACTGCCCGGCCGGCCGGCCGCGCCAGAGCACCTCGCCGGCAGAGGGCTGCAGCACTCCCATGATCATCCGCATGGTGGTGGTCTTCCCTGCGCCGTTGCCGCCGACGAACCCCACCATCTGCCCGGCGGGGACATCGAAGGAGACGTCGTCGACCGCGGTGAGCTGTCCGAACCGCCTGGTCAGGCCCCTGAGCTGCAGCATCCTCGTCCCCTTGCCTCGCCGCCACAGTACCGGTCGCGCAGCGCGGCTCCGCCGGCCTCAGCCCAGGCCCAGAAAGTCCACCAGCTCGGCGATGGCGGCCTCCGCCTCAGCGAGGGTGGGCATTTCGGCGAAGACGCGCAGGACGGGCTCGGTGCCGGAGAAGCGCACCACGAGCCAGCCGCCGTTGGAGAAGTAGACCTTGCAGCCGTCGAGGTAGCTGGTGTGGTCCACGGCAGGGGTGAACTCGGGCAGTTCCCGGCGGTCGAAGAGGGTGGCGACGAGCTCGGCGCGCCGCGCAGGCGTGAACGAGTAGGCGTTCTCCACCATCTGAGCGTCGCCGTACCGGGCGACGACGTCGGCCCACAACGAACTGAGTTTCCGGTTGCTGGCCGCCAGCATCTCCACCAGGAGCGACCCGGCGTACACGCCGTCCTTGCCCGCGATGTGGCCCCGGACCGTGAGCCCTCCGGAGGACTCTCCGCCGATCACGGCATCCGTCTCGGCCATCTTCGAGCTGATGTGCTTGAAGCCCACGGGCACCTCGTAGCACTTCTGCCCGTGGGCGGCCGCGACCCGGTCGAGCAGGTGCGTGGTGGCGATGTTGCGCACCACCGGCCCCGTCCAGCCCTTGCCGGTCAGGAGGTACTCGTACAGCAGCACCATGATCTGGTTCGCCGACAGGTAGTTGCCCTCGTCGTCGATGATGCCCAGCCGGTCCGCGTCACCGTCGGTGGCGATGCCGAGATCGGCGCCCCTCTCGATGACCGTCTGCCGCAGCTGGTGCAGCGTCTCGAGCTTCGGGGACGGCAGCCGTCCCCCGAACATCGTGTCGTGGCGGGAGTTGATGACGTCCACCTCGCAGCGGGCGGTCATCAGGACGGTCTGCATGCAGGTCTGTGACACGCCGAACATCGGGTCGAGCACCACACTCAGATGACGGTGCCGGATCGTCTCGACGTCGAGCTGCTCGAGGATGGCGTCGATGTACCAGTTCATCGAGAACTGCACGGTCACCAACGGATGGGTGCGCACCTCGAAGTCGGGCACCGACCGCACGTCCGCTGGCGTCAGCGCGTTGATCTGCTCCTGGAGGGAGGCGGTGACCTCGACGTCCGCGTCACGACCCCCTTCGACGAACACCTTGACGCCGTTGTAGACGGCCGGGTTGTGGGAGGCGGTGATCGCCAACCCGTAGGCGCACCCCAGGTTGCGCACCGTCCACATGATCATGGGCGTGGGGGCGGGGCGGTCGATCACCGTGACCGGGATGCCGTTGGCCACCAGCACCTCCGTGACCCACCACGCCGCGTCGGAGGAGAGGAAACGTCGGTCGTAGCCGACGACGGTGCCGCGGCCGGCGACCCCCTCGGCGTTCATGCGGTCAGCGAGACCCTGGGCCAGCAGCCGGACGTTCTCCTTGGTGAAGCCGTCGGCGATGATTGCGCGCCAGCCACCCGTGCCGAATTCGATCATGCTCGCACGGTAGCCGAGCCCGCACCCGGCGAGGAGCATCGGGGCAGGACCATTGCGCGTTTGCGCAGTGCCCCTGAGCGCGGACCCGCCTCCTCGACGGCGCCGCCTCCGTGGGGCGGGCGGAAGCGCACAATGGCTGCGCGAAGGAGGAGCCGGGCCGGGCGCTGATCCTAGGATGAGGGCCATGAACGAGACCATGCCCACCAAGGCCGTCATCCTTGCCCGCGGCCTCGGGACCCGGATGCGCCGCGCGGCCGACGTCGACCTCGACGAGGATCAGCGCAGGGCGGCTGAACTGGGGCTCAAGGCGATGATGCCGGTCGGTCTCGGCGACACCTCCCAGGGAGGGCTGCCGGCACGCCCCTTCCTCGACCATGTGATCAGCGAGCTTGCCGACGCCGGGCTCACCGACATCTGTCTGGTCATCGGACCCGAGCACAACCTCGTGCGCGACTACTACGCAGCGCTCGACCTGTCGCGGGTGCGGATTTCCTTCGCCGTCCAGGTGGAGGCCCTCGGCACCGCCGACGCCGTCCGGGCGGCCCGCGGATTCGCAGGAGGGGACCGCTTCGTGATGGTCAACGCCGACAACTTCTATCCCGCCGAGGCCGTCCGCGCACTCCTGCGGGCGCCCGGGACGGCCACGGTCGGCTTCGACGCGGCGGCGATGGTCAGCAGGTCCAACATCCCCGCCGACAGGATCGCCGCCTTCGCGATCCTGGACACCGACGCCGAGGGTCACCTCGTTGACCTGATCGAGAAGCCGTCCGCCGACGTGGTGGCGCGCTTCGGCCCGAATGCGCGGATCTCCATGAACTGCTTCCTGTTCGGTGCGAGCATCTTCAATGCCTGCGACGCCATCACACCCTCGGCGCGGGGCGAGTACGAGATCGTCGACGCCGTCCGCTGGCTGATCGCGGCCGGCGAGCCCGTCACGGTGGTCCCGGTGGCCGAAGGGGTGCTGGACATGTCCGGGCGCACCGATGTGCCCCTGGTGGCGGCCGCCCTCGCGAGCCGTCCGGTGCTGTTGTGAGCGGCTGGTTCGCCCCCGGACGCATCGAGGTCCTCGGCAAGCACACCGACTACGCCGGCGGCAACGTGCTGGTGTGCGCCGTCGACAGGGGCGTGACCGCGACGGTGAAGCCGGGCCGACGGGGGATCGAGGCGCGCAGCACGGCGCAGGAGGACGCCATCACCCTGGAGCCGGGCGTCGCGGTGCGCCTTCCTGCCGGGCACTGGGGCCAGTACCTCAACGTGGTGGTGGACCGGCTGGGCGCCAACTTCGGGCGCCTGCGCCCCGCGCGGCTTGCCATCGACGCGGACCTGCCGCTGGCCAGCGGCATGAGCAGTTCCTCGGCACTGGTCGTGGCGTCAGCCATGGCGTTGGCCCAGTTCAACGGCTTCGACGAGTCCGAGGCCTGGGTCGCGGCGATCCGGGACGACGTTGCGCTGGCCGGGTACCTGGCCTGCGTCGAGAACGGGAGCGCGTTCGGTGCGCTGTCAGGACGGGCCGGCGTCGGCACGTTCGGTGGATCCGAGGATCACACGGCCATGCTGTGCAGCAAAGCCGACCACCTCGGACTGTTCAGTTTCAACCCGGCCGCGCTCGTGGAGCGCGTGCGGCTCCCCGACGACCTCGCCTTCGTGGTGGCGGTCAGCGGCGTGTCGGCGGAGAAGACCGGCGCGGCGAAGGACGCCTACAACCAGGCCTCACGCGGGGTCGCTGAGCTGCTGGCCCGCTGGAACGCCGCCGCCGGGCGCGGAGACGCGAACCTGGCCGCCGCCGTCGAATCCGACCCGGAGGCCGCAGCGGTGATCGAGTCGCTCGTCGCGGACGAGCCGCGACTGCTCGCGCGCCTCCGCCAGTTCGTCGCCGAATCCACCTGGATCGTGCCGGCGTCGGTCGAGGCGCTTCGCGCCGGTGACCGTGCCGCGCTGGGCGAGTTGGTCGCGGCTTCCCAGAGGTGGGCGGCCGACGGTCTCGACAATCAGATCCCCCAGACCGAGGCGCTGGTCGAAGACGGCCGACGGCTCGGTGCGGTGGCCGCCTCCTCCTTCGGGGCCGGGTTCGGTGGCAGCGTGTGGGCGCTCGTGGATCGCGACGGTGCCGACAGCTTCGCCGCCGAATGGCTCGCCGGCTATGTGCGGGCCCACCCGGAGCCGGGAAGCCGTGCCGCCACCCTGGTCACCAGGCCCGCGGGGCCGGCTCACGCTCTGGCCGATTGAGGGAGAGGGAGGCGGTCTACCCGCCGTAGGTGATTCTCGACGACGGGTCCGGCTCCTCCTGGCGCAGCCGTTCCTCGATGGTCTCGTCGTGATCGGTGTCGTCGGTGTGGAGAGCCGAGTCCACCGGCGTCTGGGGATCGTTCGGGACCATCGAGGCGGCGTCAGCGCCGTCGTCGATGAGGTCAGCGGTGCCGAGGTCTTCGGCTGTCACCTCGCCGTAGGGGTGCTCGGCGTCGGCGACGTCCTCGGCGTCCAGCTGCTCGAGTCCGTCAATGCTGCCGTCTTGCGCGTCCATGCTCATGCGCCCAGCCTTGCACGGGATCGGTGCCAGACAAGGAGTTTGCGCGCCTCCTTCTGCGTGCCGGGAGCGACGCGGCCCAGCGGCGGAGGGCCTACTCGTCGAAGAGGCCGCGGATGTCTGCGGCCGTGATGGCCCCGGAGGAGAAGGAGCCCGAGTCGATGACCGAGGTGAACAGGTCCCGTTTGCGTTCCTGCAGCGCCACCACCTTCTCCTCGATGGTGTCCTCCGAGACCATCCGGTACACGTTGACCGACCTGGTCTGGCCGATGCGGTGGGTCCGGTCGATCGCCTGGCTCTCCGCAGCCGGGTTCCACCACGGGTCCAGCACGAAGACGTAGTCCGCCTCGGTCAGCGTCAGCCCGAAGCCGCCGGCCTTCAGCGAAATCAGGAACACCGGGTCCTCGCCCTCGCGGAACGCGGCGATGCGGGCCGGCCTGTCGCGGGTGTGGCCGTCGAGGTAGACGTGGCTGATGCCCGCCTCGCTCAGCGCCTCCCGCACGAGCTTGAGGTAGCCGGTGAAGCTGCTGAACACCAGCGCACGGTGGCCCTCCGAGGCGAGCTCCGTGACCTGCTCCACCAACGCGGACACCTTCGCCGACGGCGCCCCCGAGGCGTGCTCCGCGTCCACCAGGACCGGGTCCAGCGCCAGCTGCCGCAGCTTCGTGAGCGCACGGAAGATCGCCACCCGGTTGCGGTCCATGTCCTCCAGCATGCCCAGCACCCGCTGCCGCTCCCGGTGCAGGTACTTGTCGTAGACCCTGCGATGGGCGGGGGTGAGCTCCACCCGTTGCACCTGCTCGATCTTCTCGGGCAGCTCCTGCACCACTTCGCGCTTGGTCCGGCGCAGCACGAACGGCTTGATCCGCCGTCGAAGGGTCTCGAGGGCCAGAAGGTCGCGCTCGTTCTCGATGGGCTTCCGGAACCGTTCGGTGAAGTGGTCCGGGCGCGGGAACAGGCCGGGCGCCGACAGCGACAGCATGGACCACAGGTCCATCAGCGAGTTCTCCAGGGGGGTGCCCGTGATGGCCAGCGTGAACGGGGCGCCGAGCCGTCGGGCGGCCTGGTAGGTGCGGGAGCGGTGGTTCTTCACGAACTGGGCCTCGTCGAGGATCAGCCCGCTCCACTGCAGCGCCCGGTACTCGGCGTCCTCCAGCCGCATCAGCGTGTATGAGGTGACCACGACGTGTGCGCCCGCGACAGCCGCCGCGACAGTGTCGCCCCGGCGCTTCCCCGTGGCGGTGATCACCGCGACATTCAGGCCTGGCGCAAACTTCGCCGCCTCGTCGGCCCAGGTTCCCACCACGCTGGCGGGGGCCACGACGAGCACCGGCGTGCCGTCCAGCTCCCCGGCCTCGCGCGCCCGCTCCAGCAGGGCGAGGGTCTGGAGCGTCTTGCCGAGGCCCATGTCGTCGGCGAGCACCCCGCCCAGCCGCGCGTCCCAGAGCGCGGCCAGCCATTCGTAGCCGCGGAGCTGGTAGGGGCGCAGCGTGGCGCGGATCCCGTCCGGGAGGGCGGGCGCCGGGCGGTCGGCGTCGGGGAGGAGGTGCTCCACGGAGGCCAGCCATCGCTTGCTCTGGCGCGCGATCACGCCCAGCTCGACGAGCTCCTCCCACAGGGCGGCCTGGTAGGGGCCGATGCGAAGCGGGCCGTTGGGGCTTCCGTCGGTGAGCTCGCGGGCTTCCTCGATGAGCCGTCGGAGGTCCTGCAGCTCCGGGATGTCGAGGCGGAACCAGGTGCCGGAGTCCAGGAGCAGGGCGTCGTCCCCTGCGGCCAGGGCTCTGAACAGTTCCTCGAACGGCACCTCCTGGCCGTCGACGGAGACGGTGATGTGGAGGTTGAACCAGTCGCGGTCCTCGGTGTCGTCTGCTGTGAGGAGCACGACGGGGGCCTCCGAGGCCTCCTCGTAGGCCACCGCATCGCCCTCCTCCTGCACCTGCACCCCTGCTTCGAGCAGGTGGGGGAGGACGTCGGCGAGGAACGCGGCGGCCGCCATGCCCTGCAGCTCGTGGTGGGCGATCAGGACTGGGCGGGGGGTGGCCACCAGCAGTGAGGCGCCCACGACGCTGAGCAGCGCGACCACCGCCTCGGTGAGGCGCCGCTCCACCGGCACATCGCGCGGCGGATCCCCTGCGGCGTGCGCGAGAGGGACGACGGTGGGGCCCTGTCCGGCCACCGGCGACGGATAGGCGAACCCCCACCTGAGGTGCGTGACGTGGCCGGGGAGGTGCGTGAGGGTGAGGTGCAGGACGGGTGGGACGATCTCCGGGGCCTCGACGGTGCCGTCAGAGGTGGACACCGCTCCCGTGCGAGCGAGGGCCGGGTAATAGAGGGTCAGGAAGCGATTGACGTCCTCGGCGGGGATCTCGACCGCCTTCCCGTCGGCGAGGAGCCGGTCCAGCCCCTCGGCCGGTGGGGCGGCGAGCGGCCAGAGAGTCAGGGCGCCGCCGTCGAGCTGCCCCACCCCGTGGGCCGGGTTGCCGAACAGCAGGACCCGTCCTGGGGCGTGGGGATCCACCAGGGAGACGCGCGGCTGCGCGGTGATCCCGCCGTCTGGTGAGCGCGTGAGGTCCAGCGCGACCGTGGCGGAGTCGTCGCCGATCCGTACGGACCGCAGGCCCTCGCCGGCCAGTAGGACGACGCCGGCCGAGACCGCGCGCCGCAGCAGCGGCCAGGCGAGGGGGCCGAGGCTCGCGAGGTCCACTGTCGCGGGGACGCCGTAGGAGTAGGCGTTGTCGGGGCTCAGGAGGTGCAGCTGCGCCAGGGCCGCCCGATGCGCGGGGTTCAACTCCGCTGCCCGCCACGGTTGGGTGATGTCGCCCCACGAGGCGCCGGTCTTCACCCACGGGGTGCGGGCGCCCTCGCGGAGGGGCTGCAGCGTGATGCGCGACACGGCGGCCCCGTAGTGGACGGTGGGGACGGAGAACTCGAGGGCGAGCGCCCGTCCGGCGGTGGCGGAAGCGTCGCCGAGCTTGATCAGGTGCGCGAGCTGACTCTCCCATGTAGTGCTGGCGGGGCGTTGGCGGAGCCGTGCGCGCGCCGCGAGCATCACGGCGGCGACGTGCTTGCAGGAGCGGCCCATCGGGCAGCTGCACCAGTTGTCGAGGCGCCGGCCGCTGCGGGTGACCTCGACCTCGTAGACGTGGCGGCCGCTGCCGGTGACCAACGCCCCGAGTTCGTCGGGTGCGACGGTGAGGTCGCGGACGTGCCCGGCGTCGAAGTAGCCCTTGCCGCGGAAGTAGGTGGATGCGCCGAAGACCCGTTTCAGCTCGGGCTCGGAGAACTCCCGAACCCACTCCACGTCGTCAGGGTCCATAACGGACGAGGGTACCCGCTACGGGCTCGTGCCCGCGTCGCGTCGCTGGTCGTCCCGGCTCCTGGCGTTCATCCCGGACAACGACCAGGTTGGGGACAGTCGTCGGAAGTTATCCACAGGGGGTCGATGAAGCCCCGAATCGGCCGCGGCGGCTGCTGTGATGGGGCGACCTCAGAGAGAAGGGCGACGCAGATGGAAACAATGGACGTGCAGGTGGGCGAGGTCTGGGCGCACTACCCGGACGACTACCGGCCCAACGCGAGCAGAGTCGAGATCGTGCAGATCGTGCCTCGGCCCAAGAAGGACCGTTACCTCATCCGCTTCGAGGACGGTCGGGAGCGGGAGGTCGCGCGGACGCGCCTCAAGTGCAGATGGGAGGACGCCCAGGCCTACGAGGAGAAGCTGGCCGCGGAGGAGCTCATCCGGAATCAGGCCCCGGATTCCCGCCTGTCAGGATCCATCCGACGTGTCTTCCGGCTGGTCCCGCGCGAGGTGGCCACGCTGGAGCACTCTGGTCAGGTCGTCATCCACGACACTGCTCGGCTGGCTGCCCGGACGGGGCTGCCGATGGATGTCCTGCTGGCGGCGTGTGGACAGGTTGCGGAAGGCAGCAGTCTTCGTGTGTCGGCGCTGGGAGGCCAGAGGATCGCGATGGCGCTGTGCGTCGCGCACCCGGCCGAGGCCCTGCAGATCGCGCGCGGGCGAGACAGCTACGCGGACCACTACGACGACGAGCGCCCCGGCTACTTTTCACCCCGCCGGGACTATCGCTGGTACGCCGATGAGGAGGCCCCCGCCGGGGAGATCATCAGAAGCTGGTGTGGGGCGTTGCCCACCTCCCGGGCCGAGGCGGCCGCCGCGGCCGAGGCCGAGTGCCACCGGCTGTGGCTCCTCGCCCACCGGCTGGTCAATGAGCTGAGCAAGCACGCTCTCCCCTTGGCCGAGAACCTGCGCAAGGATCTGGTGAACAACCAGATCTCGGCCGACGACGTCCGCGCGGCCTGATTCGCGGCTTGGTGATGCTCCCAGGCGGCAGCCAAAGGTGATGTATCACCGGTGATACAGTGAGGAGATGGGAAGTGTGACGGTGCGAGACCTGCGCAACCGCAGCGCGGATGTGCTGGCGCGCGTGGCTCGCGGTGAGAGCCTGACGGTGACGCGAGACGGCGAGCCGGTGGCGGCAGTGGTTCCGCTCCCGCGTCGTCCACGAGGTGCCGCCGAGCTGGTCGACAGATGGAGGGCGCTGCCACGGGTGGATGCGGCAGCGCTCAAGGCAGACATCGACACCGTGCTGGATCCGTCGCTGTGAGTGAAGGGATTCTGGACACCTCCGCAGTGATCGACCTGGGCATCCTGGAACCCGCCTCGCTGCCTGCCGAGCCCATGATCACCGCAGTCACGATGGCGGAGTTGTCAGTGGGGCCGCACGTTGCGCGCTCGGATGTGGAACGTGCGGCCCGCCAGGCGCTGGTGCAGCAGGCGGAGGCGGACTTCGACCCCATCCCGTTCGACGGTGCCGCGGCGAGGGCCTTCGGGGTGGTGGCCGCCTCGCTGAGGTCTGCGGGGCGAAAGCCTGCAGCGCGCGCGTACGACGCGCTCATCGCGGCCACTGCGCTGTCACGCGGGCTGCCGATCTACACGGCCAACCCACGTGACTTCGAGGGGATCGCGGGGCTCGACGTGCGGGCCGTCCGGGCCGCGCACGCCGAGTCCTGAGGCGTCAAGCGGGGCTTCGATAGCGCAGCCGCGCCAGTGCCGGGCCGTCCCTTGCGTCCCCGAGAACGTCGCCACGGACGGCTACCACCGTGGACTTCGCCGGAGAGCCGGTCGTCCCCGCGCCCGGCCGAGTCGCGGTTGGTCGCCTCTGAGGCGCTGGCCGGGGCTATCGGTTTCCTTCCCCCGGGGTGGGGGATCCGGCGGGCCGGTGGGTGGCCAGCCGAACCTCCAGCCCGTCGAGGATGAGCTCGAGGCCGTAACCGAATTCGTCTGCGAACGTGTAGCCCGTCGCCACCTCGTCGATGAGCGCGGCCAGGTGGGGGTAGGGCTGAAGCAGCGATCCCACCGCGGCCGCGTAGTCCTCGGCGCCCTCAGCGCGGGAGGAGTCGAACGGGAGGTTCTGCTCGGTGAGGGCGAACCCGTAGACGTAGGCGTCGATCACGGAGAACGCGTGAGATGCCAACCTCGGCGGGAACCCGCCGCCCACCAGGCACCCGAGCACCGCATCGTGATGGTTGAGCAGCGCCGCGCCGGGGTTGGTTCGCGACTCGATGAGCCCCAACGTCCACGGGTGCGCGGCGAGCACCGCTCGCGCCGACGAGGCCCGGCGAACCATCCCGGCGCGCCATGGCTCCCCGCCCAGCGGCAGCTCGATCCGGGAGAAGATCCAATCGGCCAGCGCGTCGAGGAGGGCGTCCTTGCTGGCCACGTGGTGGTACAGCGACATGGCCTCCACCCCGAGCTCCCGCCCCACTGTGCGCATGCTGACCCCGCTGAGTCCTGAGCGGTCCGCGACGGCGACGGCGGCCTCGACGATGCGCTCCAGGCTGAGTGGCGTGCGGGATTCCATGGCTCCTCCTTGTGTTCTTACAGGTGTAAGGCTACAGTGAAGCGAGCAGACTTACACCCGTAAGGAGAGTCGTGAGAGCAGCAGTGGTGCACCGCTACGGCCCCCCCGAGGAGGTGGCGATCGTCGAGGTTCCCATCCCCCAGCCCGGCCAGGGCGAGGTGGTCGTCCGCGTCGAGGCGGTGGCCGTCACCTCCGGCGACGCCCGGATGCGGGCCGGCCGGTTCCCGGCCGGGTTCGGGGTACTCGCCCGGCTGGGTTTGGGCATGCGCGGGCCGCGCCGTCGGGTATTGGGCGGCAGCCTCTCGGGGGTCGTGGTCGGTGTGGGCGCCGAGGTCGCGGGGCTCGCGGTGGGCGACGAGGTGGCGGGCATGTCCGGCGCCCTCGGGGCGCACGCGCAGTACGTGGCGGTGCCGGCAGCCCGCATGGTGCCGAAGCCCGCCGGCATCACCCACGCCGAGGCGGCCGGAGTCCTGTTCGGCGGCACCACGGCGCTGTACTTCCTGCGCGACAGGGCCGGGTTGCGGGCCGGTCAGACCGCGCTGGTCAACGGGGCCTCCGGATCTGTCGGGTCCGCTGCTGTGCAGCTGGCCAAGGTCATGGGCGCGGACGTCACGGCGGTCACCAGCGCGGCGAACGCCGCCGTCGTGACCCGGTGGGGAGCGGACAGGGTGGTGGATTACTCGCAGACGCCGGTGTCGCGGCTGACCGGCACCTACGACGTGATGTTCGACGCAGTCGGCAACGTCTCCCGCTCTGAGGGGCTCCGGCTCGTCTCACAGGAGGGTGCTCTGGTCCTCGCCGTCGCCGGGCTCTGGGACACCCTCCGGGCGCGCGGCCGGGTGCATGCCGGCCCAGCTCCCGAGCGGCCCGAGGACTTCGCCTACCTGCTGGCCCTCGTCGCCGAGCGCCGGCTGGACCCCGCCGTCGAGGAGTTCGAGGGGCTTGGCCGGCTGCCGGAGGCGTACCGGCGCGTTGATTCCGGCCGCAAGGTGGGCAACCTCGTGCTCATCCCCGAACCCGATGAGGCAGGCTGAGGCCATGAGCGGCGAGACGGAGCTGACCACCCTGCTGGCGACGATGTCCCCCGTCGTGTGCCCTGGGGCCTTCGTCTTCGTGGTTGGCCCCGGGCCTGTGGAGGCTGAGGTGCTGGCCAGCGTCGTCGAATCGGAAGGTCTGAGCATGGTGCTTCGCAAGGAGGACGCGGACCGGCTCGGGTTGGACTACGACTATGTCGCGGGGTGGATCACGCTCACGGTGCAGTCATCGCTGGCCGCCGTCGGGCTGACCGCGGCTGTGAGCACGGCGCTGGCGGAGGCGGGCATCAGCTGCAACGTCGTCGCGGGGTACCACCACGACCACCTCCTGGTCCCGGCCGACCGGCTGGACGACGCCCTGGCGGCCCTTCGTCGCCTGGCCGGAAACGCGCGGGTGTGAGCGAGCCGGCCCAGCGATGAGGAGATCGACGGGGGAGGCTCGCAGCCGCGATCCGTCGCTTAGCCTTGAGGGATCCTGGTTGCGGAAGGCAACCCTGAACGAGGGAGTTCGCCATGACTGACCACACCTACAAGGTGACCGAGATCGTCGGTAGCTCGAGCGAGGGCCTGCAGCAGGCCATCGATGGGGCTGTCGCGCGGGCGTCGCAGACGCTGTCCCACCTGGACTGGTTCGAGGTGACCGAGATCCGCGGCCACATCCAGGACGGCCAGGTTGCCCACTACCAGGTGGGCCTGAAGCTCGGATTCCGCCTGGAGGACCACACGGCGTGAGCGCGACGCAGGACCGTCGTCGTCAGTAGATGAAGAAGGCGAACATGTCCGGGTTGTGGGCGTGCACGATGGCCATGAACACGATGGCGTCGAACAGCAGGTGCACCACCAGGACGTAGAGCAGGGAGCCCGTGCGCGCGAACAGGAAGCCCTGGATCAGTGCGAACGGGATGGTCAGAAGCGGTCCCCACTCGCGGTAGCCGAGCTCCCACAGGAACGAGACGAAGATGGTGGCCTGCAGAGCGTTGGCCAGCCACACCGGGAAGTGCCGCCTCAGCAGGGCGAAGCAGGTGCAGATGAAGAACAGCTCGTCCCAGGTGCCCACCGCGTTGACGCCGACGAAGAACCGCGCCAGTTCACTGGCGTCGGTGATGTGCGGCCAGTTGAGGTAGGCGCCGGAGCGGATGAAGTAGAACGGCAGGATCGCCCAGCCCAGGAACGGCACCGCGACCACGTAGATGACCTCTAGCCGAGACCATCGATGTTCCCCTCGCCAGGGGAACGTGATTGCCCGGCGGCGGTAGACGAAGCGGTCGATCAGCAGCGGCACCGAGACGGCGAGGATCAGCACCGCTCCGATGATGAGGAAGCGGTCCCAGCTCACGTCGGCCTCGACGGAGGTGGCGCTGACGATCGCCACACCCACCCCGATCAGCAGCAGGTCCCTGCCCAGCTCGCGGTTCACGAGACAGGCGGCCAGCAGGCTCAGTAGCAGCAGCGCGTGCCCCCATCCGGCCAGCTGGAACGCGAACAACAGGACCGCAGAGATCGACACCCCCGCCGCGGGGATCAGATCGCGCACCGACCATGCCTGAGCCGACGACGGGTCCTGAGCGAGGGGCGTCGGTGGGGAGGCCATGGGTCCAGCATTCCGCATGAGACGCCCGACGGTGGGGCGCGCGGCTCATGAATGGACCCAGGAGCCGCGCTGTCGAGTGGGGCCGGCGTCTCCCGCGCCGTCGAGGTGAGTAGGCTCGGTGGGGTAGTCAACGACGACCACGGGAGGATCACCATGCCCACGCTTGCCATCATCGGTGCCGGAGCCGGACTCGGCGCAACAGTCGCCCGCCGCTTCGCCAAGGAGGGCTTCTCGGTGGCGCTCATCTCTCGCACCGCCGAACGCGTCCATGCCCTCGCCGAGGAACTGACCGCGGAGGGCATCACGGCCCGGGGCTACGTGGCAAACGTCCGCGACCACGATTCCCTGCGGTCCGCGCTCGACGACGCGGCCGCTGACCTCGGCCCCATCGACGTGCTGCAGTACAGCCCGCTGCCGGCGAAGGAATTCCTGCGCCCAGTGCTGGAGACCACCGTCGAGGACCTGCAGCCGGCCATCGAGTTCTCCGTCTACGGGCCGCTCGTGGCGATCCATCACGTCATGCAGCACATGCGCTTCCGCGGAGGCGGCACGATCCTGCTCGTCAACGGTGGCAGCGCGGTGCGCCCGGTGGCGAAATTCGCCGGCACGTCGGTGGCGTTCGCGGGGGAGTCGGCATTGGGTCAGATGCTGCACGACGCCTTGGCGCCGGACAACATCCACGTCACCCAGCTGATCATCCCCGGCGGGATCATCGAGGGTCACCCCCGCAAGGACCCGACGGTGCTCGCCGAACGGCTCTGGGAGATGCACGCCACGAAGGAGCAGTTCCGTCACTTCGCCGGCGATATGGACCTCGACGGCTGACGGTCGAGGCCCGCACGGGGCCACTGGTGGGAGCCGAGCCGGGCCCTGACAGGATGGACCCATGACTGACGAGCGCCCTTGGGTGAAGCACTACCAGCCGGGGGTCCCGGCAGACATCGCCACCCCGCCCACCTCACTGGTGGAGATGTGTGAGGAGGCGGTCGCCAAGGGCGGCGACGGCGTGGCGCTGCAGTTCTTCGGCCGCGAGACCAGCTACCGGAGTCTCGGGAAGCAGATTGCCCGCGTCGCCGAGGGCCTGCGCAGGCTGGGCGTCCGCGCAGGCGACCGCGTGGCACTGATCCTGCCCAACTGCCCGCAGCACGTCGTCGCGTTCTACGCGGTCCTGCGGCTGGGCGCGATCGTCGTGGAGCACAACCCCCTCTACACCGCGCGCGAACTGCGTCACCTGTTCGAGGACCATGGCGCCCGGGTGGTCATCGCCTGGGACGCGGCCGTGGGCAAGATCCGCGAGCAGCCGAGCGACATCGAGGTCGAGCATGTCGTCTCGGTCAACCTGCTGCGGGCATTCCCCCTCGTCAAGCGCTTGGCGCTGCAGCTGCCTGTGCCGAAGCTGCGCGCCGCCCGCGACCGCCTCACCCAGCCGGCGCCCGGCACCATGCCCTGGGAGGACCTGCTCCGGGCGCCCGCCCTCGAACCCGCGCATCCGCGCCCCGCGGTCGACGACGTGGCCGTCATCCAGTACACCAGCGGCACCACCGGCCGCGCCAAGGGCGCGATCCTCACCCACCGCAACCTCTACGCCAACGCACTGCAGGGCGCGGCATGGATGCACGACGCCGTGGACGACCGGGAGGTGATCTACGCCGTCCTGCCCATGTTCCACGCGTTCGGCATGACGCTGTACCTGACCTTCGGCATCCTCAAGCGCGCCCGGATCGTCCTGTTCCCGAGCTTCGACGCAGACATGGTCCTCGACGCCGCCCGCACCACCCCGCCGACGGTGTACTGCGCGGTCCCGCCGATCTACGAGAAGACCGCCCGACGGGCCCTCGAGCGTGGCGTGAGCCTGAAGTCGGCCCGCTTCTGCATCTCCGGGGCGATGAACCTGACCGACCCGATCGTCGAGCTCTGGGAGGGGGTGGCCGGGGGGCTCCTCGTCGAGGGCTACGGCCTCACCGAGACCGCCCCCGTGGCGCTGGGGAATCCGTTCCACCCGTCGCGGCGCACCGGCACCATCGGCATCCCGTTCCCCAGCACGCGGATGCGCGTGGTGGACCCGGAGGACCCGTCCCGTGAGGTGCCCCAGGGGGAGCGTGGTGAGCTTCTGCTGGGCGGTCCGCAGGTGTTCCAGGGGTACTGGAACGCGCCAGGGGAGACCGAGGCGGTGCTGCTGCCCGGCGGATGGCTGCGCACAGGCGACCTGGTCACCGTTGACGCCGACGGCTTCACCACCATCGTGGACCGCGTGAAGGAGCTGATCATCACGGGCGGCTTCAACGTGTCGCCGACGGAGGTGGAGGCGGTCCTGCGTGCGCACGAGGACATCGACGACGCCGCCGTCGTCGGCCTGAAGCTGGAGGGCGGGGGAGAGCGCGTCGTGGCGGAGGTGGTTCCGCGCCCGGGCGCCACGGTGCATCCGGAGGCGGTGCGCACGTGGTGCAGGGAGCGGTTGGCCGCCTATAAGGTGCCGCGCGAGGTGGTGGTGGTCGACGAGCTGCCGAAGTCGATGCTGGGCAAGGTGCTGCGCAAGCAGGTCCGCGACCGTCTCGCCGCACGGGCCGTCTCCGCTCCCTGATCTTTCCCGCTGGTTGAGCCGCGCCAAGCCGCGAAGCGGCGCAACGCGCGTAGAAACCGAACCGCGCCCGGTGCAGGGAGCCCTGACCCGAGGCCCGGGCGGCCCCCTTGTCCACAGCCCTCCCCGTCGGCCTCCGGCCGGCCGTTGGTTCAGTTGTGGAGGCCGCCCGGGCCTCGTGCCAGCGCTCCCTGCACTCGTTTCCCTGTGGCGTGCTCGAGTCCGGGAGTGTGCCGTCAAGGCGGCCCTGGCTCGGATCTGCTCAGGCGGGATGCCAGTTGGGTGATCGTCGGGTTGGGCATCACAACGCACAGCCGCCCTGCCGTCACCCGCCCTCGCGGGCATCGCAGCGTCCTGCCGGACCTTCGCCCCTCGCCCCTCGACCCCGCCGTCGCCCTCGCGGGCAGCGCGGCGTGCAGCCGCCCTGTCGTCCCCCACCCTCGCGGGCCACGACGCGTCCTGCCGGACCCTCGCCCCTCGACCCCGCCGTCGCCCCTGCTGGGCATCTCGCGTGAGTGGGCCGATTCTGGCCCCGGGCTCTGGCTGTCCGGTGGGACTGGGCGCGTAGTCGGCACCAGATCCACCGAACAGGCATCGCGGGTCGCGGCTCGGGAGCAGTGTGGGCACGTCGGGTCTGGTTCGCTGATCCCAGTGCAGTGAAGCGGACCACTCACCGCGTCTACAGGGTATGGAGGCTGTGATGGAGCACCCGGTCGAGGTGATGACCAACGGGTTTGACAGGTACGTCGCCGCCCGCGGCGGCGAACTCTGGGTGGCCGCCTGGCTGCTCACCGGGGATCGGCAGCACGCCGAGGACCTCGTCCAGACGGCGCTGTCCAAGACCTACAGCCGCTACGACTCCTTCGACAACGACCACCACTTCGAGGCCTACGTCCGCACGACGATGTACCGCACGTTCATCTCCTGGTGGCGCCGGCTCCAGTGGCGCTCGGAGGTGCCCTCCGACAGCCCGCCGGACCGGCCGTCGGACGCAGGCGAACCATCGCTCGGCACCGACGTC
This sequence comes from Tessaracoccus luoxuelianae, assembly GCF_055326245.1. Taxonomy (NCBI): domain Bacteria; kingdom Bacillati; phylum Actinomycetota; class Actinomycetes; order Propionibacteriales; family Propionibacteriaceae; genus Tessaracoccus; species Tessaracoccus luoxuelianae. The sequence continues at coordinate 45,665 of NZ_JBUZNO010000007.1, forward strand.
CACCGCGCCCTCGCCGCACTCCCGCGACTCCAGCGCACCTGCCTCGTGCTGCGCTACTTCGAGGACCGCCCCACCCGCGAGGTGGCCGAGTTGCTGCGCATCCCCGAGGGGACCGTCACCTCCCACGTCAGCCGCGGGCTCGCCGCCCTGCGCATCTCCCCCCACCTCGCCCAGGAGGACAGGCCATGAACGAACAGGAATTCTCCGACGCCCTCCGCGACGGCGTCCCGCCCCGCCCGAGCGCTCGCGGCTGGGCGGCCGCCGCCAGGAACCGTGCGCGGAAGCGGCGAATGGGCGTGGCTGCGGCCGCGGTGGTGGCCGTCGTGGGCATGGCCACGCCGCTGGCGCTCCAGCTCACCGCGCCTCCGTCGGTGGTGTTGGCCACGCCCGAGCCCACCGCCGCCGCGACACCACTGGTCCCCGACCCCTGCCGTGACCCTCTCACCGGCGCCGAGACCCTTGTCGACGACGACCTCCCCGACGGCGCCACCCGCGTCTGGCTGTGCGGGCGCTCCGACACCGGGTCCGAGTTGGAGCTCGTGGGCGCGCCTGATCCGCTGGTCGCGCACGCCCAGGACGCCGTCGCGGCGTTCAACGCGCTGGAGAGGTCTGAGGGGGTGCTCGACTGCATGCCGAATCCGCTGGATTACACGGTGGTCGTCGAGTACGGCGACGGCGTGCACCGGGCGGTGCGGATCGCCGGCTGCGGCGACCTCCGGGACGCGACCGACATGTTCGACATCTTCCGAGCCGACGGCGCCGGCTACCTGAGCACTCTCCGCGAGCTGTGGAAGGCCGAGCGCGAGGAGTCCGGGTTCCAGTTCACGGGGGCGGCGCTCTGCGACTCCTCCTACGCCTCCGTCCTCCGGCCCTTGGAGTTGGACGGTCTGACGCGAGCGGTCGCCTGCCGTGCGGACGGCTCGGCGGTGGAGCTGGACTCCGAACTCACGGCCGATCTCCTCGCCGCGCTCCAGTCCGGCGACGCGTTGGCAAGCACGGAGGTGGGGTGGCAGGCGCCGCTCCCGGCCCTGGTCCTACTCACGCCCACGGGCGATCCCGTCTCGCTCCACCGGAATGACGCCACCTACTGGTGGGACGACGGCACGGCGCGCTGGATGTGGGGCCCGTTGGACGTTGCCCTAGAGGCGCGCATCGTCGAGGCGCAGGGCGTCGACGGCGGACCTGTTCCGTCCCCGTCCCCGACCCCTGTCGTGCTGCCGGACGAGCGTGGCGACGGCCTGGTCTCGACCGTGTGCGACGACATCCAGACCGGCACCCTCGCGGCCGAGGAGCTTCCCGGCACCGAGAACCTGCCCGACGGTGCCGCCCGGGCATGGCTCTGCGGCGACCGCTGGGCGACGTTCGGCGGGGTGGGCCCCATCGAAGCGCTGACCACGGACCCGGACCGCGTCGTCGACGCCATCAACCAGCTGCCCAGCCCCAACTATGAGGCGTGCACCGAGATGGGCGGCACCACCTACCACGTGGTGCTCGACTATCCGGACGGCACCCGTCGCGTCGTCTCCGCCGAGACCGTGAACTGCGAGTGGGTGGGCGGCTGGGGCAACCGCGCGGGCGGCGCCCAGCTGCTCCAGGACCTGCTCCCGCTGTGGACGGCCCAGCGCGAGGCGAACCCCGAGCCCTTCCTCGACGAGGTCTCCCTCTGCAGCGACAACGCGGGGATCGTCGGACTCAACTCGCTAGGCCCCGTGGAGCGCGGCTCGCTCTACCGCGGCTACGTGTGCGGCCTTCCCGCGGACCCCGCCGTCGGGGACGAATGGATGCAGCGTGAGCTCCCGGGCGACCTGGTCCTGGCCATCTCCCAGGCCACGGCCACCCCGGATGACCAATGGAACATCCCGGAGGACGGGCCGTACGTGGTGATGCTCACCCAATACGGCGACCCGGTCACCTACCTGATCGACGAGGACCTGCAGCTCCGGCTGGATCCCCTCGGCGTCCCCGACGGCGGTCCCTGGACCCCCGACGGCGACCTGGCGGGGGCGTGGAGTGAAATCCTCGCTGGCCTACGCGGCGGCACCCCCTGAGTGGACGGAACGCGTGCACGAAACGCCGCCCGAGTGCGAGGCCGTGTCCGCATTGGGCACCGGGTGGCCATCGGAACGGCGTGTCGTGCACGATGGGGACGGGGGTGCCGCGTCCGCCCACAGCGTAATTGAAAGATCAAGCAATCTCGTGCCATAGTTGACGCGTGAACAATCTCGCCATCATCGTCTCGTCCACCCGTCCGCAGCGCATCGGCGGCACCGTCAGCGAGTGGGTGGCCGACACCCTGGACTCCCACTGGGATGTCACCATGCTCGACCTCGCGGAGATCAAGCTCCCGTTCATCGACGAGGGCGCTCCCGCCGGCTCCGGCGTCTACACCCAGCCCCACACGCTGGCCTGGAAGGCCGCGATCGACGCCGCCGACGCGGTCCTGATCGTCACCCCCGAGTACAACGGCTTCTTCCCCGCGCCGCTCAAGAACGCCATCGACTACCTCTACGCCGAGTGGGACTCCAAGCCCGTCGCGTTCGTGGGCTACGGCTTCGGTGGTGGTGGCCGCGCGACGAAGGCCCTCACCCAGCTGATGGAGAACCTCAAGGCCGACGTCGTGGGCGCCACCGGTCTCGCCTTCAACACCGATGTCACGATGGAGGGCCGCGTGACGGCCGGCGCCGACAAGCTCGCCGAGCTGCACGCGCTCTCCGACAAGCTCGCAGACGCCGCCGCCTCGGACGACGCCGCGGCCTGACGAACCTCCCTCCGGCCAGTGGTGACTCAGTTGTTGCCGCTGGCCGGAGGCGTGCCCAGCGCCTCGATGGCGGCGAAGAACTCGTCCGCGACCTCGGCCTCGATCAACCCAGCCAGCGCGTCGAGCCTGGCCAGCGACGGAATGCCCACCACCGTGGTGTCCACCAGCGGGCTGCGCATCGAGAACTGCAGTGCAGCAGCGGCCAGATCGACGCCGGCCTCCCGCGCCAACTCGCGGACCCTCCCGACGTGCGCCGCGAACTCCACCGGCATGCCGTGGTACCCGTAGGTGCTCTCCCCGTTGGCCAGCGTTCCGCCGCCGAACGGCGCCGCGTTGAACACCTGCATCCCGAGCTCCCGCGCCCGCACATAGAGCTCCTCCGCGGAGCGGTCCACCAGCGTGTAGCGATTGTGGTTGAGCACCACGTCGAACAGCCCGGTCTCCACATACGCGCGCGTCTCTTCCAGCGGCCCGTACGCGATCCCGATCGCCCCGATGACGCCCTCGTCGCGCAGCGCGATCAGCGCCTCGACGGGGCCGCCAGGCGCGAGTGCCTCGTCGATGGTGATCGTGAACGGGTCGTGGAACTGATACAGGGGCAGCCGGTCGAGGCCCAGCCGCCCGAGTGACTCCTCGAGCGATCGGCGAACGCGCGCGGCGTCGAAGCTCCCCGTGACCGGATCCCGGTCCGCCTTGGAGAAGATCGCCTTGCCGGGCGGCAGGCCACCCGCCCGACCGATCGCGTCGCCGAGGAGGTGCTCGCTGCGTCCGTCGGCGTAGTTGTTGCTGGTGTCGACGTCGCCGAGCGGGGACGCAAGGAGCGCGTCGGCCAAGACCTCACCGTCGGGGCGCTCGCCTAGGCGTGACGCGCCGAGGGTGACGGGGGTGGTGTGAACGTGCGCCATGGGTGCCTCCTGGGTTCTGCTTCTGAGCCCGACCCTAGACGACGCCGCCCTACCCCAGCGGAAGAGTCAGGCCGGTGAGCTCCGCTGCGGCGTCCATGAGTCGCCCGGCGCCCACCGGATCCCGCGTCGCCCGTGAGGACCGGGCGAGCACCGGCAGTCCCTTCGTGATCCGGCGCGGGCCCCAGTAGTCGCCGTTGCGCGCCTCGGGGCACGCCGCGGCGGTGAGCACCGGCAGGGCGCCGTCGTGCTTGCCGTGGGCGAAGAGGCGCACGGGCGCCCGCAGGAGGCGGGCGCCGTCGGGCTGGTTGGTCGCGACCCCCGCGCGCGGCGGGGAGAGGAAATCGACGGCCGTGCCCGGGTGTGCGCCCATCGCAGCCGCGCCACCGCCGTGGCGTGCAAGGCGCCGGGCGAGTTCGTGCATCAGGGTTGTCGTGGCCAGCTTCGACTGGCCGTACTTCGCGAGGTCCGAGGCGCGGAGGTCAGGCCGGGGCACCGCGTCCGCCGCCAGCGGAGCTCCCCGGTCGCCGATGCTGCCCACGAGCACGCACCGGCCGTTCGAGGCGTTGATCAGCGAAAACAGCGGGGCGACGAGCGCGTAATGGCCGAGGAAGTTGGTGCCCCAGAAGAGCTCGTGCCCGTCAGCGGTCGTCCGCCCCCGAATGCCCTTGTCCGCCTCGGGCTTGACGTGGTTGGGGTAGCCGATCGCCCCCGCGTTGGCCACGAACAGGTCCAGCGTGGGGAGGCCAGCCAGCTGCTCGGCCGCGGCGCACACCGTCGACAGATCCGCCAGGTCCAGTGGCTGGTACGAGACCTCCGCCCCCCTGATCCTGGCCTGGATGGCGTGTTGCGCTGCGCGGAACCTGTCGGCGTTGCGCCCCGCGATCACGACGTGCGCCCCGAGGGCTGCGAGTCCCTCGGCCGTGAAATAGCCGATCCCCGTCGAGCCGCCGGTGACGACGGCGGTCAGGCCGGTCAGGTCCATCAGGCGGTGCCGATGGCCCCGCGCCGGACACTGGTTGTGTGGCTCAGGGGCTTCCATCCGTGACTCCTGGGGTGTGCGCGGGATGCCTCCACATCCGCGGCCCATCCGCCGGCCGCTACTCACCAGGAGGCTGTCCGGCACACGCTAATACACCCCGGGGGTCAGCCTGTTCCTGCTTGCGCTACGCGTCCTCGGGGCGTCCGCGACCGCGCTTGATCTCCCCGTGGCGGCGCTTGGTGGTCAGCCTGCGCTCAACCGAGCCCCGCGTCGGGCGGGTGCGGCGTCTCGGCGGCGACGGCGGGGCGAGCCCTTCACGGAGCATCGCAGCCAGACGCTCCCGCGCCGCACCCCGGTTCTGGCGCTGCGAGCGGGACTCGGCAGACACGACGGTGAGGACGGTGCCCGCAAGCCGGGACCGCAACCGGTGCAGGAGCCGCTCCCGCTGGACGTCGTCAAGCACGGCGGAGGCGGCCACATCGAAGGACAGCTGCACCCTCGAATCTGAGGTGTTCACGCCCTGGCCGCCGGGACCGGACGCGTGCGAGAACCGCTCGGTCAGCTCACCTGCCGGGACCACCAAGCCCTCCGGCAGCCCCGGCCCCGGTGCAATCCGCAGCTCGCTCACAGTGTCCAGGGTAGGCCGCTACGCCTCGCCTGGCTCAGCCGACGAGCCGCCCGAGCGAGTAGCGGGCGATGGGCGCATAGCCGAGGACCACCGGCCACGGCCCGTGCACGACGAGCCACGCCACACTCGCGCGACCCGACCCGGGCGCCGCCGCGTCGACCCCGTGCTCGAAGGACAGCCTCAGCGGGCCGCTGCGGACGCTCCAGGACCAGGTCCGCGCCGCCTCGTCGACCGCATCGATGCGGAAGTCCGCAACGATCCCGCCCAGGCCCGTCACCCGGCCGGTCGTCCCCGGCGTCACCATCGGTTCCGCGTACTCCACGCCGCGCAGATGCGGCGCCCATCGGGTCCACCACACCGGCCGGGTGTAGCGCTCCCACACCTCGTCCACCCGTAGCGGACCGCTCGCTGAGAGACGCAGCGCGCCGGACAGAGAGAGGTTCACCTCCTCAGTGTCCATCCCGGCACCCCCGATGAGGTCGACGGGGGCCGAACTCGCGCTCCTTCCGCACCCGCCACGGCAGGGTCCTGCCGCGGCGGAACCCGTCAGGACGTCACGTCGGCGGAGCGGAACCTCGCCCACGCCAGCGACGCGAACACCGCAACCCACCCAACCTGCACCAGCAGCCCCGATCCCAGCACGCCCCAGTCCACCTCGAGGCGGAGGAACTCGGCGAAGTCGAACCAGTGGTGCGTCAGCAGGTAGGGGTGGATGGCCGCGAGTTGCGGCAGGGAGTCCAGCACCGTGGAGACCACCGCCACCACGACCGTCGCGGCCATCGCCCCGACCGGGACCTCGGTCAGCGTGGAGATGAACACCCCCACCACCACCAGCCCCGTCAGGGACAGGGCGACATACCCCGCGACACCCAGCATCCGCGCCATCCCGGCCCCCAGGGAGACGGTGGTGCCCGACAGCAGAGTCATCTCTCCCAAGCCGAAGAACGCGCCCCCGGCGGCCAGCGCCATGACGGCGATCACCAGCACCGCGACCACCGCGAACGCCAGTGCCACCAGAGCCTTCGCCAGCAGCAGCCGTGTCCTGGCGACGGGCAGGGTCAGGAGGTAGCGCAGCGTTCCGGCCTGGGCCTCGCCCGCGATCGTGTCGCCCGCGGTGATGGCGATGGTCAGCGGCAGCAGGAACGGCAGGCACATGAACAGGGCCGCGACGACGAGGAACAGCCCGTTGCCGGTGACCCGTCCGATGAACCCCGGCCCCTGACCCTCCAGCCCGGAACCCTGCGCGATGAACAGCACGACGGCGAGGAGCAGCGGCACCAACGCCAGCCCGACGAGGAGCGCCAGCGTGCGGCGCCGGCCGAAGAGCAGCCGCAGCTCGCTGCGCAGCAACCTCCCGAAGGAACCCCTAGCGCGCGACATCGAAGCCCTCCCCAGTCAGTTCCACGAACAGCTGCTCCAGGCTGCGACGGCGGACGGTGAGACCGACGAGGTCCACCCCCGCATGCACCAACGCGGCGGACACGCGCTCCGGGGGCGTGGCCCCGAGCCGCGCCTGGACCTCCACGCCGTCGACGCGCACCTCGGCCAAGCCGAGGGTGCCGAGCACCTCGGTGGCCCCGGCCACGCCGTCGACGTTGGTGGTGACAACCACGCGCGGATCGTCGTCTGCGGCCAGTTCGTGGCGCTCCGCCTGGGCGAGGAGCTTGCCCTGGCCCATGATGCCGATGTGCGTGCAGACCTGCTCGATCTCGGCAAGCAGGTGGGAGGAGACCAGCACGGTGGAGCCCTCCGCGGCGAGCTCACGGATCAGGTGGCGGACCTCGCGGGTGCCCTGCGGGTCCAGGCCGTTGGTGGGCTCGTCGAGGACGAGCAGCTCGCGCGGACGCAGCAGGGCGGCCGCCAGGCCGAGGCGCTGCTTCATGCCGAGCGAGTACTGGCGGTACAGCTTCCCCGAGGCGGCGGTGAGGCCGACCCGTTCGAGCGCCGAGTCGATCCGGGACCGTGAGGTGCCCGGGTCTGCCGTGGCGTCGCACGCGTCGAGGCGGACCAGGTTGGCCCGCCCGCTGAGGTACGGCTGGAACGCCGGCCCCTCCACCAGCGCACCCACCCGCGGCAGCACCGACCCGCCGCTCTCGGGCATGGCCTCGTCGAGCAGCCAGGCGGCACCCGCCGTCGGCTTCACCAGCCCGAGCAGCATCCGGATCGTGGTGGTCTTCCCCGACCCGTTGGGGCCGAGGAATCCGTAGACAGCGCCGCGGGGCACCACCAGGTCGATCCCGTCGACGGCCACCTGGCCGGATCGGAATCGCTTGGTGAGCCCCTCGGTGCGGATTGCCGGGGCGCTCACGCCATCGCGCGCAGGGTCTCGGCGGGAACCGCCCCCACCAGGATGCGACCGTCGTCGGTCACCAGCACGCTGAGCAGCGCGGAGGTGAGCAGGCGACCCTCGGGCACCTCGGTGGTGAGCTGCTCGTAGAGGGCGGCGGCGTCGAGGTCCATGCCCGGCCCATGCTCGGGCTTGAACTCGTCCATCAGGTCCTGCGCCTCGTCGGAGCCGGTCGACGGGGTGGGCATGCCGCTCATCGCGCCCGGATCCTGGGCGATCATCGCGGCGACGTCCACGCCGGTGAGCTCGACCACGCTCTCCCAACCGGTGCCGTACACCGTGGGCTTCTGGTGGTCGCCCTCATGGGCGGGCATCTCGGTGCCCTCGGCGGGGATCGGGATCACGACGTCGCGCTGGGTGGCGCCGGCGGGGGTAGAGAACTCGAACACGGACTCGTTGGGGGCGGTGAAGTCCACGTCCGTGAACGACACCTCGACGGCGGGGGCCGCCTCGTCCTGCGTGCTCCAGGTTTGCACCCGCAGCGGGGTCATGGTCTCACCGTCGACTGCCAGCACCACGTGATCGACGAGGGTGCCGTCGGTGTCAGGGGTGACGACGAGCTGGTAGGCATCGCGCCCGGCGACGCTGATCTGCGAGTCGACGCGCACCGTCGAGTACTCCTCGACGTTGGCCAGCACCTTGGCCGCGGCCTCCTGCGGGGTGGGCAGCTCGTCCTGGCCTGCGAGGGCCTTCTCGCGGGCCTCGTCGCTCATCGTCTCCAGGCGGGCGCGGTCCGCGTCGCTGACGGTGTAGCGGACCACCTCATCGTCGGAGCTGGAATAGGTCCACATGTCCGTGCCGTCGGCCACCATCGAGTACTCGCTCATGGTGCCCAGCAGGGAGACGCGGGCGCGCTCGTCGCCGTCGGTCCAGACACGAAGCGTCGAGCTGCCGCCGAGAAGAGACATGGGATCAGCGCCGGACGCCTCGGTGAAGAGGAGTTCGGGGAGCCCGAGGCGGGCGGTGTGCACGACGGTGCCGGACATGGCCTGGGGCTCGGACTCGAGGACCCGCGCCACCAGTTCCTCGGCGGTGAGGTCCGGCAGGTTGCTGGACTCTCCGGAGGCGAGCAGCGGCTGCACGAGGAGGCCGACGGCGACAACGCCGGCCACGGCTATGGGGGCGATCCAGGGGGTGCGGAGGGCAGAGCGTCGTTCGGTCATGCGCCCACGGTAGACCGCCGTCGCTGTGAGGACGCTGAGAGCGCCCGCCCGCCGCCACTGGCCCGCTGGCAGGATGGGGGCGTGCGGGTACTGGTGGTCGACGACGAGCGGGGGCTCACCCGGGCGTTGCAGCGCGGCCTGGCGGCGGAGGGGTTCGCGGTGGACTGCTCGCACGACGGCGAGACGGGCCTCTCGCTGGCCACCCACGGCGATTACGACGCGATCGTCCTGGACGTGATGCTGCCCCGGCGCAACGGCTACGACGTGGTAGCCGCGCTGCGTGAACGCAAGGTGTGGACCCCGGTGCTGATGCTGAGCGCCAAGGACGGCGAGTACGACGTGGCGGATGCGCTGGACCTCGGCGCCGACGACTACCTCACCAAGCCCTTCTCCTTCGTCGTGCTCGTGGCCCGGCTCCGTGCCCTGGTGCGCCGTCCCGCGGAGGCCAGGCCGTCGGTGCTCGCCGTCGGCGCGCTCGTGATGGACCCCTCCGCCCGGACCGTGACACTCGACGGGGTGCTCGTGGATCTCACCACCCGCGAACTGGCGCTGCTGGAGTACCTGATGCGGCACGCGGACCGCGTGGTGGGCAAGGTGGAGCTGCGCGACCACGTGTGGGACGGCACAGGGGAGGACCTCAACGTGGTGGAGGTCTACGTCGGCTACCTGCGGCGGAAGCTGGGCCGCGACGTCGTCCTCACCATGCGCGGCGCCGGCTACCGAGTGGTGGGCTGACGGCGTGCCCGGCGAGGGGCGACGGTGGGGCGGGCTCTCACTACGGTTGCGGCTGACTCTGGTGACCGCCGGATTGTTGGCGGTGGGGCTCTCCCTGGGGGCGGTCGCGTTGTCGACGGTGGTGTCCGCGAGCCGGGTGATTGCGCTGGACGAGCTGGCGGAGGCTCGGGCGCTGACGGTGTCGCGGCTGGTGGCCGATGACCGGCTGCCCGAGCCGCTACCGGTGGCGGAGCCGGGGGAGATCGCGCAGGTGCTCGACGGCGACGGCCTGGTGGTGGCGAGCTCGGCCAACGCGAGCCGGACGCTGCCGGTGGTGGCGCCGTCGGAGCTCCCGGCGCTCACGGGAGCCGGCCCCGCGACGATGCCGACGGCCTACGACGCGCGGGCGCGGGTGGTGGCCCGAGCGGCGGACTGGCGGGGGGCACCGGTGACGGTGGTGGTGGCGCTGCCGCTGCGCGACGTCGAGGGGGTGCTGCAAGCGCTGCGGGTGTCGCTGGTGGGGGTGGTGCCCACGTTGACGCTGCTGCTCGCGGGCGTCATCTGGCTGGCGCTCGGCCGGGCGCTGCGGCCGGTGGAGCAGCTCAGGGTGGCCGCCGCCCGGGTGGCCCGCGAGGGCGGGCCGGGCGCGTTGCCCGTGCCCGCAGCCGACGACGAGCTCGGGGCGCTTGCGCGGACCTTGAACGAGATGCTGGACCGCCTGGACCGGGCCGCGGCTCGGCAGCGCGGGTTCGTCGAGGACGCGGCCCACGAGCTGCGCTCGCCGATCTCGTCTCTGCGCGCCGCCGTCGAGGTGGCGGAGGCGCACCCGGCGGCCTTCAGCAGCGGGGAGTTGGCGGCCGAGCTTGCGCCGGAGGTGCGGCGGATGCAGGCGCTCGTCGACGATCTGCTGCTGCTGGCGCGGGTGGGTGCGACGGGGGCGCGGCGAGACGACGCTGACCTGGCTGCCCTCGTCGGTGACGCTGTGGCCGGCGTGCGCGCGGGTGTCGCGGTGGAGGTGCGCGGAGCCGGCCGGGCGTGGGTGGACGCGGCCGCCGTCGGGCGGGTGGTGCGCAACCTGGTGGAGAACGCGGCCCGGCACGCCCGTGGTGTGGTGCGGGTGACGGTGTCCGACGGGGTGGTGGTCGTCGAGGACGACGGGGCGGGGATCCCGGCTGGGGATCGCGAGCGGGTCTTCGAGCGCTTCGTGCGGTTGGACGAGGCGCGTGAGCGCGAGGGCGGCGGCAGCGGGCTGGGCCTGGCGATCGCGCGGGAGATCGCCCGCGACCACGGCGGCGAGGTCACCCTGGGGGAGTCTGACCTGGGCGGGTTGAGCGCGACGGTGTCGCTTCCGGTGGGCCGTCCAGACGTGGACTAGGTCTCGCGCCGCGACACCATCTCCGCGATCCAGATCGGCGCGAACGGCGAGGTGCAGCCGGGCGGCGTCGGGTAGTCGCGCAGCACGCCCAGTCGCTCGCCGATCGAGACGGCGCGCTCACGCAGCGACGGGTTCTCGATGCCGATCTGCGCCAGGCAATGGTTCATCGCCCACTGCAGCCGCTCGGGCGACTCCGCCATCTGCGCCTCGATCAGGTCCAGAAGCCCGTCCAGATCGAGCCCCTCAGGGCTGCGCACCACGCGCTCGCTGGTCAGCGCCCACCCCGCGCTCGCGACGACCGGGTCCGGGTCCGCGAACCAGGCCAGGCGCAGCGACTCCGCATGGGTGCTCTTCTTGACGACGTAGTTGACCAGCCAGTCGTGCACCTTCGGCGAGCCGGCCCCGCGGAGCATGGCGTCCAGCTCGTCGAGGGAGTACAGCTTCGGCCGGCAGATGAGCAGGGCGAGCAGCCGGGCGGCGGAGTCGCCGGTGGACCACAGCTCGACGGCGAGGTCGTGGTTGGTCCTGACCCGCTTCGCCACGGCCCGCAGTCTCGTGAGGTTCACCCCGTGATCGTCGCCGTGGCGCTCGTTGACGGCCCGGATCTTGGGGTCCTCCAGCGCAGCAAGCTCGGTCAGCAACTCGGCCGCGGTCGCTGCGGTGGTCGCCGCCTCGCTCATGTCGTCTCCCTCGTGATGTGCGGATTCAGCCTACGTCGGCAGCGGCGGGGCAAGCGCCCTAATGTGGCGACATGAGAATCGTTGTCATCGGCGGAAGCGGGCACATCGGGAGCTACCTTGTCCCGAGGTTGGTCCGGGCCGGGCACGACGTGGTCAGCATCAGCCGTGGTCAGCGAGCCAGCTACGTCGAGGACCCGGCCTGGCGGGATGTGCGTCAGATGGTCGCCGATCGGGAGGCCGAGGAGCGCGAGGGGACCTTCACCGACCGCGTCGCTGCGCTCCGGCCCGACGTCGTCGTGGACCTGATCTGCTTCACGCTGGACTCTGCCACCGCGCTGGTCGAGCGACTCCGCGGGGAGACTGGGCACCTGCTGCACTGCGGGTCCATCTGGCGTCACGGCCCCAGCGAGCGCCTCCCGATCACAGAGGATGGCGGTACGCCGCCGGCTGGGGAGTACGGGATCGCGAAGTCCGCCATCGCGGCCATGCTGAAGGAGGAGACGAGGTCCGGCGGGTTGGTCACCACGTCGCTGCATCCGGGCCACATCGTCGGCCCCGGCTGGCATCCGATCGGCCCGCTCGGCAACGTCGATCCGACGGTGTGGCGCACCCTCTCAGCCGGCCAACCGCTCGAGATCCCCGGGCTCGGCGGCGAGTTCCTCCATCACGTGCACGCCGACGATGTGGCCCAGGCCTTCGAGGCGGCCATCGTGCACCGCACCGCGGCCGCGGGGGAGGACTTCAGTGTCGTGGCTCCGTCGGCGTTGAACGTGCGGGGGTACGCGAGGATCGCGGCGGGATGGTTCGGGCAGGCGGCGGAACTGCGCTCGGTGAGCTGGGACGAGTTCCGCGCGTCCGCCGCCGAAGGCGCCGCAGAGGCCAGCTGGGAGCACCTGCTGCGCAACCACTACCTCAGCATCGGGAAGGCGCGATACGCGCTCGGGTACGAACCCAGGTATCAGCCGGACGAGGCCATCCTCGAGTCAGTGAGGTGGCTGATCGAGCACGGAGAGTTGGAGGTCGCGGCGCCGCTGGTGGTGTAGCGAGCGCAGCCACCCTGAGCGATCACTCAGACGTCGAGTGCCTTCGCCTGCGTCACCCAGTCCTCACACTCAGCTACCGACAGCCCGATCACCGCTCCGTGACGGGTCTCGATCATCTCTTTCAGGTTGGCCGCGTTGCGGTGCCGGAGCTCCTTGACGGAGTCCACCCCGATGCTCTTGAGCATCTCCGCGTACTTCGGTCCGATGCCCTTGATCCTGGCGAGGTCGTTCTCTACGGATGCCATCACAGCTCCTCGAAGTGTTCGGTGCAATCCTTCGTTGGACTCATCCATCGTATCCAGCCCTGTCGCCGCGGGTGTCGATCTGACTAGGCCGCTCCTGGCTTTCTTGTCACGCCTCGTGCCCGGGTGTGAACCACAGAGCGTAAGCTCCGAGGCGGTCGCGAGGACCTCGGGGGTTCGGCACCCGGCACGCCTCGGTGAAGCCGGCCGGTGGAACACCGAGGGCCTGGATCACCCGCGCCCAGTAGTTCACCTGGGCGGCAGTGGTGGCAAGGATCACGATTTCACGCTCGCTGAACTCCGCCCTGAGCCGCGCCAGGTGCTCTGTGGGAAACGTCAGCGGTGTGGATGAGATCAGCCTTGCGTACTCGATGGCCAGCCGCTCCCGGTGGGTGAAGGTCTGGATGCCGTCAGGGTCGCCGCGGGCGAGCGCGGCCAGTTCGGCGTCGCTCAGCCCGGCGCGGTCATGCTCGTAGCTGTTCATGTCCACACAGAACGCACAGTTGGCGGTGATGGACGCGGTGACGCGGACCAGCTTCAGCAGCCGCTCGGAAGGTTCGCGATGCGCCACCAGCATTTCCAGCAGGCCGGAGCCGATCGCAGCCCTGGGATACCAGGCGAGCAGCCGGGCGGGCTCCATCCGGCGCCCTGTCGTGCGCTCGGCGATCCTGACCCCGAGTCGCAGCAGCGGATTCATCCGGCGCGGTTCACCGATCAGTGCCATGGCGCCATCATGGCAGCGCACTCGGACAATGGGCGGGAACTCCGCAACGCCAAGACCACGCGCGTCTTGTGGATGTCCCGGCCCAAAGGGTCGGGGTCTTAGGTTGTCGTCAGACAGCTGAGCGTTCGCTGTGGGGCTCAGCCACACACGCCATCCCGGTGGCTCAGGTGGCGCCCAGCGCCGTCGAAGCCCCGGACTGTGCGCTTCACGCTCCTGCCGAGGTGCTGATGCCGCCGGAATGGTGTCGTTGACGACGAGGGGTCTGCAACTTGCTACCCAGAGGGCGGCTTCTGCATATATGCGCAGATGCCGCTCTATGGGTAGCAAGTTGCAGACAAACACAAACCAGGGGGACCGTCTTTCCTCGCATGAGGGCGGGTTCGGCCGGGATACCACTCCGGCCCGCACGCGATGAACAACTACCGGATCTGCCGCGGACCGCTCGGACGTTCACAAGTTCCGGAGGTGGCGGACTGGGGTGTCGAGCTGCGCTTCACTCTGTGCACTTCTGCGCTCGGTAGTTTGTAGATCGGGACGCCCGGGGGAGGGTCGTCAAAAGTAGGGAGTGGGTCTTCCTGCTGCGGTGGCGGCGCCCCGTTCGTCAACGTTGGGTCCTGGAGGGATGTCAACGATGGCCGTGCGGTTCACGCTCATGCTTGATGAGCGAGCCCTGGCTAAGCTAGCTGGCGGCACCCGACCTCCAGCAAATATCCGGCAGCATCGGGCTTGAGTCGCAGTCGTCAGACCACGCCAACAGCACAGCCCCCTCCTGCCGTGAGCTATGTTGTGATCACCAATTCCCACCGGAGTGATGCTGCCATGAGCTTGACGATCCGAAAGATCCTCGAACGCGTTCAGAACGGGACCATTCGAGTCCCTGCGTTTCAACGCGGGTTTGTCTGGGACGCTGAACGTGTTGCGTATCTCATGGACTCCATTTACAAGGGCTACCCTTTCGGCGCGCTGATCCTGTGGCGGACAAAGGAGAAGCTTACGCATGAGCGACAGCTTGGCCCCTTCGTGCTTCCAGACGCGGAGCCCGATTATCCGATCGATTACGTCCTCGACGGCCAGCAGCGCCTAACTTCTATCTTCGGCGTCTTCCAGACGGACTTAACCGCCACCGAGGACGCGCCTTGGACGAAGGTGTACTTCGACCTCCGCGCGGAAGACGACCTGCAGGAGAGCCAGTTCCTAGCGCTTACGGACGAGTTAGTCGATCCAGTCCGTCACTTTCCCATCGGCACCTTCTTCGACGTCACTACCTATCGAAGGGCGACAGCGAAACTGCCCGAAGGAGATGCTAAGACGATCGACCAGGTTCAATCGATCTTCAAGGAGGCTGATATTCCGACACAGGAAGTCGCGACGGAAGACCGAGCCAAGGTCGCCATCGTCTTCGAGCGTGTGAATCGGCTGGGCATGGAGCTGGACACTTTCCAGTTGCTCAGCGCCTGGACCTGGAGTGAGGACTTCGATTTGCAGGAGCGCATCAAGGCGCTGGCCGACGAAGTTTCCCCCCACGGCTTTGGCGACCTATCTGAAGATACGAACCTGATCCTGAGATGCTGTGCGGCAGTTGTTGCCAAGGACGCGTCGCCTGCCGCACTGATGGGCCTCAAAGGGGTTGAAGTCCGGTCGCGGTTCGACGAGATCGAAAACGGAGTTCAAGGGGCGATTGATTTCCTGCGCAAGAATCTTCCTGTTCGCAACTTGAGTAACCTCCCCTACCCTTCTCTAATTGTTCCCCTGGCCGTCTTCTTCGCGGTGCCGGATGGCAAGACGGTTCAACTAAAGGACGATCAGCGCCGTGCAATGGAACAGTGGTTCTGGAGGTCCTGCTTCTCGCGTAGGTTCAGCGCCGCCGTTCTCCGCAACTTAAAGCGAGACATCCAAGAAGCAGAGAAGCTCCGAAATGACGGGGTCTCCCAACTTTCCAATGTGAGTGTATCTATCGATAGCGATTACTTCACAGATCAAGGCTTTACGATCGGGACCGTACACACTCGCACGACGGTACTCATGCTGGCCAGCTTGAACCCACGCAGTTTCGTTTCAGGGGCAAAGGTTGATCTGGATCGTGTGCTACAGGCGTACAACCGGGAAGAATTTCATCACCTGATGCCACGGTCATTCCTAAAAGAACGTGGAAAGACTGTCAGCGAAATCAACAGGCTAGCCAACTTCGCTATCATATCTGCCGCCGACAATAAGACCTTAGGAGGCGTGGCGCCTAGCATTTACAAGGCAAAAATGCCCTCGGGATCGATAGACGAGATCTTGGACGCGGCCGCGTGCCCTCACTCTCTCTTCGACGATGACTATGGAAGATTCCTGAGTGCGCGTGCGGACCGCCTAAGCACCGTTGCGAACGCATTAATGGGAGTCCCGCCCGTCACCGATCCCGCATAGCAGCGGTGACAGCGTCGCCGAAGGGACTGCGCCGAATGGGCAGCGAGGCGAACGCACTGTCTTACCGCGCCGCGGCCGATAGCCTTCGGCTGATCGCCGCGACCTCATCAGCCGAAGGCCCGGCGTCGCGAGGTTGGGCTGCTTCTACCGCTGACCGACGGCCAGGACATTTGATTTGGCGCGATTCAGCGAAGTTTGGGGACTAGGGTTCGGAGATTAACAATCTCGACTCTTGCCGCGCGGGTGAACTGTGACACTGTCATCTCCTCGGTCAGGCCGTCGGGTGTTCTCAGTTTGAGAGCGGCCTTAGACAAGGTCTTCGCCGCATTGCGATCGCTCTTTGTGAGGAAATGGACGGGGCGTTCGCCTACAACGAAGACTTGGCGCAGCCGGTCGGTAGAATCCAGCGACAAGCCCACAACGTCCGCGAACAGACCCCGTTGCCTCCCGCCGTCGGCGCCCTTCCACGACGAGAGCTTGAACTCGGCAATGCGATGGGTGGTTTCCAGATCGTACCGACGTTCGGGGTCATTCCCGGCCCCGAGCGACGGTCGCTTCAGCACCCGCTCGCCGGGTCGAAGAATTGAAGGAAGGACCTGCACAATCACGGCCGCATGGATCAGCGTGTCGATCATCCCAACGCGCTCTCGCACGATCAGTGCACTGTCGACTAGGTCCTCGTCGAGCCCCGACGTAGCGAGTACGTCGGCGGCGATGCCCGCGTCGGCGACTGACAGGCGTGCCTCTAAAGAAGCGATCGTCTTGGTCAGCGACTCAGAGGCCATATAGCGGTCGAGACGCTCAAACGCTTGAAAAGCAGCGCTTTGGTCTAGGACATCGGGCGCTTCATTCGTCCTGTCTGTGACCTGTGTTGAGCCGCCTCCCGCGCCAGGAATAGGACTAGTGAGAAACCCCAGCCTCTGGAAGAGCCGCAACGCGAAATGGCTGATGAAGGGCTCGTCAGTGATACCGGTTGATACTCGAAAGGCCTGCTTCGGAGGCCACCGCCGCCCCTTGACTTCCACCCAGTGGGTCTGGATCGGGTCTGGCGGCACGGCAGGCACACGGGCCATAACCGTCTCAGCGTCGAGTGACCGCACCACACCGTTCAGGGTGAACTCCATAGGGACAGCGTATGGCTGCCGGGCAAGCAAGCACTGCCCCCCTGGCAGCCTAAAGAAGCAGCCAGAGCTAGGAGCGAGCCCGTCCTGCGCGCGACACCTGCGGACGTTTCCTGTGCGAGACACATCCAGGACGGTCAGGAAGGGGCGCCTGTCCACACGGCCCACCTCGCGCAACGGTCCAACGTGGCTAGGTCAAGAGCCTTTCGGAACGCGCGGATCTGCCGCGATGAGCGCAGCCGGCAGGGAGGGCAGCCTCAGCAGAGGCCCAGCTACGTTCCCGAACCCGCACCGGAAATATGGTCCGTCCAAGCCCTCTCGGCTTCTTCGAGTGTCATCTCTTGGACCTGGGAGGCCGGGAGGTGCACCACGTAGAGCAGTGCGTCGGTCAACCATCTCGGGACTGGCTCAGGCTTCTCCGGTTCCGGGGTCGCGGTCAGGTCGCTTGCCTGCTTGGCGAAGAGCTCTAGAACCTCCGTGAGCGCCTTGGTCTTCGGTGAGGAGCCAGCGTTAGCGACGCGTTGCCTGATCTCTTCGTAGACCTCGTTGTCCTTGCGGTACCCAACTGCCCAGACCTCCGCGACCTCCACTCGGAAGTCTCCTGCGTCGTCCTGCACGACTCGCCATACGACGCGCCAGTCACGATCGCCGACGGCGATCTTGCGGTAGCCGATGAGACCGCCCAGCAAGGGGGCGCCTGCGTTGGGGTCGCGCTCGATCTGGATCATCTTTTTCAAGGCCCAGCGCACGATCTGCGGGTCGGCCTTGAACAAGGTCTCCAGGTCCTCGACCGCATCCCCGGTCAGGCGCACTAGACACCCGGGTACTTCCGGGTGCTTCTTCTCAACCATGCGTAACCGCTGGCCCGGGGCCGGACCGGAGTTGCGTTGTCACTCGCGGCCGGTGGCTAGGTCAGCGTCGAGCTCGGCCTCGAGTTCCACCCGGGCGAACCCGAACGCGGCGATGGCGTCGTCCAGATCGGTGCGGCTGCCAGTGTCAGAGAGCTCGCGCGACAAGACGAGGGAAGCGGCGATCAGGTCAGCCCGAACACGGTGAAGCTCGTCGAACTGTTCAACGGAGATAACGGCAGCGACCGCGCGCCCGTGGCGCTCGACGATGATGTCCTCACCACGCTCCGCATCCTTGACCAAGCCCGCGACACCGCGGCTGGAGGCTGCGGTAACGGACAGAGTCCGCTCGCGGTGCAGGTCAGCGAAGATGGTCATGACAAGAACTGTATAGGAATCTGTGCAGATTGCAAGAGCGTGCGCGTACCTCCCCGGTGAGAAGCTATCGATCCTGCGACTAGAGGTCTGGCCCAAGAGGGCCCTTGAACGAGAGCTGCGCAACGTCCGGTCATGCCGCTGGTTGGGGGTCGTGATGTCAGCGTCCGAGCCCGAATGACTGGCATGATGCTCCGGATAGCTCGTCTTGGTAGTCGCTGAGTGTGGTTGTACCTGTTGTGTGGCGGCCGTCGTGCATTTCGTCGCGGTCGCTGACCACTTGCTGGGCTGCCTGCGAGTCGAACCGTTGAATGGTGCGGTCGATCTCGCGGAGTTGCTCCAGGTCGGCCTCGGCTGCGCCGTTGCGTAGTTCCTCGCCGATCCAGGAGCACCGCCAGACCTCCAGCGCGATGTACTCGAACATGGTGTCCTCATACAACGCTTCCTCGCCGGCGGCAGGGTCGACTGCTTCCACTTCTGGGAAGTGGTCGCCGGCGGCGAGAGGGCCAGGCACTTTGGTGATGGCATCGGCCCAGACGGCCCTGATCTGCACTGAGGAGATCGCTTGCTGCCCGTTGGCCATTTCGATGGCGGGCTCGGCTTGACCTTCAACCCGGGCGGCCAGGGTGGGATCCCTCAGTTCAGCGGCAGATTCGACGGTGGTGCGGTCGCCGGGTTCGGCTTGCACGAGTTGAGTCACTCCCACGGCCAACGCCACGATCGCCATCACGGCAACGGTTCCGGCTATCACGATTGTGGTGCGTGTCACGAGGATCCTTCTCTTCTTGAGGGTCGGGGTGGGCGATTTAGGTGCCGATGAGGAAGGGCGCTCCGGTAGTCACCAGGTTGGTGTGAACCACAAGCCCCCCAAGGCTCGACGTGTCGACGGGACCCAGCCCCGGGTTGAACGCGGCAACTAGTACCGCGTCAGGCAACCTTGGCCCTCCTGATGATCGCGGCGCGTTTGAGGACTTTGCGGAGTCGTGGGTCGGTGGCGTGGGAGTTGCGCCAGATGATGTAGCGGCGGATCAGGCTGGCTTGCTCGCGATGGCTGTTGTGATCGGTGCCGTCGAGGGCGAAGTACCGCAGGCCGGTGAATTGCGCCTCGATCCGGTTGAGCCAGGAGCCGTAGAACGGGACGAAGGCGAGCTCGACGTTGTTGGCTGCGGCCCGGTCACCGACGCGGGTGTCGGTCTTGGTGGAGCGGTGCGGGCTGAAGTTGTCGAGCACGATCGCGATCCTCGTCTCGGGTGGGTGGAGCGTGCGGAGGTAGCGGCAGAACGCGTGGAACTCGGTGCGGGTCTTGCGGGTCTTGATGTGTCCGTAGAGCCGGTCGGTGGACAGGTCGTAGCCGGCGAGTAGGTGCCGTACTCCGTGTGGCCGGTTGTAGGTCGCTCGGCGCCGCCTCCGCCGGGGAGCGTCTTGGCTTCCCGTGCCGGTGGCGATCGGGGCCCACTGTTTGCCGGGGTGGGGCTGGAGGTTGAGGGGTCCGAACTCGTCCATACACATCACCACGGACGGATCACCCGGTGCGGGTTCCTTGCGGCCATCGGCGATGGCGTACAACTCCAGGACCCTGTTCTTCTTGGTCTCGTAGTCAGGGTCGGTGCTGGTCTTCCAGGTTTTCACGGCTTGGAAAGGAGACGCCTTGGTCACGCAGCAGCTGCCTGAGCCCTTCGTGAGAGATGTCTTCGACCACCCCCTGAGCGACCAGGTAGTCGGCCAGTTTTGACAGTGACCAGGTCGAGAACGGGAGCCCGTGATCACCGGGCCTGGCCAGGGCGATCTGGGTGATCGCGGCCCGATGCGCGGTGGTGAACTTCGGGGGCCGGCCACCGGCATACTTCGGGCGCAGCGAATCGAACCCGTCGGTGTTGAAGTTGTGGATCACATCACGGACCCGGTCGGCGCTGGTGAACGTGACCGCCGCGATCTGCGGAGCTTCCATGCCCTGGGCCGAGCGCAGCACGATCTGGGCTCGTCGCCAGGTGACAACCGACCCTGAGTCGCGCCGCACCGTGCGCAACAGCCGGTTGCCCTCGTCGTTGGTGATTTCCCGGACCCGAACACGTTCGGCCATCACGACACTCCTGAGGGGAAGAACAGGAACTGACCCCCACACGATCCCGCGTCCCGCAAGAGACCAGCGGACCCCAACCGGCGTGTCAGTCAATGTCGAGCGGCGTCCAACGTTGGTTGCTCCCGCGCTCAGTAGTCTTCGGGTCGGGCCAGTCTTCAAGTCGGCCCGCGACTCAGGGTTGTGTTCGCAGGAACCGGAAGATGCCGTAGGAGCGTCGGTGGTTGAGTCTTAGGTAGCGGATCCTGGGGTGCCACGGGCACTTCCGGCCGTGGAGCGGCCCGTCCAGCCAGAGGTCCCCGCCTCGGATTCTGCGCATGATGAGGTCACGGGTCACGTTAAGGGCGACGAACGCGCCGCACCACAGCCACCACTCGACTCCGAGCGGGGCCCACTGCGGGTGGTCTTCGCGATTGACAGCGAACCCGACCATGAACGCGAGCATCAATCCCACGTCCAGGCCCGACCCCGCCCCCAGTGGCAGACCGTCATCTCGGATGGCCATGAACAGCCGGACCCGGTACCACCCCAGGGTCCGGTGCAGGGACGTCGCAGCCTGTGCGACGGCTGCGTCATAGTCCGCCGCGCTGAACCACATATCTGGGATCAGCTCACCGGTCCTCGAGTCCATCATGTTGTGCCAGCTGACGTAGTTCGCATCGCGCGTGATGTCGGCGACCACCCGGCAGTCGTAAGCGCCGCAGTCGCATGACAGGAGTGGCACCCTGGCGCCCATTGCCAGGTCCTTGAATCGGCTCGCGTCCCTGGTTCCGAGAGCAAGCCCCTCGAGTCCCCGCACCACGCGCAGACACCTGAATCGCTCGATGATGGAGGTTCCGTCGATCACGGGGCAGATTCGCAAGGTGAGTTGTCGGTCCACCCAAACCCTGAACGACAGATCGTGGAGGCCCCTGTCCACACCACTCCCTACTCCCGTGAGTCGGCATCGGCGCTGGCGATGCGGCTCCAGCCTAGACGTCACGGCGGGCTGACGCCCCGCAGGTCGCGCAAGCGTAAGGCCACACTGCTGCACCCCATCACCCCGGGCTCAGAACCTCCGCCGGCAGCACGGACGATCAAGATTGACTCGAACACGACCTGGGCCAGGCCGAGCGGAACCTACTGCGTGGTCTCCGCCGTCGCGACAGCAGCCACGGCAATTCCGCAACAGGGCAAACGTTGACGGCCGCGGTACTAGCCCTCCCGTCGAGGCTAGCACCGGCGCCGCTCACTCCCGACTGCGCCAGGCCGTCGCCTGAGGGCCGGGTTCGATGGCCCGCGGTTCGGAACGCACGCTTCTGCCGCGGACCGCTCGGACGTTCACAGGTTCCGGAGGTGGCGGACTGGGGCGCCTCGCCGCAGGCCCGAGAAGCCGAAATTACACCGACGTAATCTGTGCACAGCTGTGGATAAGGCTGTGGAGAGATCACGCGAGGCCACCCAGGCGAGCCAACGCGGCGGCGGCAGCCCCGGCAATCACCACGAGCAGGAATGGCGCGCGCAGCACCAGGGCCACGGCGGCCACAAGCAGGGCCGCGGCGCGCGCGTCGAGCGCCACCGCAGTGCCAGATACGAACGCGTTGGTGGCCACGAGCGAGGCGAGCAGCCCCACCGTGACCCCGTGCGAGAGCTTCACGACCCACGGATTCTCGAGCCATCGCTCGGGAAGCAGGTAGCCGACCAGCTTGGTGACGTACGCGATCGCGCAGGCGGCCATGATCCAGAGCCACATCGTCATCGTGGGACACTCCGATCGACGTCCGGCGCGACCGTCGAGTCGCGGCGATGCTGGGCCAGAGTCATCGCCACCGCGACACCTGCCGCCACGATGATCGGAATCCCCGGCGGTACGAACGGTGCCACCGCCACCGTCACCACGGCGGCCATCACCGCGATCGCGATCGGGTCGCGGCTCCGTAGCCGCGGCCACAGCAAACCCAGGAACGCCGCGACAGCCGCGCCGTCGAGCCCCCAGGCCTTCGGGTCGCCCAGGGCGTCGCCGAGGAGGGCCCCCAACAGTGTGAACAGGTTCCACAGGACGAACACCGCGACACCTCCAGCCCAGAACCCCCGCCGCTCCTCGACGGGGTCCTCCGCGGCCGACGCGGTGGCGATGGACTCGTCGATGGTCAGGTGCGCGGCCACGAAACGTCGCCAGCCGCGCGGGCGGAGCATGGCGTTGGCGGTGACCCCGTAGATCGCGTTGCGGACCCCCAGCAGCGAGGCGGCTGCGGTCGCCGACGCCAGCGCCCCACCTCCGCCGACGACGCCGACGAACGCGAATTGCGAGCCGCCGGTGAACATCAGCAGGCTGAGCACGCATGCCTGCCCCACCGTCAGGCCGGCAGCCACGGCCAGTGCCCCGAACGAGATCCCGTAGAGCCCC
Source organism: Tessaracoccus luoxuelianae (assembly GCF_055326245.1). Taxonomy (NCBI): domain Bacteria; kingdom Bacillati; phylum Actinomycetota; class Actinomycetes; order Propionibacteriales; family Propionibacteriaceae; genus Tessaracoccus; species Tessaracoccus luoxuelianae. The sequence continues at coordinate 68,442 of NZ_JBUZNO010000007.1, forward strand.
GTCGCGACGCCCACCGACAGCCCGCGCCGCTGCGCGGGGCTCAGCGCCACCCTCACTCCACTGACCTCACAGGACAGACTGTTCCGCGGACTCGGCGATCACCGGCAGCCGCAGCACGAACTTCGCCCCGCGGTCCGGGTCGTTGCCCGCGCGCACCGAGCCGCCGTGCGCCCGCGCCGTGTGATCCACGATGGAAAGCCCCAACCCGGTGCCGGGGGTGTTGCGCGCCCGGTCCGAGCGGTAGAAGCGGTCGAAGATCAGCGGGAGGTCCTCGTCGGCGATGCCCGGGCCCTCGTCGACGACGGTGAGGGTGCCGTCTTCCAGCGTGACCACGATGGTGCCGTAGGAGGGCGAGAACTTCACGGCGTTGTCCAGAAGGTTGGTGATCGCGCGCTCCAGCGTCGACGGATCGCCCATGACGGGGGTGGGCTCCAGGGTGACGTCGAAGGTGATGTTGGGGCCTCGACGGCGGGCGCGCTCGATGGCGGACTCCGTCACCTCCGCCATGTCCAGGAGCTCGTGCGGGCGCTGGAGGTGGTCGTCGCGGGTGAGTGCCACGAGGTCTCCCACCAGTGCGGAGAACTCGCCCAGCTGCGCGGCGACGTCGCCCAAAATCACCGAGCGGGCGCCCTCCGGGAGCATGCCGGAGGTGTCGTCGGCCAGCAGCAGCTCGATGTTGGTGCGCATCGACGTGAGGGGGGTCCGCAGCTCATGCCCGGCGTCGGCGATCAGCTGGCTCTGCTGCTCCCGCGACGTCTGCAGCGAGCGCAGCATGAGGTTGAACGACTTGGTCAGCTCACCCAGATCATCTCGACCGTAGATCCGGATGGGGTTGAGCTGATCGGTCTGCGTGACGGATTTCACGGCCTGCGAGAGTCGACGCACGGGAGCGAGCACCGTCTGCGCCGCCCACAGCGCCGCGAGCGTGGTGGTCAGAACGCCCAGCGCGCCGGCCGCCAGCAGCGCGGCCCACAGTGAGCCGAGCGTGGATTCCAGTGCGACGGTGGGCCGCCCGTAGATCACGGCGTAGAACGCCCCGTCCACCGACATCGGCACCGACACCACGCGGTAGGAGGTGCCGTCCGCATCCAGGGTGCGGGCCGAGGACCCGGACTGCATCCGCGCCACCGCGATCTCCTCGGACCCGGCAGGCAGGGACACCGGCTGGCCGGGCACCTGCTTGACCAGCCCATCCGCCGCGACAAGAGCGAGCAGCCCATCGGAGGACCCCATCAGGTCACCCGAGAGCCCGCCCATGTTGGACACGTTCGACGCGATGGTCCCGGACGCCGTCTGGGCCACCGCCACCAGCTCACGATCCAACTGCTCCAGCAGGGACCACCGCGTCACGACGTAGGAGGTGGTGCCGACGACCAGGACCGACAGCGCCACGCTGATGCCCGTCAGGAGGGCAAGGCGCCACTGCAGCGACTGGCCACTGACGAGGCGGCCCAGGCCGCGGCGAAGCCGGATCCACCAGCTTCCGATCACGGGGGAGTTTCACGCAGGACGTAGCCGATGCCGCGCACTGTGTGGATGAGCCGGGGCCGGCCGCCAGCTTCGGTCTTGCGCCGCAGATACCCGATGTAGACCTCGAGCGAGTTGGCCGTGGTGGGGAACTCGAAGCCCCACACCTCATTGAGGAGGGTATTGCGCTCCATGACGCGGCGCGGGTTCTCCATGAACACCTGCAGCAGCGCGTACTCGGTGCGGGTGAGCGAGATGTGCTGCCCGGCGCGCGTCACCTCGCGGTGCTGCGTGTCCAGCGTGACGTCCTGGAAGGTCAGGACCCGCGACTCCGCCTCCGGCACGGGCTTCGAGCGCCGGGTCAGCGCCCGCAGGCGCGCCAGGAGCTCGTCGAGGGCGAAGGGCTTGACCATGTAGTCGTCTGCGCCGGCGTCGAGCCCGTCCACGCGGTCCCCGACGGCGTCGCGCGCAGTCAGGATGAGGATGGGGGTGTCGTTGCCGCCGTCCCGAAGCATTCGGGTGGTCTCGAGGCCGTCGAGACGGGGCATCATCACGTCCATGATGATGGCGTCGGGTGTGTAGCTGACCAGCTTCGCGAGGGCCTCGACGCCGTCTGCGGCGGTCTGCACATCGTCGCCCGTGTAGGTCAGTGAGCGGGCGAGCGAATCGCGTACCGCCTGATCATCGTCAACCACCAAGATCTGCATGATCGTCCCCCCAAACCTTCCTCCACGCCGGTGGCTCATTCTAGCCACCTGTGCCCCCGGCCTCGGTGAGCCAGACCCGCGCGGCTAAAGTGTGACCAATGTCAACGATTCTCTTCGTATGTTGGGGCAACATTTGTCGCTCCCCGATGGCCGAGCGGGTTGCACGGCGCCGAGCCGAGGAGCGTGGGCTCGACGTGCGGATCGCCAGCTTCGGGGTGTCCAGCGACGAGGTGGGCAACCCCATCGACCACCGCGCCGCGCGCACCCTGGAGCGTGCCGGCTACGACGCTTCGGGGCACCAGGCGCGCAAGATCGGGGCAGCCGACATCAAGGGCGCGGACCTCGTGGTGGCCGCAGAGCCGCTGCACGTCGCCCGCCTGCAGCGCATCGCCCCGTGTGCCAAAAACATCGTTCTGCTCAACGACTTCAACCCGGACAAGACCAAGGGGGAGCCGCTGACTGACCCGTGGTACGGCACGGAGGAGGGGTTCGAGGAGACGCTGGCAGACATCGAGGCCGCCGTCGACGGCGTGCTCGAGGCCGTCACCCGCGACTGATCCGGGGCGCGGCTATCGCACCCAGTCCGCACCAGCAGTGGTGGCTGGATGGAAGGATGCGGGGATGGCACTCACACGCAATCCCCTGGACATGCTGTTCATCGGCGGCAGCGGCATCATCAGCCACGCGAGCGTGGAACGGGCAGTCCGGCTCGGCCACCATGTGACGGTCCTCAACCGGGGGCAGTCCACCACGCACCCGCTTCCCGAGGACGTGGAGTTCCTGGTGGCCGACGTGCACGACGGTGCCGCCGTCGACGAGGTCCTCCGCGGCCGCGGGTTCGACGTCGTGGCCCAGTTCATCGCCTTCACCCCGGACCACGTGGGGCGCGACGTGGCCCGCTTCGCCGGGCGCACCGACCAGTACGTGTTCATCTCCTCGGCTTCGGCCTACCAGAGCCCGCCGTCGCGGATGCCGGTGACCGAATCGACCCCGCTGCGCAACCCGTTCTGGGAGTACTCGCGCAACAAGATCGCCTGCGAGGACCTCCTCGTGGCCGAGTACCGCGACAACGGATTCCCCGCCACGATCGTGCGCCCCTCCCACACCTACGACCGCACCCTGCTGCTCACCACCGGAGGCTGGACGGACATCGCCCGGCTCCGGGCCGGCCGGCCCGTGGTGGTGCACGGCGACGGCACCACGCAGTGGACCGTGACGCACTCGGCCGACTTCGCCGTCGGGTTCACCGGTCTCCTCGGCAACCCGCAGGCGGTGGGCGACACCTTCCAGATCATGGGCGACCACGCACCCACCTGGGACCAGATCTACACGTGGCTGGCCCATGCGGCCGGGGTGGCCAGCCCCGAACTGGTGCACGTGGCGTCGGAGACCATCGCGCGGGTGCTGCCCGACGTCGGACCCGGGCTCCTCGGAGACAAGGCGCACTCCATGGTCTTCGACTGCTCGAAGCTGCGGGCACTGGTGCCGGAGTTCAACCCGACGATCACCTACGACCAGGCGGTCGCGGAGCAGGTCGCCTGGTGGGACGCGCACCCGGAGAGGCAGATTGTCGACAGGGCGATGGATGCGGGCTTCGACAGGCTCGTCGACCACGCCAGATCGGTGTGACGGCCGGCCGCGGCGGGCCGCGGACGGCGCGGTAGCCTGTGTCCTTCCCTGGATCGCGAGCGAAAGGCGACGACGATGAGCCTGCTGGGCCGCAGCTTCCTCAAGGAGCTGGACTTCACCCCCGACGAGTGGCGCGAGCTCCTGGACCTCGCGGCCGAGCTGAAGGCGCAGCGCCGCGAGCGTCGCGAGAGCCCGCTCCTCGCCGGAAAGCAGGTGGCCCTGCTGTTCGAGAAGACCTCCACCCGCACCCGGTGCGCGTTCGAGGTGGCTGTCGCGGATCAGGGCGGCACCACCACCTATCTGGACCCGGCCGGCTCACAGATCGGCCATAAGGAGTCCGCCGCGGACACCGCCCGCGTCCTCGGCCGCTGGTACGACGCGATCGAGTACCGCGGTTCCGGGCAGAACGTCGTCGAGACCCTGGCGGCCCACGCCGGTGTCCCCGTCTACAACGGGCTCACCGACGACTGGCACCCCACCCAGATGCTGGCGGACCAGCTCACCATGATCGAGCACAGCGGCAAGCCGTTGGAGGAGGTTTCGTTCGCGTTCCTCGGCGATGCCCGCAACAACGTGGGCAACTCTCTGCTGATCAGCGGCGCACTGATGGGCATGGACGTGCGGATGGTGGCGCCGGCGTCGCAGCAGAACGCGGCCGAGATCGTCGCTGAGGCGCGCCGCCTCGCGGAGTCGACGGGTGCGCGGATCACCGTCACCGACGACGTGGCCGCGGGTGTCGCGGGCGTGGACTTCGTCTACACCGATGTCTGGGTCTCGCTCGGTGAGCCGAAGGAGGTGTGGGCCGAGCGAATCGAGCTGCTTCGCCCGTATCAGGTCAATGCCGAGCTGATGCGGGCCACCGGCAACCCGGCCACCAAGTTCATGCACTGCCTGCCCGCGTTCCACGACCTCAACACGACGGTGGGTCGGGACCTGTTGGAGCAGTTCGGCATCGAGGGCGTTGAGGTGACCGACGAGGTGTTCGAGTCCGAGGCGAGCGTCGTGTTCGACCAGGCGGAGAACCGGATGCACACGATCAAGGCGGTGTTGGTCGCAACCCTCGCCGGCTGACCTCCTCTGCTGGCTGAGGTGCCGCGCAGCGGCCTCGCTCCCTTTCCCGCTGGCTGAGGTGCCGCGCAGCGGCCTCGAAGCCTCAGAAACGCGAGCTGACAACGTCACTTCTCTTGGGCTTCGAGGCTCGTCGCTGCGCTCCTCGCTCCTGAGCCAGCGAGGGGTCTGCCGCTGGAGTCCCTTTCGAGGCGCCCAAGACGTAAGCTACGGATGCGTAAGTTAGTGGAGAGGAGGCCGCGTGCGCGGTCAAAGCCAGGACATGGTGCAGCTGCTGACCCCTGAGGGTCGACGCGTGAGTCACGACGACTTCGAGTTCACCGGCACCACCGCGGACCTCGTCGGCTACCTCCGCGACATGGTCCTCGCCCGGCGCTTCGACGCCGAGGCCACCGCCCTCCAGCGGCACGGCGAGCTGGGCCTGTGGACCCCGCTGATCGGGCAGGAGGCCGCCCAGGTGGGCTCGGCCCACGCACTCCGCCCCGCCGACGTGGTGTTCCCGTCCTACCGTGAGCACGCCGTCGCCATGGTGCTCGGCGTCCCGCTCACCAACATGCTGTCGCTGTTCCGCGGCACCAACGGCGGCTACTGGGAGAAGCTGGACGCCTTCAAGAACTACCAGATAGTCATCGGCTGCCAGGCGCTGCACGCCACCGGCTACGCGATGGGCCTGCAGCTCGACGGCGCCGTCGGCAACCACGACGACGAGAAGAACGCCGGCGTCATCGTCTACCACGGCGACGGCGCCGCCAGCCAGGGCGACGTCAACGAGGCCTACGTGTTCGCCGCCTCCTACAACGCGCCGGTGGTGTTCTTCTGCCAGAACAACCAGTGGGCCATCTCGGAGCCCATCGCGCTGCAGTCGCGCATCCCCCTGTTCCAGCGCGCCCAGGGGTTCGGCTTCCCCGGCGTGCAGGTGGACGGCAACGACGTGCTGGCCGTGAAGGCCGTCACCGACTGGGCGATGGCCCGGGCCCGCGCCGGCGAGGGGCCGGCCTTCATCGAGGCCTTCACTTATCGGATGGGCGCCCACACCACCTCCGACGACCCCACCAAGTACCGCGAGCGGTCCGACGAGGAGGAGTGGCGCGGCCGCGACCCCATCGCCCGCCTCAGCACCTATCTCCGCGCGGAGGGCGCCGTCGACGACGAGTGGTTCGCCGGCGTCGACGCCGAGGCCAAGGAGTTGGGGGCCGCCGCCCGGGCGTCGATCCCCCTGATGGAGAACACCACCATGGACAAGCTGTTCGCCACGGTCTACGCCGAGCCCACCGTCGCGCTGGAGGCGCAGCGCCGCGAGTACGCCGAGTTCGCCGCGAGCTTCGGGGAGGACGCGTGAGCGAGACCCTGACCATGGCCAAGGCCCTCAACCGCGGGCTGCGGCGCGCCCTGCAGGCCGACCCGAAGGTGCTGCTCGCCGGTGAGGACATCGGCAAGCTCGGCGGCGTCTTCCGGATCACCGAGGGCCTGCAGCAGGAGTTCGGGGAGAACCGGGTGGTCGACTCGCCGCTGGCCGAGTCGGGCATCATCGGCACCGCTGTGGGCCTCTGCATGCGCGGCTACCGGCCGGTGCTGGAGATCCAGTTCGACGGCTTCGTCTTCCCCGGCTTCTCCCAGATCGTCACGCAGGTGGCAAAGCTGCACATGCGCACCGGGGGACACACCAGGATGCCCATGGTGATCCGGATCCCCTACGGCGGTGGGATCGGGGCCATCGAGCACCACTCGGAGTCGCCCGAGGCCTACTTCGCGCACACCCCCGGGCTCAAGGTGGTCACGTGCTCGAACGCCAACGACGCGTACTGGATGATCCAGCAGGCCATCGCCTCTGATGACCCCGTGGTGTTCTTCGAGCCGAAGCGGCGCTACCACGCCAAGGACACCGTCAACTTCTCGGCCCGCCCGGCTCCGATGCACCAGGCGCAGGTGGTGCGCTACGGCACGGACGCCACGCTCCTCGCCTACGGGCCGATGGTCAGGACCTGCCTGGATGCCGCGGTGCTCGCAGCCGAGGAGGGGACGTCCCTGGAGGTGGTGGACCTGCGCACGCTGAGCCCCATCGACTGGGTCACCATCGAGTCGTCGGTGAGGCGCACGCGGCGCGCCGTCGTCGTGCACGAGGCGCCGAAGACGCTGGGGCTGGGCGCGGAGATCGCGGCCAAGCTGCACGAGGACCTGTTCTACGTGATGGAGGCCCCGGTGCAGCGGGTGGCCGGCTACGACATGCCGTATCCGCCGGCCAGGGTGGAGGAGGAGTACCTTCCGAGTGTGGACCGGATCCTTGACGCCGTCGACCGTTCGCTCGCCTACTAGGAGCCTGAGATGAAGCATCAATTCCTGCTACCGGATCCGGGCGAGGGCCTGCTCGAGGCGGAGATCGTGGCGTGGAGGGTCGCGGCCGGTGACGTGATCGACGTCAACGACGTGCTGGTGGAGATCGAGACGGCCAAGTCACTCGTCGAGCTCCCCTCACCGTTCGCCGGAACCGTGACCGAACTGCTGGTGGCGGAGGGCACGACGGTGGAGGTCGGGAGCCCCATCGTGGAGATCGACGACGGTGTGAGCGGCGATGAGGCGCCCACTGAGGAGGCGCCTGCTGAGGCCGGCCCCAACCTGGTGGGTTATGGGCCATCCGATCCGGGACCCGCGCGACGTCGTCGTCGGGGGCAGGGGGCGGACAAGGCCTCGGTGGCCGAGGCGATGTCCGCGGCCTACGGGCACCACGAGCCGGGGCGCCGGGCGGACGAGGTGCACCCCGCGGGGGCGGTCCACGCCCAGGCCTCCGGAGATCCGCTGCCGGCGCCGGGACGGGCGCCGTCGGAGTCCCAGTTGGTGTTGGCCTCGGATCATGGATCGTCGCGGGCGAAGCCTCCGGTGCGCAAGTATGCGATGGATCTCGGCGTGGACCTGGGCACGGTGGTGGGCACCGGGCCGGAGGGCACGATCACCCGCCGCGACGTGGAGGCCGCCGCCGCATTCCGCTACCTCGACGAGCAGCCCAAGCAGGGGCGCATTCTCAACGATCAGGCGGCTTTCCAAGCCGAGCCGAGGCTCGGCGAGGCTGCAGGTGGTGCTTCTGGGCAGGCGCACGCGGGGACCTCGTTCAGAGGGTCCAGCTTCGGCGGCGGATTCGGGCCGACGGAGGGGCTCGGGGGCTCCAACCCGCGGCAGGGCCGCGCCGAGCGCCGTGTCCCCATCAAGGGCGTCCGGAAGGCGACGGCGGAGAACATGGTGCGCTCCAGCCAGACACATGTGCACGTCACCGAGTGGATCACCGTCGATGTCAGCGCCACGATGGACTTCGTCGAGACGCTCAAGGGTCGCCGCGAGTTCACGGGCCTGAGGGTGTCGCCGCTGCTGGTCTACGCCAAGGCCATCTGCCTGGCCCTTGCGCGCAATCCGGAGCTGAACTCGTCGTGGGATGAGGAGCGGCAGGAGATCGTCTACTACGGCGACGTGAACCTGGGCATCGCGGCCGCCACACCCCGCGGACTCATGGTGCCCAACATCAAGTCCGCCCAGGATCTGAGCCTGCTGCAGCTGTGCCAGGCGGTGACTCAGCTGGTTCAGGTGTCGCGCGAGGGGAAGCTCCAACCCGGCGACTACTCGAACGGCACCTTCACCATCACCAACGTCGGCGTCTTCGGCATCGATGCGGGCACCCCCATCATCAACGGCGACGAGTCAGCCATCTTCTGCATGGGCTCCATCGAGCGACGCCCGTGGGTCGTGGGCACCGGGGCAGACGAGCGCGTCGTGCCCAGATGGGTCACCACGTTGGCGGTGGCTTTCGATCATCGGATCGTCGACGGAGAGCAGGGATCGCGGTTCCTGCACGACGTGGCCTCCATTCTTCAGGAGCCGGCCTTGGCGCTGCTTTATTGAGCGCGTTCCGGTCGATGCTGTTTAGTCGGCCGGATTGTGGGTACGTCACTACTACCAACCCACTACGAGGAGGAATCATGGGAGTCGACGACAAGATCAGCAATGCAGCCCAGGAAGCGGCCGGGAAGGTCAAGGAGGGCGTCGGCAAGGCGACCGACAACGAACGACTCGAGGCTGAGGGACACGCCGATCAGGCGTCGGCCGATGTGAAGCAGGCCGGCGAGAAGATCAAGGACGTCTTCAAGTAGAGCCCCCCCGGGCGAGCTTATTCAGTCTGACTTCGCATCAAGGCGAAAGCGCGGCCGGCCACTCACGTGGTCGGCCGTTGCTGTGTCCGGAGCGGAGTACGGCGCATCGATGTGGGCTCGCCCCGTCTGTGGATTGCAGGTGGCATGGTGACAACACCCCCTGAACCTGAGGCGCTCGCTGAGGTGCACCCGCCACTGGCGGAGGTGCTTCACCAAGTGCGCGTCGGCGTCCCGCAGAGCAGGGACGCGGCCTTCGACACCCTGAGGCGGCTCCTGGCCGTCCACGCTGACCCCGAACGGCTCGTGGCGCCGCGCGGCTCCCTCGGCGGCACCTGGAATGGCAAGGCCGCGCGTTCCCAGAGGGCCATCGCCGCGTCCATCGCCTTCCTGGAGATGGCTCGCCGGGATTCATTGGACTTCGTGATCGAGGCCGGGTTGCTGGAGGAGATCCTCGACGACTACCTGGCGCCAGGTCCGGCGGCCGAGCCGCCGGACGCGGAGAAGCGCGGGGAGTGAAATTGAGCCGGGCCTCCTGATCGCTGGCTGCCCTTGGCCCTCCTCCTCCGCTAGTGTGCGAAAGTACGGCGACCCACGCCGTCGCCTCACCCAGAGGAACCTCGAATGACCCTCGGTCTCAGTGGCGAAGAGGGGGCTCCGACCTCAGCGGCGCCCCGTGTCGGCATCGACATGTTCGTGCCGGATCCTGAGCTGGTGGCACCGCCGCGGGCACGGCTGGCTCTCGTCCAACCGGGGTCCCAGCGGGCGCAGCTGCTGAGCAGTGCGCTGGATGACAGCTACGACGTCGTCGCGGTGACCGATATCGAGGGCGCCATCGACATTCTGCTGGCCAATCCCCCGGAGATCGTCCTGGCGGATCTGGCAGGCTGGTCCGCGGGCCTGGACTTCCTTCGCGCCCTCCGTGCCGAGCCGGCGCTGGCTGGGAGCGCGGTGGTCCTTCTCGATGACCCGCCGGAGAAGTCGGGTGAGGTCGCCGTGGATCTTCCCCAACTGCGAATCCGCCTCGCGGCCGCGCTGGCCAGGGCCCGGCAGCGTTCCTTGGACGCGGCGTGGCGGCGCGCGCTTCTGTCCTCGCTGCACGACGGCGTGCTGATCTTCGACGCGGCGGGCGTTGTCATGGACATGAACCCCGCTTTCTCCCAGTTGTCCGGGTACACGATGGCCGATGGACCGTTCCGGCCTCCCTACCCGTGGTGGCCGACCGAGGAGGAGGACGCGGAGCAGAGAGCGGCGATCGCCCAGCGCCACCTCGAGGCCCGGGAAGGGTCATCGGGGACCAGCGAGGCGATGTTCTACGACTGTGAGCGTCGACCCTTCTGGGTCTCGGCGGCGGACGCCTCGGTCACGGATCCTGAAACGGGCCTCACTGCCACCATCCGCACGTTCCGGGACATCACGCGTCAGAAGGAGGCCGAGAGTCGCCGCGCGGCCGCCGCGCAGGTCAGCGCGAGCTTCGCGGGTGAGGACGACATCGCGACCCTGCTGGGGCTCTCGACCCACGGCTTCGAGTTGCTGTTCGTGGGGCGGTGCACCATCCAGATCGACCTGGGAGGCCCTGTCCTGTTCCACGGTGGGTCGACGGTGTCGGCCGACGAGCTGCCCCCGGAGGTCCTCGCCGGCATCGCTGGACGCCCGAGCGCCGACAGCGTCAGCCTGCGGCCCGGCATCCTGCTCGTCCCGCAGACGAGCCTCGCCGACTGCCGGGCGTGGATCCAGTTCCCGCGACCCAGGCAGGTCAGGCCCGACGAGATGATCGTGGCGGACCTTCTCGCGCAGGCCTTCGGCCTAGCCGTCGATCGCCTGATTCTCGCGCAGCAGAGCGCTGACAGGCAGGAGCACATGGCCCGCGGGATCGAGAGCCACCGCCTGATCGGTCAGGCGGTGGGCATTCTCGTCGAGCGGCACAGGCTGACGCCGGCCGACGCCTTCGAACGGCTCAAGCGCGCCAGCCAGGACCGAAACCTGAAGCTCCGCGCCGTGGCGGAGCTCGTCATCGAGACCGGCGCGGACCCGGAGACGCTTTAGGCGCCGCCGGCCGCCGCCGTGGCGTTGGCTTCGGTCTCGGCGATCTTGGTGAGGAGCTCGTCGGTGCGCGACTCCTCCTCGAGAGACTGGGTGAGGAGGTCGTAGCCGTCGTTGAGTCCGAGCATCTTGGCCCACCGTCGCATGGTGCCGTAGCGGGTGATCTCGTAGTGCTCGACAGCCTGTGCCGAGGCGATGAGGGCGGCGTCGGCGGCAGGGCTGCCCTGGTACTCCTCCAGGTGCTCATCGCCCTCCTTCAGGATGCCGTCGATGGCGTCGCAGCGCTTGCTGGTGGGCTTGCGATCGATCATGGCGAAGACCTTCTCGAGGCGATCGATCTGCCCCTGGGTCTCCCCGAGGTGGTGCTCGAGCGCCGCCTTCAGCTCGTCGGAGACCGCCGCCTCCTGCAACTTGGGGAGTGACGAGAGGATGTGTCGCTCGGCGTAGTACATGTCTCGCATGGTTGCGAAGAACAATGCGGCCAGATCCTTTTCAGCCATGGTTTCTGTTCCTTTCTCGGGGTGTGTGGAATGTGCTCCACGCTAGTCCGATCGGCCCGGCTATCAAGAGGTGGACAGGGGGAGTATTTCGCCCTGAACCGCCCCTGTTTAGAATCTGCGGAAGTGGGTACGTAATAGGGCTGACTGGCTCCGCCTGTCCAATGTTCGATGGGCTTATCCGGCGTGATCACTTTGCTCGATCCATGTTTAGACATCGCGATTGTGGGTAAGGACTGTGCAGGAGAGCACAAGCTCTCGCATGACCGAAACGTAATGGAGGATCACCATGGCGTACCCGAATGAGACACCCGCCGGTGGGCAGAGCGAGTACGGCGCAACTGTGGCGCCCCCCACTGTGCCAGGGCAGTCCGGCGCAACCACCTGGACCGGGTCTTCCGCCGATCAGAAGGGCACCGACCAGGCCAAGGAGGTCGCCTCTCATACGGGTGACCGGGCCAAGGATGTCGCGGCCACGGCCCAGGACGAGGCGAAGGCCGTCACCGACACCGCCAAGGATGCGGGTGGCCACGTCGTCGACACCGCCAAGCAGGAGGCCGCTGAGGTCATCGACGAGGCCAAGGCGCAAGGCCGGCGGCTGCTCGACGAATCGGTGTACGAGCTTCGGGCCCAGGCCGGGACCGGTCAGCAGATGGTCGCGGAGTTGGCCCGCTCGTTGAGTGGAGAGCTCCGGTCCATGTCACAGGCGGACCAGGACGGCATGCTCGCCGGCCATGTGGACAAGGCGCAGCGGTTCAGCGACGACGCGGCCGCCTGGCTGGAGAGCCGGCAGCCCGACGAGGTCCTGGAGTCGGTGCGTCGCTACGCTGCTCGCAACCCGTGGCAGTTCCTGGCCATCTCTGCCGGCGTCGGCTTCATCGGGGCGCGCATCTACCGCGGGCTCCAGGGCGCGAAGCCTGATGAAGACAGCCGGGCACAGCCCGCAGCCGCGTATCGTCCGGGCGCTGCCGTTCCAGGCTCGTATCCCACGCCGCACCTCAGCGACCAGTACCCACCGACGCCCTTGGGCGCTACCCCTCGTCGCGAGTCGCAGGTGGCCAACGAGACGTTCGTCGAGCCTGAGTCCCAGTACGAGGATCTCACCGTCGAGGGTGGGGATCCCTGGCGGGAGGGTCTCCGATGACCTCCCCCTACACCGATCCGGGCCCCACGGCCCGAGACCCCTACGGCTCCGGCTACGCGGACCCGACCATCCCGCTGGGCATGGACCCCGAGGAGGCTGAGAAGGAAGCCAGCTACGCCCGGTACCGGGCCGAGGAGCGGTCGCTTGGCGACATCGCCTCGGACCTGATCGACAACGCCACCACCCTGATCCGTCAGGAAGTGGAGTTGGCCAAGGTCGAGGCCAAGCAGTCGGCGTCGAAGGCGGGAAAGGGCGCCGGCATGCTCGCCGGGGCCGGCGTCACTGCCTTTCTGGGCCTGATCGCTCTCACGCTGGCCCTCTGGTGGGGCCTGGCCGTCCTGATGGGGTCGGCCCAGAACCCATCCCTGGGATGGAGCGGGGTGATCGTGGCCGTGATCTGGTTCGCGATCGCCGCCATCCTCGCCATGGCTGGGAAGAGTGAGTTCGCCAAGGTGCGGGGACTGCCCCGGACCGCTGAGACCGTGAAGAAGATCCCGAACGCTGCCACTGGCAATGAGGAGAAGAACTGATGAGCACCAACCCGGATGAGATCCGTCGAGATATCGAGCGCACCCGCGCTGAGCTGAGTGACAACGTCAACGCCCTCGGCGACAGCGCCAAGCCGAGCAACATGGTCCGCGAGCAGGTGGACCAGGTCAAGGAGGGCGTCCACAGCTTCAAGGAGCGGATCTTCGGCTCCGACACCAACCCCTACGACCATGGCGCGGTGGGCGAGGTGGGGGACAAAGCAGGCACTGCGGTGGCTGATGCCCGCGACGCCGTGGCCGCCGCGCCGCGCCAGGTGAAGGCGTCGACCCGGGGCAACCCGCTCGCCGCGGGCCTCATCGCCGCCGGCATCGGGGCGCTCATCGGAGGGCTGATCCCCGCTTCGCAGATGGAGAAGGAGCGCGCCACGCAGCTCAAGAACGCCGCGGAGCCGGCGATCGAGGAGCTCAAGGCGATGGCGACGGAGGCGAAGGACAACCTGCAGCCGCTCGCCGAGGAGGTCGCGGGGAACGTCAAGGAGGTGGCGCAGGGCGCCGGCCAGAACATCAAGGCCGACGCGCAGGCCGCCACCGACGAGGTCTCCGAGCAGGCCAGGGTCTCTGCCGAGACCGTCAAGGCCGACGCTCAGGTCAAGGCCGACGAGACCAAGGCGGAAGTGGACCGGCTCCGCACCACCTGACCGATGGGCCGGCCCGGGGGGTTTCCGGGCCGGCCCCGAGCACGCTGCAGACGGCGGCCCCTGCCCCGCCGCTCCCGGGAGTTCTGTGGCAACACCCCAGCGGGCTTCTGTCACGAGCCGACGACGTCTTCGGCGTCGAGGGTTTCGCCACTCACCACGTGCCCTCTACCGGGCTCAGGCAGGGTGTCTACACCTTGTTCCGTGAGAAGAAGGACGGATGTGTCGAGGTGGTCCTGCACCCTGGAACTGCGGGTGTTCAATCAGAGCCACCACCGCCAGTAAAGGCCTACTGAAGGGGATTCAGGCCCGAACGAGCATCAAATGCTGGAACAGGTTTCGGCCGGACGTATTCCGCCCTCCATAACTCACATGGTGAATTCGGTGCGGAGAGCGTGGTCATCGTCAACAGCGGGCCTGGAACCTCATCGCAATCTCCTGGTCGATGGTGTCGTTCCTTGTCCCGACTTAGAATCCCGCCCGCAACACGGCCTTTATGGCAACACGGCCTTTAGTTAGTGCTCGGCCTTATTGGCTCTCGGGGTAGTCGCCAGGGGTGAGAGACCTTGCGGGATGGCGTCGCTGACCACAACGACCGTGTCGATGGTCTTCCAGTCCACGTCGGAGCACCGTCGGCGAAGGTCCTCGATCTGAGCCACGGTGAGCACCGCGCCCTCCACAGGCACGACGAACACCTCGCTGTGGAACACGTGGCCCATGTCGCGGGTGCGGACCTCGGCCTCGGCCACCCACTCGGTCCGCAGCGCGGCCTGGCGGAGCTTCTCGATCACGGGGTGCGGGTCGTCGGAATCGATCGGGGTCGCCCGGGCGTCGAGCAGGGCCGCGACCGCTCCACGGACGTTCGTGACGCCGTCCTTGACGATGCTGGCCGAGACCAGGGCCGCGGCCACCGAGTCCGCCCACCACAGGCCGAACCCGATTCCCGTGACACCGGCCACGGTCGCCAGACCGGTCTGCCAGTCGGCCTTGAGCATGTCGGCGTCGGCGGCGAGCGTCTTGTCGTGCAGCTGCTCGGCGAGTCTCAGCTTCATCCGGCCGAGGATGACCGGTGGGATGGCGCTGAGCGTCATCACCACGATCATCAACCAGCCGGACCAGAAGGTGTATCCCAGGAGGGTGACGGCGCCCACTGGTGGCCGCTCGCCCTTGATCAGGCCCGAAGCCCCGTTGTAGAGCAGTGACGCTCCGAAGGTCAGGAGGGCCACCGCCGAGACGAGGTGACCTGCCGCGATGGCGCGGTGGTGCCCGTAGGGATGCTCGGGTGTGCGCGGCTTGCCGGCCCGCCACACCCCGATGAGGAATGCCACCGGCGGCAGGAGGGCGAGCGAGTCCTCGACGAAGGCCGTGCGCATCGCCTGGGACTGGCCGGCCGTGAGACCGACGGCCGCGATGATGAGGCCCATCACCACCAGCGAGATCCACTCCAGCCGGATGGCCCGGTGGAGGAGTTCGGACTGCTTCGGGGGGAGCACCGAATCGCGGGCGCTCATGCCCGGAGCCCTTCGGCGGCGAGGAACCGCTCCAGGTTGGTCAGCAACGCGTTCTCTCCCAGGCGGACCGCGATGATGAGTTTCACGGCCTTGCCGTCCGCGCCGATGGTGGTGGTGTACGGCCGGGTGAGGGCGGCGTGGGTGGACCACGGCGAGTCGGAGGTGAGGCCGCCGATGATGAGGTCCAGCTGGCCCAGCTTGATGAGCTCCATCAGCTCACTCTCGGCCCCCTCGCGCCACTCCACGGTGGCGCCGATGGTGTCGGCGTAGGCCTCGACGATCTCGGCCTCGGGACCTCCGACCGTCCCGTCGTCGGAGACCTCGGTGTGCGGCGGATGCGAGGCGACACCCACCAGCAGCGGGCCGTTCGTGGCGCGCTCCAGGGTTCCCTCCGGGTCCCGGGGGAAGGCCGGCTCGGCGCACCCGCTCAGCAGGACCACCAGGACGACTGCGATGCGCCACAGGCTGCGGATCATCTTCGGAGTCTGCCACGCGGGCCGACCCTTGGCCAGGGGTCCGTTGGGGCCCCGCGACACCGGGGGGCCCGACGCCTGTTTCGGATACGCCTGATGTGGGTACGTCCTCGACGGGGGCGCCAGCGGCCCCCGACAAGCAGAGACACGCCAGCCGGCCGGACCGGACCTGGCGCCGCTAGTGAAGGAGGGGCACGCCATGTCGCCCGGTGAACGATCCACGCGAGACAGCGAGCCTGAATCGGTTGAGCAGACCCGGGAGAAGGCCGCGACCGCGCCGCACCCCGACGACCCGAGGAAGCCGGACTCCCCGTCGGACCTGCACGGACCCTCCTGGCGGTACGCGCTCAAGCGGGCCGCGTCCGAGTTCTCCAAGGACCACGTCACCGATCTGGCCGCGAGCCTCACCTACTTCGCCGTGTTGTCGCTCTTCCCAATGCTGCTGGCGCTGGTCTCACTGCTGGGCGTCTTCGGGCAGGGGGAGCAGACGGCGCAGGGCATCAACCGGTTGATCGAGACCTATGCGCCGGCGGAGCTCTCGGATCTGCTCGGCGACACGATCACCGGCCTGGCCACGCAGGGGGGTGCGGGGCTGGCGTTGGCGACCGGCCTTGCGGGCGCGCTGTGGGCCGCGTCCGGGTACGTCGGGGCGTTCTCCCGTGCGATGAACCGGATCTACGAGGTGGAGGAAGGCAGGCCGTTCTGGAAGCACAAGCCGCAGATGCTGCTCCTGACGCTGGTTCTGGTCATCATCCTGGCCGTCATCGTCTTCGCGCTGGTGCTGTCCGGGGACATCGCACGAGGCATCGGTGGGCTCGTCGGTCTCGAAGACACCACCGTCCTGATCTGGGACATCGCGAAGTGGCCGGTGGTCATCGCCTTGGCGGTGCTGCTGATCGCCCTGCTGTACTATTTCACCCCCAACGTGAAACAGCCGAGGTTCCGCTGGATCAGCGTCGGCGCGGTGGTCGCGCTGCTCGTGGCCGCCCTGGCTGTGGCCGGCTTCTCGGTGTACGTGTCCAACTTCGCCTCCTACAACGCCACCTACGGGGTCATCGGTTCGGTCATCGTGCTCCTCCTCGGCCTGTGGATCATCAACAACGTCCTGCTCTTCGGCGCGGAGATCGACGCGGAGATCGAGCGGGGGCGCCAACTCCAGGCAGGGATCGAGGCCGAGGAGACCATCAAGCTGCCGCCGCGCGACACCAGGGCCTCGGAGAAGCTCTCCGACAAGCACGGCGAACTCGTCAGCCGCGGCAGAGAGCTGCGGGTCGAGCGGGGGAGGGACCACTCCCAGGACGAGTGAGGCCGGATCCACGTGTCGGGTCCTGGGCCCGAGAGTACGACCGCGACACCGACAGTGAAACACTTGTTGCCATGCCCTCGCCCACCCGGTTCCACGTCGACCTCGACGCCCTGCACGCCAACCTCGCCGTCGCCCGCGACCTGGCGGGCGGGCGGAAGGTCCTGGCGGCGGTCAAGGCGAACGCGTACGGACATGGACTCGTGGAGGTGTCGCGGAGCATCCAGCAGCGGGGCAGCGCGGACTGGCTCGGGGTGGCCCTCACGACGGAGGCGCAAGCCCTGCGTGACGTCGGAGTGACCCTGCCCATCCTCAAGTTCACCCCCACCCTGGCCGAGGACCTGCCTGAGGCCATCGCCGCGGGCGTGACGCTGTCCGTCGGGGACTCCCGCTCCGTGGATGAGACGCAGGCGGCGGCCAAGGCGGCGGGGGCCACCGTCGACGTGCACCTCAAGATCGACACCGGGATGCGGCGCGTGGGCGTCGACCCGGGAGACGCCGTCGCGCTGGCGGAGAGGCTGGCCGCGTCGTCGCGCCTGAGAGTCGGGGGCATCTTCACGCACCTCCCGGTCAGCGACGTGGCGCCAGGAGAGGAGTTCACCCGCGGTCAGCTGGCGCTCTTCGAGGCGACGGTGGCGCGGGTCGAGGAGGTGGTGGGCCCCGTCGAACTGCTGCACGCGGCCAACTCCGGGGCGGTCCTCGGTCACGACCTCGGCCGCACCACCATGGTGCGCCCCGGGATCATGATCTACGGCTCCTACCCTGACGCCGCCACGCCCCCCACCCGGTCGCTGCGCGATGTGGGCCGCTGGACCTCCCGCGTGAGCTTCCTCAAGCGGATCGCGGCGGGGGAGACGGTGGGATACGGGCGTACCTGGACCGCCCCCCGCGACACCTGGGTGGCCACGGTGGCAGTCGGCTACGGCGACGGGTACTCGCGGCTGCAGTCGTCGCGGGGCCGGATGCTGATCGACGGCCGCTCGTACCCGATCATCGGGCGCGTGTGCATGGACCAGACGATGCTGGACCTCGGTCCCGAGGAGCCGACCGTGGGGGTGGGCGACGAGGTGGTCCTGATGGGAACCAGCGGCGGCGAGCGCATCGGCGTGGAGGAGATCGCCCAGCTGATGGGCACCATCACCTACGAGGTGACCTGCCTGATCACCGCCCGCGTCCCCCGGACCTACTGACCGCTACTCGGCGGGCGCGCCCTCGGCGCGGCTTCGGGGCAGCTTGGGTCGCCTGCTGGGAAACTCATTCATGGCATGAATGCCGATGCTCCGGGTGCTCCACCCGTCGACGGCAGCGCCCACGCCACCACCCACGAACGGAATCCCGCGCAGCGCCCGCACACCAAGGCGCTTCCCGCTGACCTGATACAGCACCCGGTCCAGCAGCGCCCGCGACACCTGCCCGTCGAGCCGCGCGTCGAACACCGGCGCCGTGGCTACCACGAGCGGCGAGCTGGGCAGCACGCCCTTGCTCACCAGGTCCGCCATGGTGGACGGGCCGAGCATGACCATGAGGATGGCGGTGCGGACGCGCGGATCGCTGAGTTCATAGCCGCGCAGGTGCGCGATGCCCGCCACCAGCCTGGCCTGGAGGAACGTGGCTGCGGCGATGTTGGCCGGCACCGCCACCAGGGCCACGAAGAACCCACCCCAGTTCGTCACGAAGCCCTGGCCGCCGGCCATGGCGACGTGCTGGTTGATCATCCAGGAGATGGCCGACTCGGCGTCCGAGCGCTGCGCCAGCAGCTGCTTGGCGGCGTGTTTGGCGCCCGGCAGCTTGCCCTTGCCGTCGATGGCCAGCTGCAGGAGCTCATGGAGGACGTCGGCGGTGAAGTTCTCGGCTACCGCCACGACGTTTTGATCACTCATCAGCACACCCCTCTCTGCCCCAAGCGTCGCACACGCCCGCAAGCGCGTCGACCCTGGAAATGTCCCTAGGGGCTGCCAGACTGGGGGGATGCTGGGCGCCACGTTCGGCCGGCCCGAGGAGTGGCCGAGCCAAGATCTCATCGGATACTCCGAGGAGTTCGGCGCCGGTCTGGCGCTCGAGGCCTACGCCTGCGGCGTGTTCCCGATGCCGATCTACCACGACGGGGACGAGATGGGCTGGTGGTCGCCCATGCAGCGCGGGCTGTTGCCCATCCGCGGCCTCCACGTCACCAGGTCGCTCAGGAAGTCGGCCAAGCGCTACACCACGACGGTGGACCAGGCCTTCGGAGACGTGCTGGAAGCGTGCGCGGACCCGTCGCGCGACGGCGGATGGATCGACGCGCGGGTGGAGGAGGCTTACACGACGCTTCATGAGAAGGGGTGGGTGCACTCCGTCGAGACGTGGGATGCGGAGGGGCGTCTGGCTGGCGGGCTGTACGGCGTTCACGTCGGCGGCGTTTTCGCGGGGGAGTCGATGTTCCACCATCCCGAGCTGGGGCGGGACGCGTCGAAGGTGGCGCTGCTGCGCCTCGCCGTCGAGCTGGCGGACGCGGGCGTAGCGCTGCTGGACGTGCAGTGGCTGACCGAGCACCTCGGGTCGCTCGGCGCCTACGAGGTGCCACGGGAGGAGTATCTGGGGAAGCTCAGTGTGGCACTGGAGCTTCCCCGGTTGTCGTGGCGGCCACGGGAGGCCATGGACGGGGCGGAGTTGCTGAAGTCCTGGGACGTGGTGCGCTCAGCGGGCACACTGTCTGGGAGAGGAGGCGGCGATGCCTGAGCTGCCGGAGGTGGCCGCCCTGGTGGGCGCGCTCGACGAGAGGCTGCGCGGCCGCGTGATCGCCGCGGGCCACCTGGTGTCCTTCGCAGCACTGAAGACGTTCCGGCTCCCGCTGGAGGCGCTGGCCGGGCTGGAGGTGGCCGGCGTCTCCCGCCACGGTAAGTTCGTCGACGTGGACGCGCAGGGCGTCCACCTCATCTTCCACCTCGCCCGCGCGGGCTGGGTCACCTGGCACGACGAGGCCCCGCCGGTCCCGGCGAGGCCGGGCAAGTCCGGGCTGGCGCTGCGCATCGTCCTCGACGACGGCTCAGGTTTCAGCATCACGGAGGCCGGCACTCAGAAGCATCTTGCCCTCTACGTGGTGGAGGGACCCGAGGAAGTGCCGGGGGTCGCGGCGCTCGGCCCAGACCCGCTGAGCCCCGAGTTCACCGTCGATGACTTCCGGGCCGTGCTCGCCGCTGCGGGTCGCTCCCAGCTCAAAGGGGTTCTGCGTGATCAGAAGATTCTGGCGGGGATCGGAAACGCCTACAGCGACGAGATCCTGCACGCCGCCAGGCTGAGTCCCTTCAAGCCCGCCAACAGCCTCGACGAGGTGGCCTCGGCTGAGCTCTTCGGGCACCTTCGTGACGTGCTGGGCCAGGCTGTCGCGGCGGCCGCCCAGGTGCCGATCGCGCAGCTCAAGGACGCCAAGCGCGCCGGGATGCGGGTCCATGGGCGCGCGGGCGAAAAGTGCCAGGTGTGTGGCTCGACCATCGCCGAGGTGTCGTTCGCTGACTCGTCGCTGCAGTACTGCCCTGGCTGTCAGACCGGCGGGAAGCCGCTGGCGGACCGTCGGATGTCAAAACTCCTCAAGTAGCACTCTCGCCGGCGCCCTACGATGAGGAGATGAGCGACGGCGGAGTCATCGGCGACATCCAAGACAAGGCCAAGGACGTCGAGCACCATCCGGCCGCCGCCTGGGTCGCCGGAGCAGGGCACGTCGTCAACGGCGTCGTGCACGCCATCATCGGGGCCATCGCCATCGGGATCGCCCAGGGGGCCGCGGGATCCGCGGACCAGTCCGGCGCCATGCGGGCGATCAGGGCCAATCCGATGGGCGAGGCCGCACTGTGGCTGGTCGCCGGGGCGCTGTTCGCCTTGGCCGTCTATTCGCTGGCGGTCGCCGTCGGTGAGGTGACGCGGGAGAAGCGGGACGCGGCCAAGAGCGTTGGCCGGGCGGTGATGTACGCGGTGGTGGGCTCGGCGGCGCTGGTCTACGCCATGGGTGGAACGGCGGACGGTGAAGAGACCACCGAATCGCTCAGCGCCGAGTTGCTGCAGAGTTGGTGGGGCTCGTCGCTGCTGGTGCTGGCCGGCGTGGTGATCGCCGTGATCGGTGCGGCGATGATGGCCAAGGGCATCACGCGCTCGTTCCTCGAGGATGTTGAGCTTCCTCCGCGGTTCCGCCTGGGGTTCACGGCGCTGGGCATCGGTGGATACCTTGCGAAGGGGCTCGCGGTGGTGATCGTGGGCGTGCTGTTCGTGGTTGCGGTCTTCACCCGGGATGCGTCGGACACCGGCGGCCTCGACGGCGCGCTGAAGTCGCTCGCGGGCGTCCCGGGCGGCCAGGTGGTGCTCATCGCCATCGGGGTGGGTCTGATCCTCTACGGCGTCTACTGCATCGCGAGGGCGAGGACCACGGCGCGTAAGGGTCGCTGACGGCTCCGTCGTCGCCGTCGGCCGATGGCCTACCCTGAGGGGCGTGCTCGGATACTTCGGCCCCGCGGGGACCTTCACCCATCAGGCGTTGCGCACCATCACCGACGATGACGCGCTCGCGTTCGCCAGCGTCCGCGAGGCGCTCGACGCGGTGCGGCTGGGCCACGTGCGCGGCGCCGTAGTGCCCATCGAGAACTCCGTCGAGGGCGGGGTCTCGGCCACCCTCGATGAGCTGATCGCCGGCGCCCCGCTCGCCATCCGCGGCGAGATCGTCATCCCCGTCGAGTTCGGGCTGTACGTGCGCCCGGGCACCCGGCTCGATGAGGTCCAGCAGGTGCTGACCCACGGCCACGCTGCCGCCCAGTGCCGCGACTGGCTCGGCCTCATGGTGCCCCAGGCACACATCACCGAGGCCGGGTCCACCGCCGGCGCCGCCGCCGAGGTGGCCCGCCCGGACTCGCGCTACGACGCGGCGGTGTGCGCGAGGGTCGCGGGGGAGCTGTACGGCCTGGATGAGCTGGCCTATCAGATCGAGGACAACCCGGGTGCGGTGACGCGGTTCGTGGAGGTGGGTGTCGCGGGGCCTGTGCCTGAGCGGACAGGGGCGGACAAGACCACCCTGGTGGCCTACATGCGCGAGGACCACGCGGGCGCTCTGCTGGAGATCCTAGAGCAGTTCGCGGTACGCGGGGTGAACCTCAGCCGGATCGAGTCGCGGCCCACGAAGACGACGCTCGGCTCCTACTGCTTCTCGATCGACGTGGAGGGGCACCTGCACGACAAGCGGGTCGAGGAGGCGATGGAGGGCCTGCACCGGGTCTGCCCCACGGTGCACTTCCTCGGGTCCTACCCGCGCGCGGATAGGGCCCGCCCCGTCGTCGGCCACGGGTTCACCGACGAGGAGTTCGACGCCGCCGCGAAGTGGATCCGCACCCTGGGCTGACCCTCGCGGCTGAGCAGGGGGAGGGGCCTTCCAGCTAAATGTCATGCTGAGTGTCGACTACGACTCTGAGCCTGACAATTAGATAATCCGGAGTCTGGCTGGCTGAGGTGCGAGGAGCGCCAGCGACGAGCCTCGAAGCCTACGAAACGTGCGCTGACAAGGTCACTTTCTTCAGGCTTCGAGGCCGCTACGCGGCACCTCAGCCAACGGGAGGGGCCGGCAGGACCACCCGCACCGCCGCCGGCACCACGTCGAAGCGGATCCTCCGCACCGTCCCCACCACGTCGCCGTCCACCTGGCACAGCACCGGCTCGGCGTACTCCGCCGTGACGCTCCGGGCGTCGAAACGGTCCAGGAGCGGCTCCTCCGACGCCTGCCTGAGCACCCCACCGATCATCCGGGCCACGTCGCCTGCCGTCCGCGGCGACGCGACCAGCACCTCCAGCGATCCGTCGTGCGCGCTCGCCGCGGGCATCAGCGACACCCCCGGGTACAGGTCGCCCACGTTGCCCACCTCCACCAGAGACGCGTCCCGCTCCAAGGGCTCCCCGCCGTCGACGGTGAGCCTCAGCGACACCGGCCGTGCCCTGATGTGACCGAACCCCGCCCACACGTAGGCCGCGGGTCCCAGCGCGCGCTTGAGGGCCTCGTCGGTGTCGTGGAGGACGGCGGCATCCGCGCCGAGCCCCACCATCACCGCCGCGACACCCGCGACCCCGCCGTCGAGGTCCTCGTAGCGCATCAGGTCCATGTCCTGCGCCTCGCCCGTGAGCGCCAGCGCGATCGCCCGTCCCGCGTCGCGCGGCACGCCCAGGTTGCGGGCGAGCAGGTTGCCGGTGCCGGAGGGGAGGATGGCCACGGGCACTGCGCTGCCTGCCAGCGCGGCGCACACCTCACGGACGGTGCCGTCGCCACCGACGACGAGCACCAGGTCCGCCTCCGATTCCAGCGCGGCCCGCGCCATGCCCCCACCGGGATCGTGCTCGGTGGTGGCCAACCAGATCGGCGGCTCCCAGCCGTGCACTTCCGTCTCGTGCCCGACGAGGCGGTGCAGGACGGCGAGGTCGCGGACCTTCGTCGGGTTGTACACCACGACCAGACGCCCTGGCCCTGTGTGGGCGGGAGGCACGGGAAGCATGTGTACGTCCGCGATCAGGCATGCCAGGGAGGCGACGAAGCCGCCGAACAGGAATCCTCCCACCACGTCGGTGACGAAGTGGGCGCCGAGGAGCAGCCGGTCGGCCGCCACCACCAGGACCGTCGCGGTCCCCACCGCGCGGGCAGCCAGCACGACCCGCCGCGGCCGCCGCGTGATGGTGGTGAGGATGCCCAGGAGCATCGCCGCGACAGTGATGGCGACGGTGTGCGCCGACGGGTAGCTCAGGGGGTCGCTGCTGACCAGGTAGTCCCAGGGGCTGTCCGGACGGTCGCGGCCGATGGTGAGCTTGAGCAGTGCCGTGCCGGCGACTGCCAGCACCACCGCGATGAGGATCGCCCGGGCGATGGCGAGGAATCGTCGCCGGGACGCCCACCAGGAGGTGACGAGCAGGGCCGGATAGACGAGGGTGGGCGCGGTGATGAACGCCACCGCGGCAGCGGCCTGTCCCACCACTGAACGGTCGGAGACGGGGGAGTGCGGCCAGAGGTCGTCGACGAAGGTGGGCAGCAGCAGTGTCCACAGCAGGAAGGCGGCGCCGAAGGCCAGTGTCGCCGCGACCGTCACCGGCGACCGTCGCATCATGGGTCCGATTCTTCCACCGCACGCCGGGCTGGGGGCGGGGTGCGGTGGGCTCGGTCAGGTTCGGGCGCGCCAGGGTCGTCCGCGGACGAACAACCAGGGCAGCACGGCCGCGCCCATGACGATGCCGGTGACGGCGAAGGCCCAGCCGAAGCCGACGGCGTCGGCGATGGCCCCGGCCACCAGGGTGCCGGCGATGGATCCGAGATCCATGGACATCGAATAGCTCGACAGGGCCTGGCCACCGCTGCGGTTGGAGCCGATGATGTCCGCCATCAGGGCCTGCGAGGCGGGCGCGATGAACGCGGCCCCGGCCCCGGCCAGCGCTGAGAGGGCGAGGAAGATCCACAGGTTGTCCACCCAGCCGAAGAAGACCGTGGCCAGCGCGGACACGGCGAGGCCCACCACCAGGAAGGGCCGGCGCCCAACCCGGTCCACCAGGCGGCCGGTGGCCTGCTGGGTGACGGCGTTGCCGAGCGCGAAGAGGGTGAGCGCGATCCCGGCGGCCTGGGTGCCGATGGTGGGGATGGCCGCGGCCATCAGCGGCAGCAGCGCGATCCGCACCCCGAAGTTGGACCAGCCGTGCGCGAAGCCGGTGACCAGCAGCGCCCGGTAGTAGGGAAGCCCGATGGCCTCCGCGAGGGAGAGGGTGTCGCGGGCTTCCCCGTCGACGGGGCGGCCTCCGGTGCCGCCGCGCAGGAACACCACCACCACCGCGGCCGCGGTGAACACCGCACCGGCGTAGATGAAGAACGGGATCCGCAGCCCCAGGCCTTGCATGGCGGAGCCCAGGATGGGGCCGAAGATGCTGCCGAGCAGGAATGCGGTGCCGTAGAGGGACGACGTGTGCCCGCGCTGGGCGGGGGGAGACAACCGCACCAGCAGCGCCATCGCCGAGACGGTGAACATCACCGAGCCCATGCCGCCGATGCCCCGGAACACCAGTAGCCACCAGAAGTTGGTGGCCAGCCCGCTGAGCACGCTGGAGGTCCCCACGACGAGCAGGCCGACGATGTAGACCCGACGCTCCCCGAGCTTGTTGACCAGGGCGCCGCCGGCCGGGGCGAACAGCAGCCTGACGAGGGCGAAGACCGACACGATCGACGACGCGGCCATCAGCCCGACGTCGAAGGAGCGGGCGAACTGGGGGAGGATGGGGGCGACGATGCCGAAGCCGAGCGCGATGATCATCGCGGCGGCAACCAGCACCCAGATCTCGGCGGAGATCGGCTCACGTCGCCCCGTCGCCTGCCCGTCCTTCACCCACCCACCCTAGGCGACCCGGGGCCTGGGGCCGGGGCCGGGGTTGAGGGGTTTGAGCAAATGGCAGGGGTCACGGAGGCCCTCCTGCGGGGGCCGAGCGTGGGCCTCGCCGTGAACCCTGCCATTTGCTCAACCCCCCCACCCACGCCAGTTCCGCACCCCGCACGGGCGATGGCCGGCGGGTGGTGAGGGCCGAACTCGGTAAGGTTGGGGCCATGATCGATCCCAAGTGGCTCCGCACGGATCCAGACCGCATCCGACGCTCCCAGGCCGCACGCGGCGCCTCGGTCGAGCTCGTCGATGACCTGATCGCAGCCGACGAGGCCCGCCGCTCCTACATCCTCGCCTACGAGACCCTGCGCGCCGAGCAGAAGGGCCTCGGCAAGGAGGTGGCCAAGGCGAAGGGCGAGGAGCGTGCGGCCCTGCTTCAACGCACCGGGCAGCTGGCGGCGGACGTGAAGGCGGCCCAGGCCTCCGTCGACACCACGGAGGCCCACTTCACCACCCTGATAAAGCAGCTCGGCAACCTCGTCCTCGACGGCGTCCCCGAGGGCGGCGAGGACGAGGGCGTGGTGCTGGAGACCGTCGGCACGCCGCGGGACTTCGCCGCGGAGGGCTTCCAGCCGAAGGACCACCTGGAGATCGGCGAGCTCCTGGGCGCCATCGACATGGAGCGCGGCACGAAGATCTCCGGGTCGCGGTTCTACGTGCTCACCGGCATCGGTGCGCAGCTGGAGCTGGCGCTGCTGAATCTCGCCATGACGAAGGCGGCGGAGTGGGGCTTCACGGCCATGATCCCGCCGGCGCTGGTGAAGCCGTCGGCCATGGAGGGCACCGGATTCCTGGGCCAGGCGGCCCAGGACGTCTACCATCTTCCCGCCGACGACCTCTACCTCGTCGGCACCTCCGAGGTTGCGCTGGCCGCCTATCACTCGGGCGAGATCCTCGACGGCGCCTCCCTGCCCCGGCAGTACGTCGCGTATTCGCCGTGTTTCCGCCGCGAGGCCGGCTCCTACGGCAAGGACACGCGCGGCATCTTCCGCGTGCACTGGTTCGACAAGGTGGAGATGTTCGTCCACTGCGATCCGGCGGATGCGGAGGAGTGGCACCAGAAGCTGCTCGGCTTCGAGAAGGAATTCCTCAACCTGCTGGAGGTGCCGTTCCAGGTGCTCGACGTGGCCTCGGGGGATCTCGGCCTGTCGGCGGCCCGCAAGTTCGACTGCTACGCCTGGCTGCCCACGCAGCAGCGCTACCGCGAGGTCACCTCCACGTCCAACTGCACCGAGTTCCAGGCCCGGCGTCTCGGTATCCGCGGGCGGTTCGACGACGGGGTCCGCCCCGTCGCCACCCTCAACGGCACCCTGTGCGCGATGACCCGCATCATCATCATGCTGCTGGAGAACCACCAGCAGGCCGACGGCTCGGTGCGCGTCCCCGAGGCGCTGCGCGCCTACCTGGGCGGCCGTGAGGCGCTCGTCCCGCCGGCTTAGCTCACCCGTCGTTCGGCCGGAGGTCACCGGCCGTTCACGCGGATCTGGCAGGCTCACGGGACGCCCGGCCCGCCGGAGCCAGACAAGAGAGGTAACGCGTTGACGCAGTTCAGCCCCCAACTGGTGGCGCTCGACATCGACGGCACGCTCGTCGACCCGTTCGGCGACATGCCGCCGGAGGTGCGGGCCGCCGTACGCAGGGTGGTTGACGCCGGCGTGCCGGTGGTCCTGTCGACGGGTCGGTCCTGGATCTCCACCGAGATCATCCACACCCACCTGGACCTCCCGCCCGGCTGGGCGGTGACGTCCAACGGCGCCATGGTGGTCACCCACCCGCCCTTCGAGGTGCGCCACGAGACGCGCTTCGACCCCCGCGAGACGGTCCACAGGGTCGCAGAGTTGGCTCCCAGCGCCTGCATCGCGGTCCAGGACGGGCTGCACTGGCGGGTCAACCGGCCGTTCCCCGACGGCGAGCTGCAGGGGGACGTGGCGATCGAGAGCATCGAGGAGCTGGCGTCGCGGGAGGTGTCGCGCGTCATCGTGCGCGACCCCCACAGCTCCGAGGAGGTGTTCAACGGCATGGTCAGCCAGCTCGGGCTGCACGAGGTGGCCTACTTCATCGGCTGGTCCGCGTGGCTGGACATCGCCCCGAAGGGCGTGGACAAGGCCCACGGGCTGCAGATCGTGTGCGACGAGCTGGGCATCGACCCGGCCGACGTGTTGGCCATCGGGGACGGCCGCAACGACATCGAGATGCTGGAATGGGCGGGTCGCGGCGTGGCGATGGGCGACGCCCCAGACGTGGTCAAGGAGGCCGCGGACGCCGTCACGGGCAATTTCGCAGACCTCGGCACGGTCGACGAGCTTGCCCGCTGGTTCCCCCCGGTCGTGGCTTTCGGTCCCTGAGGAGGTGCCCCGCCTTAGGCGCGTGCGGGCCTCCTCAGAGAGGGGGGCGTCGCACGCGGAACCAGCGGTAGCCGTACCCCTCCAGGGTGACCGACAGGGCGCCGTCGTGCACCACCGTCGCGTCGCCGTCGAGCAGGTCCTCCACCAGGTCGTCGTCTCCGAGGACATCCGGCAGCGACACCGACACCGGATCGGCCGAGAAGTTGTGCACCGCGACCGCCGCAGACCCCTCCAGCGACATCCGATGCGCCAACACTGACCGCGCCTCTGTCGGGATCACCGAGAACTCTCCCCATCCCATCTCCGGCCGACGGCGCCGCACGCCGATCAGCGTGCGCAGGAACGCCCACAGCGAGTCCGGATCGTGCTCCTGGTCCGCGAAATTGACGTGTTGGGGCCCGTATCCGTCGGGCACGACCCGCTGGATCAACTTGCCTGGGGCCGCCGTCGAGAAGTCACCGTTGCGGCCGGGCCCCCACTGCATGGGGGTGCGCACCGCCATCCGGCCGGGCGCCTCAAGGTCCTCGCCCATCCCGAGCTCCTCCCCGTAGTACAGGGTGGGGGTGCCGGGCAGGGAGAACATCAGGCTGTAGGCCATCCGCACGCGGCGCGGGTCGCCGCCCAGCATCGGCGGCAGGCGGCGCTTGAGCCCGCGCCCGTAGAGCTGCATCTCAGGCTCCGGCCCGAACGCGTCGAACACCTCCTGGCGCTCGGAGTCGGTGAGCTTGTCCAGCGTCAGCTCGTCGTGGTTGCGCAGGAACGTGGCCCACTGGCACGTCGGGTGGATCTGAGGGCGGGTCTCCAGGGCCTTCACCAGCGGGCGGGGGTCCTCACGCGCCATCGACAGGTAGCTGGCCTGCATGGCGATGAAGTCGAACATCATCTGCAGCTCGTCGCCCGCGTCGCCGCCGAAGAACTTCCGCTGCTCCGCGTGAGGGACGTTGACCTCGCCCAGCAGCATCGCGTGACCCTTGCGGCGCTGCATGAACGCGCGCAGCTGCCTGATCACGTCGTGGGGATCGACCGCCATGGTCTGCGTGCCGGTGTTCTCCGCGTTCTGCATGAGGAACGGGACCGCGTCCACCCGGAATCCGTCGATTCCCAGCTCAAGCCAGAAGCCGACGGTGCGCAGAATCTCGTCCATCACCGCAGGATTGGCCAGGTTGAGGTCCGGCTGGTGCGCGTAGAAGTGGTGCAGGTACCACTCGCCGGTGCGATCGTCCTTCGTCCAGATGCCCTCCTCCTCGTCCGGGAAGACCACCTCGGCCGAGGTGTCGCCTGGGTCGGTGTCGCGCCATACGTAGTAGTCGCGGAACGGGTTGGTGGTGCTGCGCCGCGAGGCCACGAACCAGGGATGCTGGTCCGAGGTGTGGTTGACGATGAGGTCCGCGATCACGCGGATGCCCCGGTCGTGGGCGGTGCGGATCACCTCGACGAGCTCGCCGTGGTTGCCCAGCCGCGGGTCGACGCCGTAGAAGTCCTTGACGTCGTAGCCGTCGTCGCGGTCCGGGGAGGGGTAGAACGGCATCAGCCACAGGCAGGTGATGCCGAGTTGGGCGAGGTAGTCGATGCGTTGCGAGAGGCCGCCGAGGTCTCCCACCCCGTCGCCGTTGGAGTCGAGGAAGGTCTCGATGTCCAGGCAGTAGACCACTGCGCTCTTCCACCACAGGTCGCTGGTGTCGGTGATCCTCATCGCCGTCACCGGACCTTGGGGAGGACGTGCGCGCCGAACGCGTCGAGGTAGTCGGACTGGTCCTGGCCCACGTAGTGCAGGTAGATGTCGTCGAACCCGAGGTCTGCGTAGTCGCGGATCCACGCGACGTGCTGGTCCAGGTCCGGCGAGATGCGCACCACGTCGCGCACCGATTCAAGGGTGACGTGCTTCGAGGCCGCGTCGAAGCCTTCGACGGTGGCGATGTCCCAGGCGAGCGGCTCGCCCAGCACGTTCGAGCGCCATTGGTCGAAGGCGATCTGTTCGGCCTCCTCCATGGTGGGCGCCCACGACAGATGGAGCTGGAGCGCCACCGGTCCGCGCCCGCCCGCCCCTCGGTAGGCCTCGATCACCTCGCGCAGCACCTCGAGGTCCTGGTTGACGGTGATGAGGCCGTCCGCCCAGGCCGCAGCCCTCGCCGCGGAGGCGGCCGACACGGCCGGGACCAGCAGCGACGGCGGCTCCTCAGGCCGGTCCCACACCTTCGCGCGGTCCACGGTGATCAGGCCGCTGTGGCTGACCTCCTCGCCGTCGAGGAGGCGGCGGATCACGTCGACGCACTCCTCGAGGCGCTCGACCCGTTCGTCCTTCGCGGGCCAGCGGTCCCCGGTGATCGACTCGTTCATGGCCTCGCCGCTGGCCAGAGCCGTCCAGAACCGCCCCGGGAACATCTGCGCGAGCGTGCCGATCTTCTGCGCCACGACGGCGGGGTGGTAGCGCTGGCCGGGCGCGCAGACACACCCGAACGCCAGGCCGGTGGTCGCCAGCGCGGCACCGAGCCAGGACCAGGTGTAGCCCGAGTGCCCCTGCCGCTCCGACCACGGCTTGTAGTGGTCCGAGCACATCGCCATGTCGAAGCCGACGCGCTCGGCCCGCTGGACGTCGAGGAGCAGTTGGCGCGGCGAAATCTGTTCGTGGGAGGCGTGGAAGCCGATTCGGGTCATGCCCCCACTCTCGCCCGATCACCGCGACGGATTCAAGGATTTGCCGAAACTGCTCCGAGCTTCCCGCGACGGTGGGTTCAGGCGGCGACCACCCGTCGCGACCCCCGCAGCACGTCGGAGGCCACCGTCATCACCTCGACGGGGGTGGGTGCCGGCCGTTCTGGTCTGCGCCAGTCGAGCCCTTCCTCCTCGATCCTGCGGAGGTGACGTTTGATGGTGGAGACGGAACAGCCGATCCGGCTGGCGATCACCACCAGCGGGAGGTTCGGATGGGCGGTGCGGAGCCGGTAGATCTCGTGCGGGTCGTACTGGCGGCCCGACCTGACCCCGACGGCCGAGTCGAAGTCCTCCGGAGCCACCTCGATGGCGAGCCGGGCGCGGATCTCCTGCCGCTGCCGCCTGGTGGTGCCCGCCACGAAACCGGCGACGTCGAACTTGGTCACGGCGTCGGTGAGGCACGCGGCCAGCCGTGGACATTGGGCGCACATCGTCTCCGCCTGCGCCCGCACCATCGCCTGTTCGCGCCGCTCGCTCCGGGAGTCCGGAGTGACCCCGTCGTCGAGTAATGGGTGGAGGAAGACGTTTCTGTACCTCACACACTCTGTCATTTCAGCCATAGCTGCCCCTCGCTGCTGCTGTCGTCCTGGGTGGAATCCCAGGCACCAACGTTGCCAACAGCCGGGCCGTGTCCCGGTCCCAGGGATGGGAGTGCCTACCTGAATAAGCTGAGTGCTTGGCGACGGTCAATTGAGTATGGATACTCATTTCCGTCGTGTTGAGGGCGCGGACCAGATGCGCGGGAGCGGGATGACCAGCGATGTTGCGTGCCGTTCACCCACCGGTGGGAGGAGTTGACTTTCGGCCACTATGAAACCGCCGCTCACCATGCTGGGCAGGTGAGCGGCGGCTTGAGTGTCGCGGGGGAGGGCGAGGGGGTCAGTCGGTGCCGGACTCCATGGAGGAGCTGGCGACCGCCTCGTCGACGTCCGACGGGCCGGTGGCGCCGAGCTCGGCGATGGCGGCAGCGCCGCCCGCCTCGAGGCGCCCGATCAGGTCTTGGTGGCCCGCCAACAGCGTTCCCTGTGCCGCGTACAGCTCCAGCTTCTCGCGCGAATCGGCGATGTCCAGGTTGCGCATGGTCAGCTGTCCGATGCGGTCCGTGGGGCCGAAGGCGGCGTCCTCGACGCGTTCCATGGACAGCTTGTGCGGCTGGTAGGAGAGGTGGGGGCCGCGCGTGTCCAGGATGGTGTAGTCGTCGCCGCGTCGCAGCCGCACATCCACCTCGCCGGTGACGGCGGAGGCCACCCAGCGCTGGATGGATTCGCGCAGCATCAGCGACTGCGGGTCCAGCCAGCGGCCCTCGTACAGGAGCCGGCCGAGCTGGAGGCCCTGGGAGCGGTAGTTCGCGAGCGTGTCCTCGTTGTGGATGGCGCTGAGCAGGCGCTCGTAGGCGATCCACAGCAGCGCCATGCCGGGGGCCTCATAGATGCCGCGGGACTTCGCCTCGATGATGCGGTTCTCGATCTGATCGCTCATCCCCAGGCCGTGGCGGCCGCCGATGGCGTTGGCCTCCATGACGAGCGCGACGGGATCGTCGAAGCGGGTGCCGTTGAGCGCGACGGGGCGGCCCAGCTCGAAGCGGACGGTCACGTCCTCGGTGGCGATGGCCACCGCCGGGTCCCAGTACTTGACGCCCATGATGGGCTCAACGGTCTCCAGCGACACGTTGAGGTCCTCGAGGGTCTTGGCCTCGTGCGTGGCGCCCCAGATGTTGGCGTCCGTGGAGTAGGCCTTCTCCTTGGAGTCGCGGTAGGGGAGCTTGCGCTCGGAGAGCCACTGGCTCATCTCGTCGCGGCCGCCGAGTTGGTGGACGAACTCCTCGTCCAGCCACGGCTTGTAGATGCGCAGCTGCGGGTTGGCCATCAGTCCGTAGCGGTAGAACCGCTCGATGTCGTTGCCCTTGTAGGTGGAGCCGTCGCCCCAGATGAAGACGTTGTCCTCAGCCATGGCGCGGACCAGCAGCGTGCCTGTGACGGCGCGGCCGATGGGGGTTGTGTTGAAGTACGCCCTGCCGG
Organism: Tessaracoccus luoxuelianae; assembly: GCF_055326245.1. Taxonomy (NCBI): domain Bacteria; kingdom Bacillati; phylum Actinomycetota; class Actinomycetes; order Propionibacteriales; family Propionibacteriaceae; genus Tessaracoccus; species Tessaracoccus luoxuelianae. Next base: position 101,083 of record NZ_JBUZNO010000007.1, read on the forward strand.
CCGAGCGGATGTGGAAGGCGCCGCACGCGAGGGCGGAGAGGCCTTCCTCGACGAGGTGGGCACGGCAGTCCACCAGCCGCGACAGCTCGGCGCCGTACTGCACGGCTCGGCCGGGAACCGAGTCGATGTCGGGCTCGTCGTACTGGCCGATGTCGGCGGTGTAGGTGCAGGGCACGGCTCCGGCCTCGCGCATCCACGCGACGGCGACGGAGGTATCGAGCCCGCCGGAGAAAGCGATGCCGACGCGCTCGCCGACGGGGAGGGAAGTCAAGACTTTGGACACGGGGTCACTGTAGATGATGCGTGCCGGGCGCCTCGGAAGCGTCCGGCCCGGGAGAGCGTCGGCGCGTGGCAGGGTCGGCGTGCTCTGCACCCACTCTCGGCAGTTGTGTGACGCAACATTTGTGGCCGCCGCGATCGCGGTGCTCGGGGCTGACAAGGCTCTGAGCCGCACGATTGCTGGTCCCTCGGCGGCTGAATCCCGGGCTGGTGCTTCACCCGTCGTCCGGGGTGACACTGGCCTGAGAAGCAGAATGGTGGTGTGCCATGGGTACCCGCAGGCGACTGTCGGTCAAGGCGATCGCGTCGCGTCTGGTCATTGTCGCTCTGATCCTCTTCGGGGTGGCTCCAGTTCCATCAGCGCAGGCAGCCGACCTGTTTGGCCACGATGTGTCGTGGCCCCAGTGCCCGGCGCCAGGCGGCTATGGCCTCCCGATGCCGCCGTCGAGCACCCAGTTCGTCATCATCGGACTCACCAAGGGGTTGGCGTTCACAGAGAACCCCTGCCTGGCGAGCCAGGTGCAGTGGGTGACCTCGCGGTCAAAGCCCGCCCACGCCTACGGGATGGCCACGTATCCGACGGCGGCGCAACTCACTCAGTACGGGTCAACGGGGCCATGGCGGACGACCACGCTGGCTGGCCGGCTAAGCAACGTCGGCTACGCGGAGGCGAAGTATGCGGTGGCCTCTCTGCAGAGGATCGGCTGGAGGCCGCCCGTCGTGTGGATCGACGTGGAACCTCGGCCCAAGCAGCCGTGGCCGGCTGGGACGGCAGCCAAACGTGCCCTGAACCGCGCGATCATCGAGGGCTTCATGCGTGGGCTTTCGGACTCCAGCTTCAGCTACGGGCTGTATTCATACACGAACGGATGGAACGAGATCGTCGGGGCATGGAAGCTCCCAAACGTTCATGTGTGGGCCACGGCTGGGCGGCTCGACTACCCCAGTGAGGCTCTGGACCGGTGCACCCAGGCGAGCTTCTCCGGCGGCCCGGTACGCATTGCACAGTGGTATGACGACACGCGCGACTACAACCGGACCTGCGGCACCTACCAGTTCACATCGTTGGCCAAGCCGCGGCCGACGATGACGGGGTTCGTCAACGACCTGAACGGAGACTGGAGGAACGACCTCCTTGCCCGCAGCCCTGACGGAAAGCTGTGGCGCTACGCGGGCAACGAGCGGGGTCAGTTCACCAGGCAGCAGATCGGCACTGGGTGGGGAGTGATGAACCACCTCGAGGTTGTGGGCGACCTCAACGGAGACGGGGCCAGTGACTTCGTCGCGCGAGAAGCGTCCACTGGGTACCTGTACCTGTACGTCGGATACGGCTACGGAGGAGGGAGCCGCAAGCGGGTGGGTACAGGCTGGAACAGCATGGGCGACATCGCGGGCGTCGCAGACTTCAACGGTGATGGAAGGGCGGACCTTGTGACCGTCCAGAAGTCCACCGGTGAGCTCTGGCTTTACAAAGGAAACTCTCTGAGCACGCGCAGCCGGATCGGCACAGGCTGGAACGTGATGGATCTGCTGATCTCGACGGGTGACTTCAACTCCGACGGGACCTCGGACCTGATCGCACGGGAGCGCAGTACGGGCTACCTGTGGTTCTACCCCGGGAACGGGAGCGGCTCACTGCTCGCGCGAAGCCGTATCGGTACCGGCTGGGGTGTGATGGACATGATCGAGGGCATGTCGGACCTCACCGGGGACAGGATCCCGGACCTCATGGCACGACAGAGGTCCAACGGTGTGCTCTACCTCTACCCGGGAAACGGCACCGGGAGCCTCACCACGCGCTGGGCCGTCACTCATCCCGCTGGGGGATTGTGGGCCGGATTGAATTCCATCGCGTAGCCTCAGCTGCCGCGGAGTAGACCGTTGCGCCCGTCGCTAACCAAGAGGCCGAGGGCTTCGCGGTGGGCTCCTGCCGGGCGCGTTGGGCAGCGCCCAGAGGTTCCAGCCCATATTGACGCCACGAGGGCCCCGCCCTGACGAGCGAGGCGGCACGGACCGAGACCGTGCACAGTGCCGTAGTGAGTGTCACCTATTGGTGGCCATGCGCTGGGCGGCTAGTCTGTGTCCTGCCTCGCCGATGTAAACGCAGGCTCGTGTCAACTTGAGGAGTGATCGTGAAGCAGGTGATGGTCGTGTACGGCACGCGGCCCGAGGCCGTGAAAGTTGCTCCCCTGATCATGGCGCTTGAACGTTCCTCGGAACTCTCTCCCGTCGTGGTGAGTACGGGGCAGCATCGGGAGATGCTCGATCAGGTCAACAATTGGTTCGGGATCCACCCCGATCTGGACTTGGCCGTCATGCGGCAGGGTCAGTCACTCACTGATTTGGCTTCCCGCATTCTCGCGGGGCTGCCGGAGGCTCTAGACCGGGTGAAGCCAGACGCCGTCGTCGTTCAAGGGGACACATCAACGGTCGCCATGGCGGCCATCACGTGCTTCTACACAGAGGTGCCGGTGGTTCACTTGGAGGCGGGTCTTCGGTCAGGGGACATCCACTCTCCTTTCCCGGAGGAGGGAAACCGGAAGATCGTGGGGCAGCTCGCAGCGCTGCATCTCGCACCCACGGCAGAGTCTCGTTCGAACCTTCTGCGTGAGGGCGTGAACCCCGCTTCGATTGCGGTGGTGGGTAACACGGTCATCGACGCACTCCAGTGGACCTCGGAGAAGCCGGTGGAATTCACTGACAAGCGTCTGCACGCGGCAGCGCAGTCTGGACAGAGAGCCGTCCTCATCACCGCTCACCGGCGGGAGAACTGGGGGGACCGGATGGTGCAGATCGGCCGTGCAATCGCACGTCTCGCCGTTCTGTACCCCGATCGGATCTTCGTGTTTCCGGCTCATAGGAACCCCAAGGTGCGGGAGGCTGTGTCGCCTAGTTTCGTAGGGTTGGACAACGTCCTGATGATCGAACCTCTTGACTACCCGGAGTTTGTCCACGCGCAGAAGTGGGCGGACGTGATCCTGACGGATTCGGGTGGAGTGCAGGAGGAGGCGCCAAGCCTTGGGCGTCCCGTACTGGTGTTGAGAGAGAACACGGAACGGCCTGAAGCAGTGACTGCGGGGACCGTGAAGTTGATCGGAACCGACGCGGACCGCATTGTTTCTGAGACGCGGGCCCTGCTTGATGACCCCTCGCGCTATGCGGAAATGAGCCGTGCTGTGAATCCCTATGGGGATGGGCAGGCGTCTGTGCGCAGCGTGGCTGCCATCGGCGAGCTACTGGGGGTTGGTTGTCGCGTAGCCGACTTCGGCGCAGAGTGAGAAGGTGAGCGGTGAAGGTGGAGGCTGTACCGGCCGCTTCGTTGAAGGTGGTGACCGACCGTGGCTGATGAAGCAGCGCGTAGCTCCTCTGTAGGCCGTCAAGAGATCAGTGATGCTGGTCTGGTTCGCATCGGTGCTCGTCCGGGGATGATTGAGTATCTACGTCAATTGTGGCACTTTCGCAGATTCATCTGGTATGACTCCAGAGCCCGTGTTTCGGCGGGCAACTACGACGATTCGTTGGGGTTGGCCTGGATCATCATCAATCCGATTCTCAACGGGTTGACGTACTACCTCATCTTTGGAGTGCTCCTGGGAACGGGACGAGGTGTACCGAATTTCATCGCCTATCTCATCGTCGGAGTTTTCGTCTTCCGGTTCACATCCGCCTCGATCATGTCGGGTTCCCGAGCCATCACCTCTGGAAAATCTCTGCTTCGGGCGTTCAGCTTCCCCCGTGCAACACTCCCCATCGCCTCGAATGTGCGCGAGCTGTTGCAGACGGTGCCCACCTACATCGTCATGGCGATACTGGTCCTGCTCATTCCTCCCCTGGAACCCGTTACTGTCTGGTGGTTGGTGCTCATTCCGTTGACCGTTGTGCAGTTCACCTTCAATGTGGGGGTGTCGTTCATCTTGTCCAGGTTGGTGTCGCATCGCAATGACTATACGCATCTGATCAGTTTCGCCCTCAGGATCTGGATGTATCTGTCGGCTGTCTTCTTCTCAATCTCCCGCTTCGAAAGCAATGCGACAATCTATCTGATCATGCAACTCAACCCAGCATATGCCTTCCTCGACATCGCTAGGGAAGGGCTTCTCTACGGTGGACCCGCAGGGTGGCTCAGTTGGACCGTGGCAACGGTTTCGGCGGTGGGCGTCGCAGCAGTGGGTCTGCTCTACTTCTGGTTTGGTGAAGAGGCGTACGGAGAGGAATGATGACTGACAGTGCTCTCCCAACACCGTCGCTGGTTGTGGACCAGGTGGCGGTGACGTACCACGTGCGGACGAATCAGCTGAAGGAAGAGCCCCGAGGCTTGATGGCTCGGATCCGGAGCGCATCCCGCACTCATCATGAGGCGATCAAGGCTCTTCACCCGCTTAGCCTCGTCATCCGGCACGGTGAGAGCGTAGGTGTCATAGGCACCAACGGCTCAGGCAAGTCAACCCTGATGAAGGTTGTCTCAGGTCAGATTCAGCCGACGCAGGGGCGAATCATGGCCACCTCGACTCCTATCCTGCTTGGGGTCAATGCTGCTCTGCAGCCCTCCCTTACCGGCGATGAGAACATCCTGCTGGGGTGTCTGGCAATGGGCATGACACGGGAGCAGGTCCGTGAGCGTAGGGCAATGATCCTCGATTTGTCGGGTCTGGCAGACCATATCCATCTCCCGCTGCGGTCGTACTCGTCCGGTATGGCGGCCCGTCTGCAGTTTGCAATTGCCACAGCCCTTGACCCTGACATCCTGATCATCGATGAGGCGCTCAACACTGGTGATGCCCAGTTCAGAGACCGCACGCGGGGTCGAGTCGATGAGTTGCGAGCACAGGCCGGCTGTGTGCTGCTGGTCAGCCACTCGATGGAGACCATCCGTGACATGTGCACGCGAGCGATCTGGTTGGAGCAGGGCGATCTGATCATGGATGGTGACGTCCAAGAGGTGACCGAAGCGTATTCCACGTATGCGATCCATCGCGGTCGGAAGAGGGAACGCAGCGCTCGGCTACTGCGCGAGGAGAAGCAGGCTGCCCTCGTCCGTACCGAGGTGGCCTGGGTGCGGGGCTGAGTGTGCTTGGCCGTCTCGGAAAGCTGCGCTCTGCCGTCATGTACCGGCTGCGACGGCTCTGCGAGCGATTCGGTCGAGTAGGCGCCTCTGCTCGTTGGGGAGTCAGTGGGGTTCTGCGGCGGGCGTTCCATGTTGCACCACCGGGCGCAATCTGGCCAGAGGGTCGGCTTGCCTGGGGGGAACCCGCTCCGCCTTGGGATCCGCTCGTCCGATGGCTTGGGGGAGGGGCTCGTATATACGCGATCACCAGAGGCGTCACCATTCCGTCGGCCATCGAGCTCGACGGCGTGCGCACGCCTCTGGTGTCACTTGACCTTGAGCACCCATGGATCGAAGGCCTTGATGCTGGACAGCTCGAGGTGCTAGCGGGGTGTTGCTCGTTCACAGTGGGGACTGATCTGGGGGAGCGGCTTGGCATTCCCAGGCTCGCCCTGCACGAGCTTGAAGTACCCATATCCCGGGCAATGCTGAGCCGGCGGGCGGCGGAATCCAGACTGGCCCTCTTGGGCGATTGCCCTGCATCGGCTTCAGTCGCCGCAATCAGGTCTGTTGAGCGGCCGCGCACGGTTCTGATTGCAGGCCATGACCTCAAGTTCGCGCAGGGCTTCATCGCCTATCTGGCTAGCTGTGGTCACCGGGTTCTGGTGGACCAATGGGCGGGACACAACCGCCACGACGTGTCCCGGAGCGAAAGTATGCTGGCAGATGCGGACGCCGTGCTATGTGAGTGGGCACTCGGTAACGCCGTGTGGTATTCCCATCATCGAATGCCCCAGACTCGGCTGGCAGTGCGACTTCATCTGCAGGAGATCAACGGGGAGTATCTGCACCGGATGAAGCACCCAGATGCGTTGATCGTGGTGGGTCCATATATGAAGCGCATCGTCTGCAGGAACTTCGGCTTGCCCGAACAGCTGGTCGTTGCTGTACCCAATTCGGTGCGTGTGCCTGACACAACCGCAACGCACACTGATGTTCGCCGGTTCACGCTGGGATTGGTCGGCCTGGCGCCTGCACGAAAGCGACTTGACTTGGCACTCGACATCCTCGCGGGTTTGCGCGTCGATGATCCGAGGTACCGGCTGATTCTCAAAGGGAAACTTCCGGGGGAGCATGAATGGTTGAAGAACCGGACGTCCGAGCAGCGGTACTTTTCAGAGCAGTTCGCCCGGATTGATCACGAGTCGGCCCTGCGCGGCGGAGTGATCTTGAGCCCGTTCGAGCCGGACTTGTCGACGTTCTGGGCTCAGATCGGGTTCGCGCTCTCAACCAGCGACTTTGAGTCCTTCCACTACACGCTCCCGGATGGCGCGGCTCATGGTTGTGTTCCTCTGTCGCTCCCATGGAGGGGAGTGGACGAGCTTTACCCCAAGGCGTGGGTCACGACCGGCGTCGAGGACATGAGGTCCCAGATCCTCCGAGAATCCCGTGACTCGAGTGCGTGGGAGCAACGCGCGACTCAAGCCCGTTCTTATGTGCAGGCAAGCCTATCCGAGCGCACCGTTTACCACCGCCTCGAGGCGGCCGTCCTGGGCAGCCGGTAGAGCGCACCGAGCGTCCCGCGCGGTTGGTTCGTTGCTGGGCCCACAGTGCTGGGCCCCACCGGGCAACCGGGGATGGCTGGTCACCCTCTCAGGACTTCCATCCAGGCATGATTGGTGTGCTGGATATCGTAGGGTGCCACAATGTCGCGTGCGCGATCCGTGGCGTCGGCGTAGACATCCTCCGCACGCAGGCTCATGATCAACTCAGCGGCGGCCGGAGTTGAATCCACCAAGAAGTCCGAGCCGAAGACCTCTGCGGCCCCTGGTCGTGCCCACACCACTGGCAGCGCACCGCTCGCCATTCCTTCGGCGGGAGCCAAGTGGAAACTCTCCTCGTCAGACGGGGAGAGAATCCACCCCATCTTGGTCAGCCAATTCGCCATGTCCGCACCGAATGGTTCGAACACCACATGCTCCGCCAGCCGCGACGACCCGATCCGGTCAAAGAGGCCGAGGAAATACTCCTGCTGTTTGGGTTGACCCCAGATGTGTGGATACTCCCAAGGCATTCGGCCTTTCACGTGCAACGAGTACCGGGGATCGCTCTCGACGAGACTCTCCACGAGATCGATGGCACGGTCAAGGCGCTTGAGGCGAGGCACAATGCCCACGATGCCAAGACGGAAACGGGCATCTGTGTGTTTTGGCCGATCGAGGTCTTCGGTGTCGATTGTATTCGGGATGACCACGATCTTGTCTGCAGGCCATCCTGTGACTTCCACGATCTGGCTTTTCATATAGTCCGACACGGTGACGATGGCGTCAATGTTCGTGATGTTGATGTCTCGAAGCCAAGGAGCTCTATTCCTTACCTCGAAGCCATGTAACCGTACGACGAGTCGTTGGCGAACGTCTTTGTGCTGGGAGTACCACGCGGCGTTGGGACCGGCCCACTCGCAGATGATTGTGTGGGCGCCGCGCAGCAGCTGTGCAGAGCGTCTCGCATCGTGCTTGTGCAGCGTCTCCCACGGGTCCACGGCGAGATCGATGTCCACGCGGGATTTCAGCATCTCGAGAAGATCGCCGGCGAACTTGAGGTCGTGGCTGGCCACGAGGACCGTGGACTTCTGGCTCGGCGGATGCGCAGTGTAATCCGGTTCTACACGTCGAAAGTATGATTCAAGCCGGGTGGCGGTGGCTGCACCGGAGTACCAGGTGACGGCCTTGTGTGCCTGTCGTCTAGCCTCCGAAAGGAGTGGTACTGCATCGGCGATAGTACTTGCCACCGCCGTCGGATCCTGAGTGTCGACAAAGAGGGGGTAGTCGCTTCCGAAGATCGCCTCGTGCGCCGCTGTGCGGTTGATTAGCGGAGGAGTACCGGCCGCCGCATACTCCAGCATTTTCGTCGAGACTTCGACGCTCCCGTCGAGAGCTGGAGAGCGCCAACTCAGCCCAATGTCAGCGTTCGTCACCACGGCCACGGCATCCTCTCGTGACTTGCCGCCGAGAACGTTGACTCCCGCTGGAGGGCTCTTGAGGAGGGCTGCCATCGTCGTGGCCCACTCAGGCTCGCCCGGCCTTGCCTGTACCTTGTCCCCGACGACGTCGAGAGTGGCATTGACCCCCGACTCACGCAGCCATCTGGGGAGCTCGAATATGGAATCCGTGTGCCAGTCAGGGTGCAGTTTGCCCGAATATACGAGCCGCAGCAGTTCGGGCACCTCGTCGTGTTGATCCTGCTCGATGTCGACAAAGAAATCGTCAGGGACAACAGGGTTCATCAGGAGCGTCTTCCCGGCCAGGCTTGGAATCACAGCCTCCAGATAGGCGCGAGCTTCGGGGGTCTGCGCGAAGAAGCGGCGAGCCCTCTGTCCGACGTAATCAATCAGCTGTCTCTGCCGGGGAGTTGCCGGGACATGATAATCCGTGATGTAGGCCCAGACCTTGCCTTCGAGTGTTGGTTCGTCAGCGGCCGCTCTGTTGAGCCTGCTGCCGCGCAGGATGACGATGCCCGCGTCTGTCCGACGCGCCAGATCCCCGACGATCTTGGGGGCATGCTCACTCGGAATCATCGTCTCGCCCAGAGGGACTCTTGCCTCGTGCACAGTAACGTTCGGCAACAGCCTCAGCCGTCGCAACAGGCGATCGGTGACCACCGGCGCCTTGAGCTGCACATGAACATGTGAGTCGGTGCGAGCGATTGTCTCCGCGAGCGACACCAGCCATACCGCAGACCCGTCGATCACGTTGAGGTCAACGTCACCGTACAAGACAATCTGTCGAGTCATGTGTGAACCCCTTCACGACGTTCGCCAACGAGAGTGGTCAGGGCCTGCATGACTCCCGAGGCGCCCCCTTCCTTCGAGTCTTCCGGGAGCGCGACAATGTGCGTCCGCAGTGAGCGAAGGACGGTTGACCCGAGAGGACTGGTACCGCCACCGGGTACAACGTGCACCGTCATGCTTCGCTTCGCCGCCCACTCCACGACTTCGGCGATCTCTTCGAAAAGAACTGCTCCAACGGGCTCGAGGGCGGTCGCCCAGGGGCCTTCGGAGTTGGCTGTCTCATCAATGACAACCGCGCTGGGTAGGTGGTAGCTGAGCTCCGCCTGTGACAAGCTCGGGTGCAGCATGACTACGTGACAGTGCTCGCTGAGCCGGTCCGCCGTCGACTTTGGGCCAATGAGCGCTATCACTCGCCCCCGATGAGGTGGCGCGAGTGCTGCGCCCATCCCGTGGGTGGCCGCGAACAGTCGGGCTGAAGCCTGAGGGTCACGCTCAACGGCAGCCGCCTGTCTGCCTGCCAGCCGTGATGTCAGGTGTGCCTTCGGGGTGTAGGCCCCGATGATTCGCAGTTCCTCGCCGGTGTGTGTTGGTATGGCTGCGCCAAGTGCCGGAGCGCTCGGGTAGCCGTCTGTCCTGCGAAGACTCTTCATGACCCGGGACGTGAGGGCGCTCGTTCTGCCGAGTTTGTGAATTACAAATCCAGCGACAACCGTCAGCGGTATAGTCCCTGCTGCCGCGAACCAGAGATCCGATCTAGCGAGTTCGATCAACAGCAGCGCCATCCCGGTTGCAAGCAGCAGGATCGCGAGGGTCACGCTGCGGGTCTGGTCTCGTAATCTCGTCAGTAGCCGTCTCAGGGTCACTCGCATCTACGCGGCCTTATCGGAACAGCCCGCGCGTGTCGATGATTCGTTTCTCAGTGACAAGGTTCTTGTCGAGCGCTCTGAAGTCGCTGTGATCGACCAGAACAACCACGAGTTCGGCCTCATCGATGGCCGCTTCGGCGGTGGTTAGCGTGACATTGCGCTGGTCGCTCAAGGAGGCTGGGAGCTGCTGGATGTGAGGTTCAGCGATGAGGAATCGAGTATCGGGCAACTGGGCCGCGACTCTGACTGCTATCTCCACGGCTGGAGATTCACGCAGGTCGTCGATATCAGGCTTGAAGGCCAAGCCGAGCAGGGCGACAGAATGAAGCGCATGGTCGTTCACGTTCCGTGCGATCTGGGCGGTCACGTGCTCGGACTTTCCGTCATTGACCTCGCGGGCAGAACGGATCAACTTCGCCTGGGCAGGTGCGCTGGCGATAATGAACCATGGGTCCACAGCGATGCAATGGCCACCAACGCCCGGGCCCGGCTGAAGAATATTCACCCGGGGGTGATGGTTGGCCAACTCTATGAGCTCCCACACGTCGACGTTCAACTGCTCAGCAATGAGCGAGAGCTCGTTCGCGAAAGCGATGTTGACATCGCGATAGGAGTTCTCGACCAGCTTGGCCAGTTCTGCGGTGACCGCCGTCGTGGTGAGGATCTGTCCCTTGCAGAAGAGCCTGTAGAGGGCCTTCGCTGCCTCAGCCGCCTCCGGCGTGAGGCCTCCGACGATCCGGTCGTTCTCTACGAGTTCCACCATGACGCGGCCAGGGAGGACGCGTTCGGGGCAATGGGCGAAAAGCAGCCGTGCGCCGGAGAGATCGGGCCGGGAGTTGACGATGACCTGCGCCATGAACTCCGTCGTCCCAGGTGGCGACGTCGACTCCAGAATCACCAGTTCTGAACCGGTCAACTGGGTTGCGATGGCCGTCGCGGCAGCTTCAACGTAGCTCAGGTCAGCGGAGCGATCCTCCTTGAAAGGGGTGGGGACTGCGATGACGAACACGTCGGCCTTTTCGGGGGTCAGTGCGGCACGCAGCCTCCCGGACTGAACACCTTCTGCCACGTAGCCCGCGAGATCTGGTTCAACGAAGGGGACCGTTCCCGCGTTCACAGCGTTGACGGTCCTCTCGTTGACGTCGACGCCGACTACCTCGACGCCCTTGTGTGCCAGGATGGCAGCGGTGGGCAGGCCGATGTACCCGAGGCCTACGACGACAACTTTGGGGTGCTGAGTCTGAGGCACAATCAACTTCCTTTAGCTTGGACGCTTGGACGCGGGCGTCAGTCTAGGTGCTGTGCGCGCCCAAATGGTGCGCCGAGCACACGCGATCATACCAGCGACCTTAGGCTGGACTCGCTCCAAGAGACCGGTAGACGTGCCCGTAACGTTCAGCGTTGCTCCGCCAAGTCCTTTCGGACAGTACCCAGTCCCGGCCCTGGCGCCCCAGACGGTCAGCCAGTTCGGGGTCCGCAAGAAGGTGCCGGAGCGCCTCAGCCAGTGATTGGGGGTCGTCCGGGGCGCAGAACAGTCCGGTCTCATTCTCCTTCACTAGCTCCTGCAGCGCGGGAAGCCGGCTTGCTACGACGGGGCGTGCTGCTGCTGAGGCCTCGACGGGCTTTAATGGCGTCACTTTCCGGGTGACCTCCAGGTCCTTCCGCGGGACCGTGAAGACGTCGAGGGACTGATGCCAGAGCACTGCCTGGTCACGTGGCACCCGACCCGGGAACAGGCATCGTCCTTCGATCTCCAGCTGCCTTGCCAGTTGATGAAGGTACGGTCCCTGCACCCCATCTCCGACGAGCAATAGCCTCAAGGTGGGGAAGTCCCCCTGAAGGAGAGCGAACGCTCGAAGAAGATCGTCGTGTCCTTCGTACCCGACGAGCGACGAGACCGCGCCGATGTAGGTGAGATCAGGATCCAATCCCAGGCGTGATCGTGCTGCCCGCTTCGTCAGCGGCGATTCGAGGAAAGCCTGCCCCACTGCGTTGGGGCACAGCGTAATGGTCTCCGGATCGACGCCTGAGTCGAGGAGAGTCCGTCGCATCTCCTCGCCGAGCGTGACCACCGCGTCAGCGGCCCGCGCAGCGGCGGCTTCCCGCTCGTGGAACAGCCGGTGGTATTGCGAACCCTCAGACGTCTCTCCGTGCTTCGCAACCCAGGTGTCGGCTTGCTGCCCCCTGACTTCATAGATCCACGGTATTCCGTAGGCTTCTGCGACTGCTTTGACTGGCGCGGCGTTGTGGAACGGGGTGGTGGTATGCAGGATCGCAGGCCGGAACTGGTGCACGATCGCGCGCATCTCCTCCGCCTGCTGCTGCCGAGCCTCGAAATCATCCCCGGCGACACGCCATGGAAGGATGCGGTGGTATTCGATCCCATCGATGATGTCGATGTCGCGAGCCGTCAGCTTTCCCACTTGAACCGGGTATGCGATTCGTGTTACAGCCATGACGTCCCATCCCGCTTCGCGAAGGGCGAGCAGGATCGAGTGCGTGCGCTGTGGATAGCCGCTTGGCGAGTGCGGCAGCGAGTTTGTCAGCACATGTAATACTCGGTTGTTGATGGGCTTGTATTCGCCACCTGCCTTGATCTTGATCTCTCGACCGCTCAGCAGGTCGAGTCGGCCAGTGAATCTCCGAGCCACACTGCTGGCGGCGCCATATCTCCGGGCCCACCTGACGGCCCCGTCAATATCCCCGTCATACGCAGCCATCCTCGACGCGACGGACTGGACCAGCTTGAGGTTGTACTTGCTCTCTGGTATGGCGGCGAATGCACTGGTCGCCCATTCGCGTTCGTGGACGGCCAGCGCCATGTCGGCCAATCGAGCAAGCGTGCGCGGGCGCGCCTCGCGCGCGATCGCTGCGGTTATTCTCCGATGAAGATCAGGCTTGTCCCCGCTGATTGCCGCTGCCAGCGCGCCCAGTCGTGACGCAGGCGACGGCAGCAGTCGCTGAGTCGCTCGCGCAAGCGGCTGGATGATCCTACGCGGGAACGTCTCACTTGCCTGGACCACCAGGACAACGGGATCGTCCACCATGTGGTTCCACGTGAACGTGGACGCGAGTGAGAAATTCCGGAGAACCGACAGCACGCGGAGGTTGACGCGCCTCAGAGGCCGCGTGGTTGAGGGAGCGGCAGAGGCACGCCTCGCCTGTGCGTCTGGCTGGTGCATTCCCACAGGTTAGCTCCTGCATGGGGTGGAGCAGCTGCACTGTAGGGTGATGATCCAACGAGGGGTTGGCGCAAAGAGGGGCTGGGATGACGTTCTTAAGGGCAGGTTCCTTGGTGCTGGGCTGTGCGCTACAGGCGGTGCTAATGTCGCTGCCAGCAGCCGCTGACGACGGAGCGGTGGATGATCCTGTCGCTGTGATGCCCGCTGTCATCCAACGCACGCCGGAGCAGCGAATTGGAGGAGTCGATCGTTACGGCACCGCCGCCAACGTGGCGCGGTGGCTGCCCACCGGGGACGGCCGCCGCGTCATCGTGACCACGGGAGAGAACTTTCCCGATGCCCTTAGTTCTGGTCCCATGGCGGCTGGAACGGGTTCCCGAATGCTTCTTACACGCCGGGATTCGCTTCCCGAAGCGGTTGAACTCGAGCTGGGCCGATTGGCCCCGGAGGAAATCGTGATCGTGGGCGGCCCCACGGCTGTGTCGCCAGAGGTGGAAGCGCAGCTCGCCGCAGTCGCGCCTGTTACCAGGATCGAGGGGGTTGACCGCTACGCAACTGCGGCGAGCGTTGCGGGCTCCATCTCCACGTCTTCGCGAGTAGTCGTTGCTTCAGGGGAGGTCTATGCGGATGCACTTGCTGGCGGACCCCTCGCGGCAGAGTTGGGTGCCCCTTTGCTGCTCGCGCGTAGACTGAGCCTCCCATCGGCGAGCGCTGAGGCCCTCCGAAGGCTTGCCCCAACAGAGGTCATCCTCCTGGGTAGTTCCAGCGCCATCAGCGACGCCGTAGCCAGCGAGATCCAGCAGGTGTCCGGGGCCACGGTTCTGAGGATCGGGGGGGTCAATCGGTACGACACCGCGGCACAGGTTGCCAGTAGATTTTTCGAGCAGGCCGACACCGTGCTCATTGCGTCTGCCAACGCATTTCCTGACGGGTTGAGCGGGACGACCTTGGCGCATGCCTACGGCGCCCCTATCCTCCTCAGCTCTGATGGATGTGCGTCTCCGTATACCGCATCTGCTCTCGCAGCCCTCACGCCGGCGCACCTCTTCTACCTTGGCGGGCCGTCGGCTGTGACCAGCCAACCGATGCCGTGCGGCACTTCGGCTGTTCGCGCTGGGGTCAACCCCGCCGCGGCGAAGTTGCCGAACATCGTTCCCAGCGGCAGCCCTGGTGACGAGGCCTTCTATTTCGTACCGCACCAGGATGATGAGCTGATTTCCATGTCCGGCGGAATAGGCCGTGACATCAACGGAGGTCTGCGTGTCCATCTGTTCGTGATGTACCCCGGGACAACGACGAGGGTCAAGGAGACCCTCTGCACGCAACTGGATCGGTGTCTGAGTGACGAACAGATCTCTGCCTCCCGAAATGCCGAACTACTCACATCTGCAGAACGGCTGGGAGTCCCGGTCGGGAACGTCCATTTTCTCTACGTGGACGAGGAGTCGTCTGACGTCGACGAGGTGGTGCGCAGAGCGATGGCCAATGTCGTGTCCAGCGCTGGAGCGATGTCGCGTTACCGAAGCATGAGTTGGCTGGACGCGCACCCAAGCCACTTTCGTCTGGGCCACGGACTTCGGGATCTCTGTGACGCGCACGGGGTGGAGGATTGCGTGTTCTACCAGTCTCCGCTGTATCAGGATCGTCCAGAAGCGCTCGGGACAAGCCCCGTGGTGACTCCTGTCGGTGCTGCGTTGAGCGCCCTGCCGGCCAGGGTCACCTTTGCAGCCGCCGGCTACAAAGAGGACTACCCACTGATCGGGCGGCATTCGGTGGGCTGGCGCTCAGTGCCGCAACAGATCACCTGGGTTGAGGAGAATGCGTACTCCTGGGCACACGGTCGGGTGTGGGCCTCTGAAGCTGACGAAGCAGCGGCAGCAGATTGGATGGACCTATACCAGTCTCGATACTCGACAAGCACCGCTATGGCTCGAACGCAGACGCTGCAGCTTCCTTCGGAGGAGGAGTATGCCGGTGGCTGAACCCGCAGCTGCGGGGTCGACTCGGGCTGCTAATTAACCCACCCGGTAATTCCACAGCTGCTCGGCCACGCTCGGGTTGATGGCTGCGGGGCCGCCGAGGATGACGATTCGTTGAGGCTTGAGGCGCTGGAGTTCTGTGGCGATGACGTCTGGGATCGTGTCGGGGCGTACGAGGAGGAGAGGGCCGCCGAGGGTGGCGGCCGCTGCTGATCCTGACAGTGCGTCGGGAAAGTTGATTCCGCTGGCCACGTACGCCACGGGAGCGCCTGGTGCGAATACTGCCTGGGACACTGCGGCGGACGTTGAGAATCGGTCGGCTCCGGCGAGACGGGTCACCTGGCCGGCTGTGAGGGCAGTGAGCTGTTGGTCGATGGCGGGGTTGATTGCTGCTGGGCCGCCGAGGATGACGATGCGTTGAGGCTTGAGGCGCTGGAGTTCTGTGGCGATGACGTCTGGGAGTGTGTCGGGGCGTGTGAGGAGGAGAGGGCCGCCGAGGGTGGCGGCCGCTGCTGATCCTGACAGTGCGTCGGGAAAGTTGATTCCGCTGGCCACGTACGCCACGGGAGCGCCTGGTGCGAATACTGCCTGGGACACCGCGGCTGACGTCCCAAATCGGTCCGGTCCGGCCGTCACGGGCACGGACCACGTTGCCGACACCTGAGGGGAGCTGAGAACCACTCCGCCCGCTGTGGTGAGCCGCGCCCGGAAGCTGCGGGTTCCGGCCGTTGACTGGCCATAGGTCAGTGGGAGGTCGAAGCTCCCGTCGCTGTTGACGGTGCCCGTCGTGTGGTTCTGCCAGGCGCCGCTCACCAGCACCTGAGACGTGACCGTGCGGCCGCCGTATCCGGCGGCGTTGCCCTTCAGGCGGGCGGTCTGGCCCACCAGCACACCGGCCACAGGCTGCACCGTGATCGTGCCGAGGCGGTCCACCGTGAACTCCGCGCTGGTCAGCGTCCCCGCGGCCGAGGCCGCCTGCACCCGGTAGCGGGTACTGCCCACGGTGTTGGTGCCGAAGGTGAGCGGGATCGAGAACTGGCCGCGGGTGCCCGAGGTGACCCTCTGGTCCGTCGACCACCCGGAGGGGGTGTAGGCCTGCGTGAGGATCTCACGACCTCCTCCGCCGGGGCTGAGTAGGCCGGTGACGTACGCCGTCGCGCCCACCTTGGCCTGGGTCTGCGGACGGATCACCAGTTCGCTGGCGCCTGTGGCGGGGGCGGTCACGTTGTATTGGTACAGGTTGTACTTGACCATCAGGTTGATCACCTTGTTGGCGTACTGCGGATCAGTCGCGTAGCCGCCCAGGTGCACCTCAACGATGAAGCGGTCCGGGTTGTTGGTGTAGCTAAACGCCTTGGCGTATCGGGTCAACCTGCTCAGGAAGTAGCCGTGGTCGATGAACGAGTTCTGGTCGGTGTCGTACTTCCGGAACTGCGCGGTCGTGGTGTATGCAGTGCCGCTGGAGTTGTACTCGGTGGTGCTGACGGCGTAGCACCCGTTCTGATGCGGGCTCACCGTTGACGAGCACTTGATGCCGAACCAGTTCTTCGCATTCTTCGTCAGCGAAGACTCCCCCCAGCCGGACTCGAGGATCGCCTGCGCCATCGCCACCGACGCCGGCACCCCGTACTCTCGCTCCTCGGCCTGAGCCCAGGCCGAGGTCTTCGCAACAAACGTGGCTGCGTCCAAAGCGGCCGCGGGCTTGGCGATGGGCAGGAGCGTGGCCGCAAGTGCCACGGCAAGCAGCACTCTCAGGAGGATGCGCGGGGAAGGCATGGTGGTCATTCAATCTGCCGCCGCGTAGATCCGTCACCCGGAAGGTGAGGCGAAGGTTGAGGTTCACCGCCGCCGACGGGGGTGGGTTGTGGCCCGAAAGTCAGTGCACCAGGACGATCTTCCCTAGGTTGTCGCCGCCGGTCAGCTGCTCGTGCGCCCGGCACACCTCGTCGAACGGGATCCGCGTCTCGGGTGAGAGCCGGATGCGGCCGTCGGCGAGCATCGGCCACACCTCGGCCTCGACGGCGGCGCAGATTTCCGCCTTTTCCTCGGCTGGGCGGAACCGGAGCGAGGTGGCGGTGATGGTGGCCTGCTTGCTCAGCATCGCGCCCAGGTTGAGGGTGCCCTTCACCCCGCCCTGGAGTCCGATCACCACGATCCTTCCCCTCTTCCTCAACGACGAGACGTTGGCCTCGAGGTACTTGGCCCCGATGATGTCCAGGATCACGTCGGCGCCCTTTGTGGCCGCCTTGAGGGCCGCCACCCAGTCGTCGTGATAGTCGAGCGCGTAGTCGGCGCCGTGCGCGAGACAGTGCTCGAGTTTGGCCGGGCTCCCGGCAGTGGCCACGACGGTGGCCCCGAGGGCCTTCGCGTACTGGGTGGCGAACGTGCCGATCCCTCCGGCGCCGCCGTGCACCAGGAATACCTCTCCGTCCCGCAGCCTCCCCTCGCGGAGGTTGGACAGCACCGTCGCCGCCACCTCCAACACCCCGGCAGCGGACACCAGATCCACGCCCGGCGGTGGCGCGATGAGCTGGCCCGCCGGGGCCACGAAGTACTCGGCGTAGCCACCGCCGGCCAGCAGGCCCACCACCTCGTCGCCCGGCCTCCAGCGCTCGACACCCTCGCCGACCGCCTCGACGACGCCCGAGGCCTCGAGCCCGATGATGTCGCTCTCGCCGGGCGGCGGGGGATAGTGTCCCTGACGTTGCAGCACGTCGGCTCGGTTGACGCCGGAGGCGACGGTGCGCACCAGCACCTCTCCCGGACCAGGGGTGGGGGTGGGGACCTCACCGAGGGTGAGGGCGTCGACGTCTCCGGGGGTCTCCACGATCACTGCGCGCATGCTCCCACCCTGCCACACGCGCGCCCCTGGACGGAGGGCTGTGCGGCCCCTAGCCGTCCGTGGGATCGTCTTCGTCGCGGCCCTGCCAGGTGCAGAGGCACACCTCGTTGCCCTCGGGATCGCACAACACCCAGAACCGGGGCGCCGCCTCGTCGCTCACCAGCGTCCCGCCCGCGGCCAGCGCCCGGTCCAGCCGGTTCCTGGCCTCGTCGTGGGCCACCGTGAGGTCCAGGTGGATCCGGTTGCGCTGCGTCCTGGGCGCGTCCATATGCTGGAACCAGATGGGTGGGCCGATCAACTGGGGGTCGATCAGCGCCTCCGGCCCGTCGTCGGCGTAGCCCGTGATCGCGCGCCAGAAGGGGAGTACGGCGGGGATGTCGAGCGCGTCGATGGCGATCTCGATCTCGGCCAGGTTCGACGTCACCGGCTCGAGACCCCGAGCGGCCACCAGGTCCGCGACCGCTGACCCGAAGGCCACGTCGCGCTCAGTGATGCCGCCGGCGTCGTGGCTGGCCACGGCGAGGTGGACCCGCGAGTAGCGCAGGTCGATCTCCGGGTGGTGGTTGTGCTCCTCCGCGATCCGGCCGACGTCGTTGACGAGGTCGAGCGCGGACGTGAAGGAGCCGGCGTCGACAGTGAGGTGCATCCGGCCGAGGAGGTAGCGCCAGACGGGGAGAGCCTCGGAGGCTTGTTTGCGCGAGAGTGCCATGTTTCACACTAACCGCAGACGCGCGGAGTCGAGTCAGCCGGGCCAGACGAGTCCCCGGCGGCTCACAAAGCTGCGCGGGGCGCCGTCGACCGGGTCGGGGAACTCCAGGCGGTGGGCGAGCAGCCGCAGCGGGGTGGAGAAGTCGTCGATCTCCGTGGGCAGTACAACCGGGTACAGGGGGTCCCCGAGGAGAGGAATGCCCAACTGGTGGAAGTGGGCGCGGATCTGGTGGGTGCGGCCGGTGAGGGGACGCACCTCATAGAGCGCATGGTCCCCCCGCACCTCAAGGACGTCGATGTTGGTGATTGCGTTCGGCGGGAGGTTGAGAGTCTCGGTCTGCAGCGTGCCCACGCGTTTGACCAGGTGTGATTCGACGCGCCTCGGTAACTCGAGGGCCGGGTCGAACCGGGCGATGGCGTGGTAGACCTTGGTGGCGAGCCGATCGGCGAAGACGCTCTGGTAGGCGCCCCTCCATCGCTTCGCCGTCGTCATGAGCAGGACGCCGGCGGTGCCGCGGTCCAGGCGGTGGGCGGCCGACAGCTCTGGCAGGCCAAGCGCCGCCCGGGCCTTGACGACGGCCGACTCCAGGACGTGCCGCCCGCGCGGGATGGTGGACAGGAAGTGCGGTTTGTCGAACACCGCCACTCGATCGTCGAGGTGGAGGAGCGTGAGTTCTCCCGGCACCGGTGCCTCGTCGCGCAATTCCCGATGGAACCACACGAAGGTGTGGGGGCTGTAGTCCTCGAGCCCGGTCCACGGCCGGCCGTGGTGGTCGACGAAGACGCCCCGCGCCAGCATCTCGTCGACGTCCTCCGGGGACGGCGCTAGCTTGTGGACCAGCCAGTCACGCATCGTGGGCCAGGGCGCCGGATCGGAGGGGTCGCGGTCCGGGGTGCGCACCCAGGCGGCCTGCAATCCGTGGCGGGGCGGCAGTGGTGACTTCGGCGGCATCCCACTCCTCTCCAGCTCGGATACCGCACCCTACCCGCCGGCGTCGAGGCGCTAACATGGTCGGGCACTGGCGAGGTCGCATAGTGGACTAGTGCAGCCGCCTTGAAAGCGGCCGAGGGGCAACTCTCCGTGGGTTCGAATCCCACCCTCGCCGCTTCCGCGGGCCCGGAGCCCACTCTGAGTAGTCTTGGCCCATGCCCGAGAGCACCCACGTCATCAAGCCACAGCCACCCGTGCGCGCCTTCGTCACCGCCGCGGTGGCAGACCTTGCCGGCGCACTGCTGCTGGTGGCGGCGCTAAGCCAGGGGTGGCATGTGGCGTTCGTGGTGGTGGCAGTTCTCCTGCTCGTCGCCGGAACTGCACTGATGATCGGCGCTTTCGTGTCGCTCAACAGGCTGGCTGTCCGGTTCACCCTGACAGACGAGGGCTACCGGCTCCTCGGCCCAGGCGTCGATCACGCGGGGCAGTGGGCAGACGTGAGCAAGGTGACGCAGTCACAGGAGGGCTCGCACGTGACGATCTACCACGGCGCCGTCCGCCGCACCCACCTGCTGTTCCCCGGAGGGGATCGCGCCCAGATCGACGAAGTGCTGGCCGAGGTCCGTGCTCGCCTCAAGGCCGCGAAGGGCTAGACCGGGCCAGACCTCCCGACCTAGACCTAGCCCCCACCTCTAGATGCGCCTGGATGGCCTTTAGCACCTAACGAGTGATCCGCGCCGCACACCGCCACCGGCCACCAGGGTGACGGTGGCCGGTATGAGCGGGGTGAAGGAGGCCTCTGGGCAGTGTCGGTGTCGCCCGCTACGCTGAATGGGACTAGACGCGACGGGAAAGGAGTTGCAGCCATGGAAGCGCGCGTGCTCTACCAGGACCTCTTTCCTTTCGAGACTCCGCGATCGCTGGATGCCTTGCGAGGCCCCGCCACTGGGGTGCTTATCTTGCCTCGTACGGTGCACTGGGGCCCTGATCCGACTGCCGACCTTGACACGCGAAGCGGCCTCCACAAGGCGTACCGCAACCTGGTGCGGGAAGGAACCACTGACCTTCAGGAGGCCATGCTCAACGCGGCCCGGCTGGTCGAGGTGTGGCCTGACCTCGCGCTGCCTCCACGATGCCTTGCCCTCTGGGAGTCCCGGTTCCCCGAGTTGCGTCGGGCGGCGTCGACCTGATGCCGACCGGTGAAGAGCACCAGCGGCAAGCCGCTCGCATCATTCTGGCTGCGATCGGTCCGGCAGGATTCGCTCTCGCAGGCTCGGGTGCTATCCGCGAGCACGGGCTGATCGATCGGCCGACCAACGATATCGACCTGTTCGCGCCGGCCCGGGCCGCGGCTGGGTTCAGCGATGCCATCGACACGGCGATAGCGACGCTGACTGCCCACCGCTACACCTGCGAAGTGGGCCGGCTGAGCAGCCATTTCGCTCGCTTGCTGCTCACCACACGTGAGGGTTACGTCTTCGAGGTGGATCTGGGGCTTGACTGGCGCGCCCACGACCCAATCCGGCTGGAAGTTGGACCGGTCTTGGCGATCGAGGACGCAGTCGCGAACAAGGTGGGCGCGCTGTACAGCCGAGGCGAGCCACGCGACTACCTCGATGTCGATGCGATCCGAGAATCCGGCCGCTTCGCCGAGGATCATCTCCTGTCTTTAGCCGCCCAGCATGACCCGGGATTCGACGTGACCCTGTTCGCCACGCGACTCCGCGCTGTCGAATCGCTTGTTCCCGATGACATCGCGGAGTACGGCATCAGCTCCACAGACCTGGACGCGATCAAGCGTCGCCTCCTGACCTGGGGGCAGGGCCTCACGGGACACAGTCCCGAACCGACCGTCAGCCCAGACGCGTAGGATCGTGTCGAACCAGTCGCCAAGAACCCTCGGAGGCGACCATCAACGGCCCTCCGTCAGCCGTACCGAGGACCCTCGACCCCTGCACTGCATCAAACGCCCTAAGCACAGTAGGCCAGGATTAAGCCTGGGCTAAGCCGGACCTAGCCCTCATCGTCCTCCCCGCCGTGCCATGCGCACGCGTCCGTGACGTTCTGCGCGCCGTCGGTCAGGTCGCCGGTGGGGGAGGGTGAAGCGGAGCTGGCCGACGGTGACGCCGAAGCGGCGGCGGAACCGGTGGGCGATGCGACGGCGCTGACCGACGGAACGGCGGTGGGGCTGGGGGACGCGATGGTGGCCGCGATGGCCTCCTCAGCGGCGGCGCGCATCGCCTCGAAGTCCGGGTACTCGTAGGAGTACCCGTTCTTGCCGGGCGAGTACACGAGGCGCGTCACCGGAGCATCCTTGACCCGCAGCGCGAGCTCGACGATTGCCGGCAGGTCCCGCTGCGGAATGTCGGTGACGATCATCTGCGACGAGGCGGCGGCGATCGCCTCGTAGCGCGTCAGCATGGTGGCTGGGTTCGCCTGTCGGATGATGGCGCTGACGAGGCAGGATTGGCGGGCCATCCGGTCGTAGTCCGAGTAGTCCAGGCGGCTGCGGGCGTACCACATGGCGTCATATCCCATCAGGTGCTGGTCCGGGCCGGGCTCGAGGTAGCCGGAGGGCTTCATTCCCTCGCTGTTGCCGCCGATGGCCAGGCGCTGGTTGATGTTGACGGTCACCCCGCCCATCGCGTCGATGAGCTGCTGCACCCCGTCGATGTTGAGCATCGCGAAGTAGTCCACCTTGAGCCCGGTGATCCCCTCCACCCCCTGCTTGAGGGCCTCAGCGCCGCGGTAGGTGGAGCCGGCGAACAGGTCCGGGAAGCCGAGTTCGGTGTGCGCCCAGATGCTGTTGATATACCAGTCGCCGGCGGGCTCCCCGCGGAACCCGTTGGGGAAAGCCTCGTCCATTTCGCTGCCCTCGGGGAAGGGCGTGTACTGCACATTGCGCGGGATCTGGATGAGTGTGGTGGCGCCCGTGCCGGTGTCGATCGAGGCCAGCATGATGGTGTCGGTGCGGATGCTGAATTCCTCCACCTGATCAGCGCGGGAATCGCTGCCGTCCGCGCCGAGCAGAAGGATGTTGATGCGAGGGATGTCGGCCCACGGGTCCTCGTGCGCCTCGGCGGTGAGCGTGGGCCTCGAGGAGGAGGTCACCTCGTCCTCGCCCGTTGTGAACACGTTGTCGAGAAGAAGCGCCTGGTCGCGCGCGTAGCGGGCGCCGATGGCTGTGGGTGCCGTGACGCCGAAGGCCAGCACGGTCACCAGCACCGCACCGATGGCGCGCTTTACGCTGCCCAGCCGACGGGGACGCGTGGAGAGTTGGGTGACGGTGATGAGAGTGACCCAGACGAGCCCCAGGGCGATCAGAGTCACGCTCGCGATGGCGAGGAACTGAGTGCTCACCGCCAGCGTGGCCAGCCGGGTGGTGTTCGTCGCGGCGGAGTAGGCGAGGGAGAGCACACCGACGATCGCGGCCAGCCCGGTCAGGAGGCCGAGTGAGCGCAAGGCCGGCCGTGTGGCGCCCAGCAGACCGAGGCCTGGGACGAGGGCCGAGATGACCGTGAGCCCCATCGACTTCCTCAGGGACTGCCGAGGGCCGCCATCGGTGGCCATCCGGCGCCGCACGTTGGCCGGGAAGGGGATCTCGGCCCCGCCGTCCGCCTCGTATCCACGCGACGGAGTAGCGCCCGATGACGGAATGGCGTCACCGTCATCGTCGGGCGCGGCGCGTCGTGCCGGGCGGTCTTCGCTCATCAGGCTCCTCCTGCGGCAAGTCTAACCCCGGGCCGGTCAGGGCTCTGCGGCGGTGCGGGTGGGTGTTTGCCGCTGCGCCGAGCGCTCGGCTAGGCTGTGACGGCACTGGAGGTGTCGCCTAGTCCGGTCTATGGCGCCCGCCTGCTAAGCGGGTTTGGGGCTTCAACCCCATCGCGGGTTCAAATCCCGCCGCCTCCGCCAGTTGTGATCAAGCCCCTGGGAGCTGTGCTCCCGGGGGCTTTGTCGTTGCCGTAGAGAACCCCACTCCGCTACAAGGCGAGGTGACTGCGTTCCAGATCGAGGAGGAACTGCTTGCGTTCCGGGCCGCCGGAGTAGCCGGTCAGCTTCCCGTCGGACCCCACCACGCGGTGGCAGGGCACCACGATGCTGATCGGGTTGCGGCCGTTCGCCAGGCCCACGGCCCGTGAGGCGCCGGGGCGGCCGACGGCGACGGCCAGCTGTCCGTAGCTGCGCGTCTCCCCGTAGGGGATCGCGGCGAGCGCCGCCCACACCTCCTTCTGGAAGTCGGTGCCCGACGGGGCCAGGGGAAGATCGAACGAGGTGCGTTCCCCGGCGAAGTACTCCGTGAGCTGGCGGGTGGCGTCAGGGAGCGCGTCGTCGACGCGGTCGCCCCACGCGGACCCGGGCACCGGAGGGCTCTTGTGTCCGTCCATCAGCACAGCCACGAGGGCTCCGTCGCTGACGACGAGGGTCAGGGGGCCGATGGGGGAGTCCATCACGCTGTGGGTCATGTCGCGCACACCTTCCGCTGTGGTGCCAGGATACGACCGCCGAGGCGTTCGACAGGCCCCGAGGATCACTGGCCCTTGGCGGCGTACCTGGCCTCGGTGGCGGCCTTGAGGGGGCGCCACCAGTCCTCGTTGGTGCGGTACCAGTCGATGGTGGCCTGCAGGCCTAGGCGGAAGTCGGTGTAGTGGGGCGTCCAGGCGAGTTCCTCGCGGAGCAGGGCGGCGTCGATGGCGTAGCGGAGATCGTGTCCGGCGCGGTCGGTGACGTGGTCGTAGGCATCTGCCGGTTGGTCCATCAGTTCGAGGATGAGCTCGATGACCGTCTTGTTGTCCTGCTCGCCGTCGGCTCCGATGAGGTAGGTCTCGCCGATGCGGCCGTGCGTCAGGATCCGCCAGACGGCGGAGTTGTGGTCGTCGACGTGGATCCAGTCGCGCACGTTCGCTCCTGCGCCGTAGAGCTTGGGGCGGATGCCGTCGATGACGTTGGTGATCTGGCGCGGGATGAACTTCTCGATGTGTTGGCGGGGGCCGTAGTTGTTGGAGCAGTTGCTGAGGGTGGCGTTGACCCCGAATGATCGGACCCAGGCGCGGACGAGGTGGTCGCTGGCGGCCTTGGACGCGGAGTAGGGGCTGGACGGGTTGTAGGGCGTGCTGGGGGTGAACTTGGCGGGGTCGTCGAGTTGGAGGTCGCCGTAGACCTCGTCGGTGGAGATGTGGTGCAGGCGCTTGTCGAACTGCCGCACGGCCTGCAGGACGTGGAAGGTGCCGAGGATGTTGGTCTCGACGAAGATCCCGGGGCCTTCGAGGGAGTTGTCGTTGTGCGACTCGGCGGCGAAGTGGACCACGGCGTCGTGCTCGGCCACCAGTGTGCCGAGAAGCGGCGCATCGAGGATGGACCCGTGGACGAAGCGCACCCGTGCGGGGTCCAGGCCGGCCAGGTTGGCGGTGTTGCCCGCATAGGTCAGCGCGTCCAGGACCGTGACCGACACGTCCGTGTTGTCCACCAGCCAGTGCGCGAAGTTGCTGCCGATGAACCCGGCTCCACCGGTGACCAGAATCGTCTTCACAGCCAGTGAGCCTACCTGGCCGAGGCCCGAGCCACCGGTCAGGCCGGGGGCGGGCATCCGCGTCCGCCCTGTGTGCGTCTATGCCAAGGTAAGACCCATGCGGGGGATCATTCTTGCCGGCGGGACCGGCTCCAGGCTTCATCCGATCACTCTGGGTACCAGTAAGCAGTTGATGCCGGTCTATGACAAGCCGATGATCTACTACCCGCTGGCCACGCTGATCTTCGCCGGGATCCGCGACGTCCTGATCATCACCACGCCCCACGAGGCGCCCGCCTTCCATCATCTCCTGGGCGACGGCGAACAGTTCGGCGTCCACTTCACCTTCGCGGTGCAGCCCGAGCCCAAGGGGTTGGCGCAGGCGTTCACGATCGGGGCGGACTTCGTCTCCGGCGGACCTTCCTGTCTGATCCTGGGCGACAACATCTTCTCCGGCCCCGGCCTGGGATCGAGACTGCAGCGGCGCACCGAGTCGATCGACGGCGCCCTGGTGTTCGGCTACCAGGTGGCAGACCCCACCGCCTACGGCGTGGTGGAGGTTGACGGCAACGGGCTGGCCCTCTCGATTGAGGAGAAGCCGACCCACCCGAAGTCCCACTGGGCCGTGCCCGGTCTCTACTTCTACGACGAGCAGGTGGTCGACATCGCCACCAACCTTCGGCCGTCGCCGCGCGGCGAATTCGAGATCACCGACGTCAACCGCACCTACATGGAACAGGGCCGCCTCCACGTCGACCTCCTCCCCAGGGGCACCGCCTGGCTGGACACCGGCACCTTCGACTCCCTCAACGACGCCAGCAACTTCGTGCGCACGCTCCAAGCCCGCCAGGGCCTGCAGGTGGGATGCCCGGAAGAGGCGGCCTGGAGGCGGGGTTTCCTCACAGCCGACGAACTGGCCGAGCGCGCGGCGCGCTACGAGAAGTCCGGCTACGGCACCTACCTGCGCAACCTGTTGGGCTGACAACAGGTTGACGCCAGTCGGCTCGGGCCGCTGGACCTGCGTTTTTGCCGTTCACCTCAATGCCACGTATAGTTACGACTCGGCCAGCGCTCGTGGCTCAACGGATAGAGCATCTGACTACGGATCAGAAGGTTGGGGGTTCGAGTCCCTCCGAGCGCGCTGGAGATGGGCGTCGGGGTTTTCCCCGGCGCCCTTTCTTCTTCCCGGCCTAGCCAGGCCGCGGTGGTAGGTGGCGCCGACAGCGCCGAGTTGGAAGGATGTCCGCGTGACAACCGAAGTCTGGGCCCACCGTGGGGCGAGCGCCTATGCGCCGGAGAACACCTTGCCCGCATTCCAGTTGGCGCTCCAGATGGGGGCCAACGGCGTGGAGTTCGACGTTCAGCGCACCGCGGACGGGCACGTCGTAGCCATCCACGACGAGACCATCAACCGCACCTCCAACGGCTTCGGGCGCGTGGTCGATCAGACCTTGGAAGAGCTGCGCCACTGCGACTTCTCCAACGGCTTCGCCGGGCGCCGCAACGTCAAGATCCCCACCCTGCGCGAGGCGCTTGACCTGTTCCGGGGCACCGGGGTCCGCGTCAACATCGAGTTGAAGAACACCGTCGTGCTGTATCCCGGCCTCGAGGACGACGTGCTGGGCATCGTGCGGGACGCGGGCATGGAAGACCAGGTCCTGTATTCGTCGTTCAACCACTTCTCGCTGGCGAACCTGCGTGGCAGAGTGGCCCGCGAGCAGATCGGCCTGTTGTACTCGGATGGGATCTACGACCCCTGGAAGTACGCGAAGTGGTTCGGTGCCAGCGCCCTCCACCCCCACTACCTGGCCCTGCAGCAGCCCAACTTCGTCTGGCTCTGCCACGAGGCGGGCATCGAGGTCCACGCGTGGACGGTCAACAAGGACGACGACGCGCTCTGGCTCGCCGGTCTCGGCGTCGACGCGCTGATCACCAACTTCCCGGACCGGCTCGCCGAGGTGTTGCGCGCTCCCGGCCGCTAGCCGGATCGGTCGCGACGGCGCGTTGACGGCCACTAGGCTCGCCCCATGAGCGCCCCCGGCAACCCGTTCCGCCCCGAACTCTGGGAGGCGGTGGACGGCTTCGACTTCACCGACATCACCTACCACCGCGCCAAGAACGTCCCAGCGGTGCGGATCGCCTTCGACCGCCCCGAGGTGCGCAACGCCTTCCGGCCGCACACCGTCGACGAGCTGTACCGGGCGCTGGACCACGCGCGGATGTCCTCGGACGTCGGCTGCGTGCTGCTGACCGGCAACGGCCCCTCGGAGAAGGACGGCGGCTGGGCGTTCTGTTCCGGCGGTGATCAGCGCATCCGGGGCCGCGCCGGGTACCAGTACGCCGAGGGTGAGGGCGCGGACACCGTCGACGCAGCCAAGCTGGGCCGCCTCCACATCCTCGAGGTCCAGCGCCTCATCCGATTCATGCCCAAGGTGGTCATCGCCCTGGTCAACGGGTGGGCGGCAGGCGGGGGGCACTCGCTGCACGTCGTCGCGGACCTGACGCTCGCGTCACGGGAGCACGCGCGGTTCAAGCAGACCGACGCCGACGTCGGCTCCTTCGACGCCGGATTCGGATCGGCCTACCTGGCACGGCAGGTGGGGCAGAAGTTCGCCCGTGAGATCTTCTTCCTGGGCGACGTGCACGACGCCGAGGACGCGCACCGCATGGGCATGGTCAACCGGGTGGTGCCGCACGCCGAGTTGGAGGACCTTGGCCTGGAGTGGGCAGCGAAGATCTGTGGAAAGTCGCCGACTGCCCAACGGATGCTCAAGTTCGCCTTCAATGCCATCGACGACGGGTTGATCGGGCAGCAGGTGTTCGCCGGGGAGACCACGCGCCTGGCGTACATGACCGACGAGGCGGTTGAGGGTCGCGACTCGTTCCTGGAGAAGCGGGCTCCGGACTGGTCGAAGTTCCCTTACTACTACTGAGCGGCGGCGCCGCCGACTGACCGGTGTGAGTTGAGCCTATGGATGGAGTCGCGGCCGCTCTTGCGCTCAGCCGAGGAGGGTGAGTGCCAATGCCCAGGCCGACAGCAGGATCTCCAGCACGCCGATCTGCGCCGGGCGCCTCGGGGCCCGTGGCATCCAGAACGACCTCGCCACCAGCGCCACCGCCCACGGCAGCCACCACCACCCCAGCCAGCCGGCACCCCAGGCCGCGAAGGCCACCAGTGCGACGGCGGCGTGGTACGCCTGAGAGCGTTGGGCAGCGGACGGCTCGTTGCGCTCGCGGATCAGAGCCTTGACATGCAGCACGGTGCCCACGAAGTAGGCGGTGACCAGCACCATGATGGCCACGTCGCGCCACCTCGTCGGGTCCTCGGCGCCCCACGGCTGCAGCACCGCCATCAGCCCGCAGGACGCCATCACCATGAGGACACCGGAGGCCAGGGAGCGGTCGCGTCTCTTCCACGCCAGCCACAGTCCCGCCCCCACCAGCACCGCGTACACCGGAGCCCACAGCAGTAGCCCCCACCCTTTGAGGGCCACCGTCGTCAACCCCAGGACGGCCGTGGCGGCCCCGTAGGCGGCGAGAGCAGGAACGTAGCGGCCACGACGCTTGGCAGGTGCGCGGAGCAGGAGGGTCGCGGCGTTGTAGGCGAAGTAGGCGGCCAACCAGGTGAGGCCGAGCATCGCGTCACCCGCGTCGAGGGGGCGTGCGTCCCGCACCATCACCAGGCCCGCGAGGTATGGAACGACGAGCATGGCCCAAGCGCCGTGCTGCTTGGGCACCCAGCCCGCCGTCCGACCAGCCATCCGGCTACGCTAGCCCACCCGATTCCAGGCGCTGGGGGCGCCCCCAGCTCTGCACCGATCTATGTGGAGGGCGGTCTCTGTGCATATGCGCAGAGACCGCGCCATGGATAGATCGGTGCAGATCAGTTGGCCAGGCCGTAGAGACGATCGCCCGCGTCGCCCAGGCCGGGCACGATGTAGCCGTGCTCGTTGAGGCGCTCGTCGACGGCGGCCACCACCAGCGTGCACGGGACATCCAGGTCCGCCAGCAGGCGGTTCAGCTTCTCGATTCCCTCGGGCGCGGCGAGGAGACAGATGCAGGTGATGTCGTCCGCGCCGCGATCCACCAGATACTGCACCGCCCCACCGAGCGAGCCACCGGTGGCGAGCATGGGGTCCAGCACATAGCACTGCCGGCCCGACAGGTCATTGGGGAGACGCTCCGCGTAGGTCACCGGCTGCAGGGTCACCTCGTCGCGGATCATCCCGAGGAACCCCACTTCTGCTGTGGGCATCAGCCGAAGCATGCCGTCCAACATCCCCAGGCCCGCGCGCAGGATGGGCACCACCAGCGGCGCCGGCTGCGCCAACTTCACTCCTGTGGTGGCCGTGACCGGCGTCTCGATGTGGGTCTCCGTGATCCGCACCCCACGCGTGGCCTCGTAGGCCAGCAGCGTCACCAACTCCTCCACCAACCTGCGGAAAACCGGCTGCTCCGTGTTCTTGTTGCGCAGCAGTGTCAGCTTGTGATCGACGAGGGGATGGGTGACGACGCAGAGTTCCACGCCGCTTACCTTTCCACATCCGGCCCGGGCGTGCAGTGGTTGGGCCCCTGGGGATGTTTCCCGGGGATAGTCATGCAAGGATGGGGTGCGCATGCGACGAAAGGAGTGAGCCGTGGACGTATTTGAAGAGGACGCCGAGCCATTCGACCTCAACGACGTGGACAGCGAAGACTCCGCAGACTCGGAGGACTCAGAAGAGGACTTCGACGACCTCGAGGACGCCACCGAGGACGACGTGGACCTGGTGGTGGCTCTCTACCGTGAGGACGGCCGCGCGGTCGCGGTGCCCATGGACGTGGACCTCGCCAATGACCTTGACGAACTCATCACCCAGCTCGGACGCCTCCCCGGTGACTCGGGCGCCGACGGTTGGGTTTCGGTCGCGGGCGAATTCTTCGTGATCTGCCGCGTGCGCGGACGCACCGTCGAGGTGCTGCTCTCGGACGTGACGGCGGCCAACGACTGGCCCATCGCGCGCGACGTGGTGGACTATCTCGGCGAAGAGATGCCGGACGAAGACGACGATCCGGCCCCCCTCGGGGACCTATCCATGTACGCGGCCAGCGGTCTGCGGGCGATGGAGCTCGAAGCCATCGCCACGGACTACGACGAGGACTCCGACGTCCTCCTCGGCAGGATCGCGGCGAAGTTGAAGGTCGCGGCGGAGTTCGAGGGCGCCGTCGAGGCCTTCGACGACTAGAGCCGGCCAGTAGCGTGGGCACGCGCTGGCACGAGGCTATGCGCCTCGCGCTGGAGGAGGCGGAGGCTGCCCGGCGGCATGGGGACGTGCCGATCGGCGCCGTGGTTTTGGACGCGGCAGGTAGAGCAGTCGCACGGGCCGGGAACGAGCGCGAACTCACAGGCGACCCCACGGCCCACGCCGAGGTGGTCGCCATCCGTCGGGCGGCCGAGGCACTCGGTCAATGGCGCCTCACGAACTGCACCCTGGTGGTCACCCTTGAGCCGTGCACGATGTGCGCGGGGGCCATCGTCGCGAGCCGGATCGGGCATCTCGTGTTCGGCGCGTTCGACGAGAAGGCCGGCGCCGTCTCGTCGCTGTGGGACGTGGTGCGAGACCCGCGACTCAACCACCGTCCTACTGTCACGTCCGGCGTCCTCGCCGACGAGTGCGGCGCCGTCCTGGAATCCTTCTTCGGGGAGCGGCGCTAGTCAGCGTCAGTCCACCGCGACGATGCCGTCCCGCAGATCCGGCTGCACTCCCCGGAACACAACCGCCACCAGCACCGCCGAAACGGCGATCCCCGCCGCCACAAGGATGCCGCCGTGCCCGCCGGAGGCGTCGATGGCGATGCCAGCCGCGGCCGACCCGACAGAGGCGCCCAACAGTTGCCCGGTGCCGATCCATCCGTAGGCCTCGGCCGTGTCCGAGAAGGGGACGCTCCCGGCGATCACCGACGACACCGCGGCGAGAGCGGGCGCGATCCCGAAGCCGGCCAGGAACAGCGCCAGCGACAAACCCCAGAAGCCGCTGAGGATTGTGGCCAGCAGAAACCCGGCCACGACGACGAGCATGCGGAGCGCCATCGACCAGCGGGTGATGGGGCGGTTGCCGGCTGCCAGTCCGCCGAGGAGGGACCCGAACGCGGACAGGGCGAGCACACCGCCGGCCAGGACCGAGCCGTCGCCGAATGACGCGACGATGGCGGCCTCCATGGCGGCGAAGGCGCCGATCATCAGCAGCGACGTCACCGTCATGAGGAGCACCGCCGGGTTGGACAGAACCCGGCCGAAGCGTCGACGGTTGGGTGGGATCTCCAGGTGTCGGACCCGGGGTGTCAGGATGAACATCAGGCCGCCCACCACCTGGATCGCGATCACCACCAGCAGCGCCGGCCCGGACCCGAGAGCACCCACCAGCAGCGTGATCGCCACCGGCCCGATGATCCAGATGACCTCCTGCAGGGCGGCATCCAGGCTGAACAGCGCCGTGAGCAGGTGGCTGGGCGCCAGCTTCGGGTACAAGGTGCGGACGGCCGGGATCACCGGCGGCATCGCCGCGCCACCGACGGCGGCCAGAGCCATGGCGCCACCCAGCGGAACCGTCAGGAGGGCGAGCAGCGCGAACGCCGTCACCGAGATCACCAGCGTGGCAGTGAGCACGCGGAAGGTGCCCAGCCGGTTGAACAGCCTCGAGACGATCGGGCCCGCCACCGCCATGCCTACGGAGAACGAGGCGAGAACCAGCCCGGCCGCGGTGTAGCTGCCCTGCGTGTCGCGCACGTGCATGAGCACGCCGAGCGAATACATGCCCGCAGGAAACCGTGCAGCCAGTTGCGCGACCAGAATCAGGGCAAGCCCTGGGGCCTTGATCAATGCCGAAAAGTCACGCACCGGCCCAACCATACGGCCGCCCGTCGAAGCCCACCAACCGGCCGACGATACCGCCCCGCCAGCCAGAAGGGCATGCGATTGGTCAAAGCGAGGCGCCCTCGGTAAACTCTCCGGCGGTGATGTGTCTGAGCGGCCGAAAGAGCTCGCCTCGAAAGCGAGAGTGGGGCAACCCACCGGGGGTTCAAATCCCTCCATCACCGCGGAGTCCGTCAGGACGGAAAACCCCCAGCCTCAGGGCTGGGGGTTTCTTGCGTTCCTGCCCCTCTAGGAGCGCGACACTAGGGGGTCGGCGACGGTGCAGGCGGCGTCGGTGAGGGTGACACAGGCACCGACGGGGACGGCGAGGGTACCCGGCACACCTCTCCCGCCGGGGACTCCACCTGAGCCAGCGGAGCCTCGGCCATGCCGGCGAAATCTGTGCCCACCAGCACGTCGACGGTGCCGTCGACCCGGGTGTCGTAGTCGACCTGCGGCTCCACGAAGTAGGAGGAGACGAGCTGGATCTGCGCAGCCTCACGCTCGTTGGCCCGGATCATGGTGCCGACGACCCGCTCCTCGGTGTTGTCCACCTTGATGACGACGAAACCCGCCTTCTCCAGGTCCGTCTTCACCCTGTTGGCCAGCCCGCTGGTGAACCCGCCGTTGAAGACGCGCAGCGTGACGTCCACGGGCGTGACCACGGCGGCGGCTGTGGTGACGCAGGGGGTGGGCGACGGCGACGGCAACGGCTCGGTCAGCGCCTTCCATCCCCACGTCGCACCCCAGACGAGCAGGGCGAGCAGGCCCAGCAGCACGATGGGGGTGGCGATGAGCCTGAAGATGCGCACGGGCGAGGGTTCCTTCGTGGTCGTCCGGTGGGGGCTAGTTCAGTTCCAGGATTCTGGCATGCAGGGTCTGCCGCTGCTGCAGCGCAGCGCGCAGAGCCCGATGAAGGCCGTCCTCCAGGTACAGATCGCCCTGGTAGGACACGACGTGGGCGAAGAGATCGCCGTAGAACGTGGAATCCTCCTCAAGGAGGGCTTCGAGATCCAGGGTTCGCTTGGTGGTGACCAGCTCGTCCAGCCGGACCTGATGCGGCGCGATCGCGATCCACTGCTTCTGCGTGAAGCCGTGGTCCGGGTAGGGGCGGGAGTCGCCAACTCGCTTGAAGATCACGGGGCCACCCTACCGTGGGGCCTGAGCGAAGCGCCGTAGGTGTCCTGACTTGGCCTGCCGACGCGCCGCCCGCCCGCAGATCGACGGCGCGACCCTGTGGGCCTGTGCCAGAGTAGGGGGGTGAGCAACGAGGCACAGATCGAGACCATCACCGCGGGCTACACCTTCGACGCCCCCGCCGCGACACTGGGGGTCCTCAATGACGAGAGCCCCCTCGTCGACGCGAAGATCCGCATCCCGCTGGCCATGTTCAACCGGCACGGCCTGGTGGCCGGGGCCACCGGAACGGGCAAGACGGTGACCCTCCAGGTGCTCGCCGAGGCGCTCAGCAACGCCGGCGTCCCCGTCTTCGCCGCGGACATCAAGGGCGACCTCAGCGGCATGGCCTCGCCCGGCTCCCCGTCGGAGAAGCTGCTGGCCCGCGTCGCGAAGCAGGGCCAGGACTGGCAGCCGAAGGCATTCCCGTGCGAGTTCTACGCCCTGGGAGGCGAAGGCGTGGGGGTGCCCGTGCGCGCCACCATCTCGTCCTTCGGGCCCATCCTGTTGTCCAAGGTGCTGGGGCTCAACAAGGTGCAGGAGTCCTCGCTCGGCCTGGTGTTCCACTACGCGGACAAGGCCGGCCTCGCGCTGCTGGACCTCAAGGACCTCATCGAGCTGCTCAAGTACCTCACCTCGGACGAGGGCAAGCCCGAGCTCAAGGGCATCGGCGGCATCTCGACCGCCACCGTCGGCGTGATTCTCCGCTCGCTGATCACCGTCTCCGATCAGGGGGCGGACGTGTTCTTCGGCGAGCCCGAGTTCGACCCCGCCGAACTGCTGCGGGTGGCCCCCGACGGCCGCGGCGTGGTCTCGCTGCTGGAGCTGCCCCAGCTGTCGACGCGGCCGGCACTGTTCTCCACTTTCCTGATGTGGCTGCTGGCGGATCTCTTCACCTCGCTGCCCGAGGTGGGCGACATCGACAAGCCGAAGCTGGTGTTCTTCTTCGACGAGGCGCATCTTCTGTTCAACGACGCCTCGGATGCGTTCCTCGACGCCATCACCCAGACCGTGCGGCTCATCCGCTCCAAGGGCGTGGGCATCTTCTTCGTCACCCAGACCCCCAAGGACGTGCCCGACGACGTGCTGGCCCAGCTGGGCTCCCGCGTGCAGCACCAGCTCCGCGCCCACACCCCCAACGATGCCAAGGCCCTGCGCGCCACCGTCTCCACCTACCCCAACTCCGGCTACGACCTGGAGGAGGTGCTGCAGCAGCTCGGGATCGGGGAGGCCATCGTCACCGTGATGAGCGAGAAGGGTGCCCCCACCCCCGTGGCCTGGACGCGCATCTGGGCCCCCGAATCGCTGATGGGGCCGACGCCCGAGGACCAGCTCCGCGCAGGAGTGGCTCTGTCGTCACTGACCGCGAAGTACGGCACGCCGCTGGACAGGCACTCCGCCTACGAGGCGCTCACCCACAAGCTCGCGCAGGGGGCCGCTGCTGCCGAGGCGGAGCGCCTCGAGGCTGAGCGGGCGAAGCAGCTGCAGCAGATGGAGAAGGAGTTGGCGGCCGCCGAGAAGGAGCAGGCCCGCCTGGAGAGGGAGGCGCGGGCGGAGCAGGCCCGCCGCGACAAGGAGGCCCGCGCGGAGGAGGCCGCCCGCCGCCGCTACGAGCGGGAGAACCCGGGGCTGGTGGAGCAGGTGACCAAGTCCACCGTGTTCAAGGACCTCGTCCGCACTGCAGGGCGCGAGATCATCCGCGGCATCTTCGGCACCGGCCGGCGTAGCTGAGCGGCACAGTCGTCACTCGACGGTGTAGCGCTCCACGTCCGGGTCGTTACGGACGCGGTCCGAGATGGCCTGCAGCTGCTCGGCGAGGCCCTGTGCGGAGAGGGTGCCGCCCAGGAACTCCGCCCACGCGGCGTTGGTTTCCGGGCCCAACCCGTAGTGGGTGACGAATCGCCACGAGAACACGTGCTCCCCGGCGTCGGCCAGCAGACGCGCCTGGGAGGTCAACGCGGTGGACTCGAGGTCCGCGGGGACGCTCTCCCGCACGATCGTCGGCACGAGATGGGTTCGGGAGAAGTGGGCGGCGGTCTCCCGCGACAGCATCGTCCGCAGCAACTCCTTGGCGCCCGCGACGTTGCGCCCGTCCCTCGGCACCAGGAACTGCTCCGTCGGGGAGGCGTGCACCGCCGAGATCGGCAGTGTGGGGGCCGCGGTGAGGGTGGGCACCGGGGCGACCGTCATCGCGAAGTCGGCAGGGGCCACCTCTGACATTTCGCTGGCGATCCACGCCCCGGCCGGATACAGCAGGCCGGCGCCCTCGCGGACCCAGGCCGCCTGAGCCGTGAGGTAGTCGCCCCCGCGCAGCACGAACCCCTCGCGGACGCAGGTCTCGAGCTGCTCCAGCACGCCCTTCACGGCGGGGTGCGCCCACGCGTCCTCGGCCAGGTTGTCCAACGCCACCCGGACCTCGTCCCCGCCCTCCTTGACGGCCGACGCGATGGCCAGCTCCTGGTAGTAGTCGGCGGCCTCATCGCCCCACACGAACAGCGACCGCCCCAGCCTGCGCGCCGCGTCGCCCAACGCCAGGATGGCATCCCATGTCTGCGGCAGCTCCCAGCCCTGGGCGGCGAACTCGGAGGCCGAATGCCACAACCCGTACACGCTCAGCGCGTAGTTGATCGCCAGGAGCCTGCCGTTGAAGGTGCCCGCGGCGAGGACGTCGTGGTACAGGGTTTCGCGCAACACCTCGCCCTCCAGGGAGGGGGACTCGACAACGTCGTCGAGTTCGACGAAACGGTCCGCCAGCGTGGCCACGGGCAGCAGCGCGGCCCCAGAGTTGTCGACCAGGTCCGGAGGGGTGGCGCCGTCGGCCAGACGCGGCTCGACGGCGACCCGTACATCCTCAACGGCCGTCACCCGCACCCGCACGCCTGGATAGCTGGCCTTCATGATGTCGGCGGCGAACTCGACGTAGCCGGTGCCGAACGCGCCGTCGAAGATGACCGACTCCACCGTCGAGGGGGTGACCAGGCCGAAGGGGAGTTGGCTCGGGGAGGGGGAGGGCGCGGTGGAGGGGGAGGACGAGGGGCCGGGCGACGGATCGCCCGGGCACGCCGTGAGCGGCGCGACGGCGGCGACGGCGAGCGCCGACAGCACGCTGCGACGACTGGGACCAGACATGGGCTTCCTCCGGGTGAGCCAGGCAACTATAGGCCACGCCCCGGCCACGCCCCGGCCACCCCCCGAACGCGGCCTCCGCCGCAGGGCTCCGATCAGCGGCCGGTGCCCGCGTAGACGGTCGCGGCCTCGTCGGCGTCCAGACCGAAGGCGGAATGGGCGGCCTGGACGGCCCGATCCACCTCGTCGGCTCCCACGATGACCGAGATCCGGATTTCCGAGGTGGAGATCATCTGCAGGTTGACCTCCGCTCCGGCCAGCGCCTCGAAGAAGGTGGCCGACACGCCCGGGTGGGAGCGCATCCCCACGCCCACCACGGACACCTTGCCGATCTGGTCGTCGTAGAGCAGCTCGTCGTAGCCGACGGCGTCTTTGATGGCCTCGAGAGCGGCGATGGCGCGGGCCCCGTCGGCCATGGGCAGCGTGAAGGAGATGTCGGTGCGCACGTCCGAGAGGCGGGAGACGTTCTGCACGATCATGTCGATGTTGATGTCGTGCTCCGCGATGGCCTTGAAGATGCGCGCGGCCTCGCCGATCTTGTCCGGGACCCCCGCGACCGTGACCTTGGCCTCACCGCGATCGTGCGCGACACCGGTGATGATGGCTTCTTCCATGGATTCGTCCTTGTCGATCTCGTCCTGGCTCTTCACCCAGGTACCCGGCTTGTCTGAGAAGGAGGAGCGCACGTGGACCGGCACCCCTTCGCGGCGCGCGTACTCGACGCAGCGCAGGTGCAGGATCTTGGCGCCCGAGGCGGCCATCTCCATCATGTCCTCGTAGCCGATCGCGCGGATGTGGCGCGCCGACGGGACGATCCGCGGGTCCGCGGTGTAGACCCCGTCGACGTCGGAGTAGATCTCGCAGAAGTCCGCGCCGAGGGCCGCGGCCAACGCGACGGCCGTGGTGTCCGAGGCGCCGCGACCCAACGTCGTGACGTCCTTGGTGGTCTGCGACACGCCCTGGAAGCCGGCCACGATGGCCACGTTGCCCTCCTCCAGCGCCTTCTCGACGCGGCCGGGGGTGATGTCGATGATGCGGGCGTTGCCGTGGGTGGGGGTGGTGATCACGCCCGCCTGTGACCCGGTGTAGGACACCGCGTCCACGCCGAGGTCCGACAGCGCCATCGCCAGCAGGGCGGCGGACTGCCGCTCTCCCGTCGTCAGCAGCATGTCCAGCTCCCGCGACTTCGGCTGCGGGGAGACCTGAAGCGCCAGATCCATCAGCTCGTCGGTGGTATCTCCCATGGCGGAGATGACGATGATCACATCGTGGCCGTCCGCCCGGGTGCGGGCGATGCGCCTCGCGACGCGCTTGATCGACTCGGCGTCGGCCACCGACGACCCGCCGAACTTCTGGACAATGCGACCCATGCAAGACCTCCCTGGAACCCGTCACAGGATAGTTGCCACGGGGCATGGGCGGGAACTTCGTCCGAGGGTAGGGTCAGGCGTGTGACGCTGCCGATCCTCACCGCCGAAGAACAGCGCGTGCTCGGGTGCCTCCTGGAGAAGGAGATCACCGTCCCGGACACCTACCCCCTCACGCTCAACGCGCTGCGCAGCGCCTGCAACCAGAAGAACAGCCGCGAGCCCGTCGTCGAGTATGACGAGCGGACCGTGCAGGACGCGCTGCGCTCCCTGAAGGAACGCGGCTGGGTGCGGGTGACCTGGCTTGACTACGGCAAACGCACCCTCAAGTACGCGCAGTCGGTGGTGCCGGCGCTGGGGCTCGCCGACGACGAACGGGCGCTGCTCACGCTGCTGCTGCTGCGCGGCCCGCAGTCCGCAGGAGAGCTGAAGACCCGCGCCGAGCGGCTGCGCCCCTTCGCGGATCGGGCGGCGGTGGAGGCATGCCTGGCTGAGATGGCGGCTCGCGAGGAGCCCCTCGTGATTCAACTCGAACGCAAACCCGGACAGCAGGACGCCCGGTGGTTGCACCTCCTCGGTGAGCCGCCAGTCGGCGCGGCTCCAGCCGGTGTTGACCGGGAACAGGTGCTGGCGGAGGGGGTGGCGGCGCGCGACGCCGACGTCGTGGCCGCCTACGACGCGGTCGCGGCGGCCTACGCGGAGGACCGCCGGGCGCTGGGGGAGTTCGAGGAATGGTTCCTGGCCCGGATAGCCAAGCTCGCCGGCCCGCATCGCACCGCCGACGTCGGCTGCGGGGCGGGCGCGGTCACGGCGTTCCTGGCCGAGGAGGGCGCTGATCCGGTGGGCATCGACGTCTCGACGGCGATGGTCGCGGAGGCCGCGGCGCG
The DNA here is from genome assembly GCF_055326245.1 of Tessaracoccus luoxuelianae. NCBI lineage: Bacteria > Bacillati > Actinomycetota > Actinomycetes > Propionibacteriales > Propionibacteriaceae > Tessaracoccus > Tessaracoccus luoxuelianae. Next base: position 139,658 of record NZ_JBUZNO010000007.1, read on the forward strand.
GCACCCGAACATCGATGTCGAGGTGGGTGACATGCGCCGGCTGCTCCGCCCGACCACCGCCGCCGGATGGGGCGCCGTCGTGGCCTGGCACTCGCTGGCGCACTTCGCGCCCAGCGAGCTCGGAGGAATCATCCGTGGGCTCGCTGAGGTGCTGCTGCCGGACGGAGTGCTCGCGCTGGCGATTGAGACCGGCGTAACCCTGGACAGGCGCGACGAGTGGTTCGGGCAGGCAGTGAATCTGACTTTCGTGCGGCACGACGTGGCGGAGGTGCGCAGGGCGGTGGAGGCGGCGGGTCTCGGCTACGTCGAGACCTACCTGGTCTCCGACGACGAGCCGGTCGAGCGCCTCTACCTCATCGCCTGTGGCTGACACTCCCCGACCGGATATCCCGACGAGGTTCCCACACCTGGGCAGGAGTCCGGCACTAGCCTGGGGCCATGAATACCGTCCGGTGGGGGATCGTAGGAACAGGCGCTATCGCGCAAGGCGTCGCCGGTGACTTCCAGTTCGTCCCCGGGGCGGAGTTGGTGGCCGTCGCGTCGCGGACCAGGGGCAAGGCGCAGGAGTTCGCCGCCCACCACGACATCAGGCTCGCGTTCGGCTCCTACCGCGAGCTGCTCGAGTCCCCAGCTGTCGACGTGGTCTACATCGCCACGCCTCACCCGCAGCACCGCGACGTGGCTCTCGCGGCCATCGCCAACGGCAAGGCCGTCCTGGTTGAGAAGGCCTTCACCGCCACCCTCGCCGGGACCCAGCAGGTGGTCGATGCCGCCCGCGCGAAGGGCGTGTTCGCGATGGAGGCGATGTGGACCCGGTTCCTCCCCGTGATCGCCGCCGCGCGCGAGGTGGTGGCCTGGGGACGCATCGGCGACGTCGTCGGCGTCCAAGGCGACCTCTACTCGTTCCGCGAGTACCAACCCGAACACCGCCTCTTTGCGCCCGAGCTCGGCGGCGGCGCGATCCTGGACCTCGGCGTCTATCCGATCAGCTTCGCGCAGGCCTTCCTCGGAGACGCGAAGGAGATCTGCAGCCGGTCCCGGCTGTACCCGTCGGGTGTCGAGCGGGCCTCCGCGGTCAACCTCGTGCACGCCGGCGACGCCTTGTCGTCGCTGACGTTCGGATTCGACGGCTACGGCCCTGGCCGGATGGTCATCGTCGGGACGAAGGGCTGGATCGAGGTGGAGCCCCGCTTCCACCATCCGTCGATGCTCACCGTGCATCGCAACGGGGTGCTCCCCCGGATCATCGAGGCGATGCCGACGGGGCGCGGGTACTCCCACGAGTTCGCGGAGGTGACCCAGCGCATCCGCGAGGGGCTGACGGAATCCCCGACGATGCCGCTGAACGACACGCTCGAGGTGATGCGGATCGCGGAGGCGTGCCTGCATCAGGCGGGCATGACACACCAGGAGGCCACCGTCGACCTGGGGTGACGGCAGCCTCCTCGTCCCCCCATATCCGGCGTGTTGGGACTGGTGGTGACCACACAATGGATGTAGCGAGTCAACCGTGGACATCGTGCCCTGTCAAGGGTCCGACGCCCACGGCAGCTGGTCAGGCCTTGCGCAGGGCCACCCTGAGGCCGAGCTCGCTGTCCTCGTCCGTGGGAGCCTCGACGGGGCCGACGGTCAGCGCAACCGCCAGCACCTCGTCGGCGATGAACTGCCGGTGAGCCTCGACGGCCTCTGCCAGCTCGGCGTCCGCCTCGAGCTCCACCATGATCCGGTCCGACACGTTCAGGCCCGCGCGCTTCCGCGACTCCTGGATGAACCGGATGGCCTCGCGAGCCAGACCCGAGCGGATCAGCTCGGGCGTGAGCTCGAGGTCGAGAGCCACCGTCTCGCCCTGCTCGTTGACCACCGACCAGCCCTCGCGCGGGCGCTCCGTGATGAGCACGTCCTCGGGCGTGACCTCCACGGCCTCGCCCTCCACGTCGAGCACTGCGCGGCCGAGGTCGCGGAGCTGGGTGGCCAGCCAGGTGGCGTCCAACTCGGCGATCGCCTTGGCGACGATCGGGGTCCGCTTGGCGAACCTCTTGCCGAGGTTGCGGAAGTTGCCCTTGGCGAAGTAGTCCACCAGATCACCGTGGGCGGCGAAGGACTCGATGGACTCCACGTTGAGCTCGGCGCGGATCTCGGCCTGCAGGTCAGGCGAGAGTCGCTCGAAGATCGTCGACGGCACCAGCATCCGGCGCAGCGCCTGCCGGATCTTCACCTTCGACTCTGCCCGGGCCGCGCGGCCCAGTTCGACGGTGCGGCGGGTCAGCTCCATCGCCTCGCTGAGCTCGGGGATGATGAGCGACTCGTCGGCCACCGGCCAGTCCGCCAGGTGCACCGAGTCTGGGCCCTCGGGATCCGCCGCGTAGAACAGGTCCTGCCACACGCGCTCGGTGACGAACGGCATGATCGGCGCCAGCAGGCGGGTGAGCACGTTGAGCGTCTCGTGCAGGGTCCAGAGGGCGCCGTCGTCGCCCGCCCAGAACCGGCGGCGTGAGCGGCGCACGTGCCAGTTGGACAGCGTGTCGATGAACTGGCTGAGCACCGCGCCATAGTGCTGGGTGTCGAAATTGTCGAGGGCGCGGGTGGTGTCGACGACGAGCTGGTGGGTGGCCGAGGTGAGCCAGACGTCCAGCACGTGCCGCTCGGACACCGGTGGCGCCTCGCCCGAGGGCGTCCAGTTCGCGGCTCGCGCGTAGAGGGTGTGGAAGGCCACCGTGTTCCAGTAGGTGAGCAGCACCTTGCGGACCGTCTCGCCGATGGCCTGGTGGCCCACGCGGCGGGCCACCCACGGCGAGCCGGAGCAGGCCATGAACCAGCGCACCGCGTCCGCGCCGTGCTGATCCATGAGCGGGATCGGCTCCAGGACGTTGCCGAGATGCTTGCTCATCTTGCGCCCGTCGTCGGCGAGGATGTGTCCGAGGCAGACGACGTTGCGGTAGGAGGACTGCTCGAATACCAGCGTGCCGATTGCCATCAGGGAATAGAACCAGCCGCGGGTCTGGTCGATGGCCTCACAGATGAAGTCCGCCGGGTAGCGCTCCGCGAACACCTCCTCGGAGCCGGGCACGTGCGGGTAGCCCCATTGGGCGAACGGCATGGCGCCGGAGTCGAACCAGGCGTCGATCACCTCCGGAACGCGCCGCGATTCCTTCCCGCAGGTGGGGCAGGGGAAGGCGATGTCGTCGACGAAGGGGCGGTGCGGATCCAGCGCGCTCTGGTCGGTAGCGGTGAGCTCGCTCAGCTCGGCACGGGACCCGACGCACACCTGATGGTCATCCTCGCAGCGCCAGATCGGCAGCGGGGTGCCCCAGTACCGGGTCCGCGAGAGCGCCCAGTCCACGTTGTTGTTCAGCCAGTCACCGAAGCGGCCGTGCTTGATGGTCTCCGGGTGCCAGGTGGTGGCCTCGTTCTCCGCGAGCAGCTCATCCTTGATCTTGGTGGTGCGGATGTACCACGACGGCATGGCGTAGTAGAGCAGCGGGGTGTGGCAGCGCCAGCAGTGCGGGTAGCTGTGCGTGTAGTCCAGCACCCGGAACATGAGGCCGCGGGCCTGGAGGTCGGCGACGATCGCCTTGTCTGCGTCCTTGAAGAACTGTCCGCCGACCAGGTCGAGGTCCTCGTCGAAGGTGCCGTCGCGGCGCACGGGATTGACGAACGGGAGGCCGTAGGCGCGGCAGACGTGCATGTCGTCCTCGCCGAACGCCGGCGCCTGGTGCACGAGGCCGGAGCCGTCCTCGGTGGTGACGTACTCGGCGAGCACCACGAAGTGGGCGGGTGCCGGGAACTCCACCAGCTCGAGGGGGCGCTGGTAGGCCCAACGTTCAAGGTCGCGGCCGGTGAAGGTGTCGGTGAGGGTCCACTCGTCGCCGAGCACCTTGTCGGCCAGGGGCTCGGCGATGACCAGGGCCTTCTGCTCCGGGTGGGTCGCCACCCGGTAGGTGACCTCCGGGTGCACCGCGACGGCGGTGTTGCTGACCAGCGTCCACGGCGTCGTCGTCCACACCAGCAGGTCCACTTCGCCGGCGAGCGGGCCGGAGGTGAGCGGGAAGCGCACGTAGATCGACGGGTCGGTGATGTCCTCGTAGCCCTGCGCGAGCTCGTGGTCCGAGAGTGCCGTGCCGCAGCGCGGGCAATACGGCGCCACGCGGTAGTCCTCCTCCAGGAGGCCCTTGCCGTGGATCTGCTTCAGCGCCCACCACAGGGACTCGACGTACTCAGGCGTCATCGTCACGTACGCCTCGTCGATGTTGACCCAGTAGCCCATCCGCTCGGTGAGCTCGGTGAACGCGTCGACGTGGCGGAGCACGGAGGTGCGGCACTGCGCGTTGAAGGCCTCGATGCCGAAGGCCTCGATGTCGGCCTTGCCCGAGAAGCCGAGTTCCTTCTCCACCGCCAGCTCGACGGGGAGGCCGTGGCAGTCCCAGCCGGCCTTCCGCTCCACGCGGTGGCCGCGCATCGTCTTGTAGCGGGGGAACAGGTCCTTGAAGACGCGGGCCTCGATGTGGTGCGTGCCCGGCATGCCGTTCGCGGTGGGCGGGCCCTCGTAGAACGTCCACGGCTCGCCGCCGGCGGTGCGCTCGAGGGAGCGCGTGAAGGTGTCGCGCTCGCCCCAGAGGCTGAGGATCTCGTGCTCAAGTGCGGGGAAGTCCACCTGCGCGGGGACGGCGAGGTAGCCGGGGGTGTCCATGGTGGGGTCGTCGGTCATCGGGTGGTCCTTCTCATCGTTCTTCGCTGAGCTGTGAAGGGACGAGCCGAAGCCCGCGGTACCACCCTCCTTGGACGCCGAAGCGCCCCTCTTGTTCATGCCGCGGCCAGTTCTACTGAGCGGGGTGACCCCGCCGTTCTTCCGGCAGCTCCGAGGTGATGGCCTCATCAATGCCGTGCGGACGGGTCCATTATGCCGCTGGCGTCAAGATGAGGCGAACGGGCCGGTCGGAGGAGCTAGACCGCGGAAACGTGCCCGTAGTGGCGGTCTCCCTGGTCGGGGTTGAGCCTGGAGGCCGTTACTGGAGTCCCGCTGCCGCGATGGCCAGTAGGTTTGCCCCATGGCGATCTTCGACGTCCCCCTTCGCGAGCTGCGCCGGCGCGGCACCATCAAGTGGCGGCGCTGGGAGCCCGACGTGCTGCCCCTGTTCGTTGCCGAGATGGACGCCCACCTGGCGCCGCCCATCAGGGAAGCGCTGGAACGGGCGCTGGCCGACGGCGACACCGGCTACCCGGAGCTGCCTGCCTACCAGGAGGCATTCGCCGACTACGCCGATTGGCAGTGGGGCTGGCGGATCGACGTGGCGGACCAGAAGCTCGCCACGGACGTGGTCACCGGAATGCGCGAGGCCGTCCTCGCCTGCTCCGAGCCGGGCGACGCCGTCGTGATCAACTCGCCGATCTACCCACCGTTCCGGCACGTGGTGACCAGCACCGGGCGCCGGATCGCCGACGTGCCGCTGGTATCGGATCGGTTGGATCTGGACGGGCTGGAGGCAGCGTTCGCCGAGCAGCGGCCGAAGGTGTACCTGCTGTGCTCGCCACACAACCCCAACGGGACCATCCACACCGTCGACGAGCTGGCGAAGGTCGCGGAACTGGCTGAACGTTTCGGCGTCGTGGTGGTCTCCGACGAGATTCACGCCCCCTTGGCGGGGGAGGAGCACACCCCCTACCTGGCGGTGCCTGGAGCGGCCAACGCGCTGATCGTGACGTCGGCGTCGAAGTCCTGGAACCTGGCGGCGATCAAGGCCGCGCTCATCATCGGCGACCGCGGGCTGCTGAAGAAGCTCAACCCCATGACCCCCGACGGCGCCAGCTACTTCGGAGTGCTCGCACACTCCGCAGCGCTCAACGAGGCGCGCGACTGGGTGGCCGAGGCGGCTGCGGAGGTCGCGGCGAACAAGGAGTTCTTCGCCGACGAGCTGTCACTGCAGGTGCCTGAGCTCAGCTACACGCCCTCCGCCGGCACATACCTGGCGTGGCTGGACTGCGCGGCGCTGGGGCTCGACAGCCCCGGCAAGCACTTCCACGACGTGGGGCGGGTCCGGTTCAACCTCGGCCGCGAGTTCTCGCCGGAGACGAAGCAGTTCGTCCGGGTGAACCTGGCCACCTCACGGGAGATCATCGCGGAAGCGGTGGAGCGCATGTCGTCCGCGCTGGTGGGCATGCGCGCGGAGTCCGCTGCTGTGCGCGCCCGGCGTGCAGAGCCCATTATCGACGAGTGGGGCCTGGCCGACGCGCCCGGTCTGGACGACGCAACCCCCCTGCTGGGCGGGTACGCGGAGGTCCCGGGAAGCGAGCCCACCGTCGGCGTACCCACCTGGCACCAGACGGCGCCGATGCCGGCCGTGACCGACGCCGGACCCCCCACCGCGCCCATGCCGGCCATCATCGATGCGGGGCCGCCGACTGCGCCGATGCCGGCCGTCACCCACGCCGGACCCCCGACGGCCCCCATGCCGCTCCCTCCTCTGGCTGGGGTGCACACCAACTCGGGTGACTTCGTCAACGTGACCACCGCCGTCGTGATCGGCCGCGACCCCAAGCGGGCGGCCGGGTTCATCGATGCCGACCTGCTACGGGTGCCGAGCCCGCACCTGGACATTTCGCGCAACCATCTGGCGGTCGAGGTGGCAGGGGGCGGCGATATCCTCGTGCGAGACCTCCACGCGGTCAACGGCACTCTCGTGATCCCGCCCGACGGCACGCCGTTCACCCTGCGCGACGGCGCGTCCGCGCGGGTGGAGATGATGACGATCCTCGACATCGGCGAGGGAGTGTCGCTGCGGATCGAACCGCCCCGCGGCTGACCCACCCCTCGTGGGTTGAGCCGGGCCAAGCCGCGAAGCGGCGCAGCCCGCGTCGAAACCGACGTTGGCTCAAGGCGCGGTCGGGTGCGGTGAGCCGTGCGCCGAGGCCCGGGCGGCCGTTGTCCAGGGTCTCGTGGCTTGCCGCGGGCCCGTCTGCGGTTGGGTTGTCGAGGCCGCCCGCGTCTCTGCTCCCGTCTCCCCGCACTGGATCCCTCGTGGCGCGGTCGAGTTCGGGCGGGACCCGGCAGGGCGGGCCTGGGGCAGGTCTGCCCAGGCGGGACGCCAGTGGGTGATCCTCGGGTTGGGCATCACTGCGCGGAGCCGCCCTGCCGTCTCCCACCCTTGCGTCCAACTTCCGTTTCATCGGCAGGTCCTCACCTACCTCACCGTCACTTCTGGTGCCGTAGTCGACATCAGAAGTGACGGTCAGCGCCCTGGCGCCTCACCCCCGTTTCGCCAAATGTCATGGCTGGTGTCGACTACGGCACCGGCTATGACATTTTGGCACGCGGCGCAGACCCTGTCGAAGCCCCCGACGTTTCAGCCAGGCTCTGGGGAAGTCCCCAGGCGCGGCTCGCTAGACCTGTGTGCGGTGGAAGTTGAGGTGCGAGCGCGACGGCGTCGGCCCGCGCTGGCCCTGGTACCGCGACCCGTACTGCGACGACCCGTACGGATGCTCCGCAGGCGAGCTGAGCTGGAAGAAGCACAGCTGGCCGATCTTCATCCCAGGCCAGAGCTTCACCGGCAGCGTCGCCATGTTGGACAGCTCGAGGGTTACGTGGCCGGAGAAGCCCGGGTCGATGAAGCCCGCCGTCGAATGCGTGAGCAGGCCGAGGCGGCCCAGCGACGACTTCCCCTCCAACCGCGCCGCGACCGCCGGACCGAGCGTGACCCGCTCGTACGTCGACCCCAGCACGAACTCGCCGGGGTGCAGCACGAACGGCTCGTCCACCGGCGTCTCGATGAGGCGGGTGAGATCCGGCTGCTCCACCGACGGGTCGATCGACGGGTAGCGGTGGTTCTCGAACACCCGGAAGAACTTGTCGAGCCGCACATCCACGCTGGACGGCTGGACCATGCTGGGATCCCAGGGGTCGAGGAGGATCCCCCCTGTGTGGACTTCTCCGAGGATGTCGCGGTCGCTCAGCAGCATGGGCAGAGCCTAACGCCCCGCACGCCCTCAGCGACATCAGGACCATGCAGGCACGGCTAGGCTGGGTGAGCCGCGGCGCTGGCCCCGGCGACCAGCCCGACGGCGGGCGGCGAGGGGTGGCGGATGAGCGTCGGGCAGGGGGGCGGCGGCGGCATGGGCGGCGGCCGGATGCTCGGGCGCCTCGCGGCGGACCCGGCGATCAAGCAGCACAAATTGGACCGCGGCACCGCCCGTCGGGTGATCGCCTACGGCTCGCCCTTCAAGGGCCTCATCATCGCCTTCCTCGTCACCGTGATCGCCAGCAGCGCGCTGTCGGTGGCGCCGCTGCTGCTGTTCCAGCGGATCATCGACGACGGCGTGCTCGCGGGCGACATCGAGGTCATCATCTGGCTGGCGGTCGCCGTCGCCGGCATGGCGGTGGGGTCGGCGCTGCTGCAGATCGTGGAGCGATGGTGCTCGGCCAGGATCGGCGAGGGGCTGATCTATTCGATGCGCACCCAGATCTTCGACCACATGCTCCGGATGCCCATCGCGTTCTTCAGCCGCTCGCACACGGGGAAGCTGGTGTCGCGGCTGCAGTCGGACGTCAACGGCGCCCAGCAGGCGTTCACCTCGACGCTGTCCACCGTCGTCAGCAACTCCATCACGCTGGTGCTGGTGCTGGCGTCAATGCTGGCGCTGTCCTGGCCACTGACCCTGGCGGCGCTGGTGTTGTTGCCGATCTTCATGGTGCCGGCACGGATGGTGGGCACCAAGCTGGCGGGACTGTCGCGGCTGCGGATGACCCAGAACGCGGAGATGTCGGCCACCATGACCGAGCGGTTCACCGTCTCCGGGGCGCTGCTCGTCAAGCTCTTCGGGGACCTGGACACCGAGCATCGGATCTTCGCCAAGCAGTCCAAGGACGTGGCGGACTCGGGTGTGAAGATCGCGATGATCTCGCGGGTGTTCATGACGACGATGGGGCTCGTCGGGGCGCTGGCGACGGCGCTGTTCTACGGGTTCGGCGGGGTCGCGGCGGCACAGGACGAGTTGACCGTCGGGACGCTCACGGCGCTGGTGGCACTCCTCGCCCGGCTGTACGGGCCGCTGATGCAGCTGTCCAACCTGCGGGTGGACATCATGAGCGCGCTGGTCAGCTTCGAGAGGGTCTTCGAGGTCCTGGACCTCGAACCCCTGATCGTCGACGCCCCAGATGCCAAGCCCGTCTCCGGTCCTCCTTCGGTGGCGTTCCGCGACGTGTGGTTCACGTATCCGGACGCGGCGACGGTGTCGCTTGAGTCGTTGGAGCCGACGGCCGCCGCCGGGGAGTCGGCCAACCAGCCTGTGCTCAAGGGGGTGGCGTTCGAAGCTGAGCCCGGGCAGACGGTGGCGCTGGTGGGGCCGTCGGGGGCGGGGAAGACCACCATCACCCACCTGCTCGCGCGGCTGTATGACGTTGATTCCGGGAGGGTCGAGATCGCGGGGGAGGACGTGCGACGGCTGGCCCTTGCCTCGCTGCAGGATGAGATCGGCTACGTCACCCAGGACGCGCACCTGTTCCACGACACGATCGAGGCAAACCTCCGCTACGCCCGCCCGTCAGCAACGGCCGAGGAACTGTGGGCGGCGCTGGAGGCGGCGCAGATCGCGGGACTGGTGCGGCGGCTGCCCGACGGGCTGGGCACCGTCGTGGGCGAGCGCGGCTACCGGCTGAGCGGCGGGGAGCGGCAGCGGTTCGCGATCGCCCGGCTGCTCCTGAAGGCCCCGCCGATCCTGGTCCTCGACGAGGCGACGGCGCACCTGGACTCGGAGTCGGAGACGTTGGTACAGCGGGCGCTCGACACCGCCCGGGCCGGCCGCACCGCGATCGTCATCGCCCACCGGTTATCGACGGTGCGGCACGCGGACCAGATCCTCGTGGTGGAGGACGGCCGGGTCGTCGAGCGGGGAACCCACGCTGAGCTGCTGTCCGCAGGCGGGTCGTACGCCACGCTGTACGCCACCCAGTTCAGCGACTGAGGGCGCGACGGCGATCCGACCGGCTGACCGAAACGGCTGCCGGTGCCGGGAGCCGTGAGTCGAGACCCGGGCGGCCGCTGGTCCATGATCCGTTCGCACCCGCAGGTCTGCTTGGGTCGGGTCGTGAGGCCGCCCGGGCCTCGATTCCCGCCTCCCCGCACTCGTTCTGCGCGTGGCGTCGTCGGGTCCGGGTGCGGCCCGTCAGGGCGGCCCTGGCAACAGTCCGCCGAGGCGGGAGGCCAGCCGGGTGATCCCAAGGTTGGGCATCCCGACGCGGAGCCGCCCTGCCGTTCCCCACCCTCGAGGATTCGTTTCGATTCCCCATGCTCGTTTCAGCGACTGACGCCCTGGACCCAGCGAGCAAGGGGGACGGAGGCGGGGCGGCACTGCGCAGCGGTGCCCATCCTGAGGATCACCCAGCTCGCATCCCGCTCAGGTAGGCCCGGCCACAGCGCCGCCCCGACTACCGTCCTCCGGACCCGACCACGCCACAGGGCACATCAGCGGGGAGCCGGGAACCGCGCGGGCGGCCCTCAATCTGCCCAGCCACAGCAATGCCACGGACGAAGATCCGACCCGCCACCAGGGGGCCGCCCGCGCGTCGGCTCCCGGATCCCCGCACAACCCGCTCTAGTGCGGAGTAGTCACGCGACCAGGGTCAGTAGGCGGAGCCCATGCCGACGTGCTTCGAGGTGGCGACGCCGTCGGCTCCGTCGAGCACCGCCCGCGACCCCGACAGTCCCAGCCGCGTCGCCCCCGCCTCGACCATCGCATTGGCCGTCGCGTAGTCGCGGATCCCGCCACTGGCCTTGACGCCCAGGCGCTCGCCCACCGTCGCCGCCATCAACTCCACCGCGTGCACCGACGCCCCTCCCGCCGGGTGGAACCCGGTGGAGGTCTTCACGTAGTCCGCGCCCGCCGCCTCGGCGGCCTTGCACGCCGCGACGATCTCGTCGTCGGTCAGCGCAGCGGACTCGATGATCACCTTCAGCAGCCCGGTGGTCGCCTCGCGCACGGCGCGGATCTCCGCCTCGACGGCGTCAGCCCGGCCCTCCTTGAGAAGGCCGATGTTGATCACCATGTCGATCTCATCGGCGCCCAGCTGCGACGACTCCGCCGCCTCAGCAGCCTTCGTCGCAGCGGTGTGATTGCCCGAGGGGAACCCGCACACCGTGGCCACCTTCACGTCGCCCAGATCCTCTGTGATGGGCAGCATCGACGGAGACACGCACACCGAGTACACGCCCAGCTCGCGCGCCTCCGCGACGAGCGCGGAGACCTGGGCGCGGGTGGCGTCGGTCTTCAGCAGCGTGTGGTCCACCATCTGGGCGAGCGCAGAGCGCGTGATCTCCATGGATTGTCCTTCTCTTCCTGCTGGCCCGACGGTGGGCTGTTTCAACGGCCACGAGACTACGTGGATGCGGGGCGTTCCTGGTGTTTCGGAGCGGGCTACAGCCTTGGACGGCCCGATGAGCGGGACCGACGCCGCTGGGCGCATTTTCAGTGTGGGGTCAGGGACTGTCTACCGTCCCAGAATCCCCACTGGAAAAGCCCCTCACCCGGGGAGGTGGTCACCGGGCCGGATCGGAGTGTGGGCCGGCGCGAGCGGCAGCGTCACCGTGAAGCACGTCCGCCCCGGCCGCGACTCCACCGTCGCCGTCCCGCCGAATCCCTCGACGACCGCGCGCACGATCGCCAGCCCCAGCCCGGTGGACTGCGCCGCCGAGTGGGCCCTCGCATCGTCGGCCCGCACGAACCGCTCGAACACCTGCGGCAGCGCCTCCTCAGGGATCCCCGGCCCGTCGTCGATCACGTGGATCACCGCGACACCCGCGCCCGCCGCGTGCCCACCGAACGGCGCCCCCGGCAGCGCGGACACGGCGGTGGTCACCGTCGTGCCGGGCGGGGTGTGGGTGCGGGCGTTGGACAGCAGGTTCACCATCACCTGGTGCAACTGGTCGGCGTCCGCCAGCACCTCGACGCCCTGCTCCGGCAGGTCCAGCATCCAGCGGTGGTCGCGGCTGACGGCCTGCGCGTCGCTGACAGCGTTGAGCACCACCTCGACGGCGTCCACAGGCCTCAGGTCCACGGATGCGTCCGCGTCCAGCCGGGCCAGCAGCAGCAGGTCGTTGACCAGCTTCGTCATCCGCTCCGATTCGGCCCCGATCCGGTTCAGCGCGTGCGGGGTCCCCTCCGGTGAACGCTGCCCCAGCTCCGCGTATCCGCGGATCGCCGCCAGGGGATTGCGTAGCTCGTGCGACGCATCTGCCACGAACCGCCGAAGCTTCGCCTCCGAGCTCTCGCGCGCCAGCAGCGCCCCCTCGACGCGCCCCAGCATCTGGTTGAACGCCGTCGACAGCCGCGTCACTTCGTTGTTCTCGGGCAGCGGCCCGGTCTCGACCCGCGGCACAGCCACCGAGCCGCGCTCCAGCTCCAGCCGGCTCACCTCGTCGGCTGTGTCCGTCAGCGCCACCAGCGGCTGGGTGGCGCTCACCAGCACCGCGCGCGTCACCGCAGCAGTGGCCGAGATCGCCACGAGGCTCACAGCTGCCGCCAACAGCGACAACCACAGCACCGTCCGCTGAATGTCCGCCACCGGTAGGCCGACCACCACCGTCCCGATCGGGGTGGCGCGCGCCTGAACCCGGTAGTCGCCGAGCCCGGGGACGCTGACGGTGTGCTTGTTGTTGTCGACCGGGACCGCGAGCAGCGCCTCCCATGCCGCCACCGTCATCGACGAGCTGGTGGATCCGTCGCCGACGACCCCGCCGAGGGCCGTGCCGTTGGTGAGCTCCGCCGCGATGACGGTGCCCACCCTCATGCCGGGGGTCTCGAGGCCGGGTGGGCCGTCGTCGGGTCCGTCGCTGCGGCTCTGACGCACCTGCGCCGCGTCGAGTTCCGCGTCGAGCTGGTTGTAGAGGATGGTGCGCAGCGCCAGCACCGTGGTGAGGGCCACGAGGATGCCCATCACCGCGACCGTCAACACCAGCCGCGGCTGCAGCTGCCCCGCCAGCGACCCCCGCTGCTGCTCCCGTGTCATGCGCCCGCCGGGCGAAGCACGTAGCCGGCCCCGCGCATGGTGTGGATCATGGGCTCGCGGTCCGCGTCGATCTTCTTGCGCAGGTAGGAGATGTACAGCTCGACGACGTTGGCCTGGCCGCCGAAGTCGTAGTTCCAGACGCGGTCCAGGATCTGTGCCTTCGACAGGACGCGCCTGGGGTTGCGCATGAGGAAGCGCAGCAGCTCGAACTCGGTGGCGGTCAGCTTGATCTGCGCCCCGGCCCGGGTCACCTCGTGGGAATCCTCGTCCAGCACCAGGTCGCCGACCACGAGCTGCGTGTCGAGCCGCACGCTGGTGGCGCCGCTGCGACGCAGCAGGCCACGGAGCCGGGCGATGACCTCCTCCAGCGAGAACGGCTTGGTGACGTAGTCGTCGCCGCCGGCGGTGAGCCCGGCGACCCGATCCGACACCCCGTCGCGGGCGGTCAGGAAGATCACCGGCACGTCGGGTTGCTCGGCGCGGATGCGGCGCATCACCTCGAGGCCGTCGAAGTCCGGCAGCATCATGTCCAGCACCAGCGCGTCCGGCTGCGCCTCCCTCGCCACGCGCACCGCGTCGCTGCCGGTGGAGGCCGTATACACGTCCCACCCCTCGTAGCGCATGGCCATCGACAGCAACTCGATCAGGCTGGGCTCGTCGTCGACGGTGAGAATGCGGATCGCGGTGCCGTCGGGGCGCGTGAGGGGATCGGTGATTGCCATGGCACTACTGTGGCACCCCACCTGGGGCCCCAGCTATGGGTTACCTGTGAGAAGTCTGTGTGCCAGGCGCCTCGTCGATGAGGCTGTCTGTCTCGTCCCTGGGGCGCACGAACAGGGCGTCCAGCCCTGCGCGTCCGGAGCCGTAGACGAGGAAGAGCAGGCCGAGCGCGGCCTGGATGGCGTTGTACTCCCAGCCGCCCAGGTGCAGGTAGAACGGTCCGTTGGCGTTCGTGGTGAGGATGATGGCCACGTTGAGCACCACGATGCCCAAACCCACCAGGGGCGTTGCGAGCCCGAACGCCAGCAGCACTCCACCGATGAGCTCGAACGCGATGGTGGTCACCACCAGCCCAGTCCCGTAGGGGAGCCCGGCTGCTTCGAGGAGGGCCACCTGGGCGTCGATGCCCGTCTCCTGCCAGCGGTGCCACCCGTGCGCCACCAGCGTGACGCCTGCGACGATGCGCGCTATCAGCAGCGCGATGTCGCGCACCACCCGCAGAAATGCCTTCATGTTCAGCCCCCAGGCTTCAGTTCGTCCTTCTTACCTCTGATCAGCCTGCCAGAACTTCTCGATCCCAGGTGCTCCAACGCCAGGCGTCCCACCATTTGCTGATTGGTGACGACGCGCTGCGACCGCCCGTTGGTGAGGAACGTCAACGCCCAGCTCAGCAGCGTGGTGACGCGCTGCTTGAACCCGGCGATGTAGAGCAGGTGCAGGAACAGCCAGGCCACCCAGGCCACGAAACCGGTGAGCTTGATGGAGCCGATCGTCGCCACCGCCGCGAACTTGGAGATGGTGGCCATGGAGCCCTTGTCCTTGTAGGTGAAGGCTCCCGGATCCCCCGCGTGCTCGATGCGCGAGCGGATCTTGGCCGCGGCGTGCCTCGCGCCCTGGATCGCCCCCTGGGCCACGCCCGGCACGCCCGGCACGGACATCAGGTCACCCACCACGAACACCTCCGGGTGCCCGGGCAGCGACAGATCCTCGGCCACCACCACACGCCCGGCGCGGTCCAGCTCGGCGCCCGACTGGTCCGCCAGCGTGCGGCCCAGCTCGTTGCCCTGGACTCCGGCAGCCCACACCTTGGCGAACGACTCGATGCGCTCCTGCGTGCCGTCCTGGTACTTGATGGTGAGGCCGTTCTCGTCGACGCCCGTGACGAGCGCGTTCAGCTTGACCTCAACCCCCAGCCGCTCCAGCGTCTTCTGCGCCTTGGCGCCCAGCTCCGGGCCGAACGGCGGCAACACCTGCGCGGCGCCGTCGATGAGGAGCACGCGCGCCGTGCTCGGGTCGATGGTGCGGAACTCGTCGCGCAGCGTCGAGGTGGCCAGCTCGCGGATCTGCCCGGCCATCTCGACGCCGGTGGGCCCGGCGCCGACGACGGCGAAGGTCAGCATCCGCCGTCGCTCCTCCTCGTCGCGGGTGAACTCGGCGATCTCGAAGGAGCTGAAGATGCGCGCGCGCAGCTCGAGGGCGTCGTCGATGGACTTCATGCCCGGAGCGAAGGTGGCGAACTGGTCGTTGCCGAAGTAGGACTGGCCGGCGCCGGCGGCGACGATGAGTGAGTCGTAGGGGGTTTCGCTGAACTGGTCGTGGAAGCGCCACTTGACCACGCGGTTGGTCAGGTCGATGTCCTCGACGAGGCCCAGCAGCACCTGTGCGTTGGACTGCCTCCGCAGGATCTCGCGGGTGGCGGGCGCGATCTCGCCTTCGGACAGCACCCCGGTGGCCACCTGGTAGAGCAGCGGCTGGAAGAGGTGGTGGGTGGTTTTCGCGATGAGCGTGACCTCGACGTCGGCCCGCTTCAGCGCCTTGGCCGCGAACAGCCCGCCGAATCCGGAGCCGATGATGACTACGCGATGCCTGCTCATGCTGCCGCCTCAGGGGCTTGGGGGAGGGTGCCGGCCGTGTCGTTCATTCAGAAAGGGTAACCGCCCGCCGGCGGGGGCACCGCACTGTCGCGGATCGCGGCCGGGGTAGGCTGAACCGTCCTGGACCGAGGAGGAGGGCCCCCGCGTGACGTTGGCCGCCTGGCTCAGACCCACACCACACGGCCGGCCAGTGCACCCGTGGTGGTGGATCACGGCGGGCCTGCTGGCGGTGTTGATCCTTGTCGGGGCCCAATTCGCTGATGCGCCCGGATTGTTGGAGCGCGGCGACAGCTGGTGGCGGCCCCTGGTGTCCCTGCCCGCGCTGAGCGTCCTCGTGCTCGCCTGGTGGCAGCTTGGCCCCTTGTGGCGGCATCCCCTGGTGGCGGCGGCCATCTGGTCCGCGCCCATGATGTTCGCCCTGCCCATGTATTCCCGCGACGCGTACGCCTACGCCGCGCAGGGCTGGATGGTGGCGCGCGGCCTGGACCCCTACACCACCCCCCTGGGGGAGGCCGGCCTGCCCGGGCTGCTGGTGGGCGTTCACTGGCACAAGACCACCGCCGTGTACCCGGCGCTGTCGCTGGAGCTGTTCGGGATGATCGCGCGGCTGACCGGCAGCGACCTCTTCTGGACGACGGTGGCGCTCAGGGTGCCCAACGTGCTGGCCCTCATCGGCCTCGCCTGGGTGGTGCGACGGCTGGCAAGGCGGTTCGGCGTCGACGAGGGCCTCGCGCTGTGGGCGGGCGTGCTCAACCCGATCATGCTCGTGCAGTGGATCGGCGGGGTGCACAACGACGCAGTCATGGTCACCCTCGCCGTCGCCGCCGTCCTGGCCGTCACGGACCTGGGGTGGCGCGGGTGGCGAGGAGTCCTCGTCGCCGGTGTGCTGCTGGGGCTCGCCATGGGCGTGAAACAGACGGCGGCGCTGTACGGGCTCGGGGTGGTCGCCGTCGGGTGGGCGGCCCGCTTCCCGCACGGGCTTGCGCCCCCGACTCGCGACGGCGCAGCCCCAGCCCCAAGCCCGACGGCGGGCTGGTGGAGGCTCGCCGTGGTCGCGGCGGTGCCCGGCGCGGTCACGGTCGCGGTGTTCGCGCTGGTGTCGCTGCGGTTCGGCTTCGGCTGGGGCAACCCCACCGCCGGCAACCCGATCGGGGCCATGAGCAACGCGCCCCTGTCCTGGCTGGCGGAGGCGCTGCGCTACCCGCTGCCCGACGACGTGGTCAACCCGGCCGTCACCACCGTGTCGACGGTGCTGCTGCTGGCGGCCTTCGTCGCGTTGTGGGTCAAGCTCGGCCCCCGCGGCGACGACCCCCGGCGCCCGTGGGCGTTCATGCTGGCGGTGCTGGCCGCCTTCTGCGTGCTCGGCCCCGCGCTGCAGCCCTGGTATCTGACCATGCTGCTGCCGCTCTACGTGTTCTGGCTCGCCGGCCCACGCTGGGACCGGGCTTGGCTGGTGGTGGTGGTCGGTTTCACCCTGTTGCCGGCGTTGCAGACGCTGGTGGCGCCGCTCATCGCCATGCCTCTGCTCGCGGTGCCGCTGTGGTGGCTGTGGAGCGAGATGTCGCGGCGGGGCGTCTCGCCGCTGCCCCCGAGGTCCTCGCTTCGCTGACCCGGACGGAGACCACGGGGGGATGGCGGCAGCGCCCGCCGGGACTACCGTCGGGTCCTATGTCAGAGATCTCCTGGCCCGAAGGCGGCACCCAGTGGGCCGTCGAGGCCACCGGCCTGGTGAAGCGCTACGGCAGGCACCGGGTCCTCGCCGGCCTGGACCTTCACGTGCCACGCGGCGGCGTCCACGGCCTGCTCGGCCCCAACGGGTCCGGCAAGACCACCTCCATCCGCATCCTGCTGGGCCTCGTCCGCGCCCAGGCGGGCACCGTCACGCTCCTCGGGCACGACGTGCCCCGAGACCTGCCCGCCGTGATCGGACGGGTGGGCGCCATCGTCGAATCGCCGAAGTTCGCGCCGCGGATGAGCGGGCGGCACAACCTCGACGTGCTGGCCGACTCCATCGGCGTCACCCGCCGTCGCGTCACCGAGGTGCTGCTCGAGGTGGGCCTGGCCGCGGACGCCGACCGCGACTTCGGCACGTTCTCCCTCGGCATGAAGCAGCGGCTCGCGATCGCCGCCACCCTCCTCAAGCGCCCCGAGCTGCTGATCTTCGACGAGCCCACCAACGGGCTGGACCCGGTGGGCATCCGCGACATCCGCGCCACCATGCGTGACCTCGCCGACGCCGGCATCACGGTGCTGGTGGCCTCGCACATCCTCTCCGAGATCGAACAGATCGCGGACTCGGTCTCGATCATCGCGCAGGGCCGGGTGGTGGCGGAGGGGCCGATGGATCAGTTCCTCTCCGGTGCCGCGCCGCACGTCCGGCTCGGCATCGACCGCCCCGTCGAAGCCGCCGAGGTGCTGCGGCGCGGCGGGTGGCGGGTCGAGCCCGCCGAGGGAGGCCTGCGGGTGCTCGGCCGCGACGCAGCTCCGCCGGACCCCGCCGAGATCGCGCGCCAACTCGGCCGCGCCGACCTCTGGCCGGATCACCTCTCGCTGGATCGGCAGAGCCTGGAGCGGGTCTTCCTGGATCTGACCTCCGGCGCGGATCTCGTCGGCTCCCAGGGCCGTCGTCGGGACGTCGCATGAACATGCTGAGAGCCGAACTGTCGCGGCTGCGCTACAGGCGCCGCACGAGGTGGAGCCTGGTCGGGGTCCTGCTGATGAGCCTCATGGTGCCGGTGCTGTGGATGGAGGGCGCGCGTCCCCTGACCGGCGCGGACCACGACGAGGCGGCGGAGATCTTCGCCACCATCCCCGCCGAGCAGTGCCCGGACTGCAGGGTCGCGGACTACCTGCGCACCCCGTGGACGTTCAGCGACGTCGTCAACTCCGGCCTCATGCCGTACGCGATGCTGATGGGCGCTCTCGCGCTGCTGATCGTGATGTTGTCGGTGAGCTCCGATCTGCGGTCCGGGGCCATCGGAACCCAGCTCACCTTCACGCCCCGTCGATCGGTTCTGGTCGTGGCCCGTGCCGCGGTCGCCGGACTGCTCGGCGCCGCCCTGATGGCCACAGCGATGGTCACCAGCACCGTGGTGTCGGCGGTCTGGTTCGTGGCGATGAACGGATACGCCGCCCTCGACGCCACCACCAGCCTGCTCGCGCTGGTGCTGTCCGCCGGCTTCTACGGGGCCATCCTGGGCGTCCTGGGGGCACTGCTCACAGTGCTCCTCGGTGGAGCCTCGGGTGCCGGAGTGCTGGTGGTCGGCGTCTTCGTGGCCGACATCCTGGCTCAGTGGATCGGCTCCGAAACTGAGGCGGCGGCCTGGCTGCCTCATCTGCTCCCCACCCAGCAGGGCATAGCGCTGCTGGACGGCTTCGTCCTTGGCCAAGGCGCTCATGGGCAGCAGCTGTATGAGATCGGCCGCGCCGAGGCGGTGGTCTACCACCTCGTCGTCACCGCGCTGGCAGCGGCCGTCACCCTTCCGCTCTTCGAACGCCGCGACATCAAGAACTAGCGAAGACCAGCGGCTCGGTAGCATGGCGCCCATGCGTTACGTCTCCACCCGCGACACTGCAGGCCTGCCCGGCAAGCAGTTCAGCGACATCCTGCTCGAGGGCCTGGCCGCCGACGGGGGGCTGTACCTGCCGGAGAGCTACCCGACGGTGTCGCGGGACACCCTGGCCCAGTGGCGCACGCTGCTGGCCGAGAGAGGCTATGCAGCGCTGGCGTTCGAGATCGTGCGGCTCTTCGTCGACGACATCCCGGAGGCCGATCTTCGCGGCATCGTCGAGCGGGCCTACGAGCCGGCGAAGTTCCTTGACCCCGCCGTCGTGCCGGTCACCCGGCTGAGCGACGGGCTGTGGCTGGCCCACCTCAGCAACGGGCCCTCGGTGGCGTTCAAGGACATGGCCATGCAGCTGCTGGGAGAGCTGTTCGCCTACGAGCTGGAGCGTCGCGGCGAGACCATCACCATCCTCGGCGCCACCAGCGGTGACACCGGCTCGTCGGCCGAGTACGCCCTCCTCGGGAAGCCGCGGGTGCAGGTGTTCATGCTGTCCCCGCGTGGTCGGATGACACCGTTCCAGCAGGCGCAGATGTTCTCCATCGACGACCCCGCAATCGTCAACATCGCCGTCGACGGCGTCTTCGACGACTGCCAGGACCTGGTCAAGGAGCTCAACAACGACGCCGCATTCAAGGCCCGCCACCGGCTCGGCGCCGTCAACTCCATCAACTGGGCCCGCCTCATGGCGCAGGTGGTCTACTACTTCGCGGCCTGGCTGCAGCTCCCAGGGGACGAGCCGATCAGTTTCGCGGTGCCGTCGGGCAACTTCGGCAACATCGCGGCCGGGCACATCGCCCGCGAGATGGGCCTGCCCATTCACCGGCTCATCCTGGCCACCAACGAGAACAACGTGCTGGAGGAGTTCTTCCGCACCGGGCGGTACCGGGTGCGCGGGTCGGCGGAGACGCTGGCCACCTCGTCGCCGTCGATGGACATTTCGAAGGCCTCCAACTTCGAGCGCTTCGTGTTCGATCTGCTCGGCCGCGACGCCGCCCGCCTGCGCGCCCTGTTCGTCGACGATCTGGCCGACGGCGCGTTCGACCTGTCCGCCGCGCCCCAGTTCCTGGGCCAGCTGGGGCGATACGGGTTCGTGGCGGGCACCTCGACGCACGAGGACCGGCTGGCCGAGATCAGGCGGGTGTACGCCGCCGACAAGGTGATGATCGACCCGCACACCGCCGACGCGGTCCACGTGGCCGGCGGATCGGGCGTCGAGGGCAGGATCGTGGTGCTGGAGACGGCGCTGCCGGTGAAGTTCGCCGACACCATCGTCGAGGCCACCGGGATGGTGCCGCCGCGGCCGCCGCGGTTCGAGGGGATCGAGGACCTGCCCCGGCACGTGGTCGACCTCCCGTGCAGCGCGGATGCGCTCCGGGCGCTGATCGAGGAGAGGTCGGTTTCGCGCTAGGGGTTTGAGGCCGGCCTCTCGCGGGTAAGAGTTGGCCATGGACGCCTACGAGTTCGTTGGAGACTGGTCGGGGCAGCTCATCGCCACCTCGATCCACGCCGGCCATGACCTGCGCCCCGAGATCGCAGAGCTGTCGATCCTCAGCGAGGAGGACAGGCTCCGCGAGGAGGACCCATTCACTGACCGGATCGCTTCGCGCGCCCCCGCGCGGGTCCGGGTCAACCGCTCCCGCTTCGAGACCGACCTCAACCGCGTGCGCGACAAGACCGTCTACCGCCGCCCCGAGGACGCCTGGGGCCTGCGCATGTGGTCGCTCGATCCGCTTCCCGACGACGTGGTGGCCCGATCGCTGGAGGTCTACGACGGCTTCTTCGAGGCCCTCGGGGAGCGGCTCGACGAGGTGGCGGCCCGCGGGCCCTTCGTGCTCTACGACGTCCACTCCTACAACCATCGACGCCACGGCGAGGACGCCGACGCCGAGCCATGGCAGGAGAACCCCGAGGTCAACCTCGGCACCGGCAGCGTGGACCTGGACCGTTTCTCGCCCGTGGTGGAGGCATTCCGTGGATCCATGCAGGCGCAGGGCTTCGACATCCGCGAGAACGTGAAGTTCAAGGGCCAGAACCTGGCCTGGTGGGTCCACGACCGCTACCCGGGGGTGGGGTGCGTGCTGGCCATCGAGTTCAAGAAGACCTTCATGGACGAGTGGACCGGAGAGCCCGACGAGGCGCGCCTCGACTTCCTGACCGAGGCGCTCGGGCGAACCATGGACCCCGTCCTGCAGGCGCTGGCCGATGCCTGAGCCCAGCCCCCTGGCGGTGATCGACCGCGCCATCGACCACCAGCTGTCCCAGCTCGGGCAGAGCTTCCGGTTCGTGCTGGACGTCACCCCCGTCGACGCCGACGACGTGAAGGACGCGTTCCTGGCCGGGGACGTCGACGAGCCGTCGTTCACCTACCGGGAGCTGGAGACGGACCCCGAGGTGCTGCAGAACGTGCTGGAGCGGATCGACATCGGCGCCGTTCGGGACGGGAGTGTCGCGGCGCTGCTGGGCGGGAAGAAGCGCGAGCTGGGCCTGCAGCTCGCCATGCTGCGCGCCCGGGACTCCGCCGACTTCCGCCAGCTCAGCGTGGAACTCTACGGAGGGGTTCATCCCGACCTCCTCACCGCCGCCGAGTCGATCCTGGCGCGGGTGGAGACCCAATCGTGGGGCGGCGACCGGCTGACGCCGGAGGAGTTCCTCGATCTGGCCCGTGACGAGATCGACTACTACCGCTCCCTGGAGCCGGACGTCGACATCCATGCCGAGATCCGGCCGGACTCCACGGGCGTGATGGTCTCGGGCAACCTCCTGCTCATCGGGCCCGAGTCGTCGGTGGCAGCCGAGCGCGCCACCGCCCTCATCCAGCACGAGGTGGGCACGCATCTGGTCACCCAGGTCAACGGGTCCCACCAGCCGCTCCAGGTGCTCGGCACCGGGCTCTCGGGGTACGACGAGACGCAGGAGGGGCTCGCAGTGCTGGCGGAGGTGGCCTGCGGGGAGCTGACGGCGTCGCGGCTGCGGCAGCTGGCCGGACGCGTGGTCTCCGTGCACCGCATGTTGGGCGGGGCCTCGTTCCGTGAGTGCTGGGCCGCTCTGGTGGACACCGGATTCCACCCCGCGGGCGCGTTCACCACCATCATGCGCGTCTTCCGCTCTGGCGGGCTCACCAAGGACGCCATCTACCTGCGGGGTCTGCTCGACCTGCTCGCCCACCTGCGCCGGGGAGGCTCGCTCGATGCGTTGTTCCTCGGCAAGTTCTCGCTCGTGGACCTGCCGCTTGTCGACGAGCTCGCCGCCCGCGGCGTTCTCCACCCCCCCGTGATCGTCCCCCGCTGGTTCGACGACCCGGCCGGGCGCCGGCGCCTCGAGGCCGCCTCCCATGTCACAGACCCCACCGCCCTCATCCAAGGAGTTACCCCATGAAGATCGGATTCGTCGTCAACGACGTCATGACCGAGAAGCCCACCTACACCACCACCCGCCTCGCGATGCACGCGGCCAACCTGGGTCACGAGGCGTGGCTGATCGGCATGGGCAACTTCGCCTATGAGCCGGACGGCTCCCTCAGCGCCCGCGCCCGGGGTGGCGACGGTAAGAACTACCGGTCGTTGGAGCGATACCTGGAGGACGTTCAGCGCCCCGACGTCGAGGAGCGGCTGAAGCTCTCCGAGTTCGACGTGGTGATGCTGCGCAGCGACCCCGCCGACGACACGCAGGGTGCGGCCTGGGCCAACAACGCAGGAGTGGCGTTCGGGCAGCTGATCGCCTCGACGGGGGTGCTCGTCGTCAACGACCCCGGGTCGCTGGCCAACGCCTTGTCGAAGGCCTATTTCCAGCACTTCCCAGAGGTGGTGCGGCCACGGACACTCATCTCCCGCGACGAGACCCAGATCACCGCGTTCGTCAAGGAACTCGGTGGCAGGGCGGTGCTCAAGCCGCTGCAGGGCTCAGGCGGCAGCGGCGTGTTCATGGTCAACACTGACGAGTCGCCGAATCTCAACCAGATCATCGAGGCCATCGCCCGCGACGGCTACGTGGTGACCCAGGAGTACCTGGAGGAGGCGAAGAACGGCGACGTGCGCATGTTCGTGATGAACGGCAAGCCGCTGCAGGTCAACGGGAAGTACGCGGCGTTCCGCCGGAAGTCGGCCGGCTCGGACATGAGGTCCAACATGTCAGCCGGTGGCAAGGCGGTCGCGGTGAAGGTGACCGACGAGATGCTGGCCATGGTGGACGTGGTGCGGCCCAAGCTGGTGGCGGACGGGATGTTCCTCGTCGGATTGGACATCGTGGGGGACAAGCTGATGGAGGTCAACGTGTTCAGCCCTGGCGGGCTGGGCAGCTGTCAGTCCCTGTACGAGGAGAACTTCGCCATCCCGATCATCCAGGATCTGGAGCGCAAGCTCGACGTCCGCCGCCACCACCCCGGGCTGACCAACGTCAACCTCGCCACCCTCTGAAGGCCCCGTGGCGCCCTCCCTGCTGGCTGAGGTGGCGCGAAGCGGCCTCGAAGCCTCAGAAGCGTGAGTTGACAAGGAATGTCTCTGAGGATCCTGGTCAGGGTGCGCGGCGGCTGAGGGGGACCGGCCTCGCCCATGGGCGCCCTCGGCACGCCCAAACGCGGCGTGCCTTGCCCAACGCCCGACCCACCGCGACCGGTCCCCCTCATCCACCGCTCTTCCTTGACGCGCCCGTTCGCTGATGCCCAAGACGCCTCTCACCCGTTGGCTGAGGTGCCGCGTAGCGGCCTCGAAGCCTAGGAAACGCGCGCGACTAGGAATGTCTCAGAGGACCTGGTCAGGTTCACCAGACGTGCCATTGAGGCACTGGGGTCGAAGTCGCCGCACGGACGGGAGTTGAACGCGCGGGTGGGGGACGGCAGGGCGGCTCTGCGTCGGGATGCCCAGCGTGAGGGTCGCCGGACCGGCGTCCCGCCCGAACAGACTGTCACCAGGGCCGCCCTGACGGGCCGCGCCCGAACCCGACGACGCCACGGGGAATCGAGTGCGGGGAGACGGGGGGCGAGACACGGGCGGCCTCGATGCCCGGCCTGTGGCCAACTCGCGAGGGAAGGCTGAAAGCGGACAGCGGCCGCCCGTGTCTCGACCCACGACTCCTGGCACCGACGGCGGGGACCCTGGCACCGACGGCGGGGACCCTGGCACCGACGGCGGGGACCCTGGCACCGACGGCGGGGACCCTGGCACCGACGGCGGGGCGGGCCGGTCAGTCGGCGGCGACGATCTCGATCCAGTTGGCGCCCAGGCCCACGTCGTGCCGCGACACTTCGGTCAGCGCGCCGTCGGCGTCGGGCCGATAGAGCGCGACGACGCGGTCGATCTCGGAGGCCACCAGGAGCGTGTCGTCAGGCAGCACGACGAAGTGTCTCGGCTGCGCGACCACATCGGAGTGCGCGGTGGCTCGGCCCAGCGTCCCGTCCGCCGCGACATCCACGGCCGTGATGGTCCCGCGTGTGCGCTCGGCGCTGTACAGCCGCCGCCCGTCGGTGCTGAGGCGGAGGTCGGAGCACCAGATGAGGTCCTCCTCGCGCGGCTTGGCGCCGAACCGGCTGTGCGACAGCCCTCGATCGGTGGGGATGTTGGTGACCGTCTCGGCTGGGTCGAGGACTCCGGTGGCGGGATCGCGACGGTAGCGCAACGCCTCCCCGGAGTACTCGGTGTTGACGTAGAGGGAGGTCTCGTCCTCGTCGAAGATGAGGTGTCGGGGCCCGGAGCCCTCCGGGGCGGGGGACGACGGCGGGTCGAGCGGGGTGAGGGTCCCGTCGGCGCCGACAGCGAACTGCGCGATCAGGTCCTCGCGGAGGGACACGAAGTAGGCGAACCGGTCATCCGAGCTCAGCTGCACGCTGTGCATGTTCTGCCGGGGGATCGGCTCGCCGACGGGGGTGAGGGCCCCGTCGTCGGCCACCCGCCACACCTCGCCGAGGTGGTCGTGGTACGACGCGCTGAAGAGGAGCCCGCCGTCGGAGCTGAGCGTCAGGTACACGGAGGCGCCGTGCGCCGGGTAGCTGCCGAGCGTCTCCAGGGATCCGCCGGCGCCGAGCCGCAGCACCGTGACGCCCCGAGGGTCGCTGGTGCCGGCGAAGACCAGACCTCGCCCGCGATCCACTGCGAGGGGCAGTCCAGGCGCGACGACGGTGGTGGACACCTCGGTCAGGGTGTCATCGGCGATCCTCAGCGTGGTGAGGGTGCCGTCCTTGGAGTTTGCGACGAGGGCGAGGAGTGGTTCCATACCGCCAGCCTAGCTTTGGGGCGCAGATCGTTGGCTCTGGCGAGGAGTGTGCGGTAGATGTTCCTCCAGAAAGGGACTCGGGCGCCTGAGGGGCGCGAGCACCGTTCTGGAGGAACACCTGCCGCGGAGTCCGAGTCGGCTCGGCCGTGGCAACCCGAGAATCGCGTCTCGTCCCATCGTGAAGGCGCCTGGCCCTGTGCAGAAAGCAGGTTGAGCGCAGGGGGCTCAACCCGAACTTGATCGTTGCGGGGTCCTGTGTCAGACTTGAGTGAACTCGGCTCAAGGTCGAAGAATCAGACTTGTCTCCACAGGAGGAACTCCCATGGCTCGTGCAGTAGGCATCGACCTCGGCACCACCAACTCTGTCGTCGCCGTCCTGGAGGGCGGCGAGCCCACCGTCATCCCCAACGCGGAGGGCGCCCGCACCACCCCGTCCGTGGTGGCCTTCTCGACCTCCGGCGAGGTCCTCGTCGGTGAGGTCGCCAAGCGTCAGGCGGTCACCAACGTGGACCGCACCATCCGCTCCGTCAAGCGCCATATGGGCACCGACTGGAAGAAGACCCTCGACGGCAAGGACTACCGTCCCCAGCAGATCAGCGCCTTCGTGCTGCAGAAGCTGAAGCGCGACGCCGAGGCCTACCTCGGTGAGTCCGTCACCAACGCCGTCATCACCGTCCCCGCGTACTTCGGCGACGCCGAGCGCCAGGCCACCAAGGAGGCCGGCGAGATCGCGGGCCTCGTGGTGGACCGCATCATCAACGAGCCCACCGCCGCGGCCCTGGCCTACGGTCTGGACAAGGGTGACACGGAGCAGGCTGTCCTGGTCTTCGACCTCGGCGGCGGCACCTTCGACGTCTCCCTGCTGGAGATCGAGGGCGGCGTGTTCGAGGTGAAGGCCACCAAGGGTGATCCCCGCCTCGGTGGCGACGACTGGGACGCCGTCGTGATGGACTGGCTGGCGACGCAGTTCAAGAACAAGCACGGCGTGGACCTGTCCAAGGACAAGATGGCCCGCCAGCGCCTGCAGGAGGCCGCCGAGCGCGCGAAGATCGAGCTGAGCTCGGCGTCTGAGACCTCCATCAATCTGCCCTACATCACGGCCTCCGCCGAGGGACCGCTCCACCTGGACGAGAAGCTCACCCGCTCCGAGTTCCAGCGCATGACCCAGCATCTCCTGGACCGCTGCCGCGCCCCGTTCAACGCGGTGATCTCGGACGCCAAGACCTCCGTGGACAAGATCGACACCGTCCTGCTGGTCGGCGGCTCCACCCGTATGCCCGCCGTCGTGGACATGGTCAAGGAACTCACCGGCGGCAAGGAGCCCAACAAGGGCGTCAACCCCGACGAGGTCGTCGCGCTCGGCGCGTCGCTCCAGGCCGGCGTGCTCAAGGGCGAGGTCAAGGACGTGCTGCTCCTCGACGTCACCCCGCTGAGCCTCGGCATCGAGACCAAGGGCGGCGTGATGACCAAGATCATCGAGCGCAACACCACGATCCCGATCAAGCGCTCCGAGGTGTTCACCACCGCCGAGGACAACCAGCCCGCCGTGATGATCCAGGTGTACCAGGGTGAGCGCGAGTTCGCCCGCGACAACAAGAGCCTCGGCAACTTCGAGCTCACCGGCCTGCTCCCGGCTCCCCGCTCGGTCCCGCAGATCGAGGTGACCTTCGACATCGACGCCAACGGCATCGTGCACGTGGGCGCCAAGGACCTGGCCACCGGCAAGGAGCAGTCGATGACGGTCACCGGCGGCTCCGCGCTCGCCAAGGACGACATCGACCGCATGGTGCGAGACGCCGAGTCCCACGCCGAGGAGGATCGCAAGCGCCGCGAGGCCGTCGATATGCGCAACGAGGGCGACGCCCTGGTGTTCCGCACGGAGAAGCTTTTGGCCGAGCACGCCGATACCATCGGTGAAGACGTCAAGGCTCCGGTTGTGGAGGCCACCGAGGCGCTCAAGGAGGCCCTGAAGGGTGAGGACAACGATGTGGTGAAGGCCGCGATCGATGATCTCAACACGAAGGCCGCCTCGATGGGCCAGGCCATCTACTCCGCTGCCCAGGCGAAGCAGGCTCAGGAGTCGGCCGCGGCCGATGACTCCTCCGAGTCCGCTCAGGGTGACGACGACGTGGTGGATGCCGAGATCGTCGATGAGGAGAAGGACAACAAGTGACCGATTCGCAGTTCGTTCCGGACGGCGAGGCTGTGGGTGAGGGCGTCGAGGAGACGCCCTCACCCGAGGCCGTTGAGCCGGCGGAGGGCCTGGAGCTCCTGGAGGCCGTAGACAAGGTGGCCGAGCTCGAGGCGCTCGTCGCCGAGCGGACCCTGGATCTTCAGCGGGTCGCCGCAGAGTACGTCAACTACAAGAAGCGGGTGGACCGTGACCGCGACCTGGCCCGCCAGGCGGGCATCGAGGCCGTGGTCAACGACCTGATGCCGGTCCTGGACCACATCGAATTGGCCAGGCAACATGAGAACCTCGAGGGCGGCTTCAAGATGATCGCCGACGAGTTGGCGAAGGTGGCCGCGAAGCACGGGCTCACCGTCTTCGGCGCGGTCGGTGAGGCCTTCGACCCGAACCTCCACGAGGCGCTGATGGCGGTCCCCATGGAGGAACCGGTCGAGGTGGTCACCATCTCGCAGGTCATGCAGCAGGGCTACCTGCTGGGCAGCCGGGTTGTCCGGCCCGCGCGCGTCGCGGTCGCCAACCCCTGATCCACGCACGAGCGGAAAGGAGATGAACGACTAATGAGCACGAAGGACTGGCTCGAAAAGGACTACTACAAGGTCCTCGGCGTCTCCAAGAGCGCGAGTGCCGATGAGATCAAGAAGGCGTTCCGTCAGATCGCCAAGGACAACCACCCGGATCAGAACCCGGACAACCACGCCGCACTGGCGCGCTTCAAGGAGGCGTCGGAGGCAAACGCCATCCTGAGCGACACCGAGAAGCGCAAGGAGTACGACGAGGCCCGCAGCCTCTTCGGGGGCGGGTTCAAGTTCACCCGCCCCGGCCCGGGCGGCTCGCCGGGGTTCGAGGACCTGATCCGCAACGCCCAGGCCGGAGGCCAGGGAAACGCGGGCCTGGGCGACATCTTCGGTGGCCTGTTCGGGCAGACGGGTGCCACCCGTCGCGCCACCCAGCGGGGTCCGCGCCGCGGTGCGGACATCGAGGGGGACGTGACCATCACGTTCGAGCAGGCCGTCGAGGGCGCGACGGTGACCATGCGCACCATCTCGGACCAGCCGTGCCCGTCGTGCCGGGGGACCGGGGCGAAGGCCGGCTCGCTGCCGCGGGTCTGCCCGCGGTGCGAGGGGTCCGGGATGCAGTCCTCCCAGGCGGGCGGCGTGTTCCACATGAGCGAGCCCTGCACCGAGTGCCTCGGCCGCGGCCTGATCGTCGAGGACCCGTGCCCGGACTGCGAGGGCTCCGGCCGCGGACGGTCAGCCAAGACCATGCAGGTGCGGATCCCCGCGGGCGTGGCAGATGGGCAGCGGATCAGGCTCAAGGGTAAGGGCGCGGCCGGCGAGAACGGCGGCGCCTCCGGCGACCTCTACGTCTCAGTGAAGGTCACCCCACATCGGCTGTTCGGCCGGAGCGGCAACAACCTCACCCTCGAAGTCCCCGTCACGTTCACCGAGGCCTCCCTCGGCGCGGAGATCACCATCCCCACGCTGAGCGGGCCCAACGTGAAGCTGCGGGTCCCGCCGTCGACCCCCAACGGGCGCACCATGCGGGTACGCGGCAAGGGGGCCCGGAAGTCGGACGGCGCCATGGGTGACCTGCTGGTGACGCTCAACGTGCAGGTCCCCGAAGGCCTGACCGAGGAGGCCAAGCGGGCGCTGCTCGAGTACGCCGAGAAGGCCCACGAGTCCAACCCGCGGGCCTCCCTGTTCGGCGGGTGAGTGGGATGACGAGCCTGCCCCAACTCTTCGACGTGGACGCGGCCGTCTTCCCGGTGTCCGTGGCGGCGTCGCTGGCGGACATGCACGCCCAGACGCTTCGCGGCTACGACCGGCTGGGCCTGGTCGTGCCTCAGCGCGCCCGGGGCCGCGGCCGCCGCTACTCTCTCCGCGACGTGGCCAAGCTGCGTCACGTGCAGCAGCTCAGCCAGGTGGAGGGGATCAACCTCGAGGGCATCCGCCGCATCCTGGCGCTGGAGGCCGAGGTGGAAGGTCTGCGGGATCAAGTGGACCGCCTGAGCGACACGATCCGCCGCCTCCAGTCCCACGAGGCGGCGATGCGCGTGTTCACGGCGGAATCCTCCGGCGCGGTCCACGCGGGACGGTTCCGCCCTGTCCGGCGGCTCGCGCTGCCGGCCTCCGAGAACGAATAGGCCCAGGCCGGACCAGGGTCGGCTCCGGGCACAATTCAGGGCCTTCACCCCTGTGGCGACGGCGCCACTGGGGGCACACTGGAAGACGACGCCGGGCGATGCGCCCGGAGAGAAGGAAGAACCATCATGACTGAGCACGAGCACGACGCCACCCCCACGGCCAACTTCGTGGACGCCGAGGACGCGAAGGATTTCGAGGCCGAGCACGAGCAGGTGGTCGAGTCTGAGCAGCCTGAGAAGGTCTCCCCCGAGAACCTGGGAGACAACCTCGTCAAGGTGGCCACCGAGGCCGCGTACGCCGCCGTCGGTTTCGCCGGTTTCGTGGGCGACAGGGCCAAGACGTTCTACGAGGAGCAGCAGCGCCAGTACGTGGCCTCGCACCCCGACACGGACAGCAGCGAGGGCGCCAAGGCGTTCCTGGCGCAGATGCGCGAGCAGGTCAACAAGTTCGTCGATGAGCTCACCAAGGGGTACCGCGACATGGCTGAGCGCGGCCGCGGGGAGGCCCGCCACGCCGACGCTGAGAAGCCCGGCGAGCCCGAGGTGCCCGTCGAGCAGCCTGGACCACCCGCCTCCTAGACTGCTGGCATGTCCGACGAGCTGCTTCCCCACAGGCGCCTCAGGGCCGGTGACGCGGACCGCGACGCGGTGCTCAATGTCCTTCAACGAGCGCACGCCGCCGGTCGGCTCACCGTCGAGGAGCTGGGGGAGCGGCAGGACGCCGCCCTCCTGGCACGGTTCACCGACGAGTTCCCCCAGCTCGTCGCGGACCTGCCGGAGGGCGGCGAGCTCGCCGTCGGCCAGACGACGCTGTCGCCGCGGCCCCACCCCTTGCCAGCTGCTGTCGAGGGGGCGCATCCTTCCCTCACCATCCTGACGGGCAGAGAGGTCGACGTCGCGCCCGGCACCACCCTGTACCGCAACTTCGCGTGGTGGGGCGGCGACACCATCCACCTGGACGACGTGATGGGGCCGGGTGTGGTGCTCACGATGGAGCTGTCTGCGGTGATGGCCGGCCACGACATCTTCGTGCCGGCCGGCGTCCGGGTGATCGACGAGTCCATCGCCATCATGGCCGGCAACGACGTCGAGTCCGGGGCGAGGGGCGACGGATCCAACGGCACGCTCATCCTCAAGGGGTTCCTGTTCTGGGCGGGCAACGACGTGAAGCTGTCGTCCGGCCGCTAGCGATCCTCGTCCCCGTTGTTCACAGTGACCGTTGAGATTGCCTGTCAGCTCCAGTGACGACCCTTCGAGACGGGGCCACGCCGCTTCGCGGGCGGCCCTCCTCAGGGATCGGAAGCAAAGCGGTCGCGCCGCTTCGCGAGGCGACCGTGGAAGTCTCGAAGGGTTGAAAACCCGCGGCGAGACACAGGGGTGGGGGACGGCGGGGCGGCTAAGTTCGGTCCCTGAGGGTCCCGCGTCGCGAAGCGACCGCAGGACGTCTCGAAGGGTCGAGACCCGCGGCCAGACGCCAGGGTGGGGGACGGCAGGGCGGCTAAGTTCGGTCCCTGAGGGTCCCGCGTCGCGAAGCGACCGCAGGACGTCTCGAAGGGTCGAGAACCCGCGGCCAGACACAGGGGTGGGGGACGGCAGGGCGGCACTGCGCAGCGGTGCCCAACCCGACGATCACCCCACCGGCATCCCGCTCAAGCAGACCCGACCCCAGCGCCGCCCTTCCGGCCCGCACCCGGGACGAGACCACGCCACAGGGAGGACGAGTGCGGGGAGACGCGAGGCTATGCCCGGGCGGCCTTCACAATCCGACCACCGACCCGGCTGACCGGCACATCGAGACCCTGGGCAACGGCCGCCCGGGCATCGACTCACGGTTCACCGCGCCTGACCACAAGATCGGCGTGAAGGTGGTAGTCACGACCCTTCGAGACGGCACCCGCGCCTTCGGCGGCGCGCCTCCTCAGGGAGCGAGTGAGGGCGGCCCCCTCAGGGAGCGAAGGGGGCCGGCCTTCCTGATGCTCATTAAGCAAGACGCCCTTTGCGTAATGCTCAGGTTAGGTTACCCTTACTCGCGTGAGCATCTCGACCCTGCTGGAGAAGGCACAATCCCGGATCGCCAAGGCGACCAACCGGGGCGCTATGGCCCCCATGCCGGAATCGGCCGGGCATCGGCTGATCGAGGCCGAAGTGGTGGCCGTCGGATCGCCAGCCGCCTCCGTCCGGCGCATCACCCTCCATGCGGAGGGCTTCGTCGGGCTGGGTTTCGCGGGCGCCGACGAGTACTTCGGGCTCCTGATGCCCGGCCCCTCGGGCCGCCTGGTGCTGCCGGACCCTGACCGCCTCAACATCCGCGCCGCCGTCGCCGAGATCCCGCAGGAGGATCGGCCTGTTTTGCGCTGGTACACCGTGCGCCGCCACGATCCTGTGACGGGCACCGTGGATGTGGACATCGTCACGCACGGCACTGCGGGGCCTGGCTCGGCGTGGGCCTTGTCCGCAGCGGCGGGGGACCGCGTCGGCTTCCGCCAGTGCGGCGCGCTGTTCCTCCCTGGCGACGCCTCGCGCCTGTGCTTCGTCGTCGACGAGACGGCCGCGCCTGGCCTGTGCGCCATCCTGGAGTCACGCGACCTGGACCCGGACTGCCGCCTCATCGTCGAGGCCTCAGACCCGGCCCACCTGACCCCGCTGCCGTGGCACCCCGGTCTGACCGTGGTGAGCCGTGAGGGCGCGGCCCCGGGCGAGCGCGCCCTCGCGCTGCTGCGCGAGCTCGACGCGGAAGCGTTCGACTACTTCTATCTGTGCGGGGAGAGCGACCTTGCCTCCTCGTGCCGCCGCTACCTCGTCTCTGAGCGCGGCGTCGACAGGCACACCGTCCTGTTCTCCGGCTACTGGAAGCTCGGCCAGGCACGCGTCTGACCGGCCCTACCCTCAAGGAAACCCGATATGCCCCTCCTGTCCCGCGTAGCGGGCGCGGTTGCCGCCGTGCTCGCGCTCAGCGCCTGCTCCACCGGCCCCTCCGCCACGACCGACGGCGCCACCTCGTCGGCCACCGGCTCAGACTCAGCCTCGACGGCGAGCGACGCCTTCCCCGTCACCGTCACCCACGCCCTGGGGGAGACGGTCATCGAGGCCGAGCCCACCCGCGTCGCCACCATCGGCTGGACGGATCACGAGACGCTGGTCTCGCTGGGTGTCGTCCCCGTGGGTGCGGTGGAGATCACCTGGGGCGGCAACGCCGACGGCTCCACGGACTGGTTCGATGCGGCCGTGGCCGAGCTCGGCGGCGAGCAGCCCACCCGCTACGACGACTCGGCCGGCGCCCCGATCGAGGAGATCGTCGCGCTTGAGCCGGACCTGATCCTGGCCACGAACTCCGGTCTCACGCAGGAGGAGTACGACACTCTGAGCAAGGTGGCGCCCGTGGTCGCCTACCCCGAGGCACCCTGGTCCACCTCGTGGCAGGACTCGTTGGAGCTCGTCGGCGAGGCGGTGGGCCGCAGCGACAGGGCCGCCGAGGTTGAGGCCGAGACCAGCGCTCTGCTCGAGGACGCCGGGGCGGAGTACCCGGAGATCGCCGGGACGAGCGCGGCGTGGCTGTGGTTCGCGGCCGCCGACTACTCCAAGTTCGGCGTCTACACCGCCACCGACGCCCGCCCGCGGTTCCTCGACGCTGTCGGCTTCGACACCCCCGCCGTCGTCACCGAGCTCAGCGACGACGCCCCCGGCCAATTCTCGGTCGACGTCTCGGCGGAGCGCGCCTCGGAGTTCGACGCGGACGTGATCGTGTTCTACGTCGACGATTCGGTCAAGCTGGAGGACCTGCAGGCCGCCCCCCTGATCCAGGACCTGCCGGCGCTGAAGAGTGGGGCCTACGTGGCCTCGGGCGATCCGCAGCTGGCGCTGCCGCTGTCCAGCCCCACCCCGCTGAGCATCCCCGTCGCGGTGGAGAAGTTCCTGCCGCTGCTGGCGGAGGCCGCCGCCAAGGTCCAGTGACGCTGACCCGGGCGGCCGGCGGCCTCATCGCCGTCGGTTGCCTGGCGGTGGGTGTGATGGCCTCCTTCGCGCTCGGCTCGGTGCGCGTGCCGGTGGGCGACGTCGTGGCGTTCCTCACCGGCGGCGACCCGGCGACCGCCACGATCCTCGCCGCCCGCGTGGACCGCACCCTCGTCGGTGTGGTCTGCGGGGCGGCTCTCGCGTTGTCCGGGGCCATCCTCCAGGGGGTGACCCGCAACCCGCTGGCGGATCCTGGACTGCTCGGGATCAACGCGGGTGCGGCGCTGGCGGTGACGCTCGGCGTCGTGACGGGAGTGGGCGCCTCCCAGGGAACCGTCGTGGGGCTGAGCCTCCTGGGGGCGGGCGCGGCCGCCGTCTTCGTCGCGCTGCTCAGCCGCGGCCGCAACGACCCGGTCCTGCTCGTCCTCCTCGGCGCGGCCGTCACCGCCGCGTGCCTCAGCGCCGTGTCCGCCGTCACCATCCGCAACCAGGCGGCGCTGGAGGTGATGCGGTTCTGGCAGGTGGGCTCCATCGGGGGTCGCGGCCTGCCGCTGCTGCTGCCATCCCTGCCCGTTCTCCTCGCCGGTGCCGGGTTGACGGTGTGGGCCGGTAGCACGCTCAACACACTCGCAGTGGGCGATGACCTGGCCACCGCTCTAGGCACCCGCCTCGGTCGCACCAGGGCCGTACTCACCACCGGCGCGGTGCTGCTCGCGGCCGGTTCGGTGGCGGTCGTCGGCCCCATCGGGTTCGTGGGGCTCGTGGTGCCGCACGTCGTCCGGCTGCTGTTGGGGCCCGACTACCGCGTCGTGATCGCCGGCTCCCTGTTGCTCGGCCCGGTGCTGATGCTCGCCGCAGACATCATCGGCCGCGTGGTGATGCCCCCCGCGGAGATCTCCGCGGGCCTGGCGGTGCTCCTGCTGGGGGCCCCGGTGCTGGTGGCGTTGGTGCGCAGGTCGGTGCACGCATGAGCGCCGCCTCACTCCTCGCCGCGACGGTGCGCCGCCGTCGGCTCGTCCTGGCCGGTGCCGTCGTGGTGGTGGTCGGGCTGTTCCTCGCCCGGGCGCTGCTGGGTGACTACCAGATCGCCGCCGTCGACGCGGTGCGGATCCTGCTGGGCGCCGACCTGGGCCCGGCGAGCTTCATCTTCCTGGAGACCAAGCTGCCCATCGCGCTCGTCGCGCTCGCTTCGGGGATGGCGCTGGGCGGCTCCGGCGCGGCGTTCCAGTCCATGCTGCGCAACCCCCTGGCGAGCCCCGACGTGATGGGCGTGACGCTCGGCGCCAGCGCCGCCGCCATCACCGGTCTGGTCGTGTTCGGACTCAGCGGCGCCCAGGTCACCGCCGCGGCCTTCGCCGGCGGGCTCACGGTGGCGGTGGGGATCTTCGCGCTCTCCGGCGGCGCCCATTCGGCGTCGAACCGGATCATCCTCATCGGCCTCGGGCTGGCGTTCGCGCTGCAGGCGGTCATCCACTGGGTGCTCATCCGCGGCAGCGTCTACCAGGCCCGCGACGCGATGAGGTGGCTCGGCGGCAGCCTGAGCGGGGTGAACTGGGACGGCGTTGGCCGGATCTGGGTGGCTGTTGCGGTGGGGCTGCCGCTGCTGCTGATGCTGGGCCGTCCGCTGCGGCTGATCGAGGTGGGTGACGACCTGGCCGGTGGTCTGGGTGTGCGGGTGTCGCGGGTGCGGCTCGCGGTGCTGCTGGTTGTGGTGCTACTCACGGCGGCCGCGACGTCGGCGGCGGGGCCGATCGCCTTTGTCGGCCTCCTCGCCGGGCCCATCGCGCGCCGGCTCAACGCGGGGCGCTCGTCGTTGCCGCTGGCGGCGCTCGTCGGGGCGGTGGTCGTCCTCGGGGCGGACCTGCTGGGCGATGCGCGATGGCCGTGGGGCCCCCTGCCGGTGGGGATCATCACCGGGCTTCTCGGCGCGCCCATGCTGGTCGCGCTGCTGCTGCGTTCAACCTCGGAGGAGGAGATCCATGGGTGAGCTGATCGCACGCTCGGTCACGCTGGGCTACGGCGAGCGCGTCGTCGCACGGGACCTGGACGTGGAGGTGCCGGCCGGGCGGATCACGAGCATCGTCGGCCCCAACGGCTGCGGGAAGTCCACGCTGCTACGCGGGTTCAGCCGGCTGCTGGCGCCGTCGTCGGGGCAGATCCTCCTCGACGGCGACGACGTGGCCACGCTGCCGGCCCGGGAGCTGGCGCGCCGGCTGGGGTTGCTGCCGCAGTCGCCGATCACGCCGGAGGCGATGACGGTCGCGGAACTGGTGGGTCTGGGGCGTCACCCGCACCGGGGGATGCTGGGTGGATGGTCGCGGGCGGATCAGGAGGCCGTCGACGAGGCCCTGGAGATGACCCGGACGGCGGAGCTGGCGGGGCGACGCGTGGATCAGCTGTCGGGCGGGCAGCGGCAGCGGGTCTGGATCGCCACAGTCCTGGCGCAGCGCACCGCGACCCTGCTGCTCGACGAGCCCATCTCGTTCCTCGACATCGCGCGGGCGGTCGAGGTACTGGACCTCGTCGTCGACCTCAACCGGCAACGCGGGACGACGGTGGTGATGGTGCTGCACGACCTCAACCTGGCGGCGCGCTACAGCGACCGGTTGATCGCGATGCGCGAGGGCGCCGTTGTTGCGGCGGGTGCGCCGTCGGAGGTCGTCACGGAGGAGATGGTGAGCGACGTCTTCGGCGTGCCCAGCCGCGTGATCCCGGACCCCGTCTCGGGCACCCCGCTGGTGGTCCCGGTCGGCCGCCACCACGTCAGCCCTCCACCTCCTGGGTGAGGGGCGACGAGCATAGCGACGACCCCTTCCGTTGGCTGAGGAGCGAGGAGCGTAGCGACGAGCCTCGAAGCCTGCGAAACGTGAGCTGACAAGGTCACGTTCTTTAGGCTTCGAGGCCGCTTCGCGGCACCTCAGCCAGCGGTGGGGAGCGGTGGGGGACGGGATCGCGGCTCCTCAGCCAGCGGTGGGACGGCGGTTTTGCGGCGGCTGAGTCGGCGGCTGGGAGCGTTGAGGGCCCCTGCCGGTCAGCAGGGGCCCTCAGCGTCGGTGAACCGGGGTCAGATCATCGGGGTGGTGTGCCAGATGCGCTGCAGGTAGTCGCGCATCGAGCGGTCCGAGCTGAAGTAGCCGCTGCGCGCCACGTTGAGGATGGCCGAACGCGTCCACGCCTTCTGGTCGGCGTACTTCGCCTCCACCCTCGCCTGCGCCTCGATGTAGGGCTGGAAGTCCGCCAGCGCCATGAACCGGTCGTGGTGCAGCAGGTTGAACACCACCGAGTCGAACATGTGGGTGTCGCCGTAGCTGAACTCGCCCGAGAGGATGAGATCCAGCGCCGCCTTCAACTGCGGGTTGGACTCGTAGTACGAGCCAGGGTTGTAGCCCTTCGCGCCCAGCTCCGCGACCTCCGGCTCAACCATGCCGAACAGGAAGAAGTGCTTGTCGCCCACCAGGCGCCGGATCTCGACGTTCGCGCCGTCGTCCGTGCCGATGGTCAGTGCGCCGTTGAGCGCGAACTTCATGTTGCCCGTGCCCGACGCCTCCATGCCGGCCAGCGAGATCTGCTCCGAGAGGTCCGAGGCCGGGATCAGCTTCTCAGCCAGGGTCACGTTGTAGTTGGCCGGGAACGCCACCTTGAGACGACCCTCGAGCCGCTCGTCGGAGTTGACCTTCCTGGCCACGGAGTTGATCAGGTGGATCGTGTCCTTGGCCATCCGGTAACCGGGGGCCGCCTTCGCGCCGAACACGACGGTGCGCGGCGTGACCTCGGAAGCCTCGATCTTGCCGCTGATCACCTGCTCGTACAGCGAGACGATGTGGAGCAGCTTGAGGGACTGGCGCTTGTACTCGTGCAAGCGCTTGACCATCACGTCGAGCATGTGGCCGGCGGGGAGTTCGATACCGTCGCGCTTGAGCAGCAGATCGGTCAGGCGCTTCTTGTTCCACGCCTTGACTTCGCGGAACCTCTCCTGGAACTCGGGGTCGTCGGCGTAGGGCTCGAGCTCCTTGAGCCGCTCAAGATCCGTGACCCAGCCGGGGCCGATGTGGTCCGTGATGAGTTCGGCGAGCTTGAAGTTGGCCATCCGCACGAAGCGACGCGGGGTGACGCCGTTGGTGACGTTGGTGAACTTGTCCGGCCACAACTGGGAGAAGTCCGGCAGGACCTTGTCGCGGAGGAGCTGCGAGTGCAGCTCGGCGACGCCGTTGACCTTCGTGCCCGCGACGGTGGCGAGGTAGGCCATGCGCACCCCGCGCTCCGGGTATTCGGTGATCATCGACATTCTGCGGGCGCGCATCTCGTCGCCCGGGAACGCCTCTCGGACTTCGGCGAGGAACTCCTCGTTGATCCGGAAGATGATCTCCAGGTGGCGCGGCAACAGGCGGCCGAGCAGCTCGGTGGACCAGACCTCGAGGGCCTCGGGCAACAGCGTGTGGCAGGTGTAGGCGAAGCAGGACCTGGTGACCTCCCATGCCTCGTCCCACTCGAAGCCCTTGTCGTCGATGAGGACGCGCATGAGCTCGGGCACGGCGATGACGGGGTGGGTGTCGTTGAGCTGGAAGATGATCCGCTCCGACAGGTTGTGCAGGTCGAAGCCTTCCTCCAGTTCGTTGGTAAGGAAGTCGTGCAGCGACGCCGCCACGAAGAAGTACTGCTGCTGCAGGCGCAGCTCCTTGCCCTGCGGCGTCGAGTCCTCGGGATAGAGCACCTTGGAGATGTTCTCCGCGAAGGTCTGGGCGCGCACCGCCTGGGCGTAGTCACCTGCGTTGAAGATCTGAAGGTCGAACGCCTTGGTGGCCGATGCGCTCCACAGCCGCAGCGTATTGACGCGACCGTTCAGGTACCCCGGCACCATGTAGTTGTAGGGGACGGCCAGGACGTTCCAGGCGGGAACCCAGCGGGTGTGCTCGCGGCCGTCTTCGTCCAGGGAGGTCTCGGTGTGACCGCCGAAATTGACCTGGACGCTGGCCTCGGGGTGCGGGAATTCCCACGGCGAGCCGAGGGCCAGCCACGTGTCGGGCTGCTCGACCTGTCGCCCGTCGACGAAGGTCTGGCGGAAGATGCCGTACTCGTAGCGGATTCCGTAGCCGATGCTGGGGACGTCCATGGTGGCCATGGAGTCGATGAAGCAGGCGGCGAGGCGGCCGAGGCCGCCGTTGCCGAGGCCTGGCTCCACCTCCTGGGCGCGGAGCGTGGGGAGATCGATCCCGCACAGCTCCAGACCCTGCTTGGCGATGTCGCTCAGGTCCGTGGCGAGCAGCGCGTTGCCCAGCTGCCGTCCGAGGAGATATTCGGCGGACAGGTAGCCGATGGTCTTGACCTTCGCCTCGCGCGTGGTGCGCTTGGTCTCGAGCCAGCGGGCCATCAGGTAGTTCTTGACGGTGCTGGCGAGGGCGAGGTACTGGTCGTTGACGCTCGAGCCCGAGAGGGTCACACCCTGGTTGGTGTTGAGCTCGTGCAGGAACTCTCGCACGAAGCCGTCGACCGAGAACGGTGGGGCGCCGACGGGTGCCGTGGCGAGGGGGTGCGTCGGGGTGGAGGCGGGTCCGTATGTGCGGGTATCAGTGTTGGGCGTCTCGTCTGCGGGGAACGGCCGTCCAGGCTGCGCGATATCTGGCATGGCGCAAACATTAGTTGAGCGGCGGTAGAAACTCGCAACCCTCCGGGGTGCGGACGCCTCGTCGACGGCTGGTGGGGTGGATCCGCGCCGCGCCACAGTGTGGCACCCGACGACGACGTGCGGCTCCGGCGACCACCCCAGCCCCCCACTCGGATCCCTAGGATGGGGCCATGGTGATGCTCTACGTCCTTCTCGGGGCGATGAGCGTCGGGTCGCTGATGGCCATGATGACTGATCCCTTCAGCAGGTTGTCGATCGTTCGCCGTCCATATGTGGCGGAGATGAAGCTCAACGCCATCGAGGCGATCGACTCAAACGCCAGGCTGAGGGTGCGCACAGGCCTCCGCTACAGGGTGTTCGGGATGGCAAAGAACGCCTTTCACATCCTCGCCAGCCGGTACTCGTTGCGTCCCCGGACGGGAAGGGGCGCGTCAGTGGATCGGATCATCGAGGAGATCTACCGGCTCCGCTTCGATCCGTCCAAACTGTTGCTGATCTCGGGAGACCACTTCTCTTCGCTGTTCGTCCGCAATCTCGGCGTGTTCTACTACCCCACGCTGGACACCCAGCTGCCTGCCACCGACGATCAGTGGCGTGACCGGCAACTTGTCTATCTGCAGACGCTGGCCTACGCGCTCGGTGTTTTCGACAAGACCGATGACCTCGCCACCACCATCGTCCCGATTGGGCCGTGGGAGGCGACCTGCGTCAACTTCCATTCCTACCCGTCGGACACCCTCTACGGCATGCTGTACGCGCTCGGCGCGCTGCTCGGCAGAGAACCGGCTCGGGCGGCGAGCTACGGCGAGGAGCAGGCGGCACTCGGCACCCGGGAGGCTGCCGCACTGCTGCTTGACACCTACCGGGGCGCGTTGATCCGCCACTACCTGGGCTACCGTCGCCGCGTGTTCGACGAGGACCTCGGCCTGATCGACCCGTCGGTGACCATGTCCGGCGCCAAGGACATCGTGAAGCGTGAATCGTCCTTCTACGACAACGTGGTCTTCTGGAAGACCACCCACCTCGCCATGGATCTGGGCCTCATCCCCACGGACCTCAATTTCCTGGCCCGGCTGAAGTCGCGCATCCTCAACACGTTCTGGCTCGACGATGACGGACATTTCCTGGAGGACCTTTCCGCTGAGGGAACGTCTCGACGGCTCTACTCCTCGGATTGGCTCATCGTCCTGGCCACCCGCTTCCTGGATCCCGAGTCGCCTGATGAGCGGCACTATTTCGAGAGGTCCGTGGATTACATTCGCGCCGAGGGGATTGCGCACCCCTTCGCCATCAAATATCAACAGGAGCGGCGGTCGCATCGCCAATTCGCCGTGGTCCGCTTCGCGGTGCCGAACTACGGTGGCGACTCGATCTGGAGCTTCTGGGGCATGGAGTACATCAAGACACTCCTGCTGCTCTTTCGGTCCACCCGGTTGGAGGGGTATCTGGAGGAGGCGGATCGCCACATCGGGCATTTCGAGGCCGCCATGCGCCGCGATCGCGGCTTTCCCGAGGTGTACGACGCGCAGGGCGATCTGCTCCAGACGCCGCTCTACCGCAGCGTCCGGATGACGGGGTGGGTGATCGGATTCGATCAGGTGCGGGCCATGCGCAGGGCCTTGGCCGGAGGCTCGGCACAGCGCACGGCCGCCTGATTCTCAGGCTTCCCAGACCTCCAGCGCGTAGGCCCGTGCCCAGAACTGTTCCTCGTACCAGGTTGCGTCGACGAAGGCGGTGAGCATCCGCTCGCGGGTCGCGCCGTCGCTTGAGGCAGCCGTCTCATCGAGGAGTGTGATGGCCTCGCGCGTCACCAGTTGGAAGGCCGCGTCTGCGTAGGCGGCCACCCAGCCGGCGTAGGGGTGGCCGTCGAGGTGGGCGGCCCTGTCGGCGAGCGTGGCGCCGACGTCCGCGTAGACCCAGTAGCAGGGCAGCACCGCCGCCACCCCTACCGCGTACGGCTCGAAGGCGGTGGCCGCCAGCAGGGAGTTGACGTAGGCGCGGGTGGTGGGGGATGCGACGGCGGGGCGCGGAAGGTCGCGGAGGCGGTCGTCGGCCAAGAGAGCGTCGTGCATGAGGACCTCCGCCTCCACGGCCTCGCCGGCGCTCCGGGCCCAGAAGGCCGCCTCGCGGGAGGTGGGAGCGCGGGAGGCGAGCGTGGCCAGCGCACGGGTGTAGCCGCGGAGATAGAAGTCGTCCTGGCCGAGGTACTCGACGAAGCGACGAGGCTCCAGGGTGCCGTCGGCGAGCTCGGTGAGGAGTGGGAGACGGTCGATGCGCGCCCGGATGGCTGAGGTGGCCTCCCACGCCTGGGTGCTGAACGGGCCGGGGGTCCAGTCGATGCTCACAACCCCACCTCGGCGCGCCCCACGAGGTGGTCGACGGGGCCGTGACCCGAGTCGGGGGTGCGGCTGAGGGTCCACCGCGAGCCAGAGTCCAGGGCGCGCATCAGGTAGTCCCGGGCCTCCTCCACCGACTCCAGCCGCACGCCAGTGGCGCGAGTGTCGCCGCGGCGGGCGGCGACGGCGGCGATGGCGGAGCTGAGCGTGCAGCCGGTGCCGTGAGTATGGCGGGTGTTGAAGCGCGGGCCGGTCAGCAGCGCCAACTCTGTGCCGTGGGCGAAGACGTCGGTGAGCTCCGGGTCGGTGAGGTGCCCGCCCTTGGCCAGGACGGCGCGCACTCCTGCCGCCACCAGTTGCCGGGCCTGGCGGATGAGGCCGTTGGTGTCGGTCACGGGCGGTTGGTCCAGGAGGACGGCCGCCTCGGGGACGTTCGGAGTCACCAGGTCCGCGAGGGGGAGCAGGCGGGTGCGCACCACGTCGATGGCGTCGTCGGTGAGCAGCGCGTCGCCAGAGGTTGCGATCATGACGGGGTCCAGGATGATGAGGCCCGCGTCGTCGCGGCGTTCCTCCAGGACGTCTGCGACGACATTCGCGACGGCTGCGTTGGAGAGCATGCCCAGCTTCGTGGCGGCGACGGGGAGGTCGTCGAAGACGGCGAGGATCTGGTCGCGGACGAAGGCCGGGTCCACGGGGCGGGCCTGGCGGACGCCCTGCGTGTTCTGGACCGTGAGTCCGGCCAGCGCCGCCGCGCCATAGACGCCGAGCGCGGTGAAGGTCTTGAGGTCGGCCTGGATGCCGGCGCCGCCGCTGGGGTCTGAGCCGGCGATGCTGAGGGCGATCTTCGGGGTGGACGTGCGTGTCATCGGGTTCTCCAGAGTGCGAGCAGTTCGTCGGCGGCCGCTCGGGGATCGGGTGCGGTGGTGAGGGCTGAAACCACACAGATGCCGTCGACCCCGGTGGCGATCGCCACGGCGGCGTTGGTGGCGTTGATGCCGCCGATGGCGACAGTCTTGGCCCGTCCCGCGGTGCGCAGGACCAGGCGGGCGGCGCCGTCGAGGCCCAGGGCGGGGGCGGCGTCGGTCTTGGTGGGGGTGGCCCAGAGCGGCGAGAGGCCGAGGACGTCCGCGGTGAGGTCGCTCAGCTCCGCGTCCAGCTCGGCCTCGGTCGAGATGCTGAGACCGATGAGAAGGTCGCGGCCGAGGCGGGCGCGGGCCTGGCTGATGTCGCCGTCGTCCTGGCCCTGGTGGAAGTGGAGGCCGAGTTCCTCGGCGACGTGGAGGCGGTCGTTGACGACGAGCGCCGTGGTGCGTCCGGTGGCGTCGAATGCCCTGTCACGGGCGTCGACGCAGGCGCGGGCCAGGGCGAGGAACTCGGTGCCGTGGAGCTCCTTGTCGCGGATCTGCACCACGCCGGCGCCGCCGAGGATGGCCTGCTCGACGATCCCCGGCACGTGGGCTGGGCCACCCGACATCGCGGTGTCCGTGACGTAGTAGACGCGCCAGTCCACACCGTCGGCGAGGCCTGGCGTGGCCTGCGTCATGGCTGCTCCTCGACGGTGACGAGTGCGGCGACCTCGTCGGGGGTGAGCGCGTGAAGGGCGTCGAGCCAGGCGGTGCGGAAGCTGCCCGGGTGGCGGGCCTCGCGTGCTGCGGCCAGGCCCGCGGCGCCGAAGAGGGCGTGGGCGGCGACGACCGCGTCGTGGGAGGCGTGCGGGGCAGGGCCGTCGGCCCGGGTGGCGCCAAGGGTCGCCGCGACAGTCGCGCCCAGCGCGCACCCGGTGCCGATGACCAGCGGCATGAGCGGGTCACCGCCGGTGACGCGCGTGGTGCGGGTGGGGCTGACGATGACGTCGACGGGGCCGGAGATGGCCACGACGGCGCCGGTGCGTGCGGCGAGGCCTCGGGCGGTTTCGACGGCGGCCTCCACCTCGTCGGTGGCGTCCACTCCGCGCCCCCCGTCGCTGGCCCCGGCGAGGCCGAGGATCTCGGAGGCGTTGCCGCGGATGGCGGTGGGGCGGTGGGCGAGAAGGTCGCGGGCGAGCTGGGTGCGCACGGGGAGGGCGCCGACCGCGACCGGGTCCAGGACCCAGGGGGTGCCGGCGCCGTCGGCGGCCGCCGCCGCGCGCCGCATGCCCTCGTGCTGCTCGGAGAGCCCGTTGCCGACGTTGATGAGTAGGGCTGAGGCCACCGTCGCGAAGATGGCGGCCTCCTCGGGGAGGTCGATCATGGCGGGGGCGGCGCCGGCGGCGAGAAGCACGTTGGCGGTGATCTCGGGCACCACGGTGTTGGTCATGCAGTGCACCAGCGGGGTGGCGGCGCGGACGGCGGCGAGGATGGCGCTCGTCGGGTCGAGGGTGGAGGCGGCGCTGGCTTTGGTGGCGTCGTCGGGTGTGGAGGGTGTGGGGTTGGTCATGAGTGGTGGCTCCCTTCGCTAGCACGACCTAGATCAGGTGTTGCGGGTGTGTTCTCAGCCCCGACTTCGGGGCACCCCGGCGTCGGCGAGCCTACCAGCGCCCCGTCGGTCTCGCTCCGACGCCCGCCGCCGCGTTCGGCGCCTGCGTTCCGTCGCGGCGCCGCAGTCGGCCCCGTTCCCGAGCCCGCCGCCGCCTGCGTTCCGTCTCAGCGCCTGCATTCCATCCCTGCGCCTGCGTTCCGTCTCAGCGCCTGCGGTGCTATTCGACGCCTGCGCAATATCGCTGGCGTCCAGGAGCCGCCTGCGTTGCGTACAGGAGCCCGCGCTGTAGCTCTGGCGGCTCGAGTTTACGCAGGCGGCCCGGCGGCCGAGCACGTGCTCATCGGCTCGCGCCGCCAGCCAGGCAGGCTGACCTGGTCGTCGAGTTGAGCTGAGGACTTCGCAGCATGACCGGCCGACGCTCGCCCCCCTCACGTGTGGACAAGCCTGGTAGATCGCAGAAATTGGTTCCACTTATCCACAACTGACCAATTCACCCTGCCAACGAGGTGCCCACCGTCGT
This sequence comes from Tessaracoccus luoxuelianae, assembly GCF_055326245.1. NCBI lineage: Bacteria > Bacillati > Actinomycetota > Actinomycetes > Propionibacteriales > Propionibacteriaceae > Tessaracoccus > Tessaracoccus luoxuelianae. The sequence continues at coordinate 184,234 of NZ_JBUZNO010000007.1, forward strand.
CAAATAGCTGGGTGAACGAACACTGGACGGCGCGACAGCTTCTTGACCTCGGCATCACCCCGAGCGACCTGAGATCCCGCGTGAAGAGCGGGGCCTTGCTGCGACTTCGACGGGGGCACTACGCAGCGACTTCTGAAGAGAGCCCGGAGGCCGAGCACCTGCGTCTGATCCGGGCGACAGTGCCCGAGGTGGCTTCTTCGAGCGTATTCAGCCACACTTCCGCGGCTGTGCTCCATGGGCTGCCCGTTCCGGCTGACGTGTTGGACGTGGTCACGATGATCCGGACAACTCCCGGGCACGGCGACGGCACAACCCACCTCCGAGTTCGCAACACGGCGTTGCTGCGCGAGCACATCACGGAGTTGGAGGGCTTGCCAGTGACCACACTGGAGCGAACGATCTGTGACGTTGCGCGGCTGTCCCCCTTCGAGTGGGGGGTGGCCGCGGCAGATGCCGGGTTGCGAGCATCTGCCGACGTGGCAGAGCTGCACCGCATTCTGCGGCTGCATCCACGGCTGCAGAGGGTATCCGTCGCCAAACGCGCGATCGCCGTCGCGGACGGTCGCGCTGAGTCCCCGGCAGAGTCGCTGAGCCGAGTTCAGATGATGCGCTGGAACGTCCCCGCGCCCGTGCTGCAGTACGAGGTCATCGACGAAAACGGTGTCCTCGTAGCTCGGACTGATTTCGGTTGGCCAGAGCTGGGGCTGGTCGGTGAGGTCGACGGCAAGGCCAAGTACGGTCGCCTCCTGAAGCCAGGGGAGAAGGCTGAGGACGCGGTGATGCGGGAGAAGCGCCGCGAGCAGGAGATCCGTCGTCAAGGACTCTGGCCCATTCGGTGGGGGTGGAAGGAAATCCACGACGGGCGACAGTTGGCGGCGCTCATCCGCGATGGGATCAAGAACGCCCTGCCCCGGGCCTCCTGATGCGCCTGCGCTGAGTTTCCCGGCCGGCGCTATAGCGCAGGCCGGGGTACGGAACACAGGCGCAAAGTGACCCAAGGCAGGCGTCGGGACTTAGGGCAGGCGCCGGGAGTCAACGCAGGCGCCGGGAGTCAACGCAGGCGTCGGGACCCAAGGCAGGCGTCGGGACTTAGGGCAGGCGCCGCGAGCGAACGCAGGCGTCAGCCGCCGACGGCGGCGCGGGCCGCCACGAACGCCTCCACCGCGACATCCAGGTCCGCCCGCGACAGTCCCGCAGACATCTGGGTCCGGATCCTGGCAGCCCCCCTCGGCACCACGGGGAACGAGAACGCCCGCACGTAGACGCCCCGGGCGAGCACCTCGTCGGCCATCCTCGCCGCCAGCACGGCGTCGCCGAGCATCACCGGCACGATCGCGTGGTCCGACTCCGGGATCTCGAAGCCCTCCTCCACCATCCGCCGCCTGAAGTACGCCGTGTTCTCGGCCAGCTGTTCCAGCAGCGACGACGACGACTCCAGCAGCTCCAGGCACGCGATTGTCGCCGCGACGATCGACGGCGCCAGCGAGTTGCTGAACAGGTACGGCCGCGACCGTTGACGCAGCAGCTCCACCACCTCACGCCTCGCGGACGTGTAACCGCCCGACGCGCCGCCGAGCGCCTTGCCGAGGGTGCCGGTGAGGATGTCCACGCGGTCGATGACCCCGAACCGCTCCGGCGTCCCGGCCCCCGTCTCGCCGACGAAGCCCACCGCGTGCGAGTCGTCGACCATCACCAGCGCGTCGTACTCGTCGGCCAGGGCGCAGATCTCGTCCAGCGGGGCGACGAAACCGTCCATCGAGAACACCCCGTCGGTGGCGATGACGCGGTGCCGTGCCCCCCGCGACGCCTCCAGCTGGGCGCGCAGATCGGCCATGTCGCGGTTGCGGTAGCGGTAACGGGCGGCCTTGCTCAGCCGCACCCCGTCGATGATGGAGGCGTGGTTGAGCTCGTCGGAGATGATGGCGTCCTCCGCACCGAAGAGGGTCTCAAACAGGCCGCCGTTGGCGTCGAAGCACGACGAGTACAGGATGGTGTCCCAGCCGTCGTGACCGTCGGGCCCGCTGCGCAGGAACGCCGTCAGGCGCACCTCGAGCTCCTGATGCAGCGTCTGGGTTCCACAGATGAACCTGACCGACGCCATGCCGAAGCCCCACCTGTCGTAGGCGCGCTTGGCGGCGGCGATCAGCACCGGCGAGTTCGCCAGCCCCAGGTAGTTGTTGGCGCAGAGGTTGATCACCTCGCCCGACGGCGTCCCGACGTGCGCTCCCTGCGCTGTCGTCAGCGGCGCCTCCGACTTGTACAACCCGTCGGCGCGCAGCTGCTCAAGCTCGCCGTGGATGTGGTCCAGGAATGCCATGGTGCTCCTCACTCGTCCCAGGTCAGGATGACTTTGCCGGCGTGCCCCGCCGCCGCGACATCGAACGCCTCGCGGAACCCTGTTGCGGGGAAGCGGTGCGTGATGACCCCCGAGATGTCCAGCCCGGAGCGCAGCAGGGCGCTCATGGCGTACCAGGTCTCGAAGATCTGCCGGCCGGTGACCCCCTGGATGGTCAGCATGTTGAAGATGATGGTGGTGAAGTCCACCTCGAGCGGCTTCGACGGCGTCCCGAGCAGCGCGATCCGGCCGCCGTGGGTCATGTGCGCGATCATCGACGACAGCGCCGCCCCAGATCCGGACATCTCCAGCCCGATGTCGAATCCCTCCCGCATGTCGAAGCGTTCGTAGACATCCGCCAGGTCTTCACGGGCGACGTTGACGGTGCTGCTCAGCCCCACGCGTCGAGCCAGTGCGAGCCGCTCGTCGCCGAGGTCCGTGATGACCACGTTGCGCGCCCCCTGGAACTTCGCGACGAGCGCCGCCATGATCCCGATCGGTCCGGCCCCACTGACCAGCACGTCCTCGGCGAGCGCCGGGAACTGCAGGGCGGCGTGGACGGCGTTGCCGAACGGGTCGAAGATCGCCGCGACATCCGGCTCCACCGGCGTGTGGTGCACCCACACATTCGACGACGGCATGGCGAAGTACTCGCAGAAGGCGCCGTCGACGCGGTACCCGATGCCCCGGGTGTTGCGGCACAGGTGCCGCTTCCCCGCGAGGCAGGCCCGGCAGCGCCCGCACACGTAGTGCCCCTCGCCGGAGATGAACTGTCCCACCTCGAGGCCTGTCACCGACGAGCCCAACTCCACGATCTCGCCGCAGAACTCATGCCCCAGGATGAGCGGGGTGGTCACCACCTGCGACGCCCAGCCGTCCCAGCCGTCGATGTGAAGGTCGGTGCCGCAGATCCCGGTGCGCATAACCCGGATGAGCACCTCGTTCGGGCTCGGGGTGGGACGCGGCAGCTCGATCAGCTCCAGCCCGGGGCCCGGCCGCGTCTTCGCTAGCGCCAACATGGACTCATCGTGGCAGATGACTCCCGGGCGGTGGGCCCGGGCGGGATGTGAACGTAGGCTTGACGGCATGTGTCGCAACATCCGGCCGCTGAACAACTTCGAGCCTCCCGCCACCAGCGACGAGGTGAACGCCGCGGCGCTGCAGTACGTGCGCAAGGTCGCGGGGGTCACCAAGCCCAGCAAGGCCAACGAGGAGGCGTTCCATCGCGCGGTCCACGCCATCGCCCACATCACGGCGGACCTGCTCGACGAGCTGGTCACCACCGCTCCGCCGAAGGACCGGGACGCCGAGCGCGTGAAGGCCCAGGCCCGCGCCGCCAAGCGCTACGCCACCGAGGCCGCATCGTGACGCGCGCCGCCGAGCTGCACGTGGGGGCCAGGCTCACGCCGTCGAAGATCGAGCTGCTCCAGGCCTGGCTGCCCACGCAGCGCTGGTTCTTCGGCGATCCCGCCACGCTCCAGCGCGCCGCCGGCTTCAGGCTGGTGGATCCCGACGGCGAGGTGGGGCTGGACTGCATGGTGATCTCCGCCGGAGGGGAGTACTACTTCGTGCCCGTGACGTGGCGCGCCGCGCCGCTCGACGGCGTGCAGCCGATCGGCACCCTGCAGCACTCGGAGCTTGGCCTGCGCTACTGCTACGACGCGGCGACGGACCCGGTGTTCGTCGACGAGGCGTCGCGGATCATCCGGGAGGCGGACCACGAGGCCGACCTGCGCGACGCCCACGGGGCGCAGCTCCCGATCACCATGACGGCGGACGGCACCGGAGCGCTCCCCGGAGAGGGCGAACGCCTGGAGGTCATGCGCCTGCTGATCAGGGCCGTGCCGACGCCGGACAACGCGGCCGGCTCGCTGATCGGCCGCTGGACGGACCACGAGGGCCCGCGCCACGACGTGCTCGCCATCCTCCACTGAGGGGACTCGCCACCGTGTGCAGGGTCGTGGCGCGACGAGCGACCGAGCCGATCTAGAAGCCCAACCCCTCTGACATCGCGCGGATGTGTTCCGCGCTGGTGCGCAGCCGTGACAACTCGTCCTCGGACACCGGAAGCTCCAGCTGCGTGCCCGCGCCGTCTCGGCCCACCACCGTCGGCACCGCCATGCACACACCCGAGATCCCGTGCCAACCCTCCAGCATCCGCGACACCGGCAGCACCCGCCGCTCATCGCGCAGCACCGACTCGATGATCCGCGTGGCGGCCAACCCGATGGCGTAGTTGGTGGCCCCCTTGCCCTCGATCACCTCGTAGGCCGCGTTGACCACACGGTGCGCGATGGCGTCCCGCTCATGCTCGCCCAGCCGCCCCGTCGTGCGCTCCCACTCGGTCAGGGGCACGCCGCCGATGGTCGCGGTGCTCCACATCGGGGTCTCGGTGTCTCCGTGCTCGCCGCACACGTAGGCGTGCACGTTGCCCACCGCGACATCACAGGTGGTGGCGATCAATTGCCGGAGCCGCGACGAATCCAGGACGGTGCCGGACCCGAACAGCCGGTTCGACGGCAGCCCGCTGATCTTGAGGGCGGCCTGGGTGGTGACGTCGACGGGGTTGGTGACCATGATGAAGGTCGCGTTGGGCGAGCGCTCGACCAGCGGCGGGATCACCTTGCGGATCAGCCCCACCGTCGAGCCGGCCAGGTCCATCCGCGTCTGGCCAGGCTTCTGCTTGGCCCCGGCCGTGACGACGACGACGTCAGCGCCGCGCGTGATGTCCACGTCGTCTGAGCCCTCGATCACCGCCTCGGGAAGGAACTGCCCGCCGTGGGCGAGGTCCAGCGCCTCGGCCCGCACCTTCGGGCCGTTGACGTCGTGCAGGACGACGTGCCGGGCGACGCCCCGGATGAGGGCCGCGTAGGCCAGTGACGATCCGACCGCGCCCGCGCCGACGATGGCCAGCTTGGCGCCTTCCCTGTACTGGGCTGATGACATGGGTCGATTCTGTCAGGTGTGCCAAGCTCCCGGAAGGCTCCGCCGGCGCGCCGTCAGTCCCGGATGATCATGGCCAACCCGCCGAAGGCCGGCAGCTCGACGCTGAACCCTCCCAGATCGTCGACGGTGCCCACCTTCCGCCGGGTGCTCAGGTCGAACACCCTCCCCGATGGCAGCGCCTCGGACTGAATGCGGGCCTCGATCTTCTCGGCCCCGAAGTTGAGGGCGGTGATCTGCGTGGCACCGACCTCCAGCTCGTTGACCAGCACCAGCAGCGCCTTGTGGCCCACCTCCGGCACGTCTACCAGGCGGCCCGACGCCAGGCCGTTGCGCTTGCGGACCTTGAGGACGGCCGCCAGGCGGGAGGCGAAGGAGGTATCGCGCTTGAGCTGCTCGGGCAGCGGCCCGTACAGCGTGCGGGCTCTGGGCATCCCCGAGGCGGACTTCCTCACCTCGGGCGCAACCCCGAGGATGTCGTAGGCGCCGCGCTCGATCCAGCGGGTATCGCCGCTGCTGATGAGGCTCTTCACCGCGTCGCGCTCCAGGGGCAGTGCCCCGACGAGGTCCCAGCCCGACAGCGCGAACACGCCCGGCTGCCACGCGTTGTACATGCAGAGCAGGAGGTGGGCGGCGGAGATCCGCCGGACGTCGCCGTCGGTGATGGTGCTCAGGTCCGAGATGCCGAGCGAGGCGGTGACGATCGATGCGGTGGTGCTCGCGATGCCGTTCTGCGTGAAGATCGCGTTGTAGGGCGCGGCGTCGCCGGTGAGCGTGTCGCGCATGGTCTGGCGGATGTGCTCGGCCAGGTCGTTGCCGCGGTAGTCGACCCCGCCCAGGGTGTACAGGTCGTCGCGATGCGCGGCCGCGAAGTGGACCAGTTCGTAGGTGAGCTCGTCGTGGTTCTGCATGGCGTGGACCAGCGAGGCCTGGTCGATGCCGATGTCCATCGCCTCGCGCAGCACCAGCCGCAGGAACTCGGTGTCGCTGGTGGCCAGCGCCACCTGGGCGGCGGGACGGGTGACGAAGTCGTAGGACAGGTCCGGGCCGACGGCGCCCGTGCGCTGGATGTCGTCCATCGCAAGGTTCAGCTCCTGGAAGGTGAAGCCGCCCACCTTGCGCACCAGTGAGCCGATGAGCTGGTTGGCGGCCTGGGACAGGGGATGGCCCTCGGACCAGGCCGGGGCGTCGACGGCGCGCTCCACGCCCAGGAAGCCGTTGGCGTCCAGCCGCAGTCCGCCCGAGCCAAGATCCAGCAGCGAGTGCAGGGCGTCGCCCATCACCAGGCGCATGCCGGCGCAGGTGGGGTCCAGCCAGTTGATGGTGGGCTGCCCCTCCTTGAAGTAGTGCAGGTAGACCCAGCGGCGCAGCTTGCCCTTGTAGTCGCGGATCGGCGGCGTGACGGACCAGTTGGTCTCCTTCACGCCCGGCTCGTAGAAGATGACGCGTTGCAGCGCGCCGATGATGTAGCCCTCGTCGGCCAGCGCCCTCTCCACCTCCGGCGTGAGGTTGACGGAGTCGCGTCCCTCAGGGACCTCTGGCAGCAGGTGCCACGCCGGTTCGGGGATGTCGACCATGTGGTAGATGCCCGGGTAGTCCCGGTAGTTGAGCTCCGCGAGCCTGAAGTCCGCGCCCTTGCCGGTGTGGCCAGGGACGATGTCGTCGATGATGGTGCCGTTGTGGCGGGTGGCCATTTCGCCCATCTCGCGGAACTCGTCCTCGGTGCCGAACAGCGGGTCGATGGCCATGGACATCCGGTCGAAGTGCCCGTCCACGCTGGGGGTCACCTCCCATCCGTCCAGCCCGCCGGCCAGCTTGACCGGGCCGGTGTGCAGCGCATCGATTCCGACGGCGGCGAACGCCTCCCACAGCTCGGCCGAGCCGAGCGCGCCGAGGAAGGACTGGCCCGGCGCGGTGATGTGCGACAGGGGATAGGCGGTGTACCAGACCGACGCCCGCTGAAGGGCGGCGCGGGGGTCCGGGTGGGCGTAGGGGTTGGACCACATGGTGTGGCTGCCGGCGAGCTGGCGGGCCACCTTCTGAGCGTCGTGGAGCATCGACTGCTCCTCCAGCCACTCGACGTAGGCGCGGTTCGAGCCCGACGGCTCGAAGGGCGGGGTGATGGGGCTCTCGTCGCCCTGACGACGGCGGGCGCGGGGGCGCAGCCTCGCCGGCCGCGCGGCGAAGCGGGCCTCGTCGAAGGTGATCTCGGGCATCTCCTCCTCATGGGGCTCGACGACACGGTCGGGCTCCTGGGCCGCTGTCTTCTCGGGGGCTTCGTCGGTGCGCTTGATCACGCGTCCGAGGCTACCGGGCCACGCGGCGGTGCCGCGGGGTTTCGCCGCTGCAGCCCCGTCCCGGCCCTGCCTGTGGACGCGCCACGGAGCAGGTGAGCGGGCACGACACGCCGTCGCACCTCGGCTCCGGCCACTCCTGAGGGCCTGGACCTCGATCGAAGCGGCGTTTCGTGCACGGTCGGCGGGCACTGCACGGAATCCGGAAATCAGGGTTGAGTGTAGTAGACTCAACTCTGAAACCGCTCCAAGGAGACACCCTGATGAACACCGAAAAGCTCACGACGAAGTCCCGCGACGCCGTTACGGCGGCGGTCCGACAGGCCCTCACCCACGGCAACCCGAACACCGAGCCCGTGCACCTGCTGCACGGACTCCTCCTCACCCCCGACAACACCGTCGGCGCGCTGCTCGAAGCCGCCGGTGCCGACCCCGCGCAGGTCGACGCGGCGGCCACCGCCGCGATCGGCAAGCTGCCCTCCACCAGCGGCTCCTCGGTCTCCCAGCCGGCGCTGTCCGGCCCGTTCGCGCGCGTCCTCGCCTCGGCCGAGACCCTCGCCGACAGCCTCGGCGACGACTTCGTCGCCACCGAGCACCTGCTGATCGGGCTGGCGATGGTGGCCTCGGACGCCAAGACCATCCTGGACCGAGCCGGCGTCACCACGGACGCGCTCAAGGCGAAGTTCGAGGAGCTGCGCGGCGGCAAGCGGGTCACCTCGGCGGAGTCCGAGGGTGGGGAGTCCGCGCTGGACAAGTACTCCATCGACCTCACCGAGCGCGCCCGCTCCGGCAAGCTGGACCCGGTCATCGGCCGCGATTCGGAGATCCGACGCGTCGTCCAGGTCCTCGCCCGCCGCACGAAGAACAACCCCGTCCTGATCGGCGAGCCCGGCGTGGGCAAGACCGCCGTCGTCGAGGGCCTCGCGCAGCGGCTCGTGGCCGGGGACGTGCCGGACTCGCTCAAGGGCCGACGCCTGGTCTCGCTGGACCTGGCGTCGATGGTGGCCGGCGCCAAGTATCGCGGCGAGTTCGAGGAGCGGCTGAAGGCCGTCCTCTCCGAGATCCGCGAGGCTGAGGGGCAGATCGTCACCTTCATCGACGAACTCCACACCGTCGTCGGCGCCGGGGCCTCCGGCGAGGGCGCGATGGATGCCGGCAACATGCTCAAGCCCATGCTGGCCCGCGGCGAGCTGCGGATGATCGGCGCCACCACGCTGGACGAGTACCGCGAGCGGATCGAAAAGGACCCGGCCCTCGAGCGACGCTTCCAGCAGGTCTACGTCGGAGAGCCGTCGGTGGACGACACCGTCGCGATCCTGCGCGGCCTGCGCGAACGCTACGAGGCGCACCACAAGGTGCGGATCACGGACTCGGCACTGGTGGCCGCGGCCGCCCTCTCGGACCGCTACATCACGTCACGGCAGTTGCCTGACAAGGCCATCGACCTCGTCGACGAGGCCGCCTCGCGGCTGCGGATGGAGATCGACTCCTCGCCGGAGGAGATCGACATGCTGCGCCGCGACGTGGACCGGATGACCATGCAGACCTTCCACCTGGAGAAGGAGGAGGACGAGGCGTCGAAGGAACGGCTGGCGGCGCTGCGCGCCGAGCTGGCAGATGCGCAGGAGAAGCTGCGCGGCCTCGAGGCGCGGTGGGAGTCGGAGAAGAGCGGGCTCAACCGCGTGGGCGACCTCAAGGAACGCATCGACCAGCTCCGCGTCGAGGCGGACAAGGCGCAGCGCGAGGGCGACCTCACCCGCGCCTCCCAGATCCTCTACGGCGATATTCCCGCCGTCGAGCGCGAGCTCACCGAGGCCGAAACCGCCGATACCACCCCCCAGATGGTCTCCGACGAGGTGGGCGCCACAGACATCGCCGAGGTGGTCGCGGCCTGGACGGGCATCCCCGTCGGGCGGATGCTGCAGGGCGAGAGCGAGAAGCTGCTCCACATGGAGGAGCGGATCGGGGAGCGCCTGATCGGCCAGGCCCCCGCCGTCAAGGCGGTCTCGGACGCCATCCGCCGCTCGCGCGCCGGCATCTCGGACCCGAACCGGCCCACCGGCTCGTTCCTGTTCCTCGGCCCCACCGGCGTGGGCAAGACGGAGCTGGCCAAGTCGCTGGCGGACTTCCTGTTCGACGACGAGACGGCGCTGGTGCGCATCGACATGAGCGAGTACTCGGAGAAGCACTCCGTGGCCCGCCTCGTCGGCGCCCCTCCCGGCTACATCGGCTACGAGGAGGGCGGCCAGCTCACCGAGGCCGTCCGCCGTCGGCCCTACTCCGTCGTGCTGCTCGACGAAGTGGAGAAGGCGCATCCTGACCTGTTCAACATCCTGCTCCAGGTGCTCGACGACGGCCGCCTCACCGACGGCCAGGGCCGCACGGTGGACTTCCGCAACACGCTGCTGATCATGACCTCCAACCTGGGCTCGCAGTTCATGGCGGATCAGCAGTTGTCGCGGGAGGAGAAGCGCACCGCCGTGATGGGTGTGGTGCGGCAGGCGTTCCGGCCGGAATTCCTCAACCGGCTCGACGATGTGGTGCTGTTCGACGCGCTGACCCCCGAGGAGCTGGGCCGCATCGTCGACATCCAGATCTCGAGGCTCAATCGCCGGCTGGAGTCGCGGCGGATCTCGATCGACGTGTCGGAGGCGGCGCAGCAGTGGCTGGGCGACGTGGGCTTCGACCCCGTCTACGGTGCGCGGCCGCTGCGTCGGCTGGTGCAGACCACGATCGAGGACCAGTTGGCCCGCGGGCTGCTGTCCGGGGAGATCCACGACGGCCAGACGGTGCGGTTCGACCGGATGGGCGACGCCATCTCGATGGTCTGACCGGCTGGCGCGCCGCGCCTGGAACTGGTCGCTCTGTGGGTGGGTAGACCAACCCGCAGAGCGACCAGTTCCGGAGGCTCAGTGGCCGATCTCGCGCCGCAGGGCCTCGACGGTCATCTTCGCGGTGTAGAGGTCCGCTCCGGTCAGCTCCCGGTACCGCTTGATGGCGGTGAGGGGGCGCCCGGAGCGGATCTCGTCCAGCAACTCCTCGCGCTCGTAGAACGTCAGCGGCCGAGGCGGCGCCGCGACCGCCTGCTGGCGCCGCTGCCGCTCCCTGCCCATCGCGGGGGCGATCACAAAGAGCCAGATGGCGACGGCGGGGATGAGAAACCCCATCCGGCCGCCCGTCATGGACGTGAGCACGATGGCCACCACGAAGATCCACCACTGCGAATACCAGGGCTTGCCGACGCCGTGGTGCGGGTGGGCGGAGGGCTCCGGCCGGGCCTCGTACCCGTAGATGGGTGGTGGCGCGGGCGCGCTCCAAGCGGCGTCGCCGAACGGCGTCATCTGCTCGTGCTGCTGACCGGGCCTGCGCCCGGGGAGGTCCGTGAAGAGGACGGTCAGGTCTCGCAGGGTCTTCGCCTCGAGGGCCTTCGACATGCGATCGCCGAACTCGTCGGAGGTCAGGCGGCCCTCGGACATGTGCTCCTGCAGCAACTCGACGGCCTCGTCGCGCTCCTGATCACCGATCCGCATCTCGTCGTAGGCCATGCTGACAAGGGTACGCCCGGCCGTCGGGCACGGCAGTCAGACCGGGGTCCCCCCCGACTCTGACTGCGGAGGTCAGGGTTGTTCGGCGGGATAGATCGGGTCGTCGTCGGTGTTGGGGTCGAAGAATCCCACCCCGTGCTTCCGGGCCAGGTTCCGGCCGGCCTCCACGGCCTTGTTCGCCTCCCCGTCGGGGCAGAGCGCCATCGTGAACGACGGGCCGCACCGGTAGGTGGTGGTGCCGTCGTCGGCGTCGGCCAGCGGACCGTTGACGGGCGGGAAGCTCTCGGCGAAGTCCGAGAACCAGCTGCGCAGCGCGAAGGTGCCGTTCTCGGGATCGTCGAGATCCAGGCCGGCGCCGCCGTAGCCGAGGCCTTCGGTCCAGGCGAGGAACGGCTCGATGTCGCGGGGGACCGAGGCGGGATCGAAGACGAGGATGTCGTAGCTCATGGAGGGCCTCCTTGCGTCGACGATATCCCCAGTGACTGGACGACGGGGCGAGTTCTGCGCCTCCGCGGCCCGGGTGCGGGTCCTGGCCGGGCCTTCCTCGGGCTTGCGCACGGCACCCCGGCATCCGCGCGCCCCTGGTCGCTGGTTTGATGAGGGCATGAATGCCACACTCCGAGACGTCAGGCGCGATTACTCCGGCGAGGGCCTCCCCTCAGACCTGGGCTCGTTCGACCCGTGGACCTTCCTGGACTCATGGATCGCGGATGCGTTGGCCTCCGAGGAGGCCGAGCCGACAGCCATGACTGTGTCCACCGTCGGCCTGGACGGTCGGCCGCGCAGCCGGGTCCTGCTGCTGAAGGAGGCGTCGCCGTCGGGGTTGGTGTTCTTCTCGCACTACGACTCGCCCAAGGGCGACGAACTGTTCGCAACCCCGTCGGCCGCGATCAACCTGTGGTGGCCCACCCTGATGCGCCAGGTCCGCGCGGTTGGCGACGTGGAGCGGCTGACCGCCCAGGAGAACGAGGAGTACTTCCGGAGCCGGCCTCGGGCCAGCCAGGTGGGGGCTTGGGCGTCGAAGCAGTCGCGGACGTTGGGGTCGCGGGCGGAGTTGGAGGCCAAGGTCGCGGCGGCGCAGGAGCGCTTCGCGGGCGTCGATGAGGTGCCCTGCCCCCCGGGATGGGGCGGCTACCGGGTGAGGATCGACGAGTTCGAGTTCTGGCAGGGCCAGCCGAGCCGGCTCAACGACCGGGTCTCGTGCCGCCTGACCAGCAGTGGCTGGGCCGCCAGACGACTCCAACCCTGAGGGCTTGGGCCCGGCCCGCGGAGGGCTACGCGGGCCTGAGCTCGAGCAGGCGTCCCCGGGAACCGTCCTGCACCAGCCAGATCGCCCCGTCCGGGGCCTGCGCCACCGCCCTGATGCGGGCACCCATGGGCCAGTTCTCCGCAGGGCTCGCCGCCTCGCCGTCGAGGTCCACCCGCACGAGGGCCTCTCCGGACAGCGCCCCGAGGAAGGCGTCGCCCTTCCAAGCGGGGAACAGGTCACCGGTGTAGATCATCAGCGAACCGGGCGAGATGCTCGGCGTCCAGAACGCCTTCGGGGGCTCGAACCCATCGCCGTCGGCGTGATCGGGGATCTCCCCGCCGCCGTAGTGCGACCCGTTCGAGGCCTCCGGCCAGCCGTAGTTGAGCCCGGGGGTGATGAGGTTGAGTTCGTCGCCGCCCTGGGGGCCCATCTCCGAGACCCAGAGCTGGCCCTCGCCGTCGACCGCCAGCCCCAGCGGGTTGCGGTGGCCGATGCTCCAGAACTGCGCCGCGACACCACCATCGGTGGCCCACGGGTTGTCAGGCGCAGGGTCGCCGTCGAGGGTGAGGCGCACGATCTTGCCGAGGTTGCCGTCCATCGCCTGCGCGGGGTCGAACTTCTGGCGGTCTCCGGAGCTGACGAACAGGTGCTCGTCCTGGATCAGCAGTCGGTGCGAGAAGTGGCCGTCGCCGTCCACCTTCGGGGTCTGCTCCCAGATGGTGTCGACGGCGCTGAGCGTGGCTGACTCGACGTCCAGACGGGCGCGCCCCACGACGGCGCCGGTCCCGCCGTCGCCCCGCTCCACCCAGGAGAGGTAGACGGTGCCGTCGTCGGCGAAGGTGGGGCCGGGGATGAGGTCGCCGAGGCCGCCCTGGCCCGCGGCCACGACGTCGGGGACTCCGCTCACGTCGCGCACCGTGCCGTCGGGGTCGCGGAGTTTGAGTGCGCCGCCGCGCTCGGTGACGGCCATGGTGCCGGTGCCGGGGAGGAACGCCAAGGCCCAAGGTTCGTCGAACTGCTCGTGCTCCACGACCGTGAACTCGTGCGTCTCCGGAACGGCGCTCTCCGTTGCGGGCGTTGTCGGGGAGGCGATGGGAGCAGTGGCTGAGGACGTGCCGGGGCTGGGCGCTGACGTAGGAGTGGGTGCCTCGGCCGGGCCCGAACAGGCGGCGAGTCCGGCGAGCGCAAGGGCGGCTGGGGCGAGTCGTCGCATGCTCCGACGCTACCCGCCGCCCTCAAGCCGGCGGCGGGGCCGCGCCAGGCAATGCCTCCGGCGGGGCTGAGCAGCGAGGAGCGCAGCGACGAGCCTCGAAGTCAGAAAAACGTGAGCAGACAAGGTCATGTTCTTCAGGCTTCGAGGTCGTGCGCGGAACCTCAGCTAGCGGCGGGGGGAGTAAGCAGCACCTTGATCGCGGTGCGCTCGTCCATCGCGGTGTAGCCCTCGGCCGCCCGATCCAGCGGGAGCGTCAGGTCGAAGACCTTGCCGGGGTCGATCTCACGCCGCCAGATCAGGTCGATCAGCTGAGGCAGGAACCGACGCACCGGCGCGGGGCCGCCGTGCAGGTGAACACCGGAGAAGAACAGCTCCATGCCCGGCAGGCTCACGTCGTGCGCGACACCCACGTACCCCACATGCCCGCCGGCGCGCGTGGCCTTGATGGCCTGCATCATCGACTCCTGCGTGCCCACCGCCTCGATCGTCGAGTGCGCACCCAGCCCGCCGGTGAGCTCCTTGATCCGGGCCACGCCCTCGTCGCCGCGCTCCTCGACGATGTCCGTGGCTCCGAACTCCCGAGCCAGCGCCTGACGGTCCGCGTGGCGGCTCATCGCGATGATCCGCTCCGCGCCCAGCTGCTTGGCGGCGAGGATGCCGAGGAGGCCGACGGCGCCGTCGCCCACCACCGCGACAGTCTTGCCCGGCCCGGCCTCCGCCGCGACAGCCGCGAACCAGCCCGTCCCCAGCACGTCGGAGGCGGCCAGCAGGGAAGGAACCAGGTCGTCGTCGGGCATGCCGGGCGTGGCGACGAGGGTGCCGTCGGCCAGCGGGACGCGCAGGAACTCGGCCTGGCCCCCCGTCGACGCCGCAGCCTGGCGCTGCACGCAGTGGGTGTGGTAGCCCGACGCGCAGATCTCGCACGTGTTGTCGGAGGCGAAAAAGGAGCCGACGACGAAGTCCCCCGGCTTCACCGTGCGGACGTCGCTGCCCACCTCCTCGACCACGCCGACGTACTCGTGGCCCATCGGCGTGGGCCCGTCCTGGTGCTCGATCCCGCGGTAGGGCCACAGGTCCGAGCCGCAGATGCACGACGCGGTGACGCGCAGGATGGCGTCGGTGGGCTTGACGATGGCCGGCCTGTCGCGGTCCTCGACGCGAACGTCGCCGGGTCCGTACATCACAACTCCACGCATGGTGTTCTCCTCATAGTCCTGGGGTGCTGACCGTTGCCCGCACTCACCCATCACCCATGAAACCCGCCCCGCACCCTCCGGGAAAGGGCCTGTCATGAGGTGTACCGGCAGGGCATCCCTCGGGCGCGACGGGCGGCGTTACCGTGGGTGGGTGGACAACCGAGACGCAGTGCGCGAGTTCCTCACCAGCCGGCGCGCCAAGATCACCCCGCAGCAGGCCGGCGTGCCCGCGTCCGGGCAGCGTCGGGTGCCGGGGCTGCGGCGGAGTGAGGTCGCGACGCTGGCGGGGATGAGCGTCGAGTACTACTCCAAGCTGGAGCGGGGGCAACTGGCGGGGGCGTCGCCGTCGGTGCTGGAGGCGATCGCGCGGGCGCTGCGCCTCGACGACGCCGAGCGCGAGCACCTCTTCGACCTCGCATCGGCGGCCCAGGGCGGCGGGATGGTGGCGAGGCCGCGTCGTCGCTCCGACAAGCAGTGGACCCCCACCCCCGGGCTGCAGTGGATCCTCGACGCGATGCGCGACGCTCCGGCGGCGATCGGGAACGGTCGCGGGGACCTGCTGGCCGCCAACCACCTTGGGAGGGCGCTCTACTCGGACCTGCTCAAGGATCCGCGGCCCAACTTCGCACGCTTCACCTTCCTAGACGAGGCCGCCCGGCGGTTCTACCCGGACTGGGACTACTTCGCCGACATCACCGTGGCCAACCTGCGCACCGAGGCCGGCCGCGACCCCCGCGACCGGCAGCTCCACGAGCTGGTCGGTGAGCTGTCGACGCGCAGCGAGGAGTTCCGCCGACGGTGGAGCGCTCACGACGTCCGCATCCATGCTGCGGGCACCAAGCACTTCCATCATCCGGTGGTGGGCGACCTCACGCTGGCCTACGAGACGGTGGACCTCCGCACGGGCGGGGGAGTGGCGATGACGGTGTATGCGGCCGAGCCGGGGTCGGCCTCTGAGCACGCGCTCCAGTTGCTGGCCAGCTGGGCGGCGACGTCGATCCCCATGCCGGACCGGGCCGACGCCTGATCGTGGTCAGCCGCCGAGACGGATCCAGTGGTCGCCGCGCGCACGGAGCCCCAGGGTGACCGCCCGTGCGCCCATGAACACCCCGCTGAACGACACCCACAGCCAGGTCAGCCCCGTCTCCCCGGCGGGCAGGGTCAGCCCGAACAGCGCCACCGGCGCGTAGACCACCACGGTGATCACGCCGGCGATGGCCAGGTAACGTCCGTCGCCCGCCCCGATCAGCACCCCGTCGAGCAGGTACACGTACCCGGCCAGCGGCAGCGCCACCGCCACGATCACCAGCAACCGGGCCACCAGGGCGCTGACCTCGTCGTCGGGGGAGAAGAACGAGGCCACGGGGTGGCGCAGCAGCACCGCGACCAGCCCGATCACTGCGCCACCGCCCACCGACCACCAGGTCATCAGCCGGGTCGACGAGCGGGCCTCGCGGGCGTCGCCGGCGCCCAGGGCGGTGCCGATGATGGTCTGCCCGGCGATGGCCAGGGCGTCGAGCGCGTAGGCCATCAGCCCCCACACCTGCATGACGATGTGGTGGGCAGCCAGTCCGGCGGCGCCCTGCGCGGCCGCGACGTACGTGGTGATCAGCAGGGCGATCCGCAGCGTGACGGTCCGCAGCAGCAGCGGAACCCCGACGGCGAGGCTGCCCATCATCTCCGCCCACGACGGCCGCAACCGGGCCCCGGCGCGACGGGCCTGCACCGCGACCAGGGCAGCCGCCGTCGTCCCGAGGGCCACCTCGGCGAGCGCAGTGCCGAGCGCGGCGCCGGCGATCCCCATCCCCGCGCCGAACACCAGCGCCACGTTGAGGACCAGGTTGAGGACCGCGCTGCCGATGGACAGCACCAGCGGGGTGCGGGCGTCCGCGAGGCCGCGGAAGGTGCCTGTCGCGGCGAGCATCACCAGCATCCCGGGAAGGCCGGGGATGGACCAGCGCAGGTAGCTGACCGCCTGGGTGTGGATGTCGCCGGCGGCGCCGAGCGCCGAGGCCAACCAGGGGGCCGTCGCCCACACCGCGGCGCCAACGGTCAGTCCGATCAGCCCGGCCAGCCACATCGCCTGCACCCCGAGCCCGATGCCGTGGGACCGCTGACCGGCGCCGATCTGCCGGGCGACCACCGCCGTCGACCCGTAGGCCAGGAAGATCATCAACCCGGTGACGGTGGTGAGGAGGCCCGAGCCGATGCCGAGGCCGGCCAGCGGGATGGTGCCGAGCGTGCCGACGATCCACGTGTCGGCCAGCATCATCAGCGGTTGCGCGACCAGGGCGGCGAACGCGGGCACGGCGAGGGCGAGGATGCGGCGGGAGAGGCTCATGGCGTGCGGGAGTCTACGCGGGCTAGGCTCCCCCCGTGGACCGCCTCATCCCTGACCGCGACACTCCCGGCGCGTTCTGGGTGCGGTTCGGCCCGACGTCGCAATCGTGGGTGAATCCGGCCCGGCCGGACTTCCTTGCCTTCGAATATGTCCAGCACATCGCGATGGTTCTGGACCACACCGTCCTCGGCGCCCCCGTCGACCGCCGGCTCCGCATCGTCCACCTGGGCGGCGCGGGCATGTCGATTCCGCGGTGGGTCGCGTGGCGCCGGCCGGGCACGGCGCAGGTGGTGTGCGAGCCGGACGCGGAGCTCACCGAGGAGGTCCGGCGCAAGCTCCCGTTGTCCCCGCGCTCCGGGATCAAGGTGCGCGACACCGACGGCCGCGCGGGTCTGCGAGCCATGCCGGACGCCTGGGCGGACGTCATCATCGTCGACGCGTTCGACGGCGCCCAGGTGCCCGGCGAGCTCGCCACCGTCGAGTGCCTGGACGAGCTCCGTCGGGTGGCCCGCAACGAGGCCGTCGTGATCTACAACGTCACGGACCGCGCGCCGTTCGCCTGGGGCAAGCGACTGGCCGGCGGGCTCGCGGAGCGCTGGCCGCACCTGTTCCTGGGCGCGGAACCGGTGGTTCACAAGGGGAAACGCTTCGGCAACATGGTCCTGGTGGGAAGCGATGCGCGCCCGAACCTCGCCGGGATCGAGCGCGAGTCCCGGAGGGTGAGCGTCGGCTACCGCTGGATCACCGGACGCGACGCCAAGGCGTGGCCCGGAGGCGCGCAGCCCTTCGTCGACGGCGAGGCCGAGCCCTCGCCGGGACCTGCGGGTCGCGGGTGGTAGGCGCGCCGTGATCCTCCACCTGGTCCGGCACGGTCAGTCCACCTGGAACCTGGAGCGCCGCCTCCAAGGGCAGCGGATGGATGTGCCGCTCACCGCCCTCGGCCGGGCGCAGGCCGACGGCGCCGCCCTCGCGCTCGCCGACGCCCCGCTGGCCGGCGTCGTCACCTCGGACCAGCTCCGCGCGCTTCAGACGGCTGAGGCCATCGCCTCTCTCGTCGGCGTTCCGACCCACCAGACGCCGCTCCTGCGCGAGCAGGCCCTCGGCGCGCTGGAGGGCTTCACCTACGACGAGCTCACGGCCGAACCCGTCCCGGACGGCCAGCACATCAGCGAGATCCGATGGGGCGGGGGCGAGTCGGTGCGGGACGTGCACGCCCGGCTCACCACCTTCGTCGCCCTCCTCCGCGACACTCACGCCCCAGGCGCCGAACTCGCCGTCGTTTCCCACGGCGACACGCTGCGGATCCTGCTCGCCGTGCTCGAGGGTCGCGGCCACCGGGAGGTGGAGTGGATCGAGTTCGCCAACGGGCAGATCCTCACCCGCACCCTCTGAGACGCCAGCCCGTGGTCAGAACGGCGGGTCGCGGCGCTGAAGCCACAGCTGTGCCCGCGTCGCCGCCCGGCTGGCGGGCCGCGACCACCACGCCGCGCCCCGCAGCGCGGCCCTCGCGGCGTTGAAGCCAGCGCCCCCATGAACGCCTCCGCCGGGATGAGTGCCTGCCGAGGCGAGGTAGAGCCCGTCGAGGTGCGTGACCGGCCCGCCCAGCCCTGCCACCGGACGCCACGGCCCCTGCTGGAACAGCTGCGAGGTGCCCGCCCCGAGGGCCCCGCCGACGAGGTTGGGGTTGGCCGCCGCGAGATCCCGCGGCGTCTGGACCCAGCGACCCTGCTCGAGGTCGCGCCACCCGGGTGCAAGCTCGTCGAACATCGCCTCGACGGTGCCCAGCGACCGCGCCACCCCGTCGGCCCCCGTCACGGGCAGGTGGGTGTAGGCCCACAGCGACTCCGTGCCCGACGGCGACCGCGACGGGTCCGCGGTGGTCATCTGCCCCACCAGCGCGAACGCCCGGTCCGGGACCTCCCCGGCCGCGATGTCCGCGTGCCAGCGCACCAGCTCCCGGGACGACAACCCCGCGTGCACGACGGCGGCCTCCCGCGCCCGCGACGCCCGCCACGGCATGGCCCCGCCCATCAGCAGGTTGAGCTTGAGCGTCGGTGGGTCCCACGCGAACCGCTCGAGGCGCTTCATCAGCCCTCCGGGGACGGAGTCGGACGGCAGCAGCGTCCGATACAGCGCCGTTGCGGACACGTCCGCGACCACCGCGCGCCGCGCCCCCACCGTCGTCCCGTCCGCCAGCCGCACCCCGACCGCCCGTCCTCCGCTCACCGAGACCCCTGCGACGGGGGAGCCCAGCTGCACCGCCGCCCCCGCGGAGGCCGCCCGCGACACCAACGCCCCAGCCAACGCCCCGGCTCCCCCGCGGGGCACCGGGAAGCCCACGTCCTGGGCGAGCATCGCCAGGAGGAACCCCATCAGGCCGCTGACCGGGGCCAGCGGGGAGACATCCGCGTGCATGGCGTTGCCGGCGAGGAGGTCGCGGGCGCGGTCCCCTCCGAACCACTCCCGCCCCATCCGGTCCGACGGTAGGAGCGCGAACCGCGCGAAGTCCAGCAACCCGGCCGCGCCCAGCACCCGGGCCAGGCGCGCCGCGCCCCCGACCGGCGGCCAGCCGCGGAGCAGCGCGGCCAGCAGTGGGTCCTTCACCCGCCGCCAGCCGGAGACGAGCCTCAGCCACGCCTCGCCGTCGCCGGGGTGGTCCTCCTCCAGCGCGGCCGCGGTCTCCTCGGGCGTGGCCTCGATGGCGGAGCCCAGAGCGTCGTGGGAGGAGGAGACGTGCACCACGGCCGGGCGCCGGTCCGCCCACTCGAGCCCGTGGCGCTCCAATTCCAGCGCCCGCAGCACGGGAGAGGCCTTCCCCAGCGGGTAGCAGGAGGAGAACTCGTCGACGACGAACCCGTCGATCTCCCGATGTGCGACGGCGCCTCCAGCCTTGGACCGCCCGTCGAGGACGAGGATGTCCCAGCCGGCGTCGGCCAGCAGGGTGGCCGCGACCAGCCCGTTGTGGCCCGCCCCGATGACCACCGCGTCGACCACCCGTTCACCCATGCCCCGAATCCTATGTACGCGGCAAGGCGGGAGTGCCTGCCGTCGTAGGCTCGGAGGAGCGACGAGAGGAGCCGCGACCGTGATCGATCTCCCACCCATCACCTGGCAGGCGGTGCTGACCGGCCTGATTGTGCTGCTCGTCGGAGTGGGGGTCGGTTTCGTGGCGAGGCTCGTCGTGCAGCGGTTCCTCGCCTGGCGGGGCCGCAGCGAGAGCTCCACCCGCGTATTCTCCGGGCTGGCGCAGGGCGTGATCGTCGTGCTCTCCGCCGCGGCCGCGATCACCGTGGTGTTCCCCAGCGTGAAGCCCGTCGATGTCCTGGGTGGCATCACCATCGTCTCCCTGGCGGCCGGCATCGCGTTCCAGACCGTGCTGGGCAACATGTTCGCCGGCATCGTGATCCTGGCCCGGGACAGGTTCCGCGTCGGCGACCAGATCTCTGTGCTCGACCACTCCGGAACGGTCAGCGAGATGGGTCTGTCCCACACCGCCCTGCGCACGTTCGACGGCCGGCTGGTCCTGATTCCCAACTCATCCCTGCACTCGGAGATCGTCACAGTCCAGACGGGATATGAGCGTGTCCGCTCGACGGTGACCGTGGACCTCGACGACGCCACAGACCTGACCCATGCGCGGCTTGTGGCATTGGAGGCGATGCGGGAGATCCCGTCGATCCTCTCGGAGCCGGCGCCTGAGGCCCTACTGCGCGAGATCGGCACGGCCACGGTCAAGATGGATCTCCGCTTCTGGTCCGGGGCCCGCCAGTTGGAGACCCGCACCGCGCAGGACGCAGTGATCCAGCACGTGGTGGAGGCCTTCAGGCAGCACAGCGTGAAGTCCGGCGACGACGTCGTGACGATCAAGCTCGTCGACGGCGGCCGCGCGACTGACTCAGTGCAGTGAGCCCCCCGGGCAGGAGCCCGGCGTGCGGTCACTGTTCCTCCAGAACCGCTCTCGCCCCCCTGTGGCCCCCGAGGACCGTTCTGGAGGAACAACTGCCGCAGACCTGTCCGTAGACTCGACCCTTGTGGACGCACTGAAGCCGCCGCGACGAGGCGGAACCCTCCCCCTCGTCATCGCCGTCGCGCTCATTGTCCTCATCCTTGTCACGCTCGGCGCCACCAGCCCGCGGCCTCCGCTGGTCGAGGTCCTCCCCAAACCCACACCCACCGCGACACTCGGGCCCGAGGTCCCGCTCCCCAGCCTCAACCCACTGCCGTCACAGTCTCCGGTGTATCCCATGCCGGACGTGGAGCCTCTGGTGCTGCCGGGGTGGGCCGACGATGTGGTCCGGATCCTTGCCGCCGTCGCACTCCTCGCGCTGATCGGGACCTTCCTCTACCGCCTGTCCGGTGAGCTGATCAGGACCGAGCGTCGGCACGCTGCCGAACCCACCGGCGCCGAGTCCGAGATCCCGGAGATCGACGACGAGGAACTGGTCGAGGCGCTGGACGAGACGGTCGCGGAGCTCCGCCTGGGCATGGCCGTCGACGGCGCCGTCATCGCGTGCTGGCGGCGGCTCGAGCAGGCCGCGGTCTCGTCGGGCATCTTCAGGAAGCCCGCGCAGACGTCTCAGGAGTTCACCGTCGAGGTGCTGAGCCGGGCGGTGGTGGACGCCGCGGCCCTCGAGGAACTCGCCGAGTTGTATCGCCAGGCGATGTTCTCCACCCATGAGCTCACGGACGCCCACCGCGACCGTGCCGTCTCCGCCCTCGAGGCCCTCAGCGCGCAGCTCAGCGGGAGGGCAGCGCCGTGACGGCTGCGTGGAGCCTCATCGCCCGGCTCGCCGTCGGGATCGGCGTCGCCTCGCTGTTCATCCTGATCGACGACGTGGCCTATCTCCGAGTCGAGCCCACCCTTGCGCTCGTCGCCGGAATGGTGGCGGCCGCGGCGTCGTGGGCCGTCAACCAGGTCCTGCCCGCCGCGGACCAGCCGGAGTGGAAGCAGCCGTCCTGGCACACCCGCTCCCCGCACTTCCAGGCCGACATCCGCACCCGCCGCCTCGCCTCGGTCCTCGCCCACGCGCAGCCGGGCCGGGGCTTCGACTCCCGGCGCGTCGCCCGCCAACTCACCGAGCTCACCGTGAGGCGCCTGGTCACCTCCGGGCGCATCGATCGACCCGCCCGCGGCGCCGACCCCCTCGACGGCGCCGACGCACACCTCTCGCCCGCGCTGCTGACCTACCTCCGCAGCGCGGAGGCCGAGCACCCCCAGGTGCTCAACCGCAAGACCTTGCACGCCCACCTCAAGGAGATCGATTCGCTATGAGCACCCCCGCCGCGCTCACCCAGGCCCAGGCCACCTCGCTCGTGCAGCAGGTGCTCGACGCCGTCGACACCGCCCTCGTGGGGAAGCGCGACCAGATGACCCTGGTGCTGGCGGGTGTGCTGGCCGGCGGCCACGTGCTGCTCGAGGACCTGCCGGGCCTGGGCAAGACGTTGGCGGCGCGCTCCCTGGCGCAGGCGCTCGGCCTGGAGTTCACCCGCGCCCAGTTCACCCCGGACCTGCTTCCCGCCGACCTCACCGGCTCCTACATCTTCGACCAGCACACGTCCGAGTTCAGCTTCCGCGAGGGCCCCATCTTCACCGGCCTGCTCCTGGCCGACGAGATCAACCGGACACCGCCCAAGACCCAGTCCGCGCTGCTGGAGGCGATGCAGGAGCGGCAGGTCACCGTCGAGGGGCACACGTTCGTGCTGCCGCGACCCTTCCACGTGCTGGCCACCGCGAACCCGATCGAGCACGAGGGCACCTACCCGCTGCCCGAGGCTCAGCTCGACCGGTTCCTGCTGCGGCTGGCCTTCGGGTATCCGTCGCTCGACGAGGAGTGGGACGTGCTCTCCCGGCGGATGGGGCGACGGCGGGAGGAGATCGTGGTCGACGCCGTCCTCGACCCTGCCGGGCTGCTCGCCGTGCAGGACTGCGTCGAGAACATCCACGTGGCGGAATCGGTGGGCCGCTACGCCATCGATCTGGTCCGCGCCACGCGTGAGCATCAGGACACGATGGTGGGGGCGTCGCCGCGAGGGTCGCTGTCGCTGCTGCTGTGCTCGCGGGCGCTGGCGCTGATCGAGGGCCGCGACTTCGTCATCCCCGAGGACATCAAGCGCCTCGCCGTGCCCGCGCTCGGGCACCGGATCGTGATCCGGCCGGAGCTGTGGCTCAACAACGTAGCGCCGGAATCGATCGTTCGGGCGGTCCTGGACGTGGTGCCGGTGCCGGACGCGGAGAGCCTCTGATGCAGGTCACGCACACCCCCGCGCTGCTGCGGTCCCTCGGGGTCGCGGCGGTGCTGGGCGTGCTCGCGATCGTCGCGCAGCGGGCCGACGTCGCGGTCCTGATGGCGCCCTTCGTCGTCCACCTGGCGTGGGCGTGGGCGGTTCGACGGCGCGGCGAACCCGAAGTGGAGGTGAGGCCGAAGGCGGTGGTGGTGCCCGAGGGGGAGTCGGTGCCGCTGGTGACTCGCGCGTCGCAGGCGTGGCCGTCGTCCGTTGTCACGCTGCAGTGGCCGGTGCGGCCGGGGATCGCGGTGGAGCCCGACGCCGGCACGGTGCTGGATGCGGTGGCCGTTGAGGGCTCGAGTGTCGCGGTGCAGCCCGAGCGCTGGGGTCGCTACGACGTGGGCCCCGGCTCGGTGTCCGTGGCGGACCTGAGCGGGAGCTGGCGCGCCTCGGCCGCGCTGCCCCGCGTGCAGATCACCGTGCGGCCGGCGTCCTCGACGCTGGAGGGCGGCAGCGGGGTGGCCCATCCGATCGGCATCGTCGGCATGCACCGCTCTCGGCATCGTGGCGACGGCAGCGACCTGGCCGATGTGCGCGAGTTCCGCCCCGGGGACAGGCTGAGGCGGATCAACTGGCGGGTGACGTCGCGGCTGGGGAAGGTGCACGTCAACTCGACGCTGACCGAGCGCGACACGGACGTCCTCATCGTCGTCGACACCCTCCTCGACGTGGTCCCCGCGGATCCGACGGCGCCCACGAGCCTGGATGCGACGGTGCGCGCGGTCGCGGCGATCTCCCGCCACTACGTCGGCTTCGGGGACCGCGTGGCGGTCCACGACCTCGGCCGACGGATCGGCCATGTCCGCTCCGGCACCGGGCCCCGCCAGGCGAGGGTGGTGCTCAACGTGCTGTCGCGGGCGAATCGCAGCGTGCCGGACTGGGACATGCTGCGGCCCGTCGGCACGGTGACCAGCGGGATGCTGGTGTTCTTCTGCTCGCCGCTGCTGGAGCGGGAGTCGCAGGACGAACTGGTGCGGCTCCGCAGACTCGGTGCGGAGGTGATCGCGGTGGACACGCTGCCGGAGGGGATCGGGCGGTTCGAGGACATCGGGGCTTTCCGCCGCGACACCTTCCTCGGCGAGGCCTGGATGATGCGCCGGATGGAGCGCGACGACGCCATCGAGCGGCTGCGCGGCATCGGCATCCCGGTGACTCCGTGGCGTGGGACGAGCAGCCTGGCGAGCGTGCTGCTCTCGATGGAGGCGGCGCGCTCCGCCCCGAGGCGGGTGCTCGGCCGATGAGGGACCTCGCCGAACTGGTCGCCGCGTGGATCTACGCGCTGCGGATCACCAGTGGTCAGCAGTGGGTGCTGCGGATGGTGGTCCTCGCGTCGGGCCTGTCCACCGCGGCCCTGTGCGCGGTGTGGTTCCCGACGGTGGTCTCGTCCGCCCTGTTTGCGGTCGCGGTGCTGATGGCGTTCGCGTCGGTGGTGCGCCCGGACTCCGCGGCACCGCTGGGGCTGGTCGCCGTCGTCGCCCTGTCGTGGCTGTCTGGGGGCGCGGGCTCGTCGTGGTGGGAGTGGCTGGCGGTGGCCGGCCTGGTGGCCGTGTTCCACCTGAGCGTCGCGTTCGCTGCGGCGGCGCCGTCGTACGCGACGATCACCGGCCGCGCGGCTCACCGGATGGTGCGAGGGCTGGCGGGTTTCGTGGGCGTGAGTGTCGCGGTGGGGGCCGGAGTGATCGTCCTGACCGCCCTGCCCGACGATGCGCTCGGGCTCTGGTGGGTGGTCGCGGGGTCGCTCGCCCTGGCCTCGGCGACGGTGGGTCTGGTGGCCGCGCTCAGACGCCCCGGCTAGGGGCTCAAAGGCGCTGTTTGAGCGCTTACCTACGGTAGCGTAACCTTGTAGGTAATGACTCTTCAGGGCGCCACCGGCGCCCCGCCTCAGGCGCACAGCTCGGTGGTCAAGCGCGTGCTGAGACAGGCCCGCTCGGGGGCCCGGAAGGTGGCCGAGGCGCTCGCCACGCCACTGCTCCCCGAGGACTTCCTTGACCTGATCGACCCGCTGCGCTCCGGCGCGGACCTGCGCGGCCGCGTCGTGGCAGTCCGCCCCGAGACCGCCAGCGCCACCACGGTGGTCATCAGGCCGGGGCGCGGGTGGCGCACCCACAGGCCCGGCCAGTACACCCGCATCGGCGTGGACGTCGACGGGGTCCGCCAGTGGCGCGCCTACTCCATCACCAGCCCGGTCAACGACGCGGGCACCATCACGCTGACCATCCGGGCCATCGCTGAGGGCAAGGTCAGCAACTACGTCAAGGCGCACCTCAGGCCCGGGGCCGTGATCCTGCTGGACCAGGCCACGGGAGACTTCGTCCTCCCCAGCCAGGTGCCGGACGCCGTGCTGTTCCTCACCGCCGGCAGCGGGATCACCCCCGTCATGGGGATGCTGCGCAACTCGCCGCTGCCGCGGGACGTGGTGGTGGTCCACTCCGCGCCCACCCCCGAGGAGATGCTGTTCCGCACGGAACTCCGGGCGCTCGCCGACGCGGGTCGGATCCGGCTGATCACCCGCTTCACCAGGGCGGCGGGCGTGCTGCCCGTGACCGAGCTCGACTCCGTCGTCCCGGATTGGCGCACCCGGCACACCTGGGCCTGCGGCCCCACCGCCCTGCTCGACGACGCCGAGGCACACTGGGCCGACGCCGGCCTGGCCGACCACCTGCACACCGAGCGGTTCCGTCCGCGGATCCACGCCGTCGGCGAGGGCGGGGAGATCACCTTCACGCGCTCAGGAATCACCACCGCGGCCGACGCGTCCACCACCCTGCTCGACGCGGGCGAGGAAGCCGGCGTGCTGATGCCGTCGGGCTGCCGGATGGGCATCTGCTTCAACTGCGTCGTCCCCATGACCGAGGGCAGTGTCCGCGACCTCCGCACGGGGGACCTGACCACCGCCAACCCCGATGACCCCGTCATCATCCAGACCTGTGTGTCGGCTGCGGCTGGCCCATGCCATCTCCGAATCTGAAGGCCTCACCATGACCGAGACAGTGAAGAACCGCCCGAACCGCATCACCACCTCCCGCCCGCAGGAACGAGCCGAGATCTCGGCCAGCGGCAAGCACAACCCCATCGCCCACCTCAGCCCGGAGGACATCGAGGACATTGGCCGCGAGCTCGACGCCATCCGCGACGAGATCATGGCCAGCCGCGGCTCCGACGACGCGGCCTACATCCGTCGTGTGATCAGGACGCAGCGCTCCCTGGAGCTGGCCAGCCGCGTCGTGCTGCTGTTCTCCAGGTTCCCGCCCGCGTTCGTCCTCGGCACCACCGGGCTGACGGTGGCCAAGATCATCGAGAACACCGAGATCGGGCACAACATCCTCCACGGCCAGTGGGACTGGATGCGCGACGAGAAGATCCACTCCAGCACCTGGGAGTGGGACTTCGCCTCGCCCGCGGAGCAGTGGAAGAAGTCCCACAACGTCGAGCACCACACCTACACCAACGTCGTGGGCATGGACAACGACCTCGGCTACAACGTGCTGCGGGTGGACCCGGACCAGGAATGGAAGCTGCTGCACCTCTTCCAGCCGGTGACCAACTTCTTCACGGCGCTGTTCTTCGAGTACGGCATCGCCGCCTACGACCTCGACCTCAAGGGCTGGAGCGAGGGGACCAAGGACAAGCAGGTGTTCAGGGAGGACCTGAAGAAGGTCTTCGCCAAGATCCGCACCCAGATGACCAAGGACTACCTGGTGCACCCGCTGCTGTCGGGGCCCTCCGCGCTGTCGACGCTGATGGCCAACGCGATCGCCAACACCGCCCGCAACGTGTGGACGCACTCGGTGATCTTCTGCGGCCACTTCCCCGAGGGCGTGGAGACGTTCGAGACGGAGTCCATCGAGGGCGAGACGCGGGGCGAGTGGTACGTGCGGCAGATGCTCGGGTCGGCCAATATCTCGGGCAGCAAGCTCATGCACATCATGACCGGGCACCTGTCGCACCAGGTGGAGCACCACCTGTTCCCCGACATGCCCAGCAACCGCTATGCCGAGATCTCCCCGAGGGTCCAGGCGCTCATGCAGCGCTATCACCTGCGCTACGTCACCGGGCCGCTGCCCAAGCAGGTGGCCTCCGCGTGGGGCAAGGTGTTCAGGTACTCGCTGCCCAACAAGAAGCCGGGCACCAGCCAGTGGGCCGAGGTGGCCTCGGCCGCCCGCGCCGCGGTGGGCGACGTGGTGGACTCCACCCGCGGAATGTGGCGGCGTCCGCGGCAGGCGGCCATCGGCGCCATGGCCTAGCGCTAGCCTGAGCGCACGATGATCCTTGCGCTCCTTGTCTCGCTGTTCGCCGGTCTGGCCACGTCCATCGGCGGGCTCCTGGTGGTGCGCCGAAAGACGCTGGGGCGACGGTTCCTGGCCGTGGCCCTGGCGTTCGCGGCCGGGGCCATGTTGATGATCTCCTTCATGCAGATCCTGCCGCTGGGCATCCAATGGATGGCGGAGACCTACCCCCGCGCCACGGCGGAGGGGCTGGTATTCGCCGCGTTCTTCGTGGGCATCCTCCTTGTCCTGGCGATCGACCGGCTCCTTCCCGCCTCGCTCAACCCGAGCGAGATCGAGGGCCGCGAGGCGGCCATGGGGTCCAAGGACGCGGCGCGCAACACGCGCCTGCTCCGCAGCGGGCTCCTCGTAGGGCTGGTGCTGGGGCTGCACAACTTTCCCGAGGGCATGGCCACGTTCTTCAGCACCTACCAGGACCCGAAGATCGGCCTGACGCTCGCCGTCGCCGTCGCGATCCACAACGTGCCGGAGGGCATCGCTGTCGCGGCGCCGGTCTATGCGGCGACGGGGTCGCGGGGCAAGGCCTTCTGGTGGGCCACCGTCTCCGGGTTGACGGAGCCCATCGGCGCCTTGGTGGCCGCGGCTCTGATCAGCTGGGTGGTACCGGAGTCCGTGCTGGGACTGTTCTACGGGCTGGTGGCCGGGATGATGGTGTTCCTTGCGCTGGACGAGATGCTGCAGGCGTCGTGGCGCTACCAGACGGACAAGCACCAGACCATCTACGGCATGCTGGCCGGGATGGCGATCGTCGCCGCGAGCCTGGTCATGTTCGCCGCGGCCTGAGGGACACGGGGCCCCGGCCGCCCGTCCCCGCTGGCTGAGGTGCCGCGCAGCGGCCTCGAAGCCTATGAAACGTGAGCTGACAAGGAGCGTTTCTTAGGCTTCGAGGCTCGTCGCTTCGCTCCTCGCGCCTCAGCAAGCGGGAGGGGGCTCGTCGCTCCTTGCGCCTCAGCCAGCGGGAGGGGGCTCGTCGCTCCTCGCGCCTCAGCCAGCGGGAGAGGCGAGGTGGTCGGGGTCCAGATCGATGCGACGCAGGAGCTGCGCGTTCAACGCGACGATGATCGTCGACAGCGACATCAGCACCGCCCCCACGGCGGGGGACAGCACCAACCCGACGGGCGCCAGCACTCCCGCGGCAAGCGGCACCGCGACGATGTTGTAGCCCGCCGCCCACACCAGGTTCTGGATCATCTTGCGGTAACTCGCCCGCGACAGGTCGATCATGGACAGCACCGCCCGTGGGTCGTTGCCCGCCAGCACCACGCCGGCCGACTCCATCGCCACGTCCGTCCCCGCCCCGATCGCGATCCCCACCTCGGCGCGGGCCAGGGCGGGGGCGTCGTTGACGCCGTCGCCCACCATCGCCACGGTCAGCCCGCGACCCTGCAGCTCGGTCACCTTGGTGTCCTTGTCCTGCGGCAGCACCTCGGCGAACACCTCGTCGATGCCCAGCTCGGCGCCGACGGCCTCGGCGACCTGCCGTGCGTCGCCGGTGACCATCGCCACCCGCACGCCGCGATCCTGCAGCGCCCTGACCGCAGCCTTCGACTCCGCGCGGACCTTGTCCTCGACGGCGACCGCCCCGATCACCTCACCGTCGCGGATGACGTGCAGCACGCCGGCTCCCCGCCCGGTCCACGAGTCAGTCGGCCCCGTGAGAGCCGACGGCGTCTCCAGCCCCAGCTCGCGCAGCAGGGTGGGCCCGCCCACCTGGATCGTCGAGCCGTCGACGGTGGCCCGCACCCCGCGGCCGGTGGACGCAGAGAAGTCCGTCCCGCGCCGTCGGATGCCCGAAGCCTCCGGGTGCTCGGCGGCCGCCGCGACGATCGCCCGCGCGACGGGGTGCTCGCTGTCCGCCTCGGCCGCCGCCGCCAGGGACAGCAGCTCGGCCTCGGACACCCCGGCCGCCGCGATATCCGTCACCGCGTGCGCGCCCTCCGTGAGGGTGCCGGTTTTGTCGAACAGCACGACGGCGATGGTGCGCATCCGCTCCAGCGCCATCCGGTTCTTGATCAGCACGCCGTTCTTGGCGGCGCGCTCGGTGGAGATCGCGATGACAAGCGGGATCGCCAGGCCCAGTGCGTGGGGGCAGGCGATGACCAGCACGGTGACGGTCCTCACCACGGCCTGGTCAGGGCTGCCGAGCAGGGTCCACGCGATGGCGGTCACGATGCCCGCGCCTAGCGCGAACCAGAACAGCAGCGCGGCTGCGCGGTCGGCCAAAGCCTGCGCCCGCGACGACGAGGCCTGAGCGTCGGCCACCATCCGTTGGATGCCCGCGAGGGCGGTGTCGTCGCCGGTGGCCTCGACACGAACCCGCACCGTGTTGTCCGTCGCGACGGTGCCCGCGACGACGCGCTCGCCCTCGCCGCGGGCCACGGGCTGCGACTCCCCGGTGATCATCGACTCGTCGAACTCGGCCGCGCCGTCGACGATCGTCCCGTCCGCGGGCACGCGGGCGCCCGCCCTGACCAGCACCACGTCGTCGACCGCCAACTCCGCGATCGGGACGACGACCGTCCCGTCGTCGGTCACCCGCTCCGCCTCGCTGGGCAGCAGCTCGGCCAGGGCGTCGAGCGCCGACGACGCGGCCCCGAGCGCCCGCATCTCCATCCAGTGGCCGAGCAGCATGATGGTCACCAGCAGCGCCAGCTCCCACCAGAAGTCGAGTTCGAAGCCGCCGATGCCGAGCGTTGTGACCCAGGAGGCCACGAACGCGACCGTGATGGCCAGCGAGATCAGCAGCATCATCCCCGGCTGACGCGTCTTCAGCTCGCGCCAGCCGCCCTTGAGGAACGGCACCCCGCCGTAGGCGAAGATCGCGGTGCCGAGGACGGGCGCGATCCAGGTGGAGCCGGGGAATTCCGGCAGGTGGTATCCGAGCAGGTGCGCCACCATGGGGCTGAAGACCACCACCGGGATGGTCAGCGCCAGGGACACCCAGAAGCGGTTCTTGAACATCGCCGTCGAGTGCCCGGCGTGCTCCCCGTGAGAGTGGACCTGCTTATCGTCTGCCCCGGAGTGGGCGGCGCCGTGGGGCATCGCCTGCCCGTGAGTGCCGTGGCCGGCGTGGTTGTCGTCGACCGCCACGCCGCCGTGATCGGCATGGCCAGCGTGTGGGTCGGGGGAGGTGTGAGGGTTCTGGTGCTGTGACTGCTCCATGTCTCAGGTATATACCCCCAGGGGGTATCAGATCAAGCCTTTGGGGGAAACGTGTTGCCCGACGCCCCCCCCAGAGCGCCGGGCAACACGGGATCACTCGTAGCGCAGCGAGTTCACCGGATCCGCCCGGGCTGCCCGCGCCGCCGGGAACGTCCCGGCGAGAAAGGCGATGGCGACCACCAGGGCGATGACCGCCCCCACCGCCAGGGGGTCGAACGCGATCAGCGTGAGCCCTGGCAGATCCGCCAGGAGGGTGCGCGACAGCACCCGGCTCAGGACTCCGCCCGCCACCATGGCCACACCCACGCCCAGCACGCTCCCGAGCAGGCCGATGACGGTGGCCTCCAGGCTGAACAGCCCGAACACCCGCCCGTTGCCCATGCCCATGGCCTTCATCAGGCCGATCTCGCGGGTCCGCTCCTGCACCGACATGTACAGCGTGTTAACGATCCCGAAGCTGGCGGCCAGCAGCGCGATGACGGCGAAGGCGTTGAGCACGAGCACGATCCCGTCGATGACGGTGGTGAACGTCCCCAGCTGGTCGGAGACCGTGACGGCGGAGTAGCCGGCGTCCGCCAGCCGGTCCTGGAGCGCTTCGGTCTCCTCCGTGGTGGCGCCGGCGTCGTACCAGACGGATGCCTCCGCGTAGCGGTCCTCCTCGTCGGCGGGGAGGCCCGTGTTTTGCGCCTCCTCGAGGGCCACGCTGAGGGTGTCGTTGAGCACGATGCTCGCGCCCGTGGGGGAGGCGAGTCCCTCCTCGGCGACGCCGACGACGGTGGCCTCCATGGTGTGCGCCGTGCGAAGCGCGTCGCTGATCTGCAGGGTCACGCTCTGGCCGATCGCGTCCGCCTCGTCGGCGAAGCCGAGCGGCTCGACGTAGGACACGGGCAGCACCAGCTGTGACTCGTCCGATGCGTCGTCGGGAGCCTGGCCGGCGATCAGCTGGATCTCCTGGCCGGACACGAGGCTGCCCACGTTGACGACGTAGGGGGTGCCGTCGCCCGCCTGGATGAAGTCCGGGCTGAGCGATCTGGTGGGCTGCACGTCCAGCACGCCGTCGATGCCCGCCAGTTCGTCGAGGTCGTCCTGCGTGAGCGCGGTGACCACCCCGCCGCCGCCGGGGCCGGGATGGTCGCTGCTGATGGCGTCGGGGTCGTACTCGCGGGGCCCGGAGGCGCCGCGCATGCCGGACTCGCCCTCCGCCGTGCGGGTCACGGTGAGCACGTCCGAGGCGCCGACGGCGGTGACCGTGTCGTCGATGTAGCGGTTGATGCCGGTGCCCAGCCCGCTGGTGAGGGTGAGCGTGAACGCCCCGACGAAGATCGCCAGGACCGTCAGGATGGTGCGGGTCTTGGAGCGCCACACGTTGGCGAACGCCGATGAGACGAGGTCATGGGCCTTCATGCCGCCACCACCTGCTCGTCGCCGACGAGGAGCCCGTCGCGGATGAGGAGGCGGCGGTCGCAGCGTGCGGCGAGGTCGTCGTCATGGGTCACGATGATGAGCGTGATGCCGTGCTGGCGGTTGAGGTCCAGCAGGATGTTCTCGACGACGGCGCCGGTGGCCGAGTCGAGGTTGCCGGTGGGCTCGTCGGCGAAGATGATCCGAGGAGTGTTGATCAGGGCCCGCGCGATCACCACCCGCTGTTTCTGGCCGCCGGACAGGTCGCTGGCCTTGTTCCTGGACTTGTCGTCGAGCTCGAGCTGCTCCAGCACCTCCATGCCACGCCGCCGTCGCTCGTTGCGCGGGACCCCTGCGATCTTCAGCGGCAGCGTGACGTTGTCGAGCACCGTTGCGCTCGGCGTGAGGAAGAACTGCTGGAACACGAACCCGAAGGTCTGGTTGCGGGTGCGGTTGAGCCGACGTCCGCGCAGCTCACCGGTGTCGACGCCCTCCAGCGTGATGCTGCCCGACGTCGGCGCGTCCAGCAGCGCGAGCGTGTGCATGAGGGTGGACTTGCCGGATCCGCTCTTGCCGAGGATCGCGATGCTCTCGCCCGGCCGGATGTCGAGGGTGACGCCGCGGAGCGCCTCGAAGCTGTTCTGGCCGCGGCCGTAGGTCTTGTGCACCTCGCGGGCCGAGATGATGGGGCTGGTCAACTGATCCTCCTGATGAAGCCTCCCGCGTGAACGGGTGGCACCGTCAATCATCCGCAGCCTGCGCCCCTGACGCATCGTCTCGATGTGGGCTCCTGCGGTACTGCGCCGGTGGTACGTGTGGCCTGCCCTAGCGCCCACGCCGGGTCTCACCGGAACGAGTACGACTCCACGTGCAGCCGCTCCGCGGCCACCCCGGCCCTGCGCAGGTCGGACGCCAGCTGCTGCATCATCGACGTGGGCCCGCACATCCGCACTCCCAGCTCGTCCGCGTCGACGCCCCCGGCGGTGAGGACGTCCGCGGCGCTCACCCTGGGCTCGGCTGTGGTGTCGATGAAGCGCACGGTGAGCCACGGATACCGGGCGGCGCTGTCCAGCAGTTCCCCCTCCATGGGGCTCGCGACGGCGTCCCGACGTGACCACAGCAGGGTCACCCGTCCACCCGGTCCGTCTTCACCGGCCGTCCGGATGGTCGCGATCATGGGCGCGATCCCCGCGCCGCCGGCCACCCAGACGTTGCTGGGCTCGTGCGGGACTGGGTCGGTGGACCCCTGTGGGGCGCTGAGCCACACGCGGTCGCCCACCGCCACACGCTCGACGAGCCGGCGCGTGCCCCTGCCGGACGCCTTCACCCCCAGCTCGAGTTCCCCGTCGGGGCTGACGCCGGCGACGGTGAACGGGTGCGCACGCTCGCGCGCGGACCGCAGCCCCAGGTACACGAAGTGGCCCGGCAGGAATCCGCGGTCGCGATCGGGCTTGACGTGGACCATGGCCACGAGGTCGCTGAGCCGGTGGACCTGCGTGACGGTGCCGTTGCGAAACCAGCCACGGGCGTGGCGGGCGAGCGTCCGGTCGAGCACCGCCCACACGCCGTAGGCGCACACGACGACGTAGACCGCACGGAGTGCCACCGACGACGGTGTCAGCTCCGCGTCCACGAAGCCGTGATACATCGCCACAAGGACGTACGCGGCGAGCACGGCGTGCATGATCCGCCAGATGTCATAGCTGCTGCGGGCGATCCACCCGAGGGGACCGCGCCAGCGGGCCGCCCGCGTTCCCGGCGCGAGGAACGCCCAGGCGATGAGCAGCACCGTCACCTTCTCCATGACTTCCATGACTGTGGCGGTGAGGCTCGGCTCGCCGCGGGTGGCCATGATCCGTGGATGCACGATGGCCAGGGCGAACCCGAGCGTCCCCGCCACCCGGTGCCACCACAGCTGCGCGTCGATCCCACCGAAGAGCCTCGCCGGCGCCGGGCGCTGGGTGATCGAGAGCATGGCGGCGGACATCAACCAGATCGCCTCCACGCCCAGGGTCTCGCCCACGCGGTCGCCGAGGGGCTTGTCGGCCGGCAGCAGCGTCATCCACAGCACCGCGATGACCACGGCGCCCACGACGGTGGCCACCATCCCGGGGCGCAACCACAGCCCTGCGCCGGGCGGACGGAGTGACACGGTGCTGGCGTGATGCGGCATGGTTGCATCCTTCGCCCTGGTCCCTGTGCCGCGCATCCGCCCGGCGCGGCAACCGGGGCCTACTCCGATCGCAGTAGGTCAGGGGTGCCCGACGCGGACCAGGCCAGACTGGTAGGCCGCCACCACCAGCTGGGCGCGGTCGCGCAGGTTCAGCTTGGTCATGGCGCGGTTGAGGTGCGTCTTGACCGTGAGCGGGGAGAGCACCAGGCGGTCAGCGATGTCGTCGTTGGTGAGGCCCTCCGCGGCCAGGGCCACCAGCTCGCGCTCGCGGTCGGTGAGCAGCGGGAGCGGGAGCGGGCCACCCGACTCTGTGGCCTGGGCGACGCTGGTGGGCTGGGCGAGGAATCTCGCGATCAGCCCCTTCGTCGCCGTCGGTGACAGCAGCTGGTCGCCCGCGGCGACGATGCGGATGGCCTCCAGCAGCTGCGCCGGTTCGACTCCCTTGCCGAGGAACCCCGAGGCCCCGGCGCGGAGGGCCTCGAAGACGTACTCGTCCAGCTCGAAGGTGGTCAGGATGAGAACCCGGACCCCGGCCAGGTCGTCGTCGGCGCAGATCCTGCGGGTGGCCTCCAACCCGTCGAGCACTGGCATCCGCACGTCCATGAGGACGACATCGGCGGCCGTCTCGCGCACCAGCCGGAGCGCCTCCTCCCCGTCGGCGGCCAGGCCCACCACCTCCAGCTGGGGGTCCGAGTTGATCAACGCCGCGAACCCGCTCCTGACCAGGGCCTGGTCGTCGGCGAGCACCACTCGGATGGTCATGAGTCCTCCCTCAGAAGGGGCAGCTCGGCGGTCACGACGAACAGGCCGGGGTCGTGGGTGAGGGTGAGAGTTCCGCCGGCGGCCAGCACGCGTTCGCGCATCCCCATCAGGCCGAAGCCGCTCGATGGCCCCTGTTCCCGCTCCCCGGGGGGCACCGGGTTGCTGATCTCGATGCTCAGCGTGTCCCCGCGGTGGATGACCACGCTCACGGGGGCGCCCGGTGCGTGCTTGCGCGCGTTGGTCAGGGCCTCCTGCACCAGTCGATGCGCGGCGTGGCCGGCCAGCGGGGCCACCCCGTCGAGGCCGGTGGGTCCGGTGACGGTGAGGGGCACGCCGAGCCTGCGGGCCGCGTCGAACGTGTCGGCCAGGTCCGTGGGGGCGGGAGCCGCGGCGGAGGGAACCAGGCTCTCGTCCTGGCGCAGGACGCCGAGGATGCCCTGTAGTTCGTCGAGCACGGTGGCCGCGGCCGCGCGGATGTGGCCGATCGACGCCTCGGCCGTGGCAGGGTCACTGCGCAGGAGGTGTCCGGCGACGCCCGCCTGGACGTTGATCACGCTCACGTGGTGGGCCATCACGTCGTGCAGCTCGCGCGCGATGCGGACCCTGTCCTCGGCGACGAGGCGCAGCGCCAACTGATCGTTGGCCGCCTCCGCGCGCTCTGCCCGCTGCTCGAGGGCCTCCACCATCAGACGCTGGCTGCGCGCCGCCAACCCGATCGCCGTCCCGATCCACAGCCAGAGGAACCCCTCGCCCGGCTTCCCCCACCACGGCGCCCCCGAGAGCACACCCGCCAGGGTGGCGCTCACGAGCACGACGGTGGCGCCGGCGGCAGAGATCATCACCGTGCGGCGCTCCCGGTGCAGGGCCAGCGAGAACGCCAACGCGGCGGGGGCGAACGGGGCCAGGTTGAGCGGGTGACCGCTCGCCTGCGCGATCGCGGACGCCGCGACCGACACCCAGAAGGCGGGGGCAAGGTGCCACCGGCGACCCAGCAGCGCGGTCGCGGCCACCAGGGTGAGGGCGACGTCGAGCCACCCGTAGGCGTACGGCGCGCCGCCGTGGGGTGGGCTCGAAGCAATCGTGGGGCCCGCCACGAGGGTCAGCATCGCTGCGGCGCCCACGACGGCGAGCTCCGCGGGTAGGCGGAGGGTGTGACGTGGGGCCATAGCCGTCACCTTAGGCGCGAGGCGGGCGCGGGCGCGTCGTCCACGCGCAGGCTGAGCGGGGTACTGCGGGCGGAGTAGGACATGATGTGTATTAGTATCTGCGTATGCACGCGGACAAGAAGGCTCAGGACGTCCCCTCGGAGTTCGTCGACCTCGCCGCCGAGGTGCTCGCCCTGCTGTCGGACCCCACCCGGATCCGGGTCATCCTCTCCCTCCAATCCACGGACGAGCTGTCCGTGGGTGAACTGGCCGAAAGGGTCGGCAAGAATCCCTCCGGCGTGTCCCAGCACCTTGCCCGGCTCCGGATGGCGCGCATGGTCACCACCCGGCAGGACGGCACCAAGGTTCTCTACAAGCTCGCCGACGAGCACGCCCTCGGCGTCATCCTGGAGGCCGTCAGGCAGGCGGAGCACTCCGTCGCTGCGACCGGGCAGACGCCGCTGCACCACACCGTCGGGGGCGATGAAGAGCCGCGGTACGGTGCCGACGGGCTGAGCCCTCGCCGTCGGTCCGTCGGCGCCTAGGCGCGGTGCCCACCATGTTGACCGTCCTCCACGACCGCACCTACCGGAATCTGTTCTCAGCCCAGGTGATCGCCCTCCTCGGCACCGGACTGCTCACCGTCGCCCTTGGTTTGTTGGCGTTCGACATCTCGCCCAGCAGCGCAGGAGCGGTGATGGGGCTCGCCATGTCCATCAAGATGGTGGCCTACGTGGCCGTCGCCCCCGTGATGTCCGCCCTTGTCGCCCGCATGCCACGCAAGCCGCTGCTCATCACCGCGGATCTGGTGCGGGCGGCCGTCGCGCTGTGCCTACCCTTCGTCAGCGAGGCTTGGCAGATCTACGTGCTGATCTTCCTGCTCCAGTCGGCGTCGGCCACGTTCACCCCGGCCTTCCAGGCCCTCATCCCGTCGGTGCTGCGCGAGGAGCGCGAGTATACGCGGGCCCTGTCGTTGTCGCGGCTGGCCTACGATATGGAGGCGCTTGCCAGCCCTATGATCGCGGCCGTGCTGCTGGCGGTGGTCGGGTATCAGGACCTGTTCGTCGGCACCGTCGTGGGCTTCCTCAGCTCAGCAGCCCTGGTGGCCGTCACCCGGCTCCCACGGATGGAGCCGTCGCCGCCTGCGCCGTTCCTCGAACGCCTGACCAGCGGGACCCGCCACTTCTGGGCGGCGTCCGAACTGCGTGGCCTCCTGGGGATCAACCTCGTGGTGGCCGCCACCACCGCGATGGTGATCGTCAACACCGTCGTGATCGTGCGCACCCACCTCGGT
Source organism: Tessaracoccus luoxuelianae (assembly GCF_055326245.1). NCBI lineage: Bacteria > Bacillati > Actinomycetota > Actinomycetes > Propionibacteriales > Propionibacteriaceae > Tessaracoccus > Tessaracoccus luoxuelianae. The sequence goes on from NZ_JBUZNO010000007.1 coordinate 221,858, forward strand.
CGGGGTGAGGGTGACCTGGCCTGGCTGCTGGCCGCCTACGGGGCCGGCTCGATGCTGGTGGCGTTGGTTGTGCCGCGGCTCCTCGAGCAGTTGCCCGACACGCGGGTGATGCTCGCGGGCGCCGCCATCCTCCCCGTCGCGCTGGCAATGGCCGCCGGAGTCCTCGCCTGGGTCGACAACGCGCTCGCCTGGTTGCTGATGCTCGTGCTCTGGTTCGTCATCGGGGCCGCGACATCCGCAGTGCTCACGCCGTCGGCGCGGCTCCTGCGCAGGAACTCGACGGAGCAGACCTGCCCGGCGGTGTTCGCCGCCCAGTTTTCGCTCTCGCATGCGTGCTTCCTCCTCACGTATCCGCTCGCAGGACTGCTGGGTGCCCAGTTCGGGCTGCCAGGTGTGGCGGCGGTGCTTGTGGGCGTGGCGGTGGTCGGCCTGGGGTGGGCGCGCTCGGCGTGGACGGTGGTACCCCAGGTCTCGGACGAGACGTTCGTCCACCGAGGTTCACGTACTATCGACGCGTGAACGACGGTCATAGTCCTTTGCCCTCCGGGGCCGCCCAGATGTCTCTGAGCCCTTCGACGGGGGTGAGGCAGCGATGATTGTCGAGTGGCTACTGCTCCTGGCCGTGGTTGTGCTGATCGCCGCGAACGCCATGTTCGTGGCCGCCGAATTCTCCCTGGTGGCCGTGGACCGTCCCACTGTGGCGAGGCTCGCCGAGACGGACCCGAAAGCGAAGTCGCTGCGCGAGGCACTCCGCACCATGTCGACGCAGCTCTCCGGCGCGCAGCTCGGCATCACCATCACCAGCCTGGTGGTCGGCTTCATCGCGGAGCCTTCGATCGCGACGCTGCTCCAGGTGCCGATCCGCGCCGCCGGCCTGCCTGAGGAGACGGCCTCCGTGGTGGCCTTCACCGCAGCCTTCCTCATCGCGACCATGGTCCAGATGGTGTTCGGCGAGCTGGTGCCCAAGAACTGGGCCATCGCTGAGCCTCTGAAGGTGGGGCGGGCGGTGGTGGGGTTCCAGCGTGGCTTCACCTGGGTGAGCAGGCCGCTGCTGTGGTTCCTCAACGGCACCGCCAACCACATCGTCCGCGCGCTGGGCATGGAGCCGCAGGAGGAGCTCGCCTCCGCCCGTTCCGCGCAGGAGTTGGGATCGCTCGCCGCCCGTTCCGCACAGCAGGGCCTGCTGGGCGAGGAGCTTGCGAGGCGGCTCGAACACTCCGTGGCACTCAACGAACGCACTGCTTCCGACGCCATGACCCCGCGACCCCGCGTCCGCTTCCTCGAGCTCGACGAGACCGCGTCGGACGTTCTCGATGCGGTCCGCGCCAGCGGCCACGCGCGTTTCCCGGTCATCGGCGAGAGCGTCGACGATGTCCGAGGGGTCGTGCTCTTCAAGGACGCACTGGCGATCCCCTCGGCGGACCGCGCTGGCCGCACCGTCCAGGACCTGGTCCGCCCCATCCGGGCCGTGCCCTCGACGATGCCCCTGGGCTCGGTGCTCGAGGTCCTGCGACTCGGGGTACAGATGGCGGTCGTCGTCGATGAATACGGCGGCACCGACGGCATTGTGACTCTTGAGGACGTGGTGGAGGAGATCGTCGGCGAGATCGATGACGAGCAGGACAACCCCACCCGCGCCTACCGCCAGCTGGAGGAGCGGCGTTGGTCCTTGTCTGGGCTGCTCCGGCCGGACGAAGCGAGCGAGACACTGAGCATCGAACTGCCCGAGGGACGCGAGTCCGACACCCTGGGCGGCCTCATCACAGAGCAGCTCGGCCGCTTCCCGCGGGTGGGCGATGAGGTGCTTCTCGGCGTCCGCGACGAGACCAGACCCGACGGCGATGGGCTACCGACCCCGGCGGTCGCGCGGCTGAAGGTCACCCGGCTGGATGGTTGGCGCGTCGACAGGCTCACCCTGACCGTCGAGGATGCCGAGGAGGGTGAGGGCAATGCTTGATTCCACCGCCATCCTCATCGCCATCGCGCTGCTGATCGGCAACGCTTTCTTCGTCGGGGCCGAGTTCGCGCTCATCGCCGCTCGGCGCACGCAGATCGAGCCGCGGGCCGCCGCCGGGTCGCGTTCGGCCCGGATCACGCTGCGGGCCATGGAGCGGGTCTCGCTCATGATGGCCGGCGCCCAATTGGGCATCACGATGTGCTCGCTCGGGCTCGGCGCCATCGGCGAGCCGGCCGTCGCGCATCTGCTGGAGATCCCGCTGGCCGCGATCGGCATCAGCGGCGCCGCGCTGCATACCGTGGCGTTCGTCATCGCGCTGGCCATCGTCGTGTTCCTGCACATGGTGCTGGGGGAGATGGTGCCGAAGAACATCGCCATCTCCGGCCCCGAGCGCTCCGCCCTGATCCTCGGGCCCATCCTGTACGGGATCGTGCTTGTGCTCCGTCCGCTGATCTGGCTGCTCAACTGGATCGCCAACGCGGTGCTGCGCCTGCTGAGGGTGAAACCGAGGGAGGAGATCGCGTCAGCCTTCACCGCCGACGAGGTGGCCGCCTTCATCGCGGAGTCGAGGGAGGAGGGGTTGCTCGAAGATCGCGAACACCAGCTGCTCAGCGGGGCGGTCAGCATCGGGACTGAGACCGTCGAGGCGGTGATGGTCCCGCTAGGCGACCTCGTGACGCTCCCCTCCGAGGCCACGCCGGCCCAGGTGGAGGCGGAGTTCCTGCGCACGGGATACTCGCGTTTCCCTGTCGCAGCGCAGGAGGGCCACGTCGTCGGCTACGTCCACCTCAAGGATTTCCTCGGGCTGACCGACGACGAATTCACCCGTCCCCTAGGCGAGCACGTGGTCCGGCCGCTGGCCACCATCGCGAAGGACGCCACCCTGGAGGCCACGCTCGCCGCGATGCAGGCCGGAGGCACGCACTTCGCGCTCGTCATTGACGGCGAGCAGACGGTGGGCGCGGCCATGCTGGAGGACGTCGTCGAGCGGCTGATCGGTGAGGTCAAGGACGCTGCGACGGTGGCGCGGCGGTAGGCGCCTCTGCATTCTGCTACCTAGAGAGCGGCATCTGTGCATATACGCAGATGCCGCTCTCTAGGTAGATAGTTGCAGACGCTCGAGGCCGATCAGGCGGTGATCTCCACGGTGGTGGTCAGCTCGCAGGCGGAGCTGCCGCCGACGAAGACATCGACCACGGTGGCATCCTGCACCCAGGTGCGGGTCGCGGCGCTCCAGTAGCGCAGCTGGTCGGGACCCAGCTCGAACTCGACCTCCACCGAGGCACCCGCGGGCACGTGCACGCGCTGGAAGCCTTTGAGTTCGCGGACCGGACGGGTGGAGGTGCCGTAGCGCTGGTGGATGTACAGCTGGGCCACCTCGTCGGAATCCACTTCGGAGGTGTTGGTGAGTGTCACCGCTACCCTGGCCGTCTCCCGGACCGCGACACTCGCCGGCGCCCGCAGGTCCGAGTAGCCCACCGTGGCATAGGTGAGGCCGTGCCCGAAGGGGTAGAGCGGGGTGCTCTCCTCGTCCCAGTAGCGCTTGTCCGCCTCCTCCGGCTGGAAGGTGCGGTAGTGCGAGTGCACCATCGGCACCTGGCCCACGTGTCGCGGCCAGGTGAAGGGCAGGCGGCCGGCGGGGGAGACGTCGCCGAACAGCACCCGGGCGACGGCGTCTCCGCCGCGCACACCCGGGTACCAGACCTCGACGATGGCGTCGGCGTGTCCGTCGGCCCAGCGCAGGTCGAGCGGGCGGCCCGACATGACGAGCACGACCATCGGCGTGCCGGTGGCGTGGACGCGCTGCAGGAGTTCGAGCTGGCGGCCGGGTAGATCGAGCGTGGAGACCGAGGCCTTCTCGCCGATCATGTTCTGCGGCTGGCCCACCACCACGACGGCGACCTCAGACTCGGCGGCCAGGGCGACGGCGCGCTCCAGCTCGGCGTCCTCGTCGAAGCCCTCGGGGGTGTGCGGCAGCTCGCTCGACTCGTGGGCGTCGAACATCGACGGGTAGAGCCGCGTGGCGACGGCGGTGGCCGGCGCGTACTCGACGCGCGTCCCCTCTCCGGCGCGGCGGCGGATGCCGTCGAGGAGGGTGACGGACTCGGACTCGTCGAAGTCGAAGATCCAGGGGCCGAGGATGTCGCGCGTGGAGTTGGCGAGGTCGCCGAGCACAGCGATGGAGGCGGCGGCCTTCAACGGGAGGACGCCGTCGTTCTTCAACAGGACGGCGGTGCGTTCGGCGGCGTCCTGGGCGGCGTCGCGGTGGGCGGGATCGTCGAGGATGGCGGCGGTGGTGGCCTCGTCGACGAAGGGCTGCTCGAACAGTCCTGCGGCGAACTTGGCGGTGAGGACGCGTCGGACGGCCAGATCAATGGTGGCCTCGTCGACCAGCCCGTCCGCCACGGCCTGCGGGAGGCGCGTGTAGGAGGCGTCGAACATGGCCATCTCCATGTCCAGCCCGGCGTAGACCGCGCGGGCGCCGGCGTCGGTGAGGTCGCGGGCGAAGTGCTGGGTCTCGAGCGATCGCACCGCGTTGGCGTCTGAGACGACGAAGCCGTCGAAGCCCAGTTCGTCGCGGAGCATGTCGGTGAGCAGCCAACGGTTGCCGCTCGCGGGCACGCCGTTGAGGTCCATGTAGGCGCTCATGATGTTCTTGGCGCCGGCGTCGATGGCGGCCTTGAAGGGCGGGAAGTAGACGTTGTGCAGCTCCGCGTCCGAGATGTCCGAGTCCTCGTAGTCGCGGCCGCCGCGGGCCGCGCCGTAGCCGGCGAAGTGCTTGGGCCCGGAGATGACGGACTCGGGCCCGCCGTCGCCCTGGAAACCGCGCACCTGCGCGGCCGCGATGGCCCCGCCCAGGCACGGGTCCTCGCCGGCGCCTTCGATGATGCGGCCCCAGCGGGGGTCGCGGGCGATGTCCACCATGGGCGCGAATGTCCAGTGGATGCCGACGGCGCGCGCCTCGCGGGCCGCGACCGCCTGGCCCTTCTCGGCCACCTCGGGGTCCCAGCTGGCCGCCACGGCGATCGGCACGGGGAAGGTGGTGCGGAGGCCGTGGATGACGTCGAAGCCGAAGAGGGCCGGGATGCCGTGGCGGTTGCCGGCGATGGTCCTGCGCTGCAGGCGGTTGGCCAGTGCCGCGTTGCGGACGAACAGCAGCGAGCCCACGCGTCCAGCTGCCAGCTCCCGCTCCACCGCCGCCGGGTACTCCAGGAACTGGCGTGCCGACTCGGGCAGCGAGGCCAGGTCCACCTCGGACAGGTCCGGCATGTCCGGGCGGCCGAAGTAGAAGTACTGCGTGAGCTGGCCGGCCTTCTCCTCCAGCGTGAGACGGCCGAGGAGATCCTCGACGCGGTCGGCCACGGGGAGGGAGGGGTCGCGGTAGGGGAGCGTGGTCATGTGGGTCCTTCGGGGTCGGCGTCGACGCGATCAATTCGTAGTGAACATCATAGTTCATCTGTGGTCAAGGGTTGACATTGCCAGCGGAGAGGCTGAAGCTTTCGTATATGGCAGATTTGCACGAGGGTGTGGAGGCCGGCCCGGCGCCGTCGCCGGGGGTGAAGCGCGGCCCCTACGCGAAGTCGGCGGAGAAGCGTGCCGCCATCGCCAAGGCCGCCTACGAGGTGGTGATGGAGGTGGGTCATCCGCAGCTGACGACGGCCGCAGTCGCAGCCAGGGCGGGGATGCTCGAGCGGACGATGCTCTATCACTTCCCCACCCGCGACCACCTGCTGGTGGCGGCCATCGACTACTTCGAGGGTCACCTGGCGCCCGGGAATGATCCATTGGGGTCGGATGCGGAGCGCCCCCTCGCGCCTCCCGATGAGTTCCACGACCTCATCGACAAGCTCGCCCACCGCTCGCCGAGCGAGGACAAGCGGCTCCAACTACAGGTGGCGTTGGCGTCGGCCGCGCAGGACCCGGCGCACCCGGCCCACGAGTTCTTCCAGCGCCACTACGAGCGGGTCATGGCGGAGATGATCGACCTGATGAAGGCCCGTCAGGCGGCGGGCCTGGCGCATCCGGATCGCGACCCGGTGCGGATGGCCCGCCAGTTCGTCGCCGTGTGGGACGGGCTGCAGCAGAGTTGGTTGATCCGCCGCGACTTCGACCTCACCGAGGAGATCACGGAGGCGTTCCGGGAGATCAGCGGCCAGAACGCGATGGAGGCGAGGGCGGCGGTTCAGGAGCTCCTGTCGCGAATCTGACGCGGTCTCGCTGAACCTCGGTTGAGTCTCGCCCACCCGCGGGTTGAGCAGGGCCAAGCCACTCCCCGACAGCTGGTTTAGCCACACCGAGCAGCGCAGCTGCGCAGCGTGCGTCGAAACCGACGTTGGCTTCCCAGGGGCCTGGGTCAGGTCCCGCGCCGGATGAGGGGGACCGGCCTCGCCCATGGGCGCCCTCGGCACGCCCAAACGCGGCGTGCCTTGCCCAACGCCCGACCCACCGCGACCGGTCCCCCTCATCCACCGCTCTGCGGACACCTCGCGCCCCCACCGCTGGCTGGGGCGCCGCGAAGCGGCCTCGAAGCCTGAGAAACGCAGGCTGACAAGGAACGTCTCTGAGGGGCAGGTCAGGTTCCGCGGTGGCTGAGGGGGACCGGCCTCGCCCATGGGGGCCCTCGGCACGCCCAAACGCGGCGTGCCTTGCCCAACGCCCGACCCACCGCGACCGGTCCCCCTCGCCCACCGCTACCCGGACACGTCGCCCCCCGCTGGCTGAGGCGCCGCGAAGCACCCCACCGCTGGCTGAGGCGCCGCGAAGCGGCCTCGAAGCCTAAGAAACGCGGGCTGACAAGGGACGTTTCTGAAGCTGTGAGGCGCGTCGCTGTGCTCCTCGCGCCTCACCTGCGGGAGGGATCAGTGGCCGAAGTGGTCCGAGTCCATCAGGTGGTAGTCCGAGCTTCTGAGCGCGGTCAGGGTCCGGACCTCGTCGTCGGTCAGGCGAAGATTCACCGCGGCGAAGTTCTCGCCCAGCCGCTCTCGGTTCGACGACTTCGGGATGGGGAGCAGGCCCTGCTGGATGTGCCAGGCGAGGACCGCCTGCGCGGGGGTGGCGTCGTGCGCATCGGCGACTTCCCATACGGTCGGATGCCCGATCAGCCCGGTGCCGGCGGCCAGCGGCGCCCACGACTCCGTCACGATCCTGTGCTTCTCGTGGAACGCCCGCTCGACGACGCGCTCGGTGAACGGATTGCACTGGATCTGGTTGACCTCCGGCGCGACCCCCGTGGCGTCGAGCAGCCGCTGGAGGTGCTCGGGTTTGAAGTTGGACGTCCCGATCGCCTTGGTCAGTCCGCGCTCACGCGCCTCGATCAGCCCCTCCCAGGCGCGAACGTAAAGGTCCTGATCCGGGTTGGGCCAGTGGATGAGAACCAGGTCGACGTACTCGAGGCCCAGCCGGCCGAGGTTGCCCTCCACGCCCGCGACGGCGTCGCCGTGCCACTTCTTGTTGAACTTCGTGGTGACGAACACGTCCTCCCGAGCCAGCCCGGACTCGCGGACCGCACGCCCGACGCCGACCTCGTTGCGGTAGTTCTCCGCGGTGTCGACGAGCCGGTAGCCGATCTCGAACGCGGTGAGGCACATCTCGCGCACCTCCGCGTCGTCCAGGGGCCAGGTGCCCGCGCCGATCGCCGGGATCGAGGTGCCGCCGGTCAGGGGGATCAGGGGTGCAAGCGTTGTCATGGGCCCATTCTTCCCGACCGCCGTCGAGACGGCACGAAAGTCACCCGCGGCCGGCGTCGTCACCCCTGCCGGCAGATAATTGGTCAAGGCTCATCCGTGAACTACGACAGTCAGGAGAGACATGACCACCCACGAGCATGGCAAGAAGGTTCTCCAGGACCTCCAGGCGCCCGCGAAGGAGCTGCGCTCCCGGATTCCGGAGGTGTACGCCGGTTACTCGGCGATGCACAAGGCGGTGCTCGGCCCCGGCGCGCTCGACACGAAGACCAAGGAACTCATCGCTCTCGCAATCGGCGTCACGGAGAAGTGCGACGGCTGCATCGCCAGCCACGCACGCGGAGCGGCGCGCGCCGGGGCGACCGCCGACGAGGTGGCTGAGGCTCTCGGAGTGGCCATCCTCATGCGGGGCGGCCCCGCGACGGTCTACGGCCCCCGCGCGATGGACGCCTTCCTGGAGTTCCAGGAGTAAGCGCCGCTGCGGGATCTGTAGTGGAGGCGCCCCGCCGACCGGGTGCTGACTACTGCTAGCGTCGGCGCCGTGATCACGCGCGCGCTCGGCATCGTCCTCGGGGTGGCGGCCGACGCCGCGCTCGGAGACCCCGCCCGGCACCACCCCGTCGCGTGGTTCGGGACCTTCGCGGGCCGCGTCGAGCAGTCCCTGTATGCCGACGACCGCGCCCGGGGGGCCGCGTTCACGGTGGCGACGGTGGTGCCGGTCGTCGCGGCAGGGGTCGCGGCCGAGCGCGCCACGCGCCGCCACCCGGTGGCCCACGTTGCCGCGACCGCGCTGGCCACCTGGGCCGTGCTCGGCGCCCGCAGCCTCGCCCGCGAGGGCCGGCTGATGGCCGACCGCCTCGACGACGGCGACCTCGACGGCGCCCGCGCCCGGCTCGGCCACCTCTGCGGCCGCGACCCGGCCGGCCTCGACGAGCCCGAGCTTGCCCGCGCCACCGTCGAGTCCATGGCGGAGAACACGGCCGACGCCGTGGTCGCGTCGCTGTTCTGGGGTGCCGTCGCCGGGATCCCCGGCCTCCTCGCCCATCGCGCGGTCAACACCCTCGACGCCATGGTGGGCCATCGCAACGACCGCTATGCCCGCTTCGGCACTGCCGCCGCACGGCTCGACGACGCCCTCGATTACATCCCGGCCCGCATCACCGGCGTGCTCGCCTGCGTGGCCGCGCCCGTCGTCGGCGGGTCGACGGCGGAGGCCTGGCGGGTGCTCCGCCGCGACGCGCGGAACCACCCCTCGCCCAACGGCGGCTGGTGCGAGGCGGCCTGGGCGGGCGCCCTCGGCGTGCAGCTCGGCGGCCGCAACGTGTACTTCTCCCGCGTGGAGGAGCGGGGCCTCCTCGGCGACGGCCCACGCCCCCGCGCGGCCGAGGTGCGGAAGGCGGCCAGGCTGGTGGGCGTGGTGACGGCGATGGCGACGGGACTTGCCGCAGCAGCCTCGATGAGGAGGTGCTCCCGTTGACGGCGCTCCTCGACACCCGCTGGCTCAGGTGCCGCGAAGCGGCCTCGAAGCCTCAGAAGCGTGACCTTGTGGGCGCGCGGTTGGAGCGAGTACGGAAGGGGAGTGGCGCATGACCGGGATCCTCATCGCGGGGACGTCGTCGGACGCGGGCAAGTCGCTGGTGGTGACCGGCCTCTGCCGAGCCGCGCGCCGTCGCGGGATAGACGTGGTGCCGTTCAAGGCGCAGAACATGAGCAACAACTCCATGGTGTGCGCCGACGGCGCGGAGATCGGCCGGGCGCAGTACCTGCAGGCGATCGCGGCTGGCAAGACCCCGACGTCGGCGATGAACCCGGTGCTGCTCAAGCCCGGCAGCGACCGCCGTTCCTTCGTCGTGCTTCGCGGTGAGCCTGCCGGCGCCCTGGAGGCGGGGGAGTACGCCACGGGCCGGCGGCTGCTGGCCGAGGCCGCCCACGAGGCATACCGGGAACTGGCCGCCGCGCACGAGCTGGTGATCTGCGAGGGCGCCGGATCCCCGGCGGAGATCAACCTCCGCGACGGCGACTACACCAACATGGGCCTGGCCAGGGCCTTCGACCTGCCGGTGGTGCTCGTCGGCGACATCGACCGCGGCGGCGTGCTCGCTTCCATCTACGGCACCTGGGGTCTCCTCGACGACCAGGACCGCGCCCTCCTGTCCGGCTACCTGATCAACAAGTTCCGCGGCGACCAGGCCATCCTCGACCCCGGACTCACCGAACTCACCCGACGCTGCGGGCTGCCGTCGTTCGGGGTGCTGCCGTGGCTGCAGGGCGTGTGGCTCGACGGCGAGGACGCGCTTGAGGTGGGCCGGTGGCGCGGCGACGCCCGGGCCAGCGTGCCCGCGGGGAGCGCGACGCTGCGGGTCGCCGTCGTCCGTCTGCCGCGCATCTCCAACGCCACCGACGTCGATGCGCTGGCGCAGGAACCGGGGGTCGACGTCGTGGTGACGACGGACCCCGCGGCGGTGGCAGAGGCGGATCTGGCGGTGCTGCCGGGGTCGCGGTCCACGTTGACGGACCTGGCGTGGCTACGGGAGACGGGGATCGCAGCGGCGATCGAGGCGCGCGCCGAGGCCGGGCGGCCGGTGCTGGGTGTGTGCGGCGGCTTCCAGATGCTGACGCGCACCATCACGGACCCGGTCGAGGCGGGCCACCCGGGCGCCGTCCCTGGCCTGGGCCTGCTGCCCGCGGACACGGTGTTCCATCCGGACAAGGTGCTGGGCCGGCCGTCGGGAAGCTGGCGCGGGCACGACGTCGAGGGCTACGTCATTCACCACGGCCGGGTGCGGGTCGACGACGGCCAGGAGGAGTTCCTCGAGGGCGTCCGGTCCGGCGCGGTGTGGGGGACGATGTGGCACGGGTCGCTGGAATCCGACGGTTTCCGCAGGGCCTGGCTCGCAGGGGTCGCGGCCGCCGCGGGGGTGGCCTGGGCGCCGACGGAGGCGCCCGGCTTCGCGGCGCGGCGGGAGTCGATGATCGAGACGGTCGCCGATGCCTTGGAGGCCCACGCCGATCTCGACGCCCTCCTCGGCCTGGCTCGCTGACGTTCCTCCAGATGCGATCTCGACCGCTCTAGGGGCCCGAGGACTCGACTGGAGGAACACCAGGCGCGCTGTGCCGTGGGAAGCCGCCGACCGGGGTCGGGCATCGGCGCTAGCCGACCCCAGGGCTGGGTCACCAGGCGCCTCTGACAGACTGACGCTGCGTGCAGGCGACGTCGAGGAACCCGGTGTGAGTCCGGGACGGTGCCGCCACTGTGACCCCGACGGGGGAGTCAGGAACTCGGGCCTGCGCGGCCAACCATTCGGGCGAGCGACCCCAGGAGGCCACGGCAGATGTCCGTACCCACCATTTCCCCTGTTCCTGCGCGACGACTGATCGGCGTCGGGGTCGGCCCCGGTGATCCTGAGCTGATCACGGTCAAGGCCGTGCGCGCCCTTGAGGCGGCCGACGCGATCCTCGTCCCCGCGACCGAGGAGTCCGGCGACGGGCCCGGACGGGCGGAGCGGATCGTCGGGGCGGCCTGCCTCGACGCCGCGACACGGATCGTCCGCGTCCCCTTCTCCATGGCCGACAAGTCCGGCGTCTCCCCGCGACGCAAGCAGGCGTGGCTGTCCTCCGCCCAGGCCGCCGTGGATGCGTTAAACGACGGCGCCGCGACCGTCGCGTTCGCCACCGTCGGCGACCCGAGCGTGTACTCCACGTTCTCCTACCTCGCCGCGCACGTTGTCGAGCAGCTGCCGGACGTGGAGGTCGAGGTGATCCCCGGCATCACCGCGATGCAGGCGCTGGCTGCGGCCAGCCGCACGCCGCTGGTCGAGGGGCAGGAGGTGCTCGCGCTGGTGCCGGTCACGGCCGGGCTGGACCGCCTCCGCGAGGTGCTCGCCGTGGCCGACTCCACCGTCGCCTACAAGGGCGGACGGCGCCTCCCGGAGGTCGCGGAGCTGCTGCGCGGCGAGGACCGCGACGCCGTCATGGGCGTGGACGTATCGCTGCCGAACCAGCGCCTCGTCCGCCTCTCGGACCTGGCCGACGGCGAGTCCGCCCCCTACTTCTCCACCGTCCTGGCGGCCCCCACCCGCTCGACGACGGGGGGCCGGCTGTGACCGGGAAGGTGGTCTTCGTCGGGGCAGGCCCCGGTGCGGCCGACCTCATCACCGTCCGCGGCGCCCGCGTCATCGCGGAGGCCGACATCATCATCTGGGCCTCCAGCCTGGTCCACCCCGGGATCGTCGCGGGTGCTAAGCCCGGGGCCGAGCTGGTCGACTCCGCCTCGGCTTCGCTGGAGGACATCGAGCCCCTCTACCGCCGCGCCCGCGACGAAGGCCTGCTCGTGGCTCGCGTCCACACCGGCGACCCCGCCATCTACGGTGCCACCGCCGAGCAGCGCGACCTCATCCGCTCGCTTGGCCTGGAGTTCGAGTCCGTGCCGGGCGTATCGGCGTACTCGGCCGCCGCGGCGCGGATGGAGGTGGAGCTGACGGTGCCGGAGGTCTCGCAGAGCCTCGTCCTGACGCGCCTCGAGGGCGGCCGCACCCCGATGCCGCCGCGCGAGACGGTCCGCGGGTTCGCCGCCCACGGCACCACGATGGCGCTCTACCTCTCGGCCGCCCGCAACAAGGCGCTCCAGGAGGAGCTGCTCGCCGGTGGCTACGCGCCCGAGACGCCGTGCATCGTCGGCTACCAGGTGTCCTGGCCCGACGAGCTGATGCTGCGCTGCGAGCTGAAGGACCTGTCCGAGACCATGCGCGAGCACAAGCTGTGGAAGCACACCGTCGTCCTCGTCGGGCCGGCGCTCGCCGAGGGCCCGCTCGCCACCCGCAGCCACCTCTACCACCCCGGCTTCCGGCACGAGTACCGCGCGGCCGAACCCGAGGCGCAGGCGGACCTGCGCGAACACGGCACCCGCGGCGTCCTGGAGGAGGACCGATGATCCACGTCCACGGCTATCTTGGCGAGGTCTCGCCGGCCACCCGCAGCCTCGCCGGACGGGTGGCGCTCGTCGTCGGCGGGCGGCGCCACCTCGACGCCCTCGGCGTTCCCGACGAGCGGCGCGTCATCCTCGGGGCACTCAGCCCCGCCGTCGAACGGCTGAAGGCACTGCCCGACGGCGACGACGCGCTGGTACTGGCCAGCGGTGACCCCGGATTTCACGGCATCGTCCGCCGCCTTCGCGAGGAGGGACTCGACCTCGCGGTGACGCCCGCGGTCAGCTCGGTGGCGGCCGCGTTCGCCGCCGTCGCGCTGCCCTGGGACGACGCCGTCGTGGTCTCCGCCCACGGTCGCCCCATCGACGACGCCGTGGCGGCGGCCCGGCGGCACCCCAAGGTTGCGGTGCTGACCGGGCCCGGCGCCGGGGTCCGCGAGCTGGCCGGGGCGCTCGAGGGATGGTCGCGGCGCTACGTGGTCGCGGAGAGGCTCGGGGAGCCGGATCAGCGGGTGCATGAGCTGAGCGCCGAGGAGGCCGCCGTCGCGCAGGTGGCGGAGCCGAACGTGGTGCTGATCCTCGACGACTCCGTGCCCGAGGAGCGCGACGCCGATGGTCCAGTCGTCGGGCAGGTCACCAACTCGGAGGCCGCGCGCGGGCACGCCGACGCGATCGACGCAGCCCTCGGCGCCGCCACCCGCCGGTACGACGGTCCGGCCGCCGAGGGACTGGTGCGGGCGTGGCGGGAGTGCGACCTTATCGTCTCCCACCTCGCGCTCGGCGCGACCGCCCGGATCCTGGCCCCGCTGCTCGCGGACAAGAAGTCCGACCCGGGCGTGGTGGTGGTCGACGAGGCGGGCCGGTTCGCCGTCCCGCTTGTGGGCGGACACGCAGGCGGCGCCAACGAGCTGGCCGAGCGCATCGCCGACGCGACGGGGGGCACGCCGGTGCTCACCACCGCCACCGACGCGCTCAACATCCCCGCCCTCGACACGCTCGGGTGGGCGTATCGCGGCGACGTCGCGGGCGTGACCAGGGCCATCCTCGATGGTCGCCCCGTGCGGGTGGAAAAGTCCCAGCCCTGGCCGCTGCCGCCGTTGCCCGCCAACGTGTCGCCGGACGCCGACGACGCCGTCGTGCGGATCGTCGTGACCGATGAGCTCGCGCCGGATCCGCTGGCTGAGGTGCCGCGGAGCGGCCTCGAAGCCTATGAAGCGCAACCACTCAGCGGCACGGTCGTCCTGCACCCGAAGAGTCTCGTCGTCGGGATGGGCTGCAACCGCGGCACCGACGTCGCCCACCTCCGCGACCTCCTCGAGCGCACCCTCGCCGACCAGGGCCTCGCCTTGGAGTCCGTCGCCGCGATCACCACCGTCGACCTCAAGGCCGGCGAGATCGGGCTGCTCCAGCTGGTCAAGCAGCTTGGCGTGCGGCTGATCGACTACCCGGCCGAGGAGCTGGCCGCCCAACCCGTCCCGACACCCAGCGCGATGGTGGAGGGGCACGTCGGCACGCCGTCGGTGGCCGAAGCCTCCGTCCTCGCGCACGGCGCCGAGCTGATCGTGGCCAAGCAACGCAGCACCGACGCGACGTGCGCCGTCGGCCGCATCCCAGCCCGCGGGCGGCTCAGCGTGGTGGGGCTCGGCCCCGGCGTCCGCGACCTCCTCACACCGCGCGCCAAGGAGCGCCTCCAGCAGGCCACGTTCGTCGTCGGCTACGGCCCCTACGTCAAGCAGATCCGCGACCTCATCCGCCCCGGCGTCCGCGTCATGGCCTCCAAGATGGGCACGGAGGAGGCGCGCACCTCGGCCGCGATCGAGGCCGCGCGCAACGGCGAGAACGTGGCCCTGGTGTGCGGCGGCGACCCTGCCGTCTACGCCATGGCCAGCCCCGTCCTCGAGCAGGGCACCGACGGGATCGACGTCGACATCGTGCCGGGCGTCACCGCCAGCCTGGCCGTCTCCGCGATCCTCGGCGCGCCGCTCGGCCACGACCACGCCACCATCTCCCTGTCCGACCTCCACACCCCGTGGCCCAACATCGAGCGACGGCTGCAGGGCGCCGCCGTCGGCGATTTCGTCGTCGCGCTCTACAATCCCCGGTCGCGCACCCGCACGGCCCACCTGCCCCGCGCGCTGGAGATCCTCGGCGCGCACCGCTCGCCGGAGACCCCAGTCGCCGTGGTGCAGCAGGCGTGCCGGCCTCGGCAGAAGGTGATCATGAGCACCCTGGCCGAGTTCCAGCCCGAGTGGGTGGACATGAACTCGCTGGTGGTGGTGGGATCGTCGACGACGAGGTTCGTCACCTCGGGCGGCGGGCGGCGGCTGATCGTCACCCCGCGGGACTACCAGTGGATGCCGGACACGGTGGAGGAGGTGGACGCATGAGCGTGCCGCTGATCATCGCCGCCCACGGCACCCGCGTCGGCGAGGGCGTCGCGCAGTGCGAGGAGCTGGCCGGCCTGGTCGCGGAGCGGCTGCTCGGCGTCCCGGTCACCGTCGGCTACGTCGAGCTCGCCCAGCCCACCATCACCGACGCCCTGGTCGACGCATTGGCCGACGGCGGGCGCCGCGCCGTCGTCGTGCCCCTCATGCTCGGCACCGGCGGCCACGTCCGCTCCGACATTCCGCAGTTCATCGCGGAGGCGACGGCGCGGGTGCCTGGCAGCCGCGTGGAATACGCGCGGCACCTCGGCCCGGAGCCGCGGCTGATCGAGGCCGTCGAGGCGCGGCTGGCGGAGGCCGCGGGGGAGTGGGCCCCGGGCGAGACGACGGTGGTGTTCGTGGGCCGCGGCGCGCTGGTGCCCGAGGCGAACGCCGACCACCTCCGGGTGGCGCGGCTGCTCTACGAGCGGGGCGGGTGGGCCGACGTCGAGTCCGCGTTCATCCAGGTGACCAGGCCGTCGCTGCCGGAGGCGCTGGACCGGGCCTACGCGCACGGCGCGCGTCGTCTCGTCGTGATGGGGCACTGGCTGTTCGCGGGCCGGCTCAAGGGCTGGACGCGGGAGCAGGCCGCGGAGTGGCAGGGGGCGCACCCGGACGCGGAGGTGCGGGTGGCCAACGTGATCGGGGCGTGTGCTGCGTTGGCCGACGTGGTAGCGGAGCGGTACCGGGAGACGTTGCCGGTGTCGGAGGGCGGGTCGCCGGCCTATCTGGCGGGGCTGATGCTCGGTGGGCGCGACGTGCTCGTCGTGGGCGGCGGGAAGGTGGCCGGCCGGCGGGTGTCGCGGTTGGTGGAGTCGGGCGCCCGGGTCCGGGTTGTCTCGCCGGAGATCACGGGGGCGCTGGAGGCGTTGGTCGCGGTGGGTCGCGTGACCTGGCTGGCGCGGGAGTTCGACGACGCCGACCTCGACGGCACCTGGTACGTGATGGCGGCCACGGACTCGCCGGAGGTCAACGCGAAGGTCGCGGAGGGCGCGGAGCTGAGGCACACGTTCTGCGTGCGGGCCGACGACGCCCGCGGCGGTTCGGCGTGGACGCCGGCGACGGCGGAGGTGCGGGGCGTGACGATCGGCGTGGTCGGGAACCGGGAGCCGCGACGAACGCGCGATGTCCGCGATGCGATCGTGGCGGCCCTCTCGGATCCGCCGCAGTCGACTCACGGCGGATGACCGGCTTTCGTGCCGGCGTGTTGCCCGAATGGGCCAGGGCTGGTTCCACGCTCATGCCGACGGGCGTGACCTCACTGTCATGCCGAGAAGCGAGCTTTCGCGCGACGCTCACGGACCCTTGTCTAGCCTTGCCCCATGCAGATCCTGGGAGATAGGACCCGACAATTGCCGGCGCCGCCGCACGTCGTGTTCACCTCCCTGACACAC
>NZ_JBUZNO010000008.1:0-210148 GCF_055326245.1 Tessaracoccus luoxuelianae
GCCAAGCTGACCCTCCCCAGCGCCACCACAGCGATCAAGACCCCACGCACCGCCTGACCCATTTCGCGGCTAAACCATGTGAGGAACCAGGAATCATTTCGCGGCTACCTTGACATGAGGAACTACGTCCGCGACGACTTGTAGCATGGCCGCCATGGGGCAGCGGGTTCCTGATGAGTACTTCCGGCCAGCCGCTGAATCCGACGACGTGCGCGCTGGTGACAGCGACCGCCCGCTTCCGGACAGGGCAGCCGCGAAGGCCGTCGCGCTCGCAGACATCCGCGTCGGCTGGACGGCCCGCGCCGTCGCCACCTTGGCGGTGGTGGTGGTGGGGGCCTCCTTCACCGTCGGGCGGCTCTGGGTCTTCCCCCCGGAAGAGCAGCCGCGTCCGGAACCCGCCCCTTCGCTCTCCGTCTCCGCGATGCCCTCTCCCTCCGCGTCGCCGGATGTTCTCGCCCCGTACGACGGCGCCGTCACGGCGGTCCAGGCCATCGCGGCCGAAGGGCGCTGCGTCGAGGGCGGCAGCCGCGACGCCCCGCTGGCGCTGGTGGACAACAACGGCGAGACGATCTGGCGGTGTCGCGGCGACGGCGCCGAGCAGAGCGTCACGGTGCGCTTTCCCGGGGTCCGCACCCTCGTCGGGCTACGGGTCGTCAATGGGAACACCGTCTGGACGGACCGTTACCTGGCCGAACGCCGGATCCTCACCATCCGGTGGACATTCGCTGACGGCTCGTTCTTCGAGCAGGGGCTGGCGGCCAACGATCGAACCCCGCAGGAGGTGCGCTTTCCGGAGACGGACACAGACAGGGTGACGCTGACCATCCTCGAGTCCACCGCTCCCGGAGGCACCAGCGTGTCCATGGACGCTGTGTCCATCAGCGCCTTGGACTTCCTCGGCCCAGCCTGACCCTCAGGCCCAGTCGTGCGTGTCGATCAGGATCGTCACCGGGCCGTCGTTGACCGACGAGACGCGCATGTGGGCGCCGAAGCGTCCCCGCGACACCGTCGCCCCCAGCAGCTCCAGCTGCCGGCACAACTCCTCGACGAGGGGCTCGCTCACCTGGCCGGGCGCGGCCCCGCTCCAGGAGGGACGGCGCCCCTTACGGGTGGAGGCGTAGAGGGTGAACTGGCTGACCACGAGGAAGGGCGCCCCGGTGTCGCTTGCTGAGGCCTCATCGTCGAGGATCCGCAGGCCCCATAGTTTGCGCGCGAGGGCCGCGGCGTCGGCATCGGCATCGCCATGCCCGACACCGGCCAACACAAGCAGGCCGGGCCGGTCCAGCCGCGCGACCACCTCGTCGCCTACCTCGACGGACGCCTCGAGTACCTTCGTCACCACCACGCGCATGGCCCCATTGTGGCCGGTTCGTATACTGGCCCGCATGGCCGCGGTCCTGGTGTGGGTGCTGATTGTCGCCACCGTCGCGCTGGGCGTCGGTGCGCTCATCGCGCTGGGCGTGACCCTGCGAGGGCTGTGGAGACAGCTGCGAGGAGATGAGTCGTGAACATTGACATCGAGGTGCCTGAGGGCCTCAACCCCGCCCTGACGGCGCTGGGCTGGCTGGTGGGCCGGTGGGAGGGCACCGGCAACGGTACGGACCACGACGGGAACGGGTTCGAGTTCGAGCAGCGCATCGAGTTCAACCACAACGGTGGCGAGTACCTGTACTACGCCTCCCAGACCTTCCTGCTCGGCAGCGAGGGGGCCGATCAGGTGCCGATGAGCATGGAGACCGGCTTCTGGCGCCCGAAGAAGGACGCCTCCCTGGAGGTGGTGCTGACCAGCGCCGACGGCTGGACCGAGGTGCTCGTCGGCAAGATCCAGGTCACCCGCATCGACCTGATGACCGACGCCGTGGTGCGCACCGAGTCGGCCACCGTTTCGCATTCTGCGGGCCAGCGTCTCTACGGCAAGGTGGAGGGCGACCTGATGTACGCGCTGGATCGAGCCACCACCGAGCACGAGTTGCGTCCCCACATGTGGGCCAGACTGAAGCGGACCTGAGATGCCCGTGATGCTCGAGTCCGGTGTGGACGCCGGCCTCGCCTGGCACTTCGGCAACCCGGTCGCCGAGGCGCGGGCCCTGGAGGCTGGGGAGGGGGTCGTGGACCTCCATAACCGCGAAATCCTGGAGATCAGCGGGCCGGACAGGCTCGGGTGGCTGCATTCCCTGACCACCCAACACCTGAGTGCGCTGGCTCCCGGCGAGGCCACGACGGCGCTGATCCTGTCACCCACAGGGCACATCGAGCACGTCCTGCACGGCGTCGACGACGGGGCCTCGTTCCTCGCCTGGACCGAACCGGGGCGGGCCGCCGAGTTGATCGCCTTCCTGGAGAAGATGCGCTTCTCGATGCGCGTGGAGGTGGCCTCCCGCCCGGACCTGCGCCTGGCCTGGGTGGGGCATCGCGTGCCCCTGGACGGGGCGTGGCGGAGGCGCGATTCCGAGTTGGGCGGGCTCGAGGTGTTCCTCCCTGCGGAGGCTGAGCTCGCCGGCACCGTCGGCACCTGGGCGCTCGAGGCCATGCGCATCGCCGCCGGCGTCCCCCGGATCTTCATCGACACCGACTACAAGACCATCCCCAACGAGATCGGGCTGGTGGGTACGCACCTGAACAAGGGGTGCTATCGAGGCCAGGAGACCGTGGCCCGGGTTCACACCCTGGGCAGGCCCCCTCGACGCCTGGTGCTGCTGCACCTCGACGGGACGATGTCCGCGCTGCCGGAGTGGGGCGCATCCGTCGAGCTGGCCGGCAGGGTGGTCGGTGTGGTGGGCTCTTCGGCCCGCCATCACCAGCTCGGTCCCATCGCGCTCGCTTTGGTGAAACGGTCGCTCGCCGTTGACGCGGAGCTGCTGGCGGACGGGATCCCGGCCGCGCAGGAGGCGCTGGTGGACCCCGACGTGGGCCTGCACGTGCGCCCCGTCCTGGGATAGGGGAGAGTCGCTCGCCGGCTGGCATCATTCTCCTGTGCACAACGAGCCGGCGCGTAACACCACGATCGACGTCGCGCGCGCTCTCTCCGTGTTCGTCGTCGTCGTTTTCCACGGACTCATCTTCCAGGCCTCAGTGGGGCCCGACGGCGCTCTGCGGGCGGAGCTGTGGGCGCCGCCCATCTGGGTGTGGGGGCTGTCGTGGCTGCTGATGTCCATGCCGCTCTTCTTCGCCTGCGGCGGCTTCGCCAACGCGATCATCGTGGACAAGATGCGACGGCGGGGCACCGGGTTCTCGCACTATCTCGCCAACCGTGGCCGTCGGCTCACCGGGGGGCTGACTCTCTTCGTGACGGTGTTTGCGGTGATCGCCACCGGGGCCGCCTGGGTGGGCTATCCGGCGCTGGCCGCGGAGCTCAGCCGCTCCCTGATGTTCCTGCTGTGGTTCATCTCCGTCTACCTCGTGATCGTCCTGTTCGCGCCGTTCATGGTGATGCTCCACGACCGGTTCGGGGCGTGGGTGATCGTCGCGATGCTGCTGGGCATCATCGTGGTGGACCGCGCATGGATCGGGTTCGGCCGCAACGACATCGGTCAGATCAACATGTTCCTCGTGTGGCCGCTCTGCCATCAGCTGGGCATCGGGTACCAGCGTGGCTGGTTCCGGGAGGGCCCGGCGCGCCGCACCTGGGCGCTCCTGCTTACCGCAGCCGGCGCAATCGTGCTCCTGATCGCGTTCTTCGGCTACCCGGCCTCGGCGGTCGGCTTCGGCAACGCCCCCCGGGCCAACCACCTTCCCCCCACGTTGGCGATGGCGCTGTTGGGAGTTGCCCAGGTGGCAGGTCTCGGGCTCGTGGAGCGGTCACGGGTGTTCGCCGACCTCGCACCGCGGGCCGAGGCGCGGCTCGCCAGGCTGAGCGCGCTCATGATGACGGTCTACCTGTGGCACGTTCCGTGTCTGCTCATCGGTGCAGCCGCGCTACTGCTGCTGGCCACGGCACTGCCGATGGCGGCGCCGGTGCTCCTGGCCCAGACCACAGTGCTGGCGGTCGGCGTGGTCCTGATCCTGGTCCTGGTGCCGCTCATCGGGCTCGTGGAGTACCGGCTGATCCCGCCGCTCGGCACCTCACAGGACCGCTACCTCGCGCTGCTGAGCTACGTGCTAATGATCGCCGGCGCGATGCTGGTGTGGCGCCACGGCACGGTCCTCCACCCGGCCTACCCGGGGTCAATCCTCGGGGTGGTGTCGATCTGGGCCGGGACCTGGACCATGGTGCGCGCGTCCCGGCCGGCGGGGGTGGCGCGCAGCCCAGACGACCTCCTCAAGCCGCTGCGCGGACTCGCGGCCCGACGGGCGGACAACTCCCCGGAGGCGGAGGCCCCCGGGGAGTTGGTGGACCGGATCAGTTGAGGGCGGCCAGGGCGGCGTCGTAGTCCGGCTCGTGTGAGGTCTCGGACACCTGCTCGGTGTAGATCACCGTTCCCTCGCCGTCGATGACGACGACGGAGCGCGCCAGGAGGCCGCGGATGGGACCGTCGGTGTAGGTGACCCCGTAGGCGCCTCCGAAGTCCGAGCGGAAGTCCGAGGCCACCACGCTGATCGCGCAGGTGCCGGTGTCCAGGGAGTGGAAGATGACAACAAATCCGGCCATGCCCGGGCCGCCATCCGCAGTGCTGTTCGCAGGGAGCCTGCTCCTCGGGTGTGGGTGAGCGCGACACGGCTCGTCGCGGTTTGAGCCCGTTCAACTCGCGTTCACCCGAAGGTGGTGAACTACTCCCATGAGCCAACAGAATCTCCGCGAATACATCGACCATCTGCGCTCCGAGGGCTACGCAGTCGCCGATGTCCACGGCGAGGACCCGTATCTGATCGACCCGCTCGGCAACGCGGTGGAGACCTGGCGGGATCGCCACCCCTACGACGAGCTCCTGGACCGGGACTCGTACGAAGCGGAGAAGCGGGAGCTGCAGATCGAACTGCTCAAGTTCCAGTACGCCGCCCAGGATGCGGGCACCAAGCACATCATCATCTTCGAGGGGCGCGACGCTGCAGGCAAGGGAGGTGCCATCAAGCGCTTCACCGAGCACCTCAATCCTCGTAGCGCGCGCGTCGTCGCGCTCGCCGCGCCCACGGAGCGGGAGAAGGGCCAGTGGTACTTCCAGCGCTACGTGCAGCACCTCCCGACGGCGGGCGAGATCGTCCTCTTCGACCGCTCCTGGTACAACCGGGCGGGGGTCGAGCGGGTGATGGGATTCTGCACCGATGAGGAGTACGAGAGCTTCATCCGGCAGGCCCCCCTGTTCGAGCAGATGCTGATCGAATCTGGTATCACCGTGACGAAGCTGTGGTTCTCGGTGGCGCAACGCGAACAGCGCACGCGGTTCGCGATCCGCCAGATCGACCCCGTCCGGCAGTGGAAACTCTCACCGATGGACCTGGAGTCGCTGGGCCGCTGGGAGGACTACACCGCTGCGAAGACGGCGATGCTCAAGCACACCGATACCGAGATCGCCCCCTGGTACCGGATCAAGTCCAACGACAAGAAGCGCGCCCGGCTCAACGCGATGCGCCTCTTCCTGGACCTGCACGACTATGAGGGCAAGGACCCCTCGGCGATCAAGCCCACGGACCCGCTGATCGTGCAGCGGGGCCGCAAGAAGTGGATGAAGGCGGATGAGGAGTCCGCCGAGGACGCCGCAGTCCGCCTCGATGCGACCCGCGGATCCACCACGGACCCTGAGCAGGCCTCCACCAAGCCGAGCGTCCTGTTCGTCTGCGTGAAGAACGGCGGCAAGAGCCAGATGGCTGCCGCCCTCGCCAGGCTGCACGCGGGTGACGCCGTCGACGTGTACTCGGCCGGCACGAAGCCCGCCGCATCGCTCAACGAGGAGTCGCGCGCCAGCGTCGAGCAGCTGGGCGCCACGTTCGAGGGTGAGCAGCCGAAGGCGATCGACCCCGAGATCCTGCGCAGCGTCGACAGGGTGGTGCTGGTCGGCGGCGAGGCGGCGGTGGAGCCCGTCGAAGGCATGCGCGGCACTATCGAGACATGGCTGACGGATGAGCCGTCCCTGCGCGGTATCGAGGGCGAGGAGCGCATGACACTTGTCCGCGACGACATCGACGCCCGCGTGCGTGCCCTCCTCTCCGAGTTGGTTCCGCCCTCCGTGGACTGACGGTCGGTCCCTGAGCCGAGCTGGACCGCCCGCAGCGCGGGGGGAAGGTCGCCCTTTCGCTCCCTGAGGAGGGCCGTCCGCGAAGCGGCGTGGCCCGTCTCGAAGGGTTGTGACTACCACCTTGACGCAGTTCTTGTGGGCGGGTGCGGTGAGCCGTGAGTCGATGCCCGGGCGGCCGTTGTCCAGGGTCTCGATGTTTCGTCCAGCCGGGTCGGTGGTCGGGTTGTTGAGGCCGCCCGGGCATCGTCTCCCGTCTCCCCGCACTCGTCCTGTCTGCGGCGTTGCCTGGTCCAGGGTGTGGGCCGGCAGGGCGGCGTTGGGGTCGGGTCTGCTTGGGCGGGATGCCTGTTGGGTGATCGTCGGGTTGGGCACCGCTGCGCAGTGCCGCCCTGCCGTCCCTCACCCTTGCGTTTGGCCGCGGGTTTTTGACCCTTCGAGACTCCCACGGTCGCTTCGCGACGCGGGACCCTCAGGGACCGAGCCTGGCCGCCCTGCCGTCCCCAACTCTCGCGCCCAGGGACGGGTCAGGGGAGCCGGCCGAGGGCGACGATGGCATCCATCAGCGGGCGCAGGTCGTTGTTGCGCACGCGCTGCGAATTGGCCGACTCGCTGATCCCCTCCCGCCCGGCGATCTCGGCGTTGTCCAGGCCGTCCAGCATGCCCCGGAGGGTGGAGAGCGCCCCCGGCCGCAGCCGGCCGAGATGGGCGTCGATCAGCCGCGACACGGCGTCGGCGGAGGGGGTTGCCGTGGCCCGATCGTCACGCACCGCCGTGCGCACCGCCTCGTATCCCGGTTTGGCCGCCTGTCCCTTGACCCAGTCGATCGCCTCGCGAGCCTGCCACCAGGCGGAACCGTCCTGGATCCCGCGAGCCTCGTCGACGACGACCACCTGGCCACCCCCGAGTCCGCAGCGTGCGTCCCACCGGGGGGCGAGCGCGAGCCTGAGCGAGAAGCCGGCAGTCAAGGCGGCGCCGAGGGAGCGGTATACCCCCTGGAGTTCATCGCCGACGGTGGGGCGAAGTTCGTGCAGCGGTTCGACGGCGGCGTTGACGCCCGCGACCGCCCGGAGCACGTCCGCATGCAGGGCGTCTCTCTGCGCGGTGCGCGACGCCACGATGTCGACGAGCAGAGCCACAACGGGCAGCACCTTCGTAGTCTTCATATGTAGAGAATAACTTCATAGCTTCCGGGTGAAGGACAAACCTTATCCCGCGGGAGTGTCGGGGCGGCGGTGTAGCGTTTCCGGCATGGACTGGGGGCTGGTACTGAAGGCCGCGATCGTGCTGCTCGCGGGCCTCGTCGCCGCCCTCGGCAACCCCGTCGTGCGTGCCCTACTGAGGCGGATCGACAAGGCGTCCCTCCCGTCGTCGGAGGTGGAGGTGGCGCAGACCCGGGCCAGCCTCGGCCTGGAGGCGGCCCAGAAGGAGCTTCCGGGCGGCCGGTGGATCGGCATGCTGGAGCGGGTGGCGGTCTACGCGTGCATCGTGGCGGGCTTTCCTGCCGGGATCGCCATGGTGCTGGCGGTCAAGGGTCTGGGGCGGTACGCGGACCTGGCCACGGCGTCGGACTCGGGGACCTCGCGCAAGGGCGAGTTGTTCATCATCGGGACCTTCGCCAGCATGCTGTGGGCAGGGCTCTGGGCCGGCGTCGCCCACTTCGCCGTCCGGGCGTGGTGAGCGCCGGGGGCCTGCTCCCGGAACATGTGGTGGCAGAGCTCCTCGACAGGTGGGCAGAGCCGCATCGTCGCTATCACTCCCAGGCCCACCTGCGCGACGGGCTGGCCGCGCTGGATCTGCTGCAGGCGGGCAGGCTGGAGAAAGTCGCCTTCTGGTTCCACGACGCGGTCCACCACAACGCCAGCCCGGACGACGAACTCGCCTCCGTCGCGCTGGCGCGGGGCCTCCTCCGAGGTCTGCCGGCCGCGGAGGTCGACGAGGTGTGCGGGTTGATCCTGGTCACCGTCGATCACGCGCCTCACCCCGACGACGAGGCCGGTGGACGGATGGCCGACGCAGACCTGCACGGACTGAGGCTCCCGTGGGAGCGGTACTGCGTCAATGTCGCGGCGATCCGGGCCGAGCTCCCCGACCTGGGGCCGGCCGAATGGGTCGAGCGTCGGCGACGCTTCATCGAGCGGATGCTGAGCCGCGGATCGGTCTTCCACACGCCGAAGGGCCTGGCGCTCTGGGAGCACCAGGCCCGGTACAACCTCCGGCGAGAGCTGGATCAGCTCTCGGCGAGCAGCTGGTAGAGACGCCTCTTCAGGTCCTCGACCTCGGCCGTCGCCTGAGCGATGAGGTCCGCGTTGCCGCTCTGGGCGATCGTCCCGACGGCGGACCAAGCCTGACCATAGGCCTGTGCCAGCCCGGCCGCGGGATGTGCGGCCGCGTCGTCGTCCTGCTCCCACGGGGTGGGTCGTTCTGTGGCCTCGGCCTCGGCGCGGCCGGCGTCGGTGATCTCGTAGGCCTTCCCCGCCTCGGAGGCGATGAGGCGGATGAGCCCCTCGTCCTCCAGTTGGTTGAGCGCCGGATAGATGGCGCCGGGGCTCGGCTTCCAGCGCCCGCCGCTGCGGTTGTCGAGCTCCTGGATGATCTGGTAGCCGTTGCGTGGCTGTTCGGCGATCAGCAGCAGGGCGGCGTTGCGGACGTCGCCGCGGCGGGCGCGGCCTCCACGTCGGCCACCGAACGGGCCGGTGCCGAAGCCGCCGGGGCCGAAGGGTGTGGGTCCGAAGCCGCCGGGGCCGAATGGGCCGCCGCCGGACGGGCCGTGCCCGCCCATCCTGCCGCGGCTAGGGCCTCCGTGGCGGTGACCGCGACCGCGGCGCTCGCCGCGCCGATCGTCGGTGGGTTCCTCGGGCGTGCTGCTTTCGTTGAGCAGGGCGCCGAAGATCTGGTGCAGGGCGGCGCCTCGGCCGCCCCAGGGGTGATGCATCGCGTAGTCCATCGCGAACTCCTTCTGGACAGTGGGGGCTGAATGCCCCGTACGTGTTCCAGGATGCACGATAGCTCGCGATATGTCAAAGATATATCGCGAACTATCGTGAAAGAGTCAGGGCTTCTTGTGCCCCTTGCGCTCCTTGGCCCGGTCGTTGGCGTTGAGCGACACCTTGCGGATGCGCACCATCGCCGGGGTGACCTCGAGGCACTCGTCGCCCGCGCAGAATTCCAGCGCCTGCTCCATGGACATGTTCTTGGCCGGGATCAGCCGCTCCAGTTCGTCGCCCGTGGAGGAGCGCACGTTGGTGAGCTTCTTCTCCTTCGTGGGGTTGACGTCCATATCCTCGGCGCGGGGGTTCTCGCCGACGATCATGCCCTCGTACACCTCTGCGCCCGGAGGGACGAACAAGGTGCCGCGCTCCTGCAGGTTGAACAGGGCGTAGGACGTGGTCACGCCCGTCCGGTCCGCCACCAGCGAGCCGGTGGGGCGGGTGCGGAAGTCGCCGGCCCAGGGCTCGAAGCCCTCGCCCACGTGGTTCATGATGCCGGTGCCGCGCGTCTCGGTGAGGAACTCCGTGCGGAAGCCGATGAGGCCGCGGGCAGGGACGATGAACTCCAGCCGGACCCATCCGGTGCCGTGGTTGACCATCATCTCCATGCGGCCGCGGCGGAGCCCCATGAGCTGCGTGACCACCCCGACGAAGTCCTCGGGGATGTCGACGGTGAGGCGCTCGATGGGCTCATGGACCTTGCCGTCGACCAGCTTCGTGACCACCTGCGGCTTGCCGACGGTGAGCTCGAAGCTCTCCCGGCGCATCATCTCCACCAGGATGGCCAGCTGCAGCTCGCCGCGACCCTGCACCTCCCAGGTGTCCGGGCGCTCGGTGGTGTTGACCTTGATCGACACGTTGCCGACCAGCTCCTGCTCCAGGCGCGCCTTCAGCAGGCGGGCGGTGAGGTTCTTGCCGGACTGGCCCGCCAGCGGTGAGGTGTTGATGCCGATGGTCATGGAGATCGACGGCTCGTCGACGTGGATGAGCGGCAGGGGCTTCGGGTTCTCGGGGTCCGAGAGTGTCTCGCCGATCATGATCTGCGGGATGCCCGCGATGGCGACGATGTCGCCGGGGCCCGCCAGATCCGCCTGCACGCGATCCAGTGCCTGCGTCATGAACATCTCGGTGAGCTTCACCGTGGAGATGGTCCCGTCGGTCTTGCACCACGACACCAGCTGCCCGCGCTTCATTTCGCCGGCGATGATGCGGCACAGGGCGAGGCGGCCGAGGTAGGGGGAGGCGTCGAGGTTGGTGACGTGCGCCTGGAGGACCGCGCCCTCCTCGTAGACGGGGGCGGGGATGTGCTCCATCAGGGTGTCGAACAGCGGCTCGAGGTTGGGGCTGTCCGGCATGCCGCCGTCCTCGGGCTGCGTCAGCGAGGCGCGGCCGGCCTTCGCGGAGGCGTAGACGATGGGGAAGTCGAGCACGTGGGCCGCGTCGTCGTCGATGAGGTCCATGAAGAGGTCGTAGGTCTCCTCGACGACGGCGGAGATGCGCGCGTCGCTGCGGTCCACCTTGTTGACCACCACGACGATCGGCAGGTTCTTGGCCAGCGCCTTGCGCAGCACGAAGCGGGTCTGGGGGAGCGGACCCTCGGACGCGTCGATCAGCAGGACCACGCCGTCGACCATCTCAAGCCCGCGCTCCACCTCGCCGCCGAAGTCGGCGTGGCCGGGGGTGTCGATGATGTTGATGGTGACCCCGGAGCCGTCGGGGCGGATGTGCCGCACGCCGGTGTTCTTCGCGAGGATGGTGATGCCCTTCTCGCGCTCGAGGTCCATCGAGTCCATGACGCGGTTGTTGACGTCGGATCCCTCGCGGAAGGCTCCGGACTGCCACAACATGGCGTCGACAAGCGTCGTCTTACCGTGGTCGACGTGGGCGACGATGGCGACGTTGCGCAGGTCTTCGCGTGTGGGCATGTGGCATCTCCGGGGGATCGACGGTGGGGGCCGCGGGAGAGTCTACGCGGCGGGAGCCTGGCGCCACGAACCGTGAGCCTCGGCTAGACGGCGGATCGAGTGCCGATGGGGTCGGCGGAGCGCGGGAGGCTCAGTCAATCGGAGTGCTCGGGCTGAGCGAGGACCTGGTAGGCCGTCTCCGAGGAGTCGCGGAGGAACTGCGCGCAGCGCTCCTGCTCCTCGTGCTCGCCGATCCGCCCCGCCGCGACACTCAGCGCCCACAGCGCCCGCAGGAAGCCGCGGTTGGCTTCGTGCTCCCACGGCACCTGGCCTGAGCCCTTCCAGCCGTTGCGCCGCAGCGTGTCCAGACCGCGGTGGTAGCCGGTGCGGGCGTAGGCGTAGGCGGCCAGGGAGCTTCCCAGTCCCTCCTCGGCGAGGCAGGTCTCGGCGAGGAGCGCCCAGCACAACGAGGAGGTGGGGTGCTGCGCCACGACCTCCAGGAAGCGCTCCTTGCCGTGCTCGGAGATCGCCGCGAGAGCAGGGTCGTCCGGCAGCAACACGACGACGTTCGAGGCCATCAGGTTGGGGTGCGTCTCGCTCATGGCGTCAGCCTAGCGAGCGGGCCTCAGTTCTCGCCGAACCCGGCCGAGATGAACGCCACCAGCGCGTCGACGGCGTCCTGCGCCTGCGGGCCTGTGGCCGTGAGGCTCAGGGTGTCTCCCCTGCGGGCGTTGAGGGTGGCCAGGCCGATGCTGCTGCCCGCCTTCACGGGGCCGACGTCCCCGTTGCAGATGCGGACATCTGCGTCGAACTTCCTTGCCTCGGCCACGAAGAGCGCCGCAGGCCTCGCGTGCAGGCCGGTCTCGTTGACCAGAACAGCCGTCCCGGTGGCGTCGCCGTCCGCCGCGACCACGGGTGGCACGGATGGTGCCGCAGGAGCGTTCCCCAGCGCGGACAGCTTCGGCGCGAGAGCTGACTCGGCCTCGGCCGCGACCTCGTCGATCGATGCCCCACCGACGGCGCGCACCACACCAGCAGTGAGGCCCTCGACGAAGGGGGCGGAGAGGACGCGCACGTTCTCGACGCCCGCGAACTCCACGCCCATCTCGGCGCTCATGATCGCTGAGCCCATGTCGACGAAGATCACCACGCCGTCGCCCCGGTCCACCTCCGCGATCGCCTCCGCGACCGCCGCGGCGTCCGTACCCAGCCCGCCGTCGGGCATGCCGGCCGCGATGGCCACGGGAGGGGGCTCCTCGTGGACCATCTGCATGGCCAGCTCGACGGCGGCCTCGGCCAGCGCGCGGCTGTGCGAGACCACCACGATGCCCACCGCCATCAGGCGCCGATCACGTCCGCCAAGGCGTCGAACAGGTACGCCGACGAGGTGGCCCCCGGATCCTGGTGACCCGCGGACCGCTCGCCGAGGTAGCTCGCGCGTCCCTTCTTTGCCACCATGGGGGTGGTGGCGTCACGGCCCACGGCGGCGGACTGCGCGGCCGCCGCGACGGCGTCGTGCAGATCCGCTCCGTCGGCCAGGGCCGCGTCGAAGGCGTCGATGGCCGGGGCCAGCGAATCCACCATCGTCTTGTCGCCCAGCTCCGTCTTGCCGCGGGCGATCAGCCCCTCGAGCCCGGCCCGGAAGGCCTTCGCGAACTCCTGTGGCGAGAGCTCCATCACGGACCCGGTGGCCATCCCCATCTTCATCAGCAGGGTGCCGTACAGCGGGCCGGCGGTGCCGCCGACCGTGCTGACCAGCGTCATGCCCGCCTTCTTGAGCAGGCCGTCGACAGTGGTGGCCGCATCGAGGTGGGTCACCACCGCCGCGGTACCCCGGGCCATGTTGGCGCCGTGGTCCGCGTCACCGATGGCCGAATCGAGGTCCGTGAGGAAGGTCTTGTTCTCGTCGACGATCTGCGCGTAGCGGCGCAGCCAGTCGGCGAGCAGGTCCAGGGTCAGGTGTTGTGCGCTCACATGCCCCACCGTAGCCCCGCGGACTTCACGGGGGCATCCCACAGGCGAATCATGTCGTCGTCCGCCTTGACGAGCGTGAGCGAGCAGCCGGCCATGTCCAGGCTCGTGATGTAGTTGCCCACCAGGTTGCGCTCGACGGTGACCCCCGCGTCCTTCAGCAGCGCCACCACCTCGCCATACATGAGGTACAGCTCGATCAGCGGGGTGCCGCCCATGCCGTTGAGCATGGCGATGACGGGGGCGCCGGTGAAGTCGAGGTCGTGGAGGATGGGATCCACCAGCTGCTTGGCGATGGACTTCGCGTCCGCGATGGGCTCGCGGTGGCGGCCGGGCTCGCCGTGGATGCCGATGCCGATCTCCACTTCGTCCTCGGGCAGGTCGAAGGTGGGCTTGCCGGCCGAGGGGACGGTGCACGAGGTGAGCGCCATGCCCATCGAGCGGCCGTTGTCCGCCACCCGCTGCGCCAGAGTCTTGACGGCGGCCAGGTCCTGGCCCTCCTCGGCGGCTGCGCCGACGATCTTCTCCAGCAGAACGGTGGTGCCCACGCCGCGGCGGCCCGCGGTGTACAGCGAATCCTGCACCGCGACGTCGTCGGCCACGATGACCGTCTCCACCGTGATACCTGCGTCGGTGGCCATCTCCGCGGCCATCTCGAAGTTCATGATGTCGCCGGTGTAGTTCTTCACGATGTGCAGCACGCCCCCGCCGTTGTCCACGACGGTGGTGGCCTCGAACATCTGGTCCGGGGTGGGGGAGGTGAACACCTGGCCGGCGCACGCGGCGTCGAGCATGCCCACGCCGACGAAACCGCCGTGCATCGGCTCGTGACCGGAGCCACCGCCGGAGATGATGGCGACCTTCCCGGCCTCCTTCGGTGTGACGCGGTAGATCACCCGGTTCTCGTGATCTACGCGGACATTCGCGTCTGATGCCTCCACGCCCTTGAGGGCGTCGGCGATCACGTCGTCGGCGGAATTGATGAGCTTCTTCACGGTCCTACCTCCTGCGTCGTTGCGGGTATCCATCGATCCTGATTCCCACAGCGATCGTAGGCAAGGGCCCTGACCTTTCGTGCAGTTTCCTCCAAGCCCGGGGCCACCGATGTGCGCCGATCTCATGCCCTGTCATCCCACATTTCGGGGGAGGGGGGACCATGGAGTCATGAGCATCTCCACCTGCGTCTCGTGCGGCGCACGCAACAGGGTCCCCGCCGCCGCCACCGGCCTGCCGCGATGCGCCAAGTGCAAGGCCGACCTGCCGTGGCTCGTCGACGCCACCGACGCGGATTTCGATGGAGTGGTGGCCACCCGGGTCCCCGTCGTGGTGGACCTGTGGGCGCCCTGGTGCGGGCCGTGCCGCATGGTATCGCCCGTCCTTGAGCGCCTCGCGAAGGCCAAGGCCGGACGGCTCAAGGTGGTCAAGATCAATGTGGATCACAACCGCGCTCTGCAGGCCCGGTTCGAGGCAATGAGCATCCCCACGCTGGTGCTGATCCGCGACGGGAAGGAAGTGGCGCGGCAGGTGGGCGCATTGCCCGCGCAGCAGCTCGAGCGCTGGGTGGAGCAGCACTCCGCCTGAGAGTCAGGAAGGAGGCCGCCTCCGGTGGCCGGGCCCCGGCTCCGTTAGACTGCCCCGGTAGGGCCCCCGCGAAGAGCTGGGGCTTCATCCATGTGTGTGGAGGTGGCAAGATGCCAAGCGTTGTCGTGGTCGGGGCTCAATGGGGAGACGAAGGCAAGGGCAAGGCGACTGACCAGCTGGGGGACCGCGTCGACGTCTGCGTCCGCTACTCCGGCGGCAACAACGCGGGCCACACGCTGGTGGTCGGCGGCGAGAAGTTCGTGCTGCACCTGCTGCCCTCCGGCATCCTCAACCCCGGGACCACCACCGTGATCGGCAACGGCGTCGTCGTGGATCTGGACGTCCTCGCCGAGGAGTTGGACGTGCTGGCGTCGCGGGGCGTGAACGTGGCTCACCCGCTGATCTCCGCCAACGCCCACATCATCACCGAGTACCACAAGGTGCTGGACAAGGTCACCGAGCGATTCCTCGGCAAGCGGCGGATCGGCACCACGGGCCGTGGCGTGGGGCCGTGCTACTCGGACAAGGTCAACCGCCTCGGCATCCGGATCCAGGACATCCTCGACGAGTCCATCCTGCGGCAGAAGGTCGAGGCCGCGCTGGATCAGAAGAACCAGCTGCTGGTGAAGGTCTACAACCGCCGGGAGATCATCGCCGAGGAGGTCGTGCAGGCCCTCCTCAAGCACGCCGACACCATCCGCCCCCACATCGTGGACTCCGGCCGCTACGTCAACGACGCGCTGGATGCCGGCAAGGTGGTGCTCTTCGAGGGCGCCCAGGCGCACCACCTCGACGTGGACCAGGGCACCTACCCCTACGTCACCTCGTCGAACCCGACGGCGGCCGGCGCCACCACGGGCGGCGGCGTGGGCCCCACCCGGATCGATCGCACCATCGGCATCGCGAAGGCCTACACCACCCGCGTCGGCGAGGGACCGTTCCCCACCGAGCTGTTCGACCACGACGGCGAGGAGCTGCGCCGCATCGGCTCCGAGTTCGGCGCCACCACCGGCCGCCCCCGTCGCTGCGGCTGGTTCGACGCGCTGCTGGTGGAGCAGGCCGTCAAGATCAACGGCTTCACCGACATCTTCCTCACCAAGCTGGACATCCTCAGCGGCTGGGAGAAGATCCCGGTGTGCGTGGCCTACGAGGTCGACGGCGTCCGACACGACGTCATGCCGATGACTCAGTCGGACTTCCACCACGCCAAGCCCATCTACGAGGAGCTCGACGGCTGGGCCGAGGACATCAGCGGGTGCCGCGAGTTCGATGAGCTGCCGGCCACCTGCCAGGCGTACGTGCACAGGCTCGAGGAGCTGATCGGGTGCCGGATCAGCGGCATCGGGGTCGGCCCCGGCCGCGAGCAGTCCGTGGCCATCAACGACCTGATCTGAAGTCCGGGAGCGGACCACTAGGCTGACGCGGGTGAAGATTCTTCTCCTTGGCTCCGGGGGTCGCGAGCACGCCCTCGCCCGCGCGCTCGCCGCAGATCCGTCCGTCACCGAGCTGCACGCGGCTCCGGGGAATCCGGGGATCGGGCGAATCGCCACGCTGCACTCGCTGGACCCGTCGTCGCCCGTCGCGGTGGTGGAGGCAGCCCGCTCGCTCGCCGCCGACCTCGTGGTCATCGGGCCGGAGGCGCCGCTGGTCGCGGGGGTGGCCGACGCGCTGCGCGAGGCCGGCATCGACGCGTTCGGGCCCGGCCGCGAGGCCGCGGTGCTCGAGGGGTCGAAGGCGTTCGCCAAGGAGGTCATGCAGGCCGCGGGGGTGCCCACCGCGGATGCACGCCTGTGCGAGACGTCGGAGCAGGTGGCGGCCGCGCTGGACGAGTTCGGCACCCCCTACGTGGTCAAGAACGACGCCCTCGCCGCAGGCAAGGGCGTGGTGGTCACCGACGACCGCGAGGCCGCTCTGGCACACGCCGCATCCTGCGGCCGGGTGGTCATCGAGGACTACCTGGACGGGCCGGAGGTGAGCCTGTTCGCGATCTGCGACGGCGAGCGCGCGCTGCCGCTGCTGCCCGCGCAGGACTACAAGCGGGTGGGAGACGGCGACGCGGGGCCCAACACCGGGGGCATGGGCGCCTACTCGCCGCTGGCCTGGGCCGACGCAGGACTCACAGACCAGATCATGGCCGAGGTCATCGATCCCACCCTCGCCGAGATGCGCCGACGCGGCACCCCCTTCATCGGGCTCCTCTATGCCGGGCTGGCGCTCACGTCGAGGGGCCTGCGGGTGGTGGAGTTCAACGTCCGTTTCGGAGACCCGGAAACCCAGGCCGTCCTCGCGCTGCTCGACACCCCGCTGGCAGGGGTGCTCCGCGCGGCGGCCCGCGGGGAGCTGGATACCGTCGGTGGGCTGGCGTGGCACGAGGGCGCGGCTGTCGTGGTGGTGTCGGCGGCCGCGGGCTACCCCGGCACCCCCGCCACGGGTGGGGCGATTGGGTTGCCAGAGGACGAGGACGACGCCTACGTGCTGCATGCCGGGACCCGCCTGGACGGCGGGAGGCTCGTCTCCGCCGGCGGTCGCGTGCTGGGCACGGTCGGTCGCGGCGTGGACGTGGGTGAGGCGCGCGAGCGCGCGTACGCACTCCTCTCGCGCGTGGACTACGCCGACGGCTTCCACCGCACAGACATCGGAGTTCCGCACTGAGGCCACCAGTGCCGGGATTTCGGGGTCGCGGCGCGAGATGGCAGGCTTTTGGGATGATCACTCGCCGAATTGCCCTCCTCGGACTCGCCGCGACAGCGGTGGCCGCCGCCTCCGGCTGCAGCGGTTCGCCAAGCGACGGATCGGGCTCCAGCTCCTCCGGAGGCACGCAGGGCCCGTCGGCTGAAGCATCGCCGTCGACGATCGGCCACCGCGTTGCGGTCAACACCGGCCTCGCGTCGGGGGTGCTGCCCTCAGACGACGAGGGCGCCCTGGCCGTGAGCCGGCTGGTGCTGGCCGAGGCAACCGCCGTGGTCGTCGTTCAGCCGGCCCCGCCAACGCCGAGCGCTCCGGCCTCGCCGTCGGCTGGCGCCTCGCCGTCGAACAGCGCCTCTCCCAGCGCGGCCACGTCTCCGACGCCCGCTGCCGGTGGGGACGTCGCGGCGGCCTCCGCCACCGCGGCCGCGCTCGGCCTCCCCCTGCTGATCGCCGGGCCCGAGCTCGCTGCCGAGCTCAACCGCCTCCAGACCCGCACCGTGATCGCCTACCCGGCCGCAGGGCTGGACCTCGGGGACCGCGAGGTCGTCGACGGCCCGGCCGATCCCGCCGAGCTGCAGGTGGAGGGACTCCCCGCCGAGACCGCCCCCGCGACCGCCGCCGCGCTGCGACCCAGGGGCGAGTCCGTCTCCGCCGCCACGGCCGCGATCCTGGCGGCAGCCGGCATCGCCCTCACCGAGGTGCCCTTCACGGATCCGCGCGCCACGGCCGAGTCGGTGGCGCTGGTCAAGGGGGCCACCGGAGCCGTCCTCGGCGTCGGCGCGTTCGGCGACTCCGCCCGTTTCGCCGCGCGGGTGGAGGCCGCCCGCACGCTTCCGGAACTGCCGGGCGGTGGAGTCGCGCCGTTCCCGGGACGGATGATGGTGGCCCTCTATGGGCACCCGTCCGGCGGCACCCTCGGGGTGCTGGGCGAGCAGGGGCCGGAACAGTCCGTCGCCCGGGTGAAGGAGTTGGCCGCCCAGTATCAGGCCTTCAGTGACGTCCCGGTCATCGGCGCGTTCGAGATCATCACGACCGTGGCCAGCGCGTCGGCCGGCCCCGACGGTGACTATTCCTACGAGACCCCGGCCGAGCAGCTACTGCCCTACATCGAGGCGGCCGAGGCGGCGGGCATCTACTGCGTGCTGGACCTCCAGCCCGGGCACACCGACTTCCTGACCCAGGCCAAGCGCTACGAGGAGCTGTTGAAGCGGCCCACCGTCGGTCTCGCGATCGATCCCGAGTGGCGGCTGAAGCCCGGCCAGCGCCACATGACCATCATCGGCCAGGTGGAGGTGGACGAGGTCAACGCCACCGGAGCCTGGTTGGCGGACCTGGTGGCGGCCAACAACCTGCCCCCGAAGGTGGTGATCCTGCACCAGTTCCAGCAGCGGATGATCGTCGGCCGCGAGCGGCTCGACACCACCCGCGACGAGCTGCAGTACCTCGTCCACGCCGACGGGCACGGCAACCCGCCGCTCAAGCAGGCGACCTGGCGCAACCTCAAGGAGGGCCTGCCGGCCAACGTCTGGCTGGGGTGGAAGAACTTCATCGACGAGGACTCCCCGACGATGACGCCCCAGGAGACGATGGAGGACGTGGAGCCGCGACCCAACTTCGTGTCGTACCAGTAGCGGGAGGAGCGGTCAGGGGAGCAGCGGCGGCACCGCCTCCCGCGGGTGCTTCAGCCACGACTCCGGCACGCCCAGGCCCTCGGCCAACTCACGCGCCCTCGGCCTCAGCTCGCCGCACAGGTCGTCGACGGTGGCCGTGATCGCCTTGCTGCGGCGCGGGTCGAAGGCCTCGTGCTCCAGGTACCAGGCGCGGTTGGACTCGATGGTGGCCAGCGCGTAGAGGTCGCAGACCTTCACCAGCATCGCCGTGACGTAGTCGTCGTCGCACTGCTCGATCCCCTCGATGAAGGCCTCGAGCACAATGCGGTCCACGTGCGCCTTCGCGGCTTCGAGCATGTGCGTCTGACACGCGTTCAGCGCGGCCGGCTGCTGCGCGTCCGGCAGCTTGCTCGCGGCCCGCATCCGCCGGGCGAGGCCCTCGACGGTGTGCTTCTCGCGGAACTCGAACATCTGCACGTGCCACCCGCGGGCGCGCATCCGTTCCGAGTCCGGCTTGCGGTCGGCGATGGCCACGAGTCGGTCGATGAGGGAGCGCGCCGTCGTGCGCTCCAGGACGGTCTGCCCGATCATGGCCGCCGTCTTCTGCGCGGTGCCGCGCAGGTCCATGTCGCCCCACGTGGACTTGTACTCCAGCAGCAGCGCCTTGGCGACCAGCTGGAGCAGCACGGTGTTGTCGCCCTCGAAGGTGGCGAACACGTCGGCGTCCTGGCGGGCCATCGTGATGCCGTTGTCCGACATGTAGCCGGCGCCCCCGCAGGCCTCGCGGGCCTCCTGCATGGAGTCCAACGCCCACCTGGTGAGCAGCGCCTTCATGCCGGCGGCCCGAGTCTCCAGCTCGCGCGAGGCCTGCTGGTCCGAACTTCCGGCATCCATCACGCGCTGCAGCTGCAGCGCGAGCTCGTTCTGTGCGAATCCGTAGGCGTAGGCCCGTGCCACATGGGGCAGGAGCCGGCGTTGGTGGGTGAGGTAGTCCAGCAGCAGGATCTCCTCCCCGAGACCCGGGCGGCGGAACTGCCGGCGCTCGTCCCCGTAGCGCACCGCGATGCTCAGCGCCTTGCGGGCAGCCGAGGCGGCCCCACCGCCGACGCAGATCCGGCCGCGGACCAGCGTGCCGAGCATGGTGAAGAACCGCGCGTTCTTGCTCTCGATGGGCGACTGGTAGTGGCCCTCGTCGTCGACGCCCCCGTAGCGGTCCAGCAGCATCAGCCGCGGCACGCGGACGTGATCGAAGGCGATGGTGCCGTTGTCGATGCCCAGGAGGCCGCCCTTGTGGCCGTGGTCCCCGGTGGTGACGCCCGGCAGGTCGTTGCCCGCCTCGTCGCGGATGGGCACCAGCACCACATGCACGCCCTGGTGCTCGCCGTCGACCATCAACTGCCCGAAGACGGCGGCCATCCGTCCGTCCCGGGCTGCGTTGCCGATGTAGGCCTTGGTGGCCGATGGCGTGGGCGAATGGACCTCGAACTCGGCCGTCTCGGGCAGCCACGTGATGGTGGTCTCGATGGACTGCACATCTGACCCGTGGCCCAACTCCGTCATGGCGAAGCAGCCGAGCAGCTCGGTGCTGATGGCGCCGGGCAGGAACGTCTCGTGGTGGTACTGCGTGCCGAGGTTGGTGATGGCGCCGCCGAACAGGCCGTGCTGCACGCCGGTCTTGATGGTGAGCGACAGGTCGCCCATAGCCACCATCTCGAAGTTGGCCACGGACTCGGCCGCGGTGCCCGTGCCGCCCTGGGCGATGGGGAAGCCCGCGGTGACGAAGTTGCGCTGGGCGAGCTTCACCACGCGGTCCAGCGTCCAGTCCCGGGCCTCGTCGACGGTGAGGGCGGTGTCGCGGACCACGTCGTCGGGGCTCACCTCGTCGCGCCATCGCTGCTTCAGCGCGTGGAAGGGCCCGTCGAGGGCGCGGCGCAGGGCCTCGCCGGTGGGGGAGATGGTGGTGCCGTGGGCGGCCGGGCCGGCGGAGGTGGTGGGTCGGGTGTCTCGGGTGGCGGTCAGTGTCATGGGGTCAGCTCCTTGGTTTGAGCGGCGAACGCCGGGGCGAACAGTTGGTCGATGTAGTCGACGACCTCTGCGCGGGGCCGTCGGAGATTGGTGATGATCCAGCGGTCGGCGACCGCCCAGATGAAGCCCACCGCGCCGTGGCCCCACGTGTTGGCGGGCTCCTCGTCGAGGCCCTGGCGCCTCAGCCAGGAGCGGAAGGCGGCGGCCACCTCGTTGCCGATGCGTGTGGTGATGCCGAGGACCGGATCGTCGACCGGCGACTCCCCGGCGGGCCTGGTGGAGACGAACAGATACAGGTTGCGGTCCCGCTCGACGACGGCGAGGTAGGCGTCGGCGAGGGTACGCACGAGGTCGCGGGGTTCGAAGGTCGCGGCGTCCTCAAGCGGCAGCTTGCGCAGGATGAACTCGTGCACGGACTCGACGACGGCGCGGTACAGGCCCGCCTTGTCACCGAAGTGACGGTAGAGGACCGTCTTGGACGTCCTGCTGAGCGCGGCGATCTCGTCCATCCCCACCGAGGGCCCGTGCTCGCGGATGGCACGCACGGCGTCCTCGACCAGCGCCCGACGGCGGAGGCTGTTGTGCTCGTCCCAGCGTGAGGCGCGGCCGTCCGGTTGGGGTGGCGCGGCCACCGTCGGGGGATCGTCGGCGATCTTCATGCAACTCAGAGTACCTGAAACTCTGCGTATCTGCTACTGTGGGTATCGAATACCCCAGCGAGAGGATCAACGTCGATGACACGCACCGCAGTAGTGGTGGGGGGCAACCGCACCCCCTTCGTCAAGGCCGGCGGCAAGTACGCCGAGGCCTCAGCCCAGGATCTGTTGACGGCGGCCCTCGACGGGCTGGTCGCCAGGTTCGGCCTGGCCGGTCAGGAGGTGGGTGAGGTCGTGGCCGGGGCGGTGCTCAAGCACACGCGCGACTTCAACCTCACCCGGGAGGCGGTGCTCGGCTCCGCGCTCTCCCCGCACACCCCCGCATGCGACCTGCAGCAGGCCTGCGGCACCGGCCTGGAGGCCGTGGTCTACGCCTCGAACAAGATCCGGCTGGGCCAGGTGGACGTGGCCATCGCGGGCGGCGTGGACTCGGCCTCCGACGCTCCGCTCGTCACCTCCGAGGGGATGCGCAAGGCGATGCTGGCGCTGTCGCGGGCCAGGTCCCTGCCGGACAAGCTCGCCGCGCTGGCGCGGATCCGTCCCGCGGACCTGGCTCCCGTGCCGCCCGCCGTCGTCGAGCCGCGCACCGGCCTGAGCATGGGCGAGTCCCAGGCGCTGACCACCGCGAAGTGGGGCGTGACGCGCGAGGACCAGGACGACCTCGCCCTGGCCTCGCACCGGAACCTGGCCGCCGCGTGGGACGAGGGGTTCTTCGACGACCTGGTGACGCCGTACCTGAAGGTGTCGCGCGACGGCATCCTTCGACCCGACACCACTCAAGAGGCGCTCGGGAAGCTGCGCACCGTCTTCGGCAAGGTTGACGAGGCGACTATGACCGCCGGCAACTCCACGGCCCTCACCGACGGCGCCGCCCTGGTGCTCGTTGCGGAGGAGGAGTTCGCGCGCGGCCGCGGCTGGCCCGTCTGGGCCAGGGTGGTGGACGCGCAGGTGGCCGCCGCGGACTACACGACGGGCAAGGAGGACCTCCTCCTGGCGCCGACGCGCGCCATCCCGAAGCTCCTCGAGCGCAACGGCCTGACCCTGGCGGACTTCGACTTCCTGGAGATCCACGAGGCGTTCGCCTCCACGGTCCTGGCCACGATCACGGCGCTGGAGGCCAACGGCGTGGGCACCGTCGACCGCTCGAAGCTCAACGTGAAGGGGTCGTCGCTGGCTGCGGGTCACCCCTTCGCGGCCACCGGCGGCAGAATCGTCGCGTCGTTGGCGAAGATGTTGCACGAGCGGGGCCCGGGCTCCCGTGGACTGGTGTCGATCTGCGCGGCCGGCGGCCAGGGCGTCGTCGCGATCCTGGAGGCGTGAGATGGACGTGCTGGAGAAGTTGTATGCAACCCCCGCTGGGAAGTTCGTGGCCCGGAAGGCCGGCCTGGCCGACCCGCCGGTGCTCCGCCGCGGGCGTGTGATGCCGTCGGGGCCAGTGGTGCTGGGCGAGCTCGACGGTGGGGGCCTGGCCGCGTCGACGCTGGCCCAGCTGGGCGTCGTCCCCGGCGAGGCGATGCTCGACGTCCCGGAGACGCGGACGAAGGACGAGAAGGGTCGCGACGTACCGCCGCGCTACCCGGTGCGCCCCGGCGCCGTCGTGGTGGACGCCACCGGCGTGCGCGAGATCCCCCAGTTGGAGGGCCTCCGCCAGGTGCTGCGTCCGGCGATGCGCTCCCTGGAGGGCTCCGGCCGCGTGATCATCCTGGCCACCGACGCCCGCGACGTGACCGGCCTGGAGGCCAAGGCCGTGGCCCAGGGCATCGACGGGATCAACCGCACGGTGGCCAAGGAGTTGCGGGGCGGCGCCACGTCGAACCTGGTGTTCGTCCGCACCGGCACCTCCGCCGCGGACCTCGCCTCCACGCTGTCCTTCCTGCTGGAGGGCCGCTCGGCCTTCGTGAGCGGGCAGACGTGGTGGGTGGGGCCGTCGAAGGACCCGCATGAGCTGACCCCGCGCCCCTTCGAGGGGCGGATCGTGGTGGTCACGGGGGCGGCCCGGGGGATCGGTGCCGCCATCGCGCGCACCTTCGCCCGAGACGGGGCGACGGTGGTCG
Organism: Tessaracoccus luoxuelianae; assembly: GCF_055326245.1. Lineage (NCBI taxonomy): Bacteria > Bacillati > Actinomycetota > Actinomycetes > Propionibacteriales > Propionibacteriaceae > Tessaracoccus > Tessaracoccus luoxuelianae. The sequence continues at coordinate 23,587 of NZ_JBUZNO010000008.1, forward strand.
CCGTCGACATCCCCGCGGCCGGGGACGCGCTCGCCAAGGTCGCCAACGGGATCGGCGGCTCGGCGCTGCAGCTCGACATCACCCTGGCGGATGCCGGGGCCAGGATCGCGGCCCACGTGGCTCACGTGCACGGGGAGTCCGCCCGGATCTGGGCCATCGTGCACAACGCGGGCATCACCCGCGACAAGCTGCTCGCCAACCTCGACGAGCAGCGGTGGTCCTCGGTGCTCGACGTGAACCTCGCCGCGGAGATGCGGATCAACGACTACCTGCTCACCCACGACGTGCCCGGTGGGCTGGACGAGGCGGCCCGGATCGTCGGCATCGCGTCCACCTCGGGCGTGGCGGGCAACAAGGGACAGACCAACTACGCCGCCTCCAAGGCCGGCGTCATGGGCCTGGTCTGGGCGATGCGCGACGAGCTGGCGGACCGGCCGATCACCGTCAACGCCGTCGCGCCCGGGTTCATCGAGACCGAGATGACGGCCGCCATCCCGTTCGTGCAGCGCGAGATCTTCCGGCGCTCGAACTCGCTCACGCAGGGTGGCAACCCCGTCGACGTGGCCGAGACGCTGGCCTACCTGTGCGGGCCGGCCTCCGGCGGGGTCGACGGGCAGGTCATCCGGGTGTGCGGGCAGAACCTGGTGGGCGCCTGATGGCGCGCGACGTGCGGGTGCTTCCGGCGCTGCCGGAGCCGTCGGGCGTGCTGGCGAAGGCCGCGCTGGGGATGCTGAAGAAGCCGGGGGAGGTGTCGTCCCTGCCGGATCGCAGCTACCTGGTGTTGGAGCACCGGGTTGAGGTGTCGCGGCTGGCGGCCTACTGCGCCGAGACCGGCTTCGCTTTGCGCGACGCGATGCCCGCCACCTGGCTGCACGTGCTGACGTTCCCGCTGCAGATGGAGGTGATGGCGGCAGACGACTTCCCCTTCCCTCTGGCCGGGCTGGTGCACGTGACCAACGAGATGACGCTGCACCGTCGGGTCACCGTCGACGAGCCGCTGAGGATCCTGGTGCGGGCGGAGAATCTCCAGCCCCACGCCAAGGGAGCCACCTTCGACATGGTGGGCGAGATCCACGCCGCAGATGAGCTGGTGTGGCGGGGAGTTTCGGTGTACCTGGCGTCGGGGGCCAAGGTGGCGGGGGAGGCGCCGTCGCCGGTGCGGCTGCAGGCGCCGTCGGTGGCGCCGTCGCAGGAATGGCGGCTCGGCGCTGACCAGGGCCGTCGCTACGCGGCGGTCTCGGGCGACTCGAACCCCATCCACCTCAACCCGTTGACCGCCCGGCTGTTCGGCTTCCCGAGGCCGATCATCCACGGGATGTGGACCCACGCCCGCGCTGTCGCGGCGTTGGGCGGCGGGCTGCCGGAGGCGTACACGGTGCGGGTCCAGTTCGCCAAGCCCATCCTGTTGCCGGGAAAGGTGCGGTTCGCCGCGGCGCGCGACGAGGCGGGCTGGAGGTTCGCCGTCGTCAACCGGGAAGGCAAGCCCCACCTCGTGGGTGAGCTGACGTGAGCGCGTGCCTCTGCGGTGGGGCTTCCTGGGGGACGTGCTGCGGGCCGCTTCTGGCAGGCGAGCGCCAGGCGGCGACCGCTGAGGAGCTGATGCGGTCGCGGTACAGCGCGTTCGTGGTCGGCGACGGCGACTACCTGTGGCGCACCTGGCACCCGAGCACGCGCCCGGAATCGGTTCGTGCGCACGGCGTCGAGTGGACGGGGCTGACGGTCCTGGACGTGGTCGACGGTGGGCCGGGCGACGAGGCGGGCGTGGTGGAGTTCGAGGCAGCGCATCGCGACGGTGCGCTGCGGGAACGCTCCCGGTTCGCGCGCCGGGCGGGACGGTGGATGTACGTCGACGGTGCCTTCCCCGACCCCTGACACGAGGCAGTTCCGTTGGGTGAGCCTCGTCGGGATTCGCAAACGGTGAGGATCAGGGGAGATAGCTCCCATAGAGGGCTATCTCCCCGGATCCTCACTATTCAGGTACCGGCGACGGCGGGGTGAGGTGCCCGCCCGTCCGCAGGATGCGCAGCAACTTGGCGCTGGTCTTGCTCCAGGTCCTGTGGATCTGGCTGTAGCTCAGCCGCAACGTCGAGTATCCGAGTTCGCGTGCCGCCAGGTCCCGTCGTCGGTCCTCCCGATGATCGGTGTGGTGGGCGGCGCTGTCGCACTCGATGATCAGGGATCTCCCGACGAGCAGATCCACCGCTCCCACTCCTGAGATCTGCTGTTGGGAACGGACGGAGAACCGGTGCTGCTGCAGGAACAGCCGGACCCGCGTTTCCGAGCCGGACCCCGCATCGCCGTCGAAGAACTGCAAGGTGCGCTGCTTGTGGACAGGGGCTTCGCGGATCAGGATGTCTGCGACATCGGTGGACAGCAGTTCCTTGTTGACGGCTGACTCGAGGACCATCAGGGCCTTCTCGGGATTGTGATGGCGGATCACCTGGGCGAGGCAGTCGCTCAGCGGATAGAGCGCGATCCTCGGCAAGTCCCCGCGCGATCGATGCCAGGTCGAGCTCAGGGAGGCGGATCCCATGCCGACGATGAAGTGCGCCTCCGCTACCTGGGGCGTCCAGAGGCCATGCAGTTGGCACCCGCTCAAGCAGCCAACCCGGGCGCGAGCGGCGAGCGCCTCCAACTCCCACGCATGTGCCTGGGGAGTCGCGTACCAGCCCCGCGACACCTTCCTCAGACGTCCGTCATCCAGCTCGCCCCTGATCCGGGCCGAGTCGTAGCCCAGGGTCCTGAGGTGGGCCAGGGACATGACCCCGGGGAGGCTTGGGAGTGAGGAATCGGGGAGATGGCCCTCTCTGGGCTCTATCTCCCCGGAATCGCACTGGTTGTGTGATGGCTGGCTGGGCACGTCGCCATGGTGGGGCGCTGGGCACCGACTTTTCCGGTATCCACAGGGGGAGTCCTAGGCTGTGGTGCCATGAGCGTCCCCAACGTCCTGGCCACCCGCTACGCCTCGCAGCAGATGCGCGACATCTGGGCCCCCGAGGCCAAGATCGTCTCCGAGCGCAAGCTATGGCTCGCCGTGCTGCGCGCACAACGCGACCTCGGCGTCGACTTCGGCGGGGCGAACGCCGACGAGGTGATCGCGGCCTACGAGCGGGTGATCGACCAGGTGGACCTCGACTCCATCAACGCCCTCGAACGCATCACCCGCCACGACGTGAAGGCCCGGATCGAGGAGTTCAACGACCTTGCCGGGTTCGAACACATCCACAAGGGCATGACGTCTCGCGACCTCACCGAGAACATCGAACAGCTGCAGGTGCTCGACTCGCTGCGGGCAGTCCGGATCCGCGTGGTGGCGGCGCTGGCGCAACTCGCCCGGCTGGCGACCGAGTACGCCGATCAGCCGCTGACGGGCCGCTCCCACAACGTGGCCGCGCAGCTGACCACCCTCGGCAAGCGGTTCGCGACGGCGGCCGACGAGCTGCTCACGGGCCTCGCCCGCCTCGACGACCTCATCGCCCGCTACCCCGCTCGCGGGATCAAGGGCCCCGTCGGCACCGCCCAGGACATGCTCGACCTCCTCGGCGGCGAAGCCGACAAGCTCGCCGACCTTGAGCAGCGGATCGCCGACGAACTCGGCTTCGGGGCCGTCCTCACCTCGACGGGGCAGGTGTACCCGCGCTCGCTTGACTACGACGCGGTCACCGCGCTGGCGCAGATTGCCGCCGCGCCGTCGAACGTCGCCACCACCATCCGGCTGATGGCCGGGCTGGAGCTGGTGACCGAGGGGTTCAAGGAGGGGCAGGTGGGCTCCTCCGCCATGCCCCACAAGATGAACACCCGCTCCTGCGAGCGCGTCAACGGCCTCGCCGTCGTCATCCGCGGCTACGTGTCCATGGTGGGCGAGCTCGCCGGCGACCAGTGGAACGAGGGCGACGTCTCCTGCTCCGTCGTCCGCCGCATCGCGCTGCCGGACGCGTTCTTCGCCCTCGACGGCCTGTTCGAGACCTTCCTCACGGTGCTGGCGGACTTCGGCGCGTTCCCTGCGGTCATCGAGGCTGAGCTCGACCGCTACCTGCCGTTCCTCACCACCACGAAGGTGCTGATGGCCGCCGTCCGCAAGGGCGTGGGCCGGGAGGTCGCGCACGAGGCGATCAAGGAGCACGCCGTCGCGGTGGCGCTGGACCTGCGCAAGGGAGCGCGGGTCAACGACCTCCTCGACCGACTCGCCGGCGACGAGCGCCTCGGGCTCACCCGCGACGAGCTCGGCGCGCTGGTGGTCAGCCCGCTCGAGTTGGCGGGCACGGCACAGGCGCAGGTGTCGCGGGTGGCGGCGCGCGTGGCTGAGGTCGTCGCGGCGGATCCGGAGGCGGCCGCGTACCGCCCGGGCGCCGTGCTCTGACCGGAGTTATCCACAGCTGACGGACCGGATGCGGAGATGACCCGGTTGCTTGGTTGAATAGGCCCCGACCTGTTCGATCGGAGAGCCCATGCGTCACCTTCTCGTGCCCCTCGCCGTCGTGGCGCTCGCCGTGGGCTGCACCCCGGACGTCGCCCCGACGGCGTCGCCGTCGGTGTTCGTGTCGCCTACGGCGTCCGCGAGTCCCTCGGTGTCGCCGAGTCCGTCCCTGACGGCAGTGGAGTCGTTCCCGCCGGCCCCCGCGACGGAGTCGGCTGAGCAGGCTGCGATTCGGGCGGCCTGGATGGAGTACTGGCGGGTTTATGAGAAGTTCGCCGGAGATCCATCGCTCACTGATCTGACTGAGACTCAGCAGGTCACGACCGGTGAGGCTCAGAATGTGATCCTGGATGCGATTGGCCAATTGCGTGATGACAACCTTGCGTTCCTCGGAGGTTGGCAGTTTCGCGACATCGCCATTGCCGAGCCGGCCGCCGCGGGTGCTGGTGAGGTGACGAGCAAGATGACGTACTGCGTGGACAGATCGCGCATGCGCATCGAGGATTCCGAGACCGGCACTGTTTCTGTGCAGTCACTTCCAAGCCTCGCGGAGACTGCGGTGATGAAGCAGGGCAAGGATGGGCGCTGGAGGTTGGCTGAACGACGCAACCAGGAGGAGGCGTGCTAATCGCAGAGCCGAGTCCCACTGGCCAGGAGGGGCTTGGCGGGCGCCGATTCGTCGCCTTCGTCTTAGGCCTATTAGTTGCCGCTCCTCTGTTCACAGCTGTGAGCGTCGGGTTTGCGCCGCAATCTGCCGCATCGCCTGGGGTCGGGTGCCAGTTGTCCAACGACTTCAGTGTGGGTGAGTGCTACATAGAGGCAGAGCCGCCGCGCAGTGAGGGCAGCGCCGGGGTGGGCACCACCACAGTATCCGCCGGCGAGCGAACTTGCTCGTATGCCGGCGAGGAGATCGCCTGCCGGACGGCCTACGGGACGTGGAGCGGCGCGGCCCAAGGCTGGTGCCGAATCAAGGAGCCGCAGCCACCGCTGACTGACGCGTCATGGGAGGCCAACAGCGAGGGCGCCATCTATACCTGTATTCGTCCGAACGGATCCCTGGTGCCCGACCCCGGGATGGTCTTCACGCGCTGGCTGCCCGCGCCCCCAGACCCAGTGACTCAAGCCGATGCCGAGGCCGCCGTCCGACGGGTCCTGGCATCCATCGGCCTCGAGGCCATCGACCTCGGCATGCAACCCCGCGGCGACACCACCGAACGGATCGGCTTCGTCGGATGGGAGACCTGGCTGTGGGCCGACTCCCCGTCGGACAAGCAGTGGGGCCCGGTCACCGCCTCCGCGACCGACTCCGGCATCGCGGTGACCCTGACCGCAGGCGCCAGCCGCGTCCAGTGGGACATGGGCGACGGCGAAACGGTCTCCTGCGGCCGCGGCACCGCGTGGTCCTCCGCGCGTACCCAGGGCGGGAAGAACGTCGCCTCGCCCGACTGCGGGTACGTGTACCTCGAGGACGGCCGCTACACCGTCACCGCGACCTCCACCTGGTCGGTGGACTGGTCCGCGGCCGGCTTCACCGGCACCCTCCCACTGCAGCTGAGTCGCTCCGCGGACGTCATCGTCGGTGAGTTGCAGTCGGTGTCGGTGCGATGACCACCCGCGACCAACGAGGGCTCGCGCTGTCGGTGTGGACCTCGGTGTCGCTGCCCGCCTTCATCCTCATGGTGGGCCTCGGGGTGGACTTCGCCGGGCACGCCGCCGCCGAGCAGGAGGCGAGGGCGGTGGCGTCCCAGGCGGCCAGAGCCGCGACACACGAGCTCCGCATCACCCCGGACGGCGCCACCCTCGACGTGGCCGCGGCCAAGAGGGAGGCGGTCAGCTTCGCCCGCGTGGCGGGGCTGTCCGCCGAGGCCAGGGTCGAGGGCGGCAACCGCGCCCATGTGACGGTGCGCGGCTCGTACGAGACTTTGTTTCTCGGCATCATCGCCATCAACACCATCCCCATCGAGGTGGAGGGCAGCGCCCAGGCCGTGACAACGCTCGACGGCGCCGAGGCCTGAGAAATCCTGTTCGCCCATGGCGATCACGGCTGGCCGTCGGGAATGACCGGCCCCATCGTCGGGTTGGGGGATTCAGCAAGGCCCCCGACGAAGGACCGACGATGACCGAAGCGGTAACCCGCCCCAAGCGCAACCAGGCCACCGGCGCCTGGGCCGACGGCGACAAGACGCCGCTGAACCCCAACGAGGTGTTCAAGCAGGCCGACGACGGGCTCAACGTCCGCGCCCGCATCGAGGAGGTCTACTCCAAGGAGGGCTTCTCCAGCATCGCGCCAGAGGATCTGCGCGGCAGGATGCGATGGTGGGGTCTCTACACGCAGCGCAAGCCCGGAATCGACGGCGGGAAGACCGCCACGCTGCCTCCCGAGGCCCTTGACGACGAGTTCTTCATGATGCGCGTGCGTTCCGACGGCGGGTCCCTGACCAACGAGCAGCTGCGGGTCGTCGCCACCATCTCCACCGAGTTCGCCCGCGACACCGCGGACATCTCGGACCGCGAGAACATCCAGCTGCACTGGATCCGCGTGGAGGACGTGCCGGAAATCTGGCGCCGCCTCGAGGCGGTGGGCCTGACCACCGCTGAGGCCTGCGGCGACACCCCCCGCGTCATCCTCGGCTCGCCCGTGGCGGGCATCGCCGCCAACGAGATCGTCGATGGCACTCCCGCCGTGCGCGCCATCCTGGACAACTACATCGGCACCCCCGAGTTCTCCAACCTGCCCCGCAAGTTCAAGACCGCCATCTCCGGCAGCCCCAACCTCGACGTGGCGCACGAGGCCAACGACGTGTCCTTCGTCGGCGTCGTCCACCCCGAACACGGCCCCGGCTTCGACGTATGGGCAGCCGGCGGGCTCTCCACCAACCCGATGTTCGCGCAGCGCCTCGGCGCCTGGGTGCCGCTGGAGGAGGTCCCAGAGGTGTGGAAGGGCGTGGTCTCGATCTTCCGCGACTACGGCTACCGCCGCCTCCGCAACCGCGCCCGCCTCAAGTTCCTCATGGCGGACTGGGGGCCGGAGAAGTTCCGCCACGTCCTCGAGACCGAGTACCTGGGGCGCAAGCTTCTCGACGGCCCACCCCAGGACGCCACCCACCTCCGCCGCGACCATGTGGGCGTCAACGCCCAGGCCGACGGCACGTTCTGGGTGGGCGTCGCGCCCATCGCCGGCCGCGTCTCGGGCACCCGGCTCACCCGCATCGCGGACCTCGCCGCCCAGCACGGCTCCGGCCGCGTGCGGCTCACCCCCCACCAGAAGCTGCTCGTCCTCGACGTGCCCGGCGACGCCGTCGAGGCTCTCGTCGAGGCGCTCGACGCCGAGGACCTGCCCGCGCGGCCGTCTGAGTTCCGCCGCGGCGTGATGGCCTGCACCGGCATCGAGTACTGCAAGCTGGCGCTCGTGGAGACGAAGGCGCGCGCCCGGCTCATCGTCGAGGAGCTCGAGGCCCGGCTCCCGGAGTTCGACGTGCCGTTCAGCATCCACGTCAACGGCTGCCCCAACGCCTGCGCCCGCACCCAGGTGGCGGACGTGGGCCTCAAGGGCATGGTGCAGTCCGACGCGGACGGCAACCTCGTCGAGCTCTTCCAGGTGCACCTCGGCGGCGGACTCGGCGCCACCCCGCAGTTGGCCCGCAAGACCCGGGCACTGAAGGTGGCGGCCGCGGACCTGCCGGACTACATCGAGCGCCTGGCACGCACGTTCCTCGCCCACCGCGACGCCGACGAGCCCTTCGCGCAGTGGGCCCACCGGGCCGACGAGGACCTCCTGCGATGAGCGCGGTGATCTTCCACTGCCCGTTCTGCGCGGAGGAGGACCTGCGCCCCGTCGAGGAGCCCATCGGGGCCTGGCACTGCCTGGCCTGCGCCCGAGTGTTCTCCGTCACCCAGCACCGGGTGGCAGCCGAGCACATCCCAGCCCGGATCGCCGAAGAGGAGGCCAAGCACCATGGATGACCTGCACGCCATCGCCGACGAGGCCAACGAGCGGTTCACCGCCCTCGAGTCGGACCCCGCCTACGCGGGCCACCTCGGCAAGGTGAAGCTCAGCCGCGAGGTCCTGCAGTGGGCCGAGGAAACCTTCGGCGCGGACATCACTGTCGCGTCGTCGATGGGCGACGAGGTGCTGGTGGAGCTGATCGCCCAGTCGGCGCCCAGCCTTGACGTGTTCTTCCTCGACACCGGCTACCACTTCGCCGAGACCCTCGAAACCCGCGACCACTACGCCGAACGCGTCAAGATCCGCACCATCCTGCCCGTGCTGAGCGTCAACCAGCAGGACGCCGAATACGGAGCCCGGCTCCACGACCGCGACCCAGACCTCTGCTGCGCCATGCGCAAGGTGGAGCCCCTCAACCGCGCCATCGCCGGTCACAAGGCCTGGGTCACGGGGATGCGGCGGGTTGATGCGCCCACCCGCACCGACATCACGCTGGTGGGCTTCGACGAGAAGCGGCGGATCGTCAAGCTCAACCCGATCGCGGCCTGGGACGACGACGACGTGGACCGGTTCGCCTTCGAGGAGGACGTCCACCTCAACCCGCTGCGGGAGCGCGGCTACGCGTCGATCGGCTGCGCGCCCTGCACGCGCCCCGTCGCCCCCGGAGAAGACCCCAGAGCCGGCCGCTGGGCCGGCAAGAACAAGACCGAATGCGGATTGCACACATGACACTGCCCCCCGAATACACCCTGGACCACCTGGACCACCTGGAGTCCGAGGCCATCCACATCTTCCGGGAGGTGGAGGGCGAGTTCGAGCGCCCCGTCATCCTGTTCAGCGGCGGCAAGGACTCCGTCGTCATGCTGCACCTGGCTCTCAAGGCGTTCGCCCCGGCGCCGCTGCCGTTCGCGCTCCTCCACGTGGACACCGGCCACAACTTCCCCGAGGTGCTGACCTACCGCGACGACACCGTCGCGCGGATCGGCGCCCGGCTCCACGTGGCCTCCGTGCAGGACTACATCGACGACGGCCGCCTCCGCGAGCGCCCCGACGGCACCCGCAACCCGCTTCAGACCGTCCCGCTGCTCGACGCCATCGAGGCCGGACGCTTCGACGCCGTGTTCGGCGGCGGGCGGCGCGACGAGGAGAAGGCGCGCGCCAAGGAGCGGGTGTTCTCGCTGCGCGACTCTTTCGGAGCATGGGATCCCCGCAGGCAGCGCCCAGAGCTGTGGGAGCTGTACAACGGCAAGCACTCGCCCGGCGAGCACGTGCGCGTCTTCCCGCTGTCCAACTGGACCGAACTCGACGTGTGGCGCTATATCGAGCGTGAGCGCATCGAGCTGCCCGGCCTGTACTACGCGCACGAGCGTGAGGTGTTCAACCGCGACGGCATGTGGCTGACCGCGGGGGAGTGGGGCGGCCCGAAGCCGGGCGAGCCCACCCAGACCCGCGTCGTGCGCTACCGCACCGTCGGCGACATGAGCTGCACGGGTGCCGTCGAGTCCGACGCGGCCGACGTGGCGGGCGTGATCCTCGAGGTCGCTGCCTCGCGTATTACCGAGCGCGGCGCAACCCGCGCCGACGACCGGCTCTCCGAGGCCGCCATGGAAGACCGCAAGAAGCAGGGATATTTCTGATGACGCACGACCTCCTCCGGCTCGCGACGGCGGGTTCCGTCGACGACGGCAAGTCCACCCTGGTGGGGCGCCTCCTCTACGACACCAAGTCTGTGCTGGCCGATCAGCTCGACGCGGTGGAGAGGGTGTCGAAGGAGCGCGGCCTCGAGGGCGCGGACCTGGCGCTCCTCACCGACGGGCTGCGCGCCGAGCGTGAACAGGGCATCACCATCGACGTGGCCTACCGCTACTTCTCCACCGCCAACCGCTCCTACGTGCTGGCGGACACCCCCGGCCACGTGCAGTACACGCGCAACATGGTCACCGGCGCCTCCACCGCCGAGCTGGCGCTGATCCTCGTCGACGCCCGCTACGGCGTCGTCGAGCAGACCCGGCGACACCTCGCCGTCACCGGGCTTCTGGGCGTGCGGCACGTGGCTCTGGCGGTGAACAAGATGGACCTGGTGGAGTGGAGCCGGGAGCGCTACGACGAGATCGTGGCCGACGCGCGGGCACTGGCCGCCCGCTTCGACATCGAGGACGTGGTGGCGGTGCCCCTCTCGGCGCTGCTGGGTGACAACGTCGTGGACCGCTCGGCCCACACCCCCTGGTACGGCGGGCCCACGCTCCTGGAGCACCTGGAATCGGTCCCCGTCGGCACCGATCCCTCGGAACAGCCGCTTCGGTTCCCCGTCCAGGTGGTCATCCGCCCCCAATCGGGGGAGCACCGCGACTACCGCGGCTACGCGGGGCGGATCACCGCCGGCGTGGTCAAGGTGGGCGACGAGGTGGCCGTGCTGCCCGGCGGACGGACCACCACCGTCGTCGGCATCGACCTGGGGCAGGCCGACGGCTCGGTGCGGGAGTTGGAGGTGGCGCACGCGCCGCAGTCCGTGACCCTGCGGTTGGCCGACGACATCGACATCTCGCGGGGCGATCTCATCGCGGAGCCCGAGCGTCGCGGGTATGTGACGCGCTCGGTCGGTGGCACGGTGTGCGTGCTGTCGGAGCGCCCGATCCGCCCGCGGGACCGCGTGCTGCTGCGCGCCGGCACGCGCACGGTGCGGGCCATGGTGGAGGAGATCATCGACCTGCTCGACATCGATTCGGTCGAGTACCGTCGCGCCCCGCAGGAGCTGCGGCTCAACGACATCGGCCGCGTGCGGGTCCGGCTCGCCGACGACCTCCCCATCGACGACTACCTGGAGCTCCGCCGCAGCGGGGCCTTCCTGCTGATCGACGACGCCGACGGCTCAACCCTGGCCGCCGGCATGGCCGACGCCCCGGACCGCTACGCCGGCGCCGACATCTGACTCCTGTTCTCCTGTTCTCCGGTTGGCCGTGGTCGGGTTGGCGGCGTGTGGTGGGGGCCGGGCCGCCCATGATGCCGGCGGCGGCGCTTCGCGCTGCGACGCCGTCCTCAACGCCCACCCAACCTGCCCCGGCCCCCACCACCCACCGCCCTGCTGTCCCCGTCGGTGGCTTCGTGGCTCATGTCTCGTTGGCTGAGGTGCCGCGCAGCGGCCTCGAAGCCTATGGAAGGTGACCTTGTCAGCGCACGTTTCTTAGGCTTCGAGGCTCGTCGCTGCGCTCCTCGCGCCTCAGCCAGCGGTGGGGTCGTCGCTGCGCTCCTCGCGCCTCAGCCAGCCGAGCGGGCCGGCGCGCGACGCGGGTTGTGCGCGAGGGTGGGGGACGGCAGGGCGTTCTGCGGCGGGGTGCCCAGCTTGAGGGTCACCGAACTGGCGTCCCGCCTGGACAGACCTTCACCAGGCCGCCCTGTCGGCACCAGCCCGGGGCCGGCCACGCCACCTCCGGACCAGTGCAGGGAGACATGAGACGAGGCCCGTGCGGCCTCGACTACCCTGCCCCTGACCGGCTTGCGGTCGAGAAGCAGAGTGTGGTCAAGGGCCGCACGGGCCTCGTGTCATGTCTCCCGGCACCGGGAGCGGGAGGCGATATCAGCTCACGCGGTCGCGATGCGGAACATCGCCCAGCTCACCGCAGGGAGCTCCGCCTTCAGGACGCCGTCGACGATCGCGGCGCCGTCGATCGACTGGGGCTCGACCGACGTCGAGTCCTGCATCGACGCCGCCCAGGTGTGATCCGGGTTGGACAGCTGGACCGCCTCGACGAGTCGCGCCTCGCCGAACGCCTTGAGGTTGACCTCGATGGGTGCCGTCCCCGCCATCCCTCGGTTGACCACGAACACCGCGACCTCTCCAGCCTCGGCGTCGTGCGTGGCCACCGCGTCGATCTGGGCGACCTCGCCATACTTGGCCGTCTCGTAGGTCTCGCTCCGGACGGGAACGTTGAGCACAGATCCCTTTGCGTACCTCGAGGTGAGCGCGAACGGGTGGAAGGTGGTCTGCTTCCATGCAGGGCCGCCGGGCTCGGTCATGATCGGGGCGATCACGTTGACCAGCTGCGCCAGCGACGCGGAGTGCACCCGGTCCGTGTGGCGCAGCAGCGAGATGAGCAGGTTGCCCACCACGACTGCGTCGGCCACGTTGTAGAGGTCCTCGAGGAGCCGGGGTGCCACCGGCCAGTCGTCGCCCTCGGACACCTTGGACTCGACCCGCTGCTGGTACCAGACGTTCCACTCGTCGAACGAGATGTTGATCCGCTTGGTGCGCTTGGTCGCTGTCCGCACCGCGTCCGCCGTCGCGACCACGCCGTCGATGAAGCTGTCCATGTTGACGGCGGAGGCCAGGAACGAACCGAGGTCGCCCTCGTCCTCGTAGTAGTAGACGTGGGCAGAGACCATATCCACCACGTCATAGGTCTCCGTCAGGACCACCCGCTCCCACTCGCCGAAGGTGGGCATCTCGGTGTTGGAGGAGCCGCAGGCCACCAGCTCCAGGCCAGGATCGATCATCCGCATGGCGCGCGCGGTCTCGGCGGCGAGGCGACCGTATTCCTGGGGGGTCTTGTGGCCGATCTGCCACGGGCCGTCCATTTCGTTGCCGAGGCACCACATCTTGACGCGGTAGGGGTCCTCGGCGCCGTTGCCGCGGCGCTGATCAGCGAAGTGCGAACCGCCGGGAACGTTGCAGTATTCGAGAATGTCCAGCGACTCCTGGATGCCGCGGGTGCCGAGGTTGACGGCCATCATCGGCTCGACGTCGGCCTTGACGCACCACGACATGAACTCGTCGGTGCCGAAGGTGTTGGGCTCGGTGGAGTGCCAGGCCAGGTCCAGACGGGCGGGGCGCTGGTCGACGGGGCCGACGCCGTCCTCCCAGCGGTAGCCGGAGACGAAGTTGCCGCCGGGGTAGCGCACGGTGGAGACGCCGAGCTCGCGGACCAGCTCGAGGACGTCCTGGCGGAAGCCCTGCTCGTCGGCGGTGGGGTGGCCGGGTTCGTAGATGCCGGTGTAGACGCAGCGCCCGAGGTGCTCCACGAAGGAGCCGAAGGTCCTGGGGCGGACCGGGCCGACGACGAAGTCCGGGTCCACGCTGATGCGATGAGATGTCATGAAAGTGTCTTCCTCAGACGAGTGTGGTTCGGGGTGCCCTGCACGCGGCGGGGCACAGCGAAACGGGGCGATCCGGTAGCCCGCGGGCTAAGCCCGATCGCCCCGTTTCAGAGGGATGGGAGAGCGACGATTACTCGCCGAGCTCGTTCTGCAGGTCAGACTGCGCCTGGTTCAGCGCGTCCTCGATCGGCACATCGTTTTCGAAGATGTCGTTGAGGGTCTGGGTGTTGAGCAGGTTGTTCACAGAAGGCATGGAGCCGTTGGTGAAGGACTCCAGGTGGCCGATGCTGTCCTGGATCTCCAGGAGCGGCTCGAACGGGTTGTTCTGGAAGTACTTGACGAACTTGTTCTCCGGGTTGTGGGTGATCTCCTGATCCGCCCACACCTCGGTGTTGAGCGGGTCGAAGCCCAGCAGCTCCCACGTGGAGATGTTGCCCTCGGTGCCCAGCTTGGCCCAGGCGATGAACTCGGCGGCCAGTTCGGCGTTCTCGCCGTCCTTGATCACCGCGGTGCCCGTGCCGCCGCCGCCGACGGAGATGTTGACGGGGTTCTCGACGGTGGGCGGGGGAGCGATGGCGATCTTCTCGGCGAAGTCGGGCATGTAGGCCAGGTAGCGGGAGGTGAACCAGAACGGCATCACGGCAGCGGCGAAGTCACCGTTGTTGTAGGCGCCGAAGGCCTCTTCGGTGTCCGGCTGGCCGCCCGGGGGGACGGCGGCGGCGTTGGCGTCCTGAAGACCCTTGAGGATGGTGATCGCTTCGATCATCTCGGGGCTGTTGACGTTGACCTTGCCGTCGTCGGTGAAGTACTCGCCGCCGAGCTGGGCCAGCAGGAGGCCCTCCTGCCAGGCCGCGGAGGTGTCGACGGTGCCCAGGTACTTGCCGGTCTTCTCGAAGTACTCGACGCCGGCCTCCTTGTAGTCGTCCCACGTCACGATCGTCGTGTAGTCGATCCCGGCGGCCTCGAGCAGCTCGGTGTTGTAGAACGCGACGGTGGCGCCCACGTGGAAGTCCAGGCCGTAGAGGGCGTCGTCCTTGGAGAACAGGTCGAGGCGGGCCTCGACGATGTTGTCGCGGTACGGTGCGGCGGCCTCGGTGAGGTCCATGAGCGCGGGGGTGCCCTGCGTGAACTGCGGGAACTTGCCGGCCTCGATGTCGGAGATGTCCGGGGCGCCCTGGCCCGAGGTGAGCGCGATCTGCAGCTTGTTGTGCATGTCGTCGTAGGGCAGGACGTTGACGGCGATCTGGACGAGCTTGTCGGGGTTCTGCTCGTTCCAGATCTCAGCCATCTCGGTGTAGAACTGCGCGTGCAGCTCCACGAACGTCCACAGCTCCAGTTCGGTGGCGCCCTCGACGGCCTCCTGGGTGATGACGGAGCCCTCGGCGGTCGACTCGGCCGACGTGTCGGGCGTAGCGGTGTTGCACGCGGTGAGGGCCATGGTGGCCATGCCCGCTGCAAGAGCCGCTGTGGCAAACTTCTTGAGTTTCATCGACAGATACCTTTCTTGTCCTCCAGCACCTGCGCTGGGGAGTCGGATGTTGAGTTGTGGTGGACGGGGGGAGTGGGCGTCAGCCCTTGATGGCGCCGGCGGTCATGCCTTCAATGAAGAACCGCTGGAACAGGATGAACAGGATGAAGATCGGGATCATGGAGAAGAACGATCCGACGATGAGGAGTTCGTAGTTGTTGCCGTACGGCGTCAACAAGGTGTTGAGGCCGATGGGCAACGTGTACTTGTCCGGGCTGCGCAGAGCGAGCAGCGGCCAGAGGAAGTTGTTCCAGCTACCCATGCCGTTCAAGATGGCCATGGCGGCGAAGGCCGGCTTGGTCAGCGGCAGCACGAGCCGGAAGAAGATGCCCATCTCGGTGACGCCGTCGATCCGGCCCGCCTCGACGATCTCCTTGGGGATGCCCCGCAGGTACTGCCGGAAGAACATGATGGTCACGGCATGCGCCAGGAACGGCAGGATCACGGCGGTGTAGGTGTCCTGGAGCTGCATGTCGTTGATCTGGATGTAGAGCGGGAGCATGAGCATCTCGAACGGCACCGACATGAGCAGGATCACGGAGATGAACAGAGCGCTCTTGAACCGGAACTCGTACATGGCGAACCCGTAGGCCACGAACGAGCTGATGGCCAGCGTCAGGCCCACCTGGAGAAGCGTGACCAGTGTGCTGTTGAAGAACCACCGGAAGTAGCTTCCGGAGTCCGTGAACAGGGCCACCCAGTTGTCGAAGCTGGCCGTGGAGAAGTCGATCCCGAGGTTGAGTCCGTAGCGGACGATCATGTTGCCGTCCTGGAAGGTGGCGACGAAGATCGCCCAGAACGGGAGGAGCACCAGCAGCCCCAGGCCCACGAAGAACAGGACCATCAGCGCCGTGGCGCCGCGGGAACGGCGGCGGAACGCCTTGCCTTCGTCGCTCATCTGGCGGTCGTTCTTGCCGATGCGCGAAGCCTTCTCTTTGGTGAGCCTGGCGTCGATCGGCTTCACCTGTGACGACGAGGTGCTCATCGCTCCTCCTTCTTGAAGGTCCCGGTGGCGATCAGCTGCGGGATGTTGATGGCGAGCACGATGATGAGCAGCACCACGCCCACGGCCGAGGCGTAACCGAGGTCGTTCTTCTCGATGCCCTGCCGGTACAGGTAGCCGACGATGGTGAGGCCGATGTTCTGCGGGGAGTTGTTGCCACCCCAGAGCATGAAGCTCTCCAGGAACATGGCCAGGCCGCCGTAGACGCTGATGGTGATCACGAAGACGATGGTGGGCTTCATCTGGGGAACGGTGACGTGCCAGAACTTCTGCCATGCCGACGCGCCGTCCAGTGAGGCGGCCTCGTAGTAGTCGGTGGGGATGGCCTGCAGGCCGGCGAGGAAGTACAGGATGTTGACGCCAGTCCAGCGCCAGCTCGCCACGGTGAGGAGTGCCAGGAAGCCGGTTTCGCTGCCCTTGAGCCACTTCACCGGATCGACGCCGAAGGCTCCGACCACCTGGTTCATCAGCGCGGTGGGGGACTCGGAGAAGATCAGGCGGAAGACGATGCCCGCGATCACGACGGAGGTGAGCGCCGGGATGAACATCACCGACTTGAAGATGGCCTTCATCTTGTCCGTGCCGAGCTTGGAATTGATGAGCACGGCCAGCAGCAGCGGGATGGGGATGAGCAGGAACAGCGTGAAGATCATGTACTTCATGGAGTTGCCGAGAGCCACGTAGAAGAGGCGATCGCCGATCAGCCGCTCGAAGTTGGCCAGGCCGACGTTGGTCACCGAGCCCGGGATGATGTCCTGCGTGCTCATGATGAACGACTTGATCAGCGGGCTCACCCAGAAGATCGCCAGCGTCAGGACGAACGGCAATACGAAGATGTAAGGGGCCACCTTGGGCGAGTAGAGCCATCTCTTCACTGAGCTGACCCCCGTCCTGACCTGTATGTGCGCTGGATCACAGCGAGCCTCCGCCTCTTGCACGCCGACATGGGCGTGCCACCTGTTATAGCGTTGAAAACGAGCTCGGCGTCCGTGCCGACCCGCTCCGATGAGCCTGTTTGACCAACTTCGGCCACGTCCGGTTTACATCGATGAGATAAAGCTAAACCGCGACCGGCACCCGCGTCAAGGGGGGTCCGGGATTGGGTCCGTATCGTGATCTTTCGCCGGCGTCGAGGCAGCCACTAGGCTCAGCCGCGTGAGTCAGTTCGGGGACGTCCTCAACCTTCCGCTGCGGCACGCCGGCAAGGTGCGCGAGTTGTACACCGTCGACGACGGCGGCACCGAGCGCATCCTGATGGTGGCCACAGACAACATCTCGGCCTTCGATCACGTGCTGGCCACCCCCATCCCGGACAAGGGGGCCATCCTCACCCAGCTCAGCCTCTGGTGGTTCGCGCAGCTGGCGGACCTCGTCGACAACCACGTGGTGAGCACCGACGTGCCGGCTGCTGTCGCGGGGCGGGCCACGCTCGTCGAGGCGCTGGACATGGTGGAGGTGGAGTGCGTCGCCCGCGGCTACCTCACCGGATCCGGGTGGGCCGAGTACCAGGTGTCGCGGACGGTGTGCGGCGTGCCGCTGCCCGAGGGGCTGCGCGACGGCGACAAGCTGCCGGAGCCGATCTTCACCCCGGCCATCAAGGCGCCGCTGGGTGCGCACGACGAGAATGTGGACTTCGCCACGATCGCCTCCCTCCACGGTGAGGAGCTGGCCGGTGAGCTTAGGGACCTGACGCTGAGGATCTACGCGCGCGCCCAGGAGATCGCGGCGGCGCGAGGGATCATCCTGGCCGACACCAAGTTCGAGTTCGGCCGCCGCGCCGACGGCACCCTGGTGTTGGCCGACGAGGTGCTGACGCCGGACTCCTCGCGGTTCTGGGACGCCGAGACGTGGAGGCCGGGGGAGTCGCTGCCGAGCTTCGACAAGCAGTACGTGCGCGACTGGCTGGCGAAGGACTCCGGCTGGGACAGGGCGACGGACACCCCGCCCCCGCCGTTGCCTGACGAGGTGGTCGCGGCCACTCGTGAGCGCTACCTCGAGGCCTACCGTCGCCTGACCGGCCGCGGCTTCGCCCCCGTCGGGTCCACTGAGGCGTAATCTCGGCCGCATGACCATCCGCATGCTCGCCCTGCTCGACGGCACCCTCGTGGACCCCGCGACACCCATCGTCCGCGCAGACGATCAGGGCGTGGTCCGAGGCGACGGCGTGTTCGACGCGATGCTGGCCAGCTTCGGCCGCGCGCACCACCTCGACGAGCACCTCGACAGGCTGGCCACCTCCGCCCGCATCCTCCAGTTGCCCGCCCCCGACGAGGCCGGCTACCGCCGCGCCGTCGCCGCGATCCTGGCGGCCTGGGACTGGGACGAGGATCCCGAGGCGGTCCTGCGGACGATCATGACCCGCGGCCCCGAGGGCCTCGACGAGCCCAACGGCTGGGTGATGGCCGCGCCGCTCGACGCCACCACGAAGCGCGAACGCGCCGAGGGGGTCCGGGTGCTGATCCTGGACCGCGGTTTCGAGGGCGCCGACGTGGCCCCGCTGCCCTGGCTCCTGCCGGGTGCGAAGTCGCTGTCCTACGGCATCAACATGGCCGCGAAGCGCTACGCGAAGGCCAACGGCGCCGACGACGTCATCTTCGTCACCCCGTCGGGCTCACTCCTGGAGGGCCCCACGTCGAGCGTGGTGCTGGACATCGACGGGATCCTCGTCACGCCCCCGCTCCACGGCATCCTGCGCTCCATCACCATCGCCGAGCTCCTCGACAAGGCGGAGGGTGCGGGACTGACCGTCGAGGTCGCCGCCCTCACCCGCTCGGACCTGGAGCGCTGCCGCGGTGCCTGGCTGCTGTCCAGCGGCCGCATTGTCGCGCCGGTCACGCACGTCGACGGTGAGCCCATGCCGCACTCTCCCCTCGGCGCCCGGCTGGCAGAGGTGCTGACCCCCCGCGGCGAGTGATGCTGGTTCCACCGTCGATCTCCTACGCGGAGCTGCCCGCCGAGGCCGTCGCGTTGCTCTACGAGGTGGCGGCCAAGGCCAGGGCGCTCCTGAACGGCACCCTCACCGTCGACCGCGACGGCGCGCGCGTCACGCTGCGGATCACCGAGGTGGAGGCCTACGGCGGAGGATTCGACCCCGCGTCGCACGCCTTCCGTGGCCCCTCCGCCCGCAACTCCGCCATGTTCGGGCCCGGGCAGCACGCCTACGTGTACCGGCACATGGGCCTGCACACCTGCTTCAACGTGGTGGTGGCCGTGGACGGCACCCCCACCGGGGTGCTGATCCGGGCCGGTGAGGTGATCGAGGGCCTCGAAACCGCCCGGGCGCGGCGTTCGGCCAGGGGCGTCACCCGCCGCGACACCGACCTCGCAGCCGGGCCCGCCCGCCTCACCGTCGCCATGGGAATCACCCTCCCCGACGCCGGCGCACCCCTCGACGGCAGCACCGGCCTCACGCTGATCCCGCGGGTGGGGGACGAGCCGCGGGTCGCCGTCGGACCGCGCATCGGCGTGGGCAGGGCCACGGACTTCCCGCTCAGGTTCTGGATCGACGGCGACCCCACCGTCTCCCGCTGAGCATCAGGCCTGGAAGGCGACGATCCGCTCCACGGCCTCCGCGATCGCGGCGCTGCCTGCGGCGAAGCTGATCCGCACCGTGCGGTCGCCCAGCCGGGAGTCGAAGTCGCGCCCCGGAGTCACCGCGACCCCGGTGGCCTCCAACAGCGCCGAGGCGTAGGCCGCCGACGTGCCCCACCGGTCCAGCTGGTCTCCGAGGTCGGCGTAGTAGTAGAAGGCGCCGTCGGCCGGCGCCGCGACACCCCACCCCAGGCGGTCCGCGGCTGCCAGCAACACCGAGCGGGCGGCGGCGAAGTCGGCCACCGCCTCGTCGCACTCGGCGTACGACGCCTCGTCGAACGCCCGCAGCGCCGCGTGCTGCGCCGGGGCGGGCGGGCAGAGCGCCAGGTTTCCAGCCAACGCGTCGACGGCGCCCACCAGCTCCTCGGGCAGGACCAGCCACCCGAGCCGCCACCCCGTCATGCCCCAGTACTTGCTGAACGACGACACCACGACGGCGTCGCCGCTGAGCTCGAGGACAGACGTCCCGCGACCCGCGCCGACGGGGTAGGTGACGCCGTGGTAGATCTCGTCGCTGACGAGCCGCACCCCCTTGGCCGCGCACCACGCCACCAGCGCGGCGAGTTCGGGTCGGCTCACCATCGTGCCCGTGGGGTTGGCGGGCGAGGCGAGGATCAGCCCGGCCAGGGGCGCCTCCGCGTGGGCCGCGGCCAGGAGCTCGACGGTGGGTTGGAACCGCACCTCGGGGCCGCAGTCGATGTCGACCACCTCGCAGCCGAGCGAGCTGAGGATGTTGCGGTAGGCGGGGTAGCCGGGCCGGGCCAGCGCCACCCTGTCGCCCGCCTCGAACGCGGCCAGGAACGCGAGCAGGAATCCGCCGGAGGACCCGGTGGTGAGGGCGACCCGCTCAGCGCTCACCTCAGCCCCGTACCACCGTCGATAATGTCCGGCCAACGCCTCCCGGAGCGGGCGGATGCCCAGCGCCGGGGTGTATCCGAACGGGCTCCCCGCGGCGTGGAGCCGGGCAGCCTCGGCGCTGACGGCCGTCGGCGCACCCCCGGCCGGCTCGCCCGCGCACAGCGAGATGACGTCGCGGCCGGCGGCGCGCAGAGTGGCCACCCGGTCCAGGACGGTCATCACCTCGAACGGCGGGACGGCGGAGCGCGACGACGGCATGGGCGTCAGGGTACCGGCCGGCCCAGGAGTCTCTTGTGTCAGTGGCTTGACACAAGAGAACCGGGTCGTTACGTTTGTATCACTTATCTGACACAAGGAGAAGCAATGGTCATCTCGGGATTGGTCTCACTGGTGTTCCTGCCGCTGGCCACCATCATCGTCGGCGCCGCAGCGCTCCTGGCCGGTGGGCGTCGGGCGCGCTCCCTCGCCTTCGACGAGACGATCTACCCAGGCCTGCGATCGCTCCGGCGTGCCACGATCCGCTACCGGGGCATCGGGCTGGCCGTCGGCGGGGTGGCCGGGGCGGCCGCCCTGGCGTGGGGTCACCTCCGGCCGCTCACCTTCGCCGCACCCCTGCTGGCCGCGGTCGTCGTGGTCGCGGCCATCGTCGTCGGTCAGCAGAGCGCCTACCGGGCGGCGCGGGTCACCGGCAGCGCCGGTCTCGAGCGCCGGCAACTGCGCAGCTACCTGCCGCCGGCCCTGACCAGGTGGACGGTGTGCCTGCTGGCCCTGCTCCTCACGGCCGTCCTGTTCTCGACCCTCGCCGCGTCTCCCGACGACATGGGTCGCGCCGGGCGCGCCGTGTCGGTGTGGTGGATCGAGGGGGAGGGCGCGCAGTCAGGGACCTACGGAGCAGCCCGCACCCCGTTCCCCGGGAGCTTCTACACCTCATGGGTCGGTCTCGCCCTCGCGCTCCTCCTCGCGCTGGCGGTGCTCGGGCTCGTCCTGACGGTGCGCCGGCCGCGCAACGGTGCGGACCCAGAACTGGTCCGGGTGGACGACGCCCTGCGTCGGATCACCGTGGAGGGGATCGTGGCCGCCGTCGGGGTCGGCGTGAGCGGATCGGCCCTTGCCGTCACGCTGGTCTCGGGGATGGATCTGCTGGAGCTGGGTCCGGTGCCGCTCGCGACCGCGTCCGGTGCGGTCAGCCTCATTGTGGCCGTGGGTGCCCTGGTCGGACTCCTCGGGTCAGCCGTCGTGCTCCTGGTTCCCCGCGACGGGGGCGGGCGATGACGGTCGCGTTGCGCGTCGACTCGGCGGATCCCACCCCGCCCTACGAACAGCTGCGCCGGCAGCTGGCGGTGCTCATCCGCGCTGGGGCCGTGAGCGTGGGCACGAGGCTGCCCACCGTGCGGCAGCTGGCCAAGGACCTGGGCCTGGCCCCCGGCACGGTGATGCGCACGTACCGGGAGCTGGAGGGCGAGGGCCTGATAGCCAGCCGCCGGGGGCAAGGCACCGTCGTGGTCGGCGCGCCACAGCCCTCGGGCGAGGCGCTGGCCTCGCTCGCGGCCCGGTTCGTGACAGATGCGCAGCGATTGGGGGCGGCCGCGGGCGACATCCGGGCCTGCGTGGAGGCCGCCCTCGCCGGATCCTGATCAGTCCGAGGGTGGCCGGAGTCACGGCCGGCCGGGGGAGGTCCGCTAGGATCCGTGCCATGCCACGCGTCGTCGTCAACGTCATGCCGAAGCCCGAGATCCTGGATCCGCAGGGGAAGGCCGTCACGGGCGCCCTCAAGCGGCTGGGCTTCGACGGGCTCACCGTCCGCCAGGGCAAGCGGTTCGAGATCCAGGTCGACGGCGAGGTCACGCCCGAGGTGCTGGCCCAGATCGGCGAGGCGGCGGAGAAGCTGCTCGCCAACACCGTCATCGAGTCCTTCGATGTGGTGGCCGACTGATGCCGCGCATCGGCGTCGTCACGTTCCCGGGGTCGCTGGACGACCATGATGCGCTGCGCGCCGTCCGGCTGACGGGGAGCGAGGCCGTGCCGCTGTGGCACGGGTCGGACTCCATCGACGGCGTGGACGCCATCATCCTGCCCGGCGGCTTCTCCTACGGCGACTACCTGCGCTGCGGCGCCATCGCGCGGTTCAGCCCCGTGATGGGCACCGTCATCGACGCCGCCAATGCCGGCATGCCGGTGCTCGGCATCTGCAACGGCTTCCAGCTCCTGTGCGAGGCGCACCTGCTTGAGGGCGCGATGATCCGCAACGAGGGCCAGCACTTCATCTGCCGCGACGTCCGCCTGCGGGTGGAGACCATCGACACCACGTGGACCTGCGCGTTCACCAAGGGCGATGAGATCACCATCGCCCTGAAGAACGGCGAGGGCAACTACCAGGCCTCCCCGGAGACGCTGCGCAAGCTGGAGGGCAACGATCAGGTGGTGTTCCGCTACCTGGACAACCCCAACGGGTCGGCCAACGACATCGCGGGCATCACCAACGAGCGTGGCAACGTCGTCGGCCTGATGCCGCACCCCGAGCACAACGTCGAGGCGCTGACCAGCCCCACGCTCGACGGGGTCACGTTCTTCGAGTCCGTCCTGCAGTTCCTCTCCGCCCGCGTCTGACTACGTCCGCCTCCCTCGCGGGGGCGGGTCTCGTGCTTGGATGGGGCCCATGCCGTCCGCGAACCTCACCCAGGCCGAGACCGCCAACCGCGCGCGCCACGTGCGCGTCCATGACTACCGCGTCGACGTCGACGTCCGCGACGCCGCGAGCGCGGCGGCGCACACCTTCCCGGTCACGTCGTCGATCACGCTCACCAGCCGGTCGAAGGAGACCTGGCTGGACTTCATCGGCGAGGTCGACGCACTCCTCGTCGACGGGGTGGAGCTGCCCGTGGAGTACGACGGTGCCCGGATCCGGCTCGCCGGCCTACCCCGTCGCCGCTGCACGGTCACCGTGCACGCGCGCGGCCGGTACTCGCGCACGGGTGAGGGGCTGCACCGCTTCGTCGACCCGGCCGACGGCCAGACCTACCTCTACACCCAGTACGAGCCGGCCGATGCGCGGCGAGTGTTCCCCAACCTCGACCAGCCCGACATCCGGGCGCCCTTCTCGTTCTCTCTGACCGGTCAGGAGGGCTGGTGGCTGGGCTCCAACCAGCCGGAGGCCCGCCGGGAGACTGTGACCGACGGCGTGGTGCGGGTCGAGTTCGCGCCTACCCACACCCTGTCGACCTACATCACATGCCTGGCCGCCGGGCCCTACCACCGCGTCGTCGACACGTGGCAGGGCATAGAGCTGGGGCTCATGTGCCGGCAGAGCCTGGCCCGGTACCTGGATTCGGAGGAGCTGTTCCGGCTGACCAGGGCGGGCCTGGACTGGCTGACCGCCAACTTCGGCGACTATCCCTGGGGCAGGAAGTACGACCAGATCTTCGTGCCCGAATACAACCTCGGGGCCATGGAGAACCCCGGCCTGGTCACCTTCACCGAGCAGTACCTCTTCCGCTCGCCCGCGACACCCGCGCAGCTGCAGGGCCGCGCCAACACCCTGGTGCACGAGATGAGCCACATGTGGTTCGGCGATCTGGTCACCCCCCGCTGGTGGGGCGACCTCTGGTTGAAGGAGAGCTTCGCCGAGTTCATGGGCACCCACATCTCCGTCGAGGCGTGCGGTTTCGCCGACGGCTGGGTGAACTTCGCCACGTCGCGGAAGGTGGGCGGCTACCTGGCCGATTCGATGCCGACCACGCACCCGGTCGTCGCCGACATCCCCGACCTCGAAGCGGCCAAGACGAACTTCGACCGGATCACCTACTCCAAGGGCGCCTCCGCTCTGACCCAGCTCGTGCACTACGTGGGGATCGAGGCGTTCCTGGCGGGGTGCCGTCGATACTTCCGCGCCCACGCCTTCGACTCCGCGACGCTGCCGGACTTCATCGCCGCCCTCGACGCTGAGACCGACCGCGACCTGCGCGGCTGGGTTGAGGCCTGGCTGGAGTCGGCCGGCCACGACCGGTTGAGCGCGCACTGGGACGTTCACGGCGGCTACCTGACCGGGCTGCGGGTGCGGCGCGACTTCTACGGGGCCGGCGACCCGAAGGCCGAGCGCCGCCACGCCACCACCGTCGGCCTCTACCGGCTGCACGGGGATCGCCTGCGGCTGGAACACGCCTTCGACGTGCGGATCGAGGCCGCGGAGGTGCGCATCCCCGAGGCCGACGGGCTGCCCGTGCCCGACGCCGTGCTGATCAACCACACGGACCAGACGTTCGCCCGCGTCGAGCTGGACGCCCGGAGTCGTGACGTGCTGCTGGCGCACGTGGCGGACCTGGAGCCGCTGGCGCGCGCGGTGGTGTGGACGGCGCTGTGGGGTGATGTGCGGGCGGGCCTGCTGGCTCCCGCGGACTTCGTCGACTCGGTGCTGCGCGCCAAGGAGCCGCAGTCCGGGGTGCTGGCCTCGCTGCAGGGGAGGGCCCTCACAGCGGTGGACCGGTACGCGGCCGACGGCGTCGCGGCAGGGTTGTGGCGCGACGGGTGTCGCGGGGCGGCGCTGGCGGCGGTCCCGGGTTCCGCCGAGCAGCTGTTGTGGACGAAGGCCTACCTGAGGGCCGCCGCGCTGGCGCCTCAGGACGTCCGCTGGGTGCTCGACGGCGGGATGCCCGGCCTTGAGGTGTCCGTCGACGTGGCGTGGCTGGGATGGCAGTCACTGGCCGCGCAGGGGAGCGCCTCGGACGCGGAGCTGGCGGCAGCGCTGGCCGCCGACGAAACGGCCACCGGGCAGATGGCCCATCTGAAGGCGACGATGTCGCGGCCGGACCCGGCCGTGAAAGAGGCGGCCTGGCGGCGCGCCCACACCGTCGACGGGGAGACCAACGACGCAGTCGACGCCCTCATGGACGGTTTCGGCGCACCCGGGCAGGACGCGCTGCGCGCGAGGTTCGCGGGGCGATACTTCGAGCACCTGACCGAGGTGTGGCGCGACCACCCGATCGAGATCGCGATGCGGCTGGTGCAGGGGGGATTCCCCGTCGACGGCGTCGAGGCGGGCCACCGCTGGCTGCGCGAGCACCCGGACGCCCCGGATGCGCTGCGGCGGCTGGTCCGGGAGGAGGTCTACGAGGCTGAGGTCGCGGCGCATGTGCGGTCCGCCAACGCCCGAGCGGTCCCCGCGCCGCGCGTCGCGGCGGTAGATTGACCCCGTGGCAGACACCGTTGAGCACGCAGCCCAGACCCCCGACGTCGAGCAGCCCTACGCCGCGCTCGGCGTGAAGGACGACGAATACGCGCAGATCCGCGAGATCCTGGGCCGTCGGCCCACCTCCGCCGAGCTGGCCATGTACTCGGTGATGTGGTCCGAGCACTGCTCGTACAAGTCCTCCAAGGTGCACCTGCGCAGGTTCGGCGAGCTCAGCCAGGAGACCCCCAGGGGCCCGCTGCTCGCGGGCATCGGCGACAACGCAGGCGTCGTGGACATCGGCCAGGGCTACGCGGTCACGTTCAAGGCCGAGTCCCACAACCACCCGTCGTTCGTCGAGCCCTACCAGGGCGCGGCCACGGGGGTGGGCGGCATCGTCCGCGACATCCTCGCCATGGGCGCCCGCCCCATCGGCGTCATGGACTCGCTGCGGTTCGGCCCGCTCGACGAGGCCGACACCCGCCGGGTCCTTCCCGGTGTGGTCGCCGGCGTCGGCGGATACGGCAACTGCCTCGGGCTGCCCAACATCGGCGGCGAGGTGCAGTTCCACGAGAGCTACCTCGGCAACCCGCTCGTCAACGCGCTGTGCGTCGGCGTGCTCCGTCACGAGGACCTCCACTTCGCCAAGGCCACCGGCGTCGGCAACCAGGTGATTCTGTTCGGCGCGGCCACCGGCGGCGACGGCATCGGCGGCGCCTCCATCCTCGCCTCGGAGACCTTCGACGAGGACGGCCCCGCCAAGCGGCCCAGCGTCCAGGTGGGCGACCCATTCATGGAGAAGCTCCTCATCGAGTGCACCCTCGAGCTCTTCCAGGCCGACATCATCAACGGCATCCAGGACTTCGGCGCGGCCGGCATCTCCTGCGCCACCTCGGAGCTGGCCTCGGCCGGCGACGGCGGCATGTTCGTCAACCTGGACCTCGTCCCCCTCCGCGACCCGAACCTCGCGCCGGAGGAGATCCTCATGAGCGAGTCCCAGGAGCGGATGATGGCGGTGGTCGAGCCCGCCAACGTCGAGCGGTTCATGGAGATCTGCGCCAAGTGGGACGTTCAGGCCACCATCGTCGGAGAGGTCATCGAGGGCGACCGCCTGATCATCCAGTGGCACGGCGAGACCATTGTCGACGTGGACCCCAAGACGGTCGCGCACGAGGGCCCCGTCTACAACCGGCCCTACCACCGCCCCGAGTGGCTCGATGAGGTCAACGCCAACCGCGCCGAGGACCTGCCCCGCGACAACTCGCCCGAGGCGCTGAAGGCCGCGCTGATCACGGTGCTGGGTCACGGGAACATCGCGGACAAGACCTGGGTCACCGAGCAGTACGACCGATACGTGCGCGGCAACTCCGTCCTCGCGCAGCCGGAGGACTCCGGCATGCTGCGGATCGACGAGGAGACCGGGCTGGGCATTGCGCTGGCGCTGGACGCCAACTCGCGCTTCTCCTACCTCAACCCGTACCTGGGCGCGCAGCTGTCCCTGGCCGAGTCCTACCGCAACGTGGCCGTCACCGGCGCCGAGCCTGTGGCCATCACCGACTGCCTCAACTTCGGCTCACCCGAGGACCCCGAGGTGATGTGGCAGTTCGCCGAGGCCGTGCTGGGCCTGGTCGACGGCTGCCGCGAGCTCGGCGTGCCCGTGACCGGCGGCAACGTGTCGTTGTACAACCAGACCGCCACCGCGCCGATCCTGCCGACGCCCACCGTCGGCGTGCTTGGCGTGATCGACGACGTGGCCACCAGGATCCGCTCCGGCTTCACCCATCCGGGGGATTCGATCCTCCTGCTGGGCGAGACTCGGGAGGAGCTGTCGGGCTCCATCTGGGCATCGGCAATGCACGACGGCCACCTGGGCGGACTGCCGCCGGCCGTGGTGCTCGCGGCTGAGAAGGCGCTGGCCGAGGTGATGGGTGAGTCGGCCCGGCGCGGGCTGTTGTCCTCGGCGCACGACGTGAGCGAGGGCGGCCTCGGCGTCGCGCTGGCCGAATCGGCCTTCCGCAACGGGCTCGGCTTCGCGGTGACGCTGCCCGAGGGTGACCCCACCGTCGCGCTGTTCTCCGAATCCGCCGCCCGGGCGGTGGTGTCGCTGCCGGGCTCGAGTGTCGCGGAGTTCGAGGCCCTGTGCGCGGAGCGCGGAGTGGTGGTGTCGCGGCTGGGTGAGGTCACCGGCGAGCCGGAGATGGAGTTCGTGGGGCAGTTCACCGTGGATCTGGGCGAGGCGGAATCCGTATGGATGGCGCCGATCCCAGCCGCGATGGCGTAGCCGCAAGGAGCTGAGCCAGGCCGTCGGCGAACCTCCAGGCCCGCTCGAGGTCTGCGGGTGTCGCCGTGCCGCGGCCGTCGGTGCCGTACTCGGTGGCGATCCGCACGGTCCGCAGCCACTCGAAGCCGTCGGCGTCGAACTTGGGCAGCAGGATGGCCGCAGCCTGGCCTGTGGCCGTGTGGCTTCCCGCGCTTCTGGCCCGGAAGCCGTGGTCCAGCAGCAGGGCGGTGAGTTCCTTGCGGATGGCGTCGTAGGCGAGCGAGAACGCGCCCGCCGGATCCGTCTCGCTGATCGTCCGGGAACTGGCCAGGTGCCGGACGGCCTGTTCCCGCAGGATGGCCACCTGGGCCGGCTCCGGCGGGACGGACTCGATGCGGCCTTCCCTGATCAGGTCTGCGAGGTAGCGGCGCACCATGGATCAACATTAGCCGCGCAACCCCCTCGGTAGGGTGGAGCCATGAGCCTCAACGATCGCGTCACCGACGTCCTCCCTGCCGTCCTCACCGACCTCAAGCGACTCATCATGATTCCCTCGATCTCGTCGATGCCCGAGCACGACGACAACGTCCTCTCCGCAGCCGACGGCGTGGCCGACCTCCTGCGCGAGGCCGGCTGCCCAGACGTCCGGATGCTCCATGTCCCGGCCGGCAAGCCCGCCGTCTTCGGCCACTACCCGGCCCCCGCCGGCGCCCCGACGGTGCTGCTCTACGCCCACTACGACGTGCAGCCCGCCGGCGACGAGACGGCCTGGACCTCGGCGCCCTTCGCGCCCGTCGAACGCGACGGCCGGCTCTACGCCCGCGGATCCGCCGACGACAAGGGCGGCATCGCGGTCCACCTTGCCGCGCTCCGGGCGTTCGAGGGTAAGCCGCCGGTGGGGGTGAAGGTCTTCATTGAGGGCGAGGAGGAGATCGGGTCGCCCTCGATGGGCGAGATCCTCGACACCTACGGCGAGGACCTCGGCGCGGACATCTTCGTCATCGCGGACTCGGTCAACTGGAAGGTCGGCGAGCCCTCCTTCACCACCACCCTGCGCGGAATGGTGGACGCCGAGGTCACCGTCTCCACGCTGACCACCGGCCTGCACTCGGGCCAGTTCGGCGGCGTGGTTCCTGACGCGCTCACCGCGCTCTGCCGTCTGCTGGCCACCCTGCACGACGATCGCGGCAACGTGGCCATCGCCGGCCTGACCAGCAACCCGGACCCCGCCGTCGACTACGACGAGGACCGCCTCCGTGACGAGACCGGCATCCTCGACGGCGTGCGGTGGATCGGCGACGGCCCCGCCTCCGCCCGGATGTGGACCAGGCCCGCCGCCTCCGTGCTGGCCATCGATGCCACGCCCGTCAAGGACGCCTCCAACACGCTCATCCCCACCGCCCGTGCCAAGGTCAGCGTCCGGCTCGCCCCCGGCCAGGACGCCGACGCCGCCGAGGCCGCCCTCCGCCACCACCTCCTGACCAATGCGCCGTGGGGCGCCCAGGTGACGGTCGCCGCAGGCCAGAACGGTGCCGGCAGCGTCATCTCCCTCGACGACGACCGCGCCCGCGCCGCCGTCGACGCGTTCACCGAGGCGTTCGGGGTGGCCCCCGTGGAGATCGGGGTCGGGGGCTCGATCCCGATCGTCGCGGAGTTCGCCAGCCGCAACCCCGGCGCGCTCGTCCTGGTCACTGCGGTCACGGACCCGATGTCGCGGATGCACGGCATCGACGAGTCGCTGGACCTCGGCGACCTTGCCAGGGCCGCGCTCGCCGAGACCCTGTTCCTCCAGCGCCTGGCGTGACCGTGGAACGGGCTGACGAGGCGGCGCGCTCGGTCCTCACTCTCTTCGGCCGGCGCCTGCTAGGACTGCCGGGCACCCACCTGGCGGTCACCGCGCGTCCAGGCCCCCGGCCCGGACCCTGGCACTACTGGTGGCAGGCGCACCTCCTCGACTGCATGGTCGACGCGCACGCCCGCGGCTCCGTCACGGTGCCCGGCCGCATGATCGGGCGCCACCTCCGCGGGATTCGGCTACGGAACTGGGGCCGCCTCCCCAACCGGTTCTACGACGACATGGCCTGGCTCGCGCTCGCGGCGCACAGGGCCGGCCGGCGCACGCCGTCGCTGGATCGGGCGCTGCGCGAAGCGCTCACCGACGACCTCGGCGGCGGCGCGTTCTGGAGCCTGGACCGCGACTTCAAGAACACCGCCGCCACAGGCCCCATCTCCCTGCACCTGGCCCGCACGGGCCACCGCGACGAGGCTTCCCGCCTCCACGACTGGCTCCGGGCCAACCTCGCCGATCCCCGGACCGGGCTCCTCCAGGACGGCCTGCGCCTGACGCCCGCCGGCCCGACGATGGTGCCGCACGTGTTCACCTACAATCAGGGCCCCGTGCTCGCCACGATGCTGGAACTGGGCAGGCTCGACGAGGCGGCCAGTCACGTCGAGGCCGTGGCCACGCACCTGACCCACCCGGGGACGCGGATCCTGAGAACCCACGGCGACGGCGATGGAGGCCTGTTCACCGGCATCCTCACGCGCTACCTGGCGCTCGCGGCAGGCGACACCCGCCTCCCCGCGGAGAGCAGGAGGAAGGCATCCGGCCTTGTCAACGGCTTCGCAGACGCGCTGTGGCAGGGCCGCGACACTCGTGGATGGCGGGGGACAGCGGTGACGCTCTTCCCCGCCGACACCGCGCCTGATGGCACGGGCCCGGTCGCCCACACCGTCGAGCTGGCCACCCAGCTCCAGGCGTGGATGGCGTTCGAGGCAGCGGCCTCTGTCGGCTTCTAGCCCACCGACTCCACCCAGAAGCGACCCTCCGCCAGGTGCGCGGCGAGCGCGGCGGGAAGCCACGGAAGGATGTCGGGCGGCAGATCATCGACGGCGAACCAGCCCAGCTCGGAGGTCAGTTCACCCGGAGCCAGCTCGCCCAGCCAGACGTCTGATTCGAAGAAAAAGTTGAACCCCCGCGCCCGACCGCTGGGGTACGGGAGATCGAACCGCTGCACGCCGACGTGACGCAGCGCCAGCGGATCAATCAGCGCCCCCACCTCCTCGGAGGCCTCGCGCGCCGCCGCGACGGCGATCGGCTCGCCGTCGTTCACGTGCCCGCCCGGAAGGTTCCACAGCCCGTCGCCGCGGTCCGTCCCGTCGCGCCGTGCCAGGAGCACGCGGCCGGCGGGATCGCGGAGTGCAACCCAGGCGATCAACTCGAAACCCATGCCCCTATCTAACCGCGCCGGTAGCGTGAACCTCAGCCGACAGAACGGACATCGAGGTGCGGATCGAGCGGGATTCACTGGGAGAGATGGAGATCCCCGACGACGCCTACTGGGGAATCAACACGGCGCGGGCCGTGCACAACTTCAGGATCAGCCGCCGCGAGATCAGCGTCTACCCGGACCTCCTCGTCGCCTACGCCCAGGTGAAACAGGCGGCGGCCCGCGCCAATCGCGAGATCGGCGTGCTCGAGGACGAGCTCGCGGACCTCATCGACCGCGCCGCCCAGGACATCATCGACGGCCGGCTGCACGACCAGTTCATCGTCGGCGTGATCCAGGGCGGTGCCGGGACCTCCACCAACATGAACGTCAACGAGGTGATCGCCAACCGGGCGCTCGAGCTGGCCGGCCGCCCCTTCGGCGACTACGGATTCCTCTCGCCCAACGACCACGTCAACAAGTCCCAGTCCACCAACGACACCTACCCCACCGCCGTGAAGCTCAGCCTCGTCGTGTCGCTCACCAAGCTCGCCGACGAGCTGCGCCTGCTCAGGCATTCCTTCTCGGCCAAGGGCCGCGAGTTCCGGGAGGTGCTGAAGGTGGGCCGCACCCAGCTCCAGGACGCGGTGCCCATGACGCTGGGCCAGGAGTTCCGAGGCTTCTCCACCACGCTGGGCGAGGACATCGACCGGATGGAGGACGTGCGGCCGCTGCTGATGGAGCTCAACCTGGGCGCCACGGCCATCGGCACGGGCATCACCGCCCCGCCCGGCTACGGGCCGGCCGTGATCCGGCATCTGCGCGAGATCACCGGCTTCCCCGAGCTCGTCCTGGCCGACGACCTCATCGAGGCCACCAGCGACACCGGCGTCTTCATGTCCACCTCGTCGGTGATGAAGCGCTCGGCGATGAAGCTCTCCAAGATCTGCAACGACCTCCGGCTGCTCAGCTCCGGCCCTCAGGCCGGGCTCGGCGAGATCGTCCTGCCCCCGGTCCAGGCCGGCAGCTCGATCATGCCCGGCAAGGTCAACCCCGTCATCCCGGAGGCGGTCAACCAGGTGGCGTTCGTCATCGCCGGCTCGGACGTCACGATCGCCATGGCCTCCGAGGCGGGCCAGCTGCAGCTCAACGCGTTTGAGCCGGTGATGGCGCACGTGCTGCTGCAGAACTCGACGTGGCTGCGGCGCGCGGCGCGGACGCTGCGGATCAACTGCATCGACGGCATCACCGCCAACGCCGAGCGCACCAGGGCGCAGGTGGCCCAGTCGGTGGGTGTGGTCACGGCGCTGATGCCGGTGTTGGGGTACGCGCGCGCCACGCGGCTGGCGAAGGAGGCCCTCGGGAGCGGCAGCTCCGTCCGCGACCTCGTGCTGCGGGAGGGCCTGATCAGCGCAGAGGTGCTCGACGAGCTGCTGGCCCCCGCGGCGCTGTCCGGGCTGCAGGACACCGGCCCGCTGCCCCCGATGACCGCGGAGCTGATCTCGCGCATCGAGCGTGAGCTCGACGAGGCGGACCGCCACGACGAGGCCTGAGCCGCCTAGCCGGCAGGTGGGAAGACGTGGCCGAAGCCCTCAGGGGCGGGCTGGGTGAAGTGCGGCTCCCGCTTGCCGAGGAACGCCAGCCCGCCCTCGCGGCCGTCGCCGTGGGCCGAGTGCCTGAGAGCCAGGGACTCCGCCAGGTGCGCGTCGAGCACGCTCGCGCCCGCGAGGTGCCGGAACACCAGCTGCCGGGTGAGCGCCACGGCGTGCGCGGAGCGCCCCCTCGTCATCCGATCCGCGACGGCGTGGGCGGCCCCCAGCAGATCCCCAGGCTCGTGAACGGCATCCACCAGCCCGATCTCCAGCGCTCGGGAGGCTGGAATGATGTCGCCGCTGTAGAGCAGGTCGAGTGCCTTGGACTGCCCCACGATGCGGGGCAGGAACCACGTCGAGCACGCCTCCGGGGTGATGCCCAGCCTGGCGAACACGAACCCCATCCGCGCCTCCGTCGAGGCCAGCCGCGCGTCCATCGGCAGCGTCATCGTCGATCCGATGCCCACCCCTGCGCCGTTGATGGCGGCGATCACGGGCTTGCGGCACTCGAGGATGGCCAGCGTGAGCTTCCCGCCGGGCTCGCGGGCACCGTCGGAGACGTCCGGCTCGGTCCAGCGGTCGCGCAGCTCGGCGGGGCTGAGGTCCATCCGGGGGTCGAAGCCGAACACGTTGTCGCCGTCGCTGAGCTCCATGCCCGCGCAGAAGGCGCGGCCCGAGCCGGTGACGATGATGGCGCGGACGGTGTCGTCGCGGTCTGCCTCGTGCAGGGCGGCCACGAACTCGCGGCCCATCTCCAGGGTGAAGGCGTTGAGCTTGTCGGGCCGGTTCAGGGTGAGAGTGGCGACCCCGTCGTCGCGTGTCAGCAGGACGGTGCTCATGGATGGTCTCCTTGCAGGCGCCTGCATGCGGCGCGGTAGTCGGTCTCGAGACGGTCGACAAGCTCGGCGACGGTGGGGACGTCCGTGATCCCGGCAACGCCGTGCCCCGCGGACCACACGTCGCGCCACGCCTTCACGTCCTCGTGTTCGGCGGGCGGCCCGGCAGGGTCGATCCCGGCGGCGGACAGGCTGTCGGCGAGGAAGTTGGCCGGGATCCCGCTGACGGCGGGGGTGTAGACCACGTCGGAGGCCTGCGCCCGCACCACCATGTCGCGGTAGGGGCCGCCGGCCAGCGATTCCGAGGTGGCGAGGAAGCGGGTGCCCAGGTAGGCCAGGTCCGCGCCGAGCGCACGCGCGGCCACCACATCCGCCCCGCTGCTCAGGCCGCCGGCCAGCAGGAGGGTGCCGTCGAACCAGGGCCGCACGGACGCGACGAAGGCGAAGGGGTTGAGCGTCCCCGCGTGGCCGCCGGCGCCGCCGGCCACCAGGACCAGCCCGTCCACGCCGGCGGCGGCCGCCTTGCGGGCGTGCCGCAGCGTGGTCACGTCGTGGAAGACCAGCCCGCCGTACGCGTGGACGGCCTCCACCACCTCGGGCACCGCCCCCAGCGAGGTGATCACCACCGGCACGCGGTGCTCGACGACCACCGCGAGGTCCGCCTCGAGGCGGGTGTTGGTGGGGTGGACGATGAGGTTCACGCCGAACGGGGCGTCGGCCGGGGTCAGCGCGTCGCGGATCCCGTCGAGCCACCCGGCCAATGCCTCGGTGGTCCGGCGGTTGAGGGCCGGGAACGTGCCGAGCACCCCTGCCCGGCAGCACTCGATGACGAGCTCGGGCCCGGAGACCAGGAACATGGGCGCCGCGACGACGGGAATCCGCAGCCGGTCGGCCAACTGCGCGGGCAACGTCATCGGGCCTCCCATCGGCGGCCGGACATCAGCCGAGCAGAACCGGCACGTGGGCCCAGCCGCCCAGCGGAGCCACCTCGCGCTCGGCGGACCCGCCCGGAGCCCACTCGATCCATGTGGTGGCCGCCAACGCCTCCTGAACCCCGATCCGCAGCTCCAGGGTGGCCAGCGGCCGGCCCGGGCACACGTGCGGGCCGGTTCCGTAGACCAGATTTCTGCGCGCGTTCCCCTCGGGGTCGAAGGCGTCCGGGTCGGCGAAGACGGCCGCGTCCCGGTTTGCCGAGGTCCAGTGCAGTTTCACGACGGCGCCCTCGGGGATGGTGGCCCCGGCGATGTCGACGGGGCAGGTGGTCCTGCGCCGGTTCGAGATGAACGGGTCGTCGATGCGCAGGATCTCGTCGACGGTCGCGTCGATCTCCGCGTCGCTGACCCCCGAGCGCAGGCGGCGCTGCAGCTCCGGATGGTCCGCCAGGAAGGCGAACAGCACCCCCACGCACAGGGCGATGGAGCCGAGGTCCCCACCGGTCCAGTTCCGCAGCACGGAGACCAGCTCCTCGTCGGTGAACGGCCGGCCCGCCACCTCGTCGCGGAGGAGCGCGGTGGTGAGGTCGTCGGGGGCGTCGTCGCCCAGGGCCCGGCGGGGGGCGAGAACCGAGCGGATGATGGCGTCGAACTCCGCCGCCACCTCCGCCGTCCTGGCCCGATCCCCCGAGCGGGTGGCGGCATGGTTGGCGGCCATCCAGCCCAGCAGCTGGGCCTCCAACGAGGCCGGCCACCCCAGCCACGCGCTCTGCGCGCGGACGGCGAACGGGAAGCCGATGTCGCGCACCGCGTCCACCGGAACGCCCCGGGGAAGCGCGGCGAACAGGCTGCGCGCCACCTCGCGGAAGGCCGGCTCGTGCGGGGCCAGGGCGTCGGGCTCGAAGTAGCGGTCCAGGGTCTGGCGGGCCGCGCGGTGGGCGTCGCCGTCGAGCCCGTTGGGCACGTGGACATGGGCCGAGACCGCGCTGGAGAACGTCGCGGGATCCTCGGCGGCCCGGACGACGTCGGCGTGCCGGAGCAGCACCCACTCACCGCGGACGTTGCGCACCACCGGATGGCCCGGACGCAACTGGTCCGTGTACTGCCGCAGGTCGCGGCCCGCGGGGTCCACATCGTCGGGGACGTGATCGGACATCACCAGCTCCTTTGTGCGTGTCAGCGCAGCCCATCGGGCAGGTCAGGCGTCGAGATCCTGCTCCACCATGCCGGCGATCCGCTCGACCGCCTCCTCGTTCTCGGACTCCACCGTGACCACCGCACCCTTCTCGGCGCCGAGCGTCATGATCAGCAGCGACGAGGCGGCATCCACCGCCGCCCCGTTGAGGGAGATGGTGATGTCGTCGTCGTATTCGCCGGCTGCTGCGGCGATGAGGGCGGCGGGACGGGCGTGCAGCCCCACGACGGACCCGACGGTCACGGACTTGCTGGCCATCAGAGGCTCCTTATCTGCCGCCGCACCGTTGCGGGCGGACACTGGGCAAGCATAGCGACAGCTCGAGGCCTTCCCAGCCCCGGGTCCCGGTGACTAAGTTGGGGTGGACAAGGGGCGCGAGCGATCGGAGCGGCATGAGCGACGTGGTGACCGGGACCGGTGTGGTGGAGGGTGTCGTGCTGGCCCCTGTGGTGTGGCTGAGGTCAGGCATCGTCATCCCACCGGCAGACGCGGACCTCGCCGAGCCTGACCGTCCCGCGGAGGTCGAGCGGTTCAAGGCCGCGGTGGAGGCAGTGGCCGGGGGCTACGAGTCACGCGCCGCGCGGGCCGCCGGCCCGGCGTCGGACGTGCTCGGAGCGACGGCGGCCCTCGCTCGGGACCGCGGCTGGACCCGGCCGGCGGGGAGGTACATCTCGGCCGGCACGCCGGCCCCGCAGGCCGCTGCCAAGGCATTGGAGGAGTTCATCGTCGCGCTCACCTCCCTGGGCGGGCTGATGGCCGAGCGGGTCACCGATCTGCGCGACATCCGTGACCGGGTCGCCGCCCACCTGCTCGGCCTCCCCGAGCCTGGGCTGCCCCGCCCGGAGCGGCCGTCGATCCTGCTGGCCGACGACCTGGCCCCGGCGGACACCGCAGACCTCGACCCCGAGCTCATCGTCGGGCTGGCGGTGCGCCTGGGGGGACCCACCAGCCACACCGCGATCATCGCGCGTCAGCGGTCGTTGCCCTGCGTGGTGGCCGCCGCCGGGCTGACGGGCATCGCCGAGGGGGAGACGGTGCTCCTCGACGGCGCGGCGGGCACCCTCTCGCGCGGGGTCGACCCGGCCGAGGCGATGGCGCTGGTGGCGGCGGATGCGGAGCGCCGACGCCTCGTCTCAGGCTGGTCCGGTCCGGGCCGCACGGCCGACGGGGTGCCGGTCCAGCTGCTGGCCAACGTGGCCGACGGCGACGCCGCCCGGGCCGCGGCCGCCGGGGCGGCGGAGGGGGTGGGCCTGTACCGGACCGAGCTCGGCTTTCTGAGCGCGCGCGCGGAGCCGGGCCTGGACGAGCAGGTCGCCACCTACTCCGCGGTGCTCGACGCCTTCGAGGGACGCAAGGTGGTGGTGCGGACCCTGGACGCGGGCACCGACAAGCCGGTCCCGTTCGCCACCATGCCAGACGAACCCAATCCCGCGCTCGGCGTCCGGGGTAACCGGCTCGCCCTGACCCAGCCGGGTCTGGTCACCCGACAACTCGACGCCATCGCCCGGGCCGCGGAGGGGCGGTCGACGCCGCCGTGGGTGATGGCGCCCATGATCGCCACGGTCGACGAGGCGGTCCGGTTCGCGCACGAGTGCCGGGAGCGCGGGCTCACCCCCGGGATCATGGTCGAGGTCCCGGCGGTGGCGCTGCTCGCGGACGCGTTCCTGGCCACGGTGGACTTCGTCTCCATCGGCACCAACGACCTCACGCAGTACGTGATGGCGGCGGACCGCCTGGCGCCCGAGCTGGCGCACCTCACCGACCCGTGGCAGCCGGCCGTCCTCCGCCTGATCCAGCTCACCTCTGACGCGGGGCGACGGGCGGGAAAGCCCGTCGGTGTGTGCGGGGAGGCGGCCGCGGACCCGCTGCTGGCCTGCGTGCTCGTGGGCCTGGGCGTCACGTCGCTGTCGATGGCGGGCTCGGCGGTGCCGGCGGTGGGGATGGCGGTGGGCCGGGTGACGTCGGAGCAGTGCGCCGCCGCGGCCGCGGCAGCCGTGTCGGCCTCCACCGCGGCGGAGGCGAGGGCGTCCGCGGCCGCCGCGCTCGACGTCAGCGGCGGCTGAGCCACACCGTCGTGTCCGTGGGTAGCACGTGGCCGCGCAGGCTCACGCTGGAGAGCAGCACCTCGTAGCCCTCTGGCAGCTCCACCGGGGCGCCGAGCACGTTCGTCATCACCCGGACCGGGCCGTTGTCGAAGGCCACCACCGAGTCCCCGGCAGGAACCCACTCGAGCTCGCCGCGGCCCAATCCGTGCTCCCGGCGCGCCGCGAGGGCGGACCGGTAGAGCGACAGGGTGCTGCCTGGAGCGTCCTCCTGCGCATCCACGGACAACCCCTGGTACGAGTCGGGCTGCGGCAGCCACGTCGTGCCGGTGGGCGAGAATCCGAGCCCGGGTTCTCCAGCTGCCCACGGCATCGGGACGCGGCACCCGTCGCGCCCTGCCTTGGTGAAGTCGGAGCGGAACCAGGCGGGGTCCTGGCGCAGGTCGTCGGGGAGGGTGGTGTGATCCGGGAGTCCGAGCTCCTCGCCCTGGTAGAGGTAGGCCGAGCCGGGAAGCGCCAGCATCATGAGGGTCGCGGCGCGCGCCCTGCGCAGGCCTAGGACGTTGTCGGGCTGCTCATCGTCGACGCCCAGGCCCTCGTGGCTCGAGCCCGGCTCCTTGAGGCCCAGTCGGCTGACATGACGGAGCACGTCGTGGTTGCTCAGCACCCAGGTGGTGGGCGCGCCCACCGCCTCGTCGGCGGCCATCGTCGAGGTGATCACCTGGCGGTACGACGCGGCGTCCCACGGGCTGTCCAGGAACTGGAAGTTGAAGGCGGTGTGCATCTCATCCGGGCGCAGGTACAGCGCCAACCGCTTCGGGTCAGCGACCCAGGCCTCGGCCACCAGCGAGCGGTCGCCGTCGTAGGAGTCCAGGACCGTGCGCCAGCGGCGGTACACCTCATGCACCCCGTCCTGGTCCCACATCGGGCCGGACTGTCCGTCGAGCATCGACTGCTCGGCGTCGAAGTCCGGCAGCCCCTCGGCCTTGATCAGGCCGTGGGCCACGTCCACCCGGAACCCGTCGACGCCCCGGTCCAGCCAGAAGCGCAGCACGCCGTCGAACGCTTCGCGCACCCGTTCGGTGGACCAGTCCAGGTCCGGCTGCTTCACGTCGAAGAGGTGCAGGTACCACTGCTCCGGCGTGCCGTCCGGCCGGGTGAGGCGCGTCCAGCCGGCCCCGCCGAAGACGGACTTCCAGTTGTTGGGCGCCAGTTCGCCGTGCTCGCCGCGCCCGTCGTGGAAGTGGTACATTTCGCGCTCGGGCGAGCCCGGCCCGGCCTCGACGGCGGCCTTGAACCAGCGGTGCTCGTCGGAGGTGTGGTTGGGCACCAGATCGACGACGACGCGCAGCCCCGCCGCGTGGGCGGTCTCGATCAGGCGGTCGGCGTCCGCAAGGTCACCGAAGAGCGGGTCGATCTCCTCGTAGTCGGCCACGTCGTAGCCGGCGTCCGCCATGGGGGACTTGTAGAACGGGGACATCCAGATCGCGTCCACCCCGAGGCGGGCCAGGTACGGGATCTTCTTGATGATCCCGGGGAGGTCGCCGTAGCCGTCGCCGGTGGAGTCGGCGAACGAGCGCGGGTAGATCTGGTAAATGACGGCGTCGCGCCACCATTCAGCTGCCATGGTGAGGTCCTGTCGATTGACGGATGATGAGATCGGGGTGGAAGAGCATCTCGGTGGAGTCGGTGGGCAAGCCCCGGATCGCGGTGAGCAGGGAGCCGACGGCGGCCTGCGTCATGGCCGCGACGGGCTGGCGGACCGTGGTCAGGGCCGGGC
Source organism: Tessaracoccus luoxuelianae (assembly GCF_055326245.1). Lineage (NCBI taxonomy): Bacteria > Bacillati > Actinomycetota > Actinomycetes > Propionibacteriales > Propionibacteriaceae > Tessaracoccus > Tessaracoccus luoxuelianae. The sequence continues at coordinate 63,028 of NZ_JBUZNO010000008.1, forward strand.
TGGTGAACGCCATCAGCGGCGAGTCGTCGTAGCCGACGATGGAGACGTCCCCGGGGACGTCGAGGCCGCGGGTGCGCGCCTCGCGGATGGCGCCCAGCGCCATCACGTCCGATCCGCACACGATGGCGGTGTGTCCCGCGTCGAACAGCCTGGCTGCCGCGGACTGGCCGCCCTCGACGGAGAAGATGGTCGACACCATGGAGCCGCGGGGGAGTCCCAGCGCCAGGAACGCCTGTTGTTTGCGCTGGCTGGGGAGGTAGCGCTGTTGCCCCACCGCCAGCCCGATCCGCTGATGACCGTAGGACCGCAGGTGCGCCACCGATATCGACACGGCCTCGGTGTCAGAGCAGGAGAAGAAGGCGCCGTCCACACCCGGCGTGTAGCCGTTGATGAACACGGCCGGCACCCCGGCGTCAATGAGGCGCTGGTAGTGCTCGGAGGACGCCTCCGTGTCCGCGGGCGTCCCGGAGACAGAGATGATCCCGGCGATCTCCACGCCGAGCAGCGCGTCGAGATACTGCTCCTCGCTCGTGCCCCCAGGGCCTGCGGTGCAGAGGATCATGTGGCGGCCGGCCGCGGTGAGCACCAGGGCGAGTTCGTTGGCGAAGAGGGCGAACGACGGGTTGGCCAGCTCGGGCATCATGACCGCGATGAGTCCCGCGCCGGCGTGCGGCTCGGGCTCGACGGCGAAGCCCATCCGTTCGACGGTGGCCAGCACCGACGTGCGGGTGGACTCGGCCACGCCTGGTTTCCCATTGAGGACGCGGGAGACGGTTGCGGTGGAAACGCCCGCCGCCGCGGCGAGGTCCGCTAGCTTGGCGCGTGCGGGGATCATGGCCCTCCTCTCCCTTGAGCTGCGTGGGACATGGCAACTGTGTTCGCAGGCAAGTGTGCAGGCAATCGCCCGCCTTTGCAACGACGTTGCAGAATCGTTGCAGAACCACGTCGCTCCCTGACGGTGCTTGCCAGGGCTCAGAAGGCGTGTCCCGTCACTCGGCAAACGCTTCCCGCCGACGATTGTTATCGAAGTGTTATTGCAACGGGCTTGCAAGCGTTGCAGAATCGGTTACTCTTCATTCCAGAGCGGGTCGGCATCGAAGCGGCCCGGGACAACGAAGGAGTTACACACATGCGCAAGAGCTTCCTCGCCGCCGCGGCGGTAGGACTTACTCTGACGCTGGCCGCCTGCAGCGGCACGTCAACCACCACCCCCTCAGCCACCGACACCGCCGCCAGCAGCGCGCCCGCCGAATCCTCGGCCCCCGCAGCGGCCGGCACCCTCACGGTCTGGGTCGACGAGACCCGCATCGACTCGTTCAAGGCGATCGGCGAGTCCTTCCTGGCCTCCAGCGGCGTGACCCTGGACGTCGTGCAGAAGGCGTCCGCGGACGTCAAGACAGATTTCATCGCCCAGGCCCCCACCGGCGAGGGCCCGGACCTCATCGTCGGCGCGCACGACTGGACCGGCGACCTGGTCAAGAACGGCGTCATCGCCCCCGTCGAGCTCGGTGACCAGGTCTCCGGCTTCAACCCGGTGGCAACCCGCGGCTTCACCCAGGCCGGCCAGCTCTACGGCGTCCCGTACGCCATCGAGAACATCGCGCTGGTCCGCAACAACGCCATGCTGCAGGACACCCCGGCCACGTTCGACGAGCTGATCGCCCAGGGCAAGGCCGCCGAGGGTGCGGAGTTCCCGGCCGTGATCCAGCAGGGCCCCAACGGCGACGCCTACCACCTGTACCCGATCCAGACCTCCTTCGGCGCCCCCGTCTTCAAGACCGACGCCAACGGCGACTACACCGCCGAGCTCGGCATGGGTGGCCCAGAGGGAGTCGCCTTCGCCGAGTACCTGAAGACTCTCGCGGCCGAGAAGGTCGTCTCCTCCTCTCTCGAGGGTGAGACCGCCAAGCAGGCGTTCCTCGACGGCAAGACGCCCTACATCATCACCGGCCCCTGGTACGTCGCCGACTTTGTCAAGGCGGACATGGACGTGACCGTGCTGCCCGTCCCGTCTGCCGGCGGCCAGCCGGCGGCACCGTTCGTCGGCGTCCAGGGCGTGTTCCTTTCGTCGAAGTCCGAGAACACCCTCCTCGCCTCCCAGTTCCTGGAGTTCATGGCCAGCAAGGAGGCCCAGGATCAGATGTACGAACTCGGCGAGCGCATGCCCGCCCTGACCGAGTCGGCTGACGCCGTCACCGACGAGATCCTGGCCGGTTTCGGCGAGGCCGGTAAGGACGGTCAGCCCATGCCCTCGATCCCCGAGATGGGTGCGGTCTGGGAGTTCTGGGGCGGCGCGCAGGTGAGCATCATCACCGGCAACGCCGAGCCCGCCGCCGCGTGGGACGCGATGATCAAGAACATCGAAGCCAAGTTCTGACGCCTCTCTGACCACACGGTCACATCCGGGGGTTGGGTAGCCAAGGCGACCCAACCCCCGGCCCATACTCGCAACGAAGCGAAGGTTGAACTCCCTTGAGCAACTCACCGACATCGCAGGCGCCGAGACTCTCCCACGCGCGGGACTTCTCGCGCCCGGGCTTCATCGCGAAGCTCGTCCTGATGATGCTGGTCAACGCGTTTGGCCTCTACGGCATCCTGGCCAGCTACGGTCAGCAGGAGTGGGGCATCCTCGTCTTCCTCGTCCTCACCCTCATCATCGTCGACTACGTCTACTTCTCGAAGCGTGCAATCCCGGCCAAGTACCTCGTGCCGGGGCTCGTTTTCCTTGCGGTGTTCCAGATCTACGTGATGATCAACACGGCCTACGTGGCTTTCACCAACTACGGCGACGGGCACAACGACGCCAAGGGCCCCGCCATCACCCAGATCCTGAAGACCTCGGACCGCCGGGTGGAGGGAACCGACGAATACCAGGTGACGATCTTCGACCGCAACGGCCAGCTCGGCTTCGCGATCGCCGAGGGCGACGTCGCACGGATCGGCGACGCGGAGACCCCGCTCACCGATGCCCCGGACGCCACCCTCGACGGGGGCCGGGTCACCGAGGTGCCAGACGCCACCGTGCTGCAGCTCGCTGAGATCCAGCAGCGACAGAACGAGGTGCTGGACCTGCGCGTGAGCGTGTCCGACAACCCGGACGACGGCTGGCTCAGGACGGACAACGGCGCGAGGGCCTACATCGCCAAGTCGCTGCTGACCTACGACGAGGCCGCCGACACGTTCACCGACGCCGACGGCAAGGTCTACACGGCAGACCCCAGCCGTGGCCTGTTCGTCGCCGACGACGGAAGCAGCCTCTCACCGGGCTGGCGCGTGGTGGTGGGCTTCGACAACTTCGCCGCCATGTTCACCGACTCCCGGCTCGCGGGCCCGTTCCTGTCCTCACTGGTGTGGACGTTCGCCTTCGCCATCCTGTCTGTGCTCACCACGTTCGCCTTCGGGCTCCTGCTGGCGGTGGTGTTCAACGACCCGCGCATCAAGGGGCGCACCCTCTACCGGGCCCTGTTCATCCTCCCGTACGCCTTCCCTGGCTTCCTGGCCGCGCTGGTGTGGCGCGGTCTACTCAACCAGGAGTTCGGCTTCATCAACCAGGTCCTGCTGGGCGGGGCGAGCGTCCCGTGGTTCACCGACGGCAACCTCGCCAAGCTGGCCATCCTCGGGGTCAACCTGTGGCTGGGCTTCCCCTACATGTTCCTCGTCACCACCGGCGCCCTGCAGTCCATCCCCCAGGAGCTCACGGAGGCGGGCATCATGGACGGCGCCAGCCCGCTCAGGCGGTTCTGGAGCATCACGCTTCCCCTGCTGCTGGTGTCGGTAGCGCCGCTGCTCATCGCGAGCTTCGCGTTCAACTTCAACAACTTCTCGCTCATCTACATGCTCACCGGCGGCGGACCGAACTATCCGGGTGCCCCTGTGCCTGTCGGCGAGACGGACATCCTGATTTCGATGGTCTACGCCATCGCCTTCGAGGGTGGCAACCGGCAGTACGGCCTGGCCAGCGCCATGTCGATAGTCATCTTCCTGGTGGTCGGCTTCATCTCCTGGCTGGGATTCAGGCAGACCCGCAAGCTTGAGGAGATCATGTGATGGCCAAGAAGCTAGCCAACGGCGACAACGACACCCGTCTACGCGGCGGTCGGTGGTGGAAGGAGGTCGGCTGGAGGCACGTCTTCGGGATCATCGTGATCATCTACTGCGTGTTCCCGCTGCTCTACGTCCTGTCCGCCTCGCTCAACACCAACGGATCCATCACGGGCTCCCTGCGGCTCTTCACGAGCTTCACCACCGAGCACTATGCCGAGCTGATGACCACGGACTATCCGAAGTGGGCGCTGCATTCGCTCTATGTCAGCGGACTGACGGCCATCGGTACGGTTCTCATGGGCGCGGCTGCGGCCTACGCGTTCAGCCGATTCCGGTTCAAGGGGCGCCGCGCCAGCCTGACCGCGCTGCTGATCATCCAGATGTTCCCGCAGATGCTGGCCTTCGTGGCCATCTTCCTGCTGGCGCTCACGCTGGGGGAGATCTTCCCGTTCCTCGGCCTCGGCTCGCACCTGCAACTGATCGCCATCTACCTCGGCGGCGCGCTGGGGGCGAACACCTTCCTCATGTACGGGTTCTTCAACACCATCCCGATCGAACTCGACGAGGCGGCCAAGATCGACGGCGCCACGCATGCCCAGATCTTCTGGGGCATGATCATGCGCCTGGTCACGCCGATCCTCGCGGTGGTGGGTCTGCTCAGCTTCGTGGGCTCCTACGGCGAGTTCATCCTGGCCCGCATCGTGCTGGCCAGGCCCGAGAACTACACGCTCGCCGTGGGCCTGTACGTCTGGGGCTCGGACGAGCGCAACGCGCCGTGGTCGCTGTTCGCGGCCGGTGGCGTGCTGGCGGCCATCCCGATCATCGCCTTGTTCATGTACCTGCAGAAGTACATCGTCTCCGGCCTCACGGCGGGTGGCGTCAAGGGCTGATCGACGCCACAACCGATCCACGCCGGTGGGCGGGTGACCCGATGGGTCGCTCAGCCCACCGGCGTGGTCGCGTCTCGTGGCCCGGCGCCCGCGTCCGGCTGGAGGGCCAGGTGGCACAGCCGGGGGCCGACGTCGATCCGACCCGCCACCATCCCGCTCGCGCTCGCCTCGAGGTAGCCGTCGACGAAGCCCTGATGGATGGCGCACACGATCGGGAGCTCCCTGAGGCCCACCTCGGCCCGGAACGGGCAGCGCGTGAAGGTGAGCTGGTTTCCGACGGCGACGGTCCCGAACCCCCGCTCGGCGAGATGAGCCACCAGCCCCTCGACGGGTTCGGTGTCCTCGGGCTCGTCATCGACCATCGAACCGCCCCAGGAGCGCCCCGCCTGCTCGGCCAGCCGCGACCCGTCCGGCAGAGTGGCCACGAAGTTCTGGATCAGCACCTCGGTGAGCTCCATCAGGTGTGAGTTGCTGACGTTGGGGGAGTCGCTGGTGGCGGCGAACAGCAGCGGCGGGCGCCCTGCCTGCCCGAGCGGAGCCGCGGCGCTGACGGCGTAGCCCGCATCGCGCAGCCCTTCCAGGTGGAATCTGGCGGAGTTGCGGTGCAGCCCCAGCTGGTCCGCGACCTCGGCGACCGCCACCGGGCCTGCGGCGGATTGCAGCAACGCCAGCACGCGCGTGCGGGTGGGGCCGAGCCCGTGGGGTTCGCTGGTCACTGATCCAGTTTCGCATGCTCAGGGCACCCCTCCCGGGTCGGGGTAGCATGCGCCCATGCAGGAGCACCGATTGCTGGACAGCCACGGGAGGGTCGCACGCGACGTCCGCGTGTCCTTGACCGACCGCTGCAACCTGCGCTGCACCTACTGCATGCCCGCAGAGGGCCTCGCCTGGCTGCCCGTCGAGGAGACCCTCACCGACGACGAGGTGGTGCGCCTGATCCGCGTGGCCGTCGTGCGCCTGGGGGTGGAGCGGGTCCGGTTCACCGGGGGAGAGCCACTGCTGCGGCCCGGGCTGGAGCGCATCGTCGCTGCCGCGTCGGCAATGGAGGGTCCCGGCGGGCGCCCTGAGTTGGCACTCACCACCAACGGGCTTGGCCTGGACAAGCGCATCGCGGGGCTCAAGGCCGCCGGCCTGGACCGGATCAACATCTCGCTGGACTCGCTGGACCCCGTCCGCTACGCCCGGCTCTCCCGCCGCGACAGGCTGCACGACGTGCTGACCAGTATCGAGGCCGTCGACGCCGCCGGCCTGCGCCCGCTGAAGGTGAACTCCGTGATCATGCGCGGCGAGAACGAGCCGGACATCGTGCCGCTCGCAGCGTTCTGCCTGGCGAGGGGCTACCAGCTGCGCTTCATCGAGCAGATGCCGCTCGGTCCCAAGCATGAGTGGGACAGATCACAGATGGTCACCTCCCGGGAAATCCTCGATGCGCTGGAGACCCGCTTCCGCCTCACCCCGCTGGACGAGCCCCGAGGCGCGGCCCCCGCGGAGCTCTGGCGGGTGGACCCGGACGCCGAGCAGCCGGGCGGCACCGTCGGCGTGATCGCCTCGGTGACCAACCCCTTCTGCGCCGCCTGCGACCGGACGCGGCTCACCTCGGACGGTCAGGTCCGCAACTGCCTCTTCTCCAGGACGGAGACGGACCTGCGCGCAATCCTGCGCGGGGGCGGCTCGGACGACGACATCGTCGCGGCCTGGGCGGGCGCCCACGCAACAAAGTCGCGGGCCCACGGCATCGATGACATCGGGTTCGTCCAGCCCGCCCGCACGATGAGCGCCATCGGAGGATGACTCCCGAATCGCCCGGTCTCCGCTGCGCGATCGTGCTGGGCGGGGGGCGCTCGTCGCGGATGGGCACCGACAAGCTGGAGCTCACCGTCGGGAACCGTTCGCTGCTGCAGCGCGCCTGCGATGCCTCCCTCGGCTGGGCCGACCAGGTGATCGTCGCCTCACCCGTCCGCGCCGGGTTCCCGGACCAGCGCATCGTCTTCGTGCTGGAGGATCCTCCCTTCGGTGGCCCCGTGGCAGGCATCGCGGCGGCGGTGGCCGCCCTTCCCGGCGAGGCGGAGGAGGTGCTCCTGCTGGCGGGTGACCTGGCAGATCCTCACGCCGTCGTGGGAGCGCTGCGCGCGGCGCCGATGGGGGTCGACGGTGTGGTGCTGGAGGACGAAGAGGGCTGGCCCCAGCTGCTGGCGGGGCGTTACCGCGCGGCCGCTCTGAGGCTCGCCGTTGGCGGTGCTCCAGCCCTGCGCGACGTGTCCGTCCGTCGCCTCCTCGGGACTTTGGATCTGGCCCCGGTGGCAGCCCCGCCAGCCCTCGTCCGAGACGTCGACACCCCTAGCCAGGCGCGACTCGCCGGCGCTGAATTTCGCAACTACGACGGCGCGTAAGACTTTTTTCCGAGAAGTTTGGACGTACCGCTCTCCGGCATGGAAAGCTGACACCCATGAGCACCGATTCCGCGCGCGTTGACGGCCCCGCCTCCGATGCCCTGCTGAAGCTTGGCCGCTTCTTCACCAAGTGGGACCAGACCGACGACGGCCGCGCCGTCTTCCGCCAGGGTGGCCGCGCGGGAGACGTCTTCTACCGCGACCGCTGGAGCCACGACAAGGTGGTCCGCTCCACGCACGGCGTCAACTGCACCGGCTCCTGTTCCTGGAAGGTCTACGTCAAGGACGGGATCATCACCTGGGAGTCCCAGCAGACGGACTATCCCACCACCGGGCCTGACCGGCCGGAGTATGAGCCCCGCGGATGCCCCCGTGGGGCCGCCTTTTCGTGGTACACCTACTCGCCCACCCGGGTCCGCTACCCGTACGGCCGCGGCGTGCTCATCGAGATGTACCGGGAGGCGAAGAAGCGCCTGGGCGATCCGGTGGCCGCCTTCCGTGAGATCTCCACCGATCCGGTCAAGCGCCGCCGCTACCAGCAGGCCCGAGGCAAGGGCGGATTGGTGCGCATCTCCTGGGAAGAGGCCCTGGAGATCTCCGCCGCCAGTTACGTCAACACCATCAAGTTCTACGGCCCGGACCGCTGCGTCTCCTTCTCGCCCATCCCGGCGATGAGCATGGTCTCCCACGCCATCGGCACCCGCTTCACGCACCTCATCGGCGGCGCGATGACCAGTTTCTACGATTGGTACGCGGACCTCCCCGTCGCCTCCCCGCAGGTGTTCGGAGACCAGACCGACGTGCCGGAGTCCGGCGACTGGTGGGATTCCACCTACCTGATGATGTGGGGCTCCAACGTGCCCGTCACGCGCACCCCGGACGCGCACTGGATGGCCGAGGTCCGCTACCGCGGCACCAAGGTGGTCACCGTGGCGCCGGACTACGCGGACAACGTGAAGTTCGCCGACGAGTGGCTGCCCGCCCAGGCCGGCACCGATGCCGCGCTGGCCATGGCCATGGGGCATGTCATCCTCAAGGAGAACTTCGTCGACAAGAAGGTCGAGTACTTCGACGACTACGTCAAGCAGTACACGGACCTCGGCATGCTGATCACCCTGGTGGATCACCCCGAAGGCCATGGGCTGGTGCCCGGCAAGTTCCTCACCGCCGCGGACCTGCCGGCCACCGCAGAGGTCTCCGACGCCGCCTTCAAGACCGTGGTGTGGGACGACGCCACCTCCAGCCCTGCGGTGCCCAACGGTTCCATGGGCTACCGCTACTCCGAGGACGGGGCCGGTCTCTGGAACCTGGACCTCGGCGAGATCCGACCCGCGCTCAGCCTCATCGAACAGGCCGACGCGCAGAAGGTGGAGATCTCCCTGCCGTGCTTCGAGGACCCGAAGGGGGAGGGCAGCATCATCCACCGCGGTGTCCCTGCCCGCGTGGTCGAGGGCAAGCTCGTCACCACAGTCTTCGACCTCATGCTCGCCCAGTACGGCGTGGGCCGCGACGGCCTCCCTGGCCAGTGGCCTGCCGGGTACGACGACGCCACAGTTCCCTACACCCCCGCCTGGCAGGCGGAGATCACCTCCGTGCCCGCCGAGGCGTGCCTCCGCATCGCCCGTGAGTTCGCGGCCAACTCGGAGGAGTCGAAGGGCCGCACGATGATCATCATCGGCGCCGGCATCTGCCACTGGTTCCACGCGGACGTGACCTACCGCGCCATCATCGCGCTGCTCATGATGACCGGCTGCATCGGCAAGAACGGCGGCGGCTGGGCGCACTACGTGGGCCAGGAGAAGTGCCGCCCCATGACGGGCTGGTTCAACATGGCCAACGCCACGGACTGGTCGCGGCCCCCGCGCACCATGATCGGCACCGCCTACTGGTACATGCACACCGATCAGTGGCGCACCGACGGCTTCTCGGCTGACCGGATCAAGTCCCCGCTGTCCACCGGCAGCCTCGACGGCACCCACTCGGCGGACGCCATCGCGCTGTCACACCGCCTGGGCTGGATGCCGTTCTACCCGCAGTTCGACGCGAACCCGCTGGACCTGGCGGACGAGGCGATCGCTGCCGTCGGACGCGGTGAGTACGAGACCCCGCAGGCCTACGTGGCCGCCAGGCTCAACTCCGGCGAGTTGAAGAGCGCCGTCGAGGATATCGACGCGCCCGAGAACTGGCCGCGCACCATGATCCTGTGGCGCTCGAACCTGTTCGGCTCCTCGGCCAAGGGCAACGAGTACTTCCTCAAGCACCTCCTCGGCACCCACAACAACGTGATGGAGAACGGTCACGGGGCTGACCTCCGCCCGGATGTGGTGAAGTGGCACGACGAGGCCCCTGAAGGGAAGCTGGACCTGCTGATCACCGCGGACTTCCGCATGACCAGCTCCACGCTGCTCAGCGACATCGTGCTCCCTGCCGCCACCTGGTACGAGAAGTACGACCTCAGCTCCACGGACATGCACCCCTTCGTGCACGCGTTCACGCCCGCGATCGACCCGCCGTGGGAGACCAAGAGCGACTTCGACGTGTTCGCCGAACTCGCGATCAAGCTCTCCGAGCTGGCCAAGGGACGCCTGGACACCCGCAAGGACCTGGTGGCGGTTGCGCTCCAGCACGACACCCCCGGCCAGATCGCCCAGCCGGGCGGCCATGTGCCCGACTGGCGAGGCACCGACCTGGAGGGTGTGCCCGGGAAGAACATGCCGGTGCTCGCCGTCGTTGAGCGCGACTACACGGCGATCGCGGACAAGCTGCTCACCGTCGGCCCGCTGGCGGAGAAGCTGGGCTTCACCGTCAAGAACATCACCTACGACGTGGGCCACCAGGTGACCAAGCTCGGCAAGCTGCACGGGGTGTACCCCTCCGGCCCGGCCGCAGGCCGCCCCGCCATCAACACCGACCAGCGGCTCGCCGAGGCCATCCTGATGTTCTCCGGCACCACCAACGGAGAGTTGGCCACGCAGGGCTTCCGCGACCTGGAGCGCAAGACCGGCCGCAGACTGGCGGACCTGTCTGAGGGGTCCGAGGAGAAGCAGATCACCTTCATCCAGACCCAGCAGTCGCCGCAGCCCGTCATCACCTCCCCGGAGTGGTCGGGGTCGGAGACCGGCGGCCGCCGCTACGCCGCGTTCACCATCAACACCGAGCGGCTCAAGCCATGGCACACGCTGACCGGGCGGATGCACTTCTTCCTGGACCACGACTGGATGGCCGACGCAGGCGAGCAGCTGCCGATCTTCCGGCCGCCGCTGGACATGGGCCGCGACTACGGCGAGCCCGAGCTCGGACCCAACGGTGAGAAGGCCATCACTCTGCGCTACATCACGGTGCACAACAAGTGGTCCATCCACTCCGAGTACCAGGACAACCTGTTCATGCTCAGCCTCGGTCGCGGCGGGCCGCAGGCCTGGCTCAGCGTCGCCGACGCCGCGAGCATCGGGGTCAGGGACAACGACTGGATCGAGCTGACCAACGCCAACGGAGTGTTCGTGGCCCGCGCCGTCGTCACGCCGAAGCTGCCGGACGGCATCTGTTACGTGCAGCACGCCCAGGAACGCACCATCGACGTGCCGAAGTCCGAGGCCACCGGCAAGCGCGGCGGCATCCACAACTCGGTGACCCGGATCCTTCTCAAACCCACCCACCTCATCGGCGGCTACGCACACCAGGCGTACGCCTTCAACTACATCGGCCCCACCGGCGTTCAACGAGACATCGTGTCGACGGTGCGCCGCCGCTCCCAGGAGGTCCAGTACTGATGGCCAAGCAGCGACGCGTGATGGCCCAGGTGGCCATGGTGATGAACCTCGACAAGTGCATCGGCTGCCACACCTGCTCGGTTACGTGCAAGCAGGCCTGGACCAACCGGGCCGGCACCGAGTACGTGTGGTTCAACAACGTGGAGACCCGCCCCGGGCAGGGCTACCCCCGCACCTACGAGGACCAGGAGAAGTGGCAGGGCGGCTGGGTGCGGACCAAGTCCGGGCGGCTCAAGCTGCGCTCCGGTGGCCGGTTCAAGAAGCTGCTGAGCATCTTCGCCTCCCCGGTGCAGCCGGAGATGAACGACTACTACGAGCCGTGGACCTACGACTACGAGAACCTCATCCAGGCACCGCTGGGCGACGACTTCCCCGTCGCGAGGCCGAAGTCCCTGATCACGGGCGAGGACATGGCCATCAAGGCCTCCGCCAACTGGGACGACGCCCTGGGCGGCATCCACGAGACCGGCCATGACGACCCGATCGTGAAGAAGCTTCGCGAGGACGCCAACCTGCAGATCAAGTTCGAGTACGAGAAGACCTTCATGTTCTTCGTGCCCCGGATCTGCGAACACTGCCTCAACCCCTCCTGCATGGCCTCCTGCCCCTCCGGCGCCATCTACAAGCGCTCGGAGGACGGCATCGTCCTGGTGGACCAGGACAAGTGCCGCGGCTGGCGTCAGTGCATCACCGGCTGCCCCTACAAGAAGATCTACTTCAACCACCGCTCCGGCAAGGCCGAGAAGTGCACCATGTGCTACCCCCGCCTCGAGGTGGGACTGCCGACGGTGTGCTCCGAGACCTGCGTGGGCCGGCTGCGCTACATCGGCATCATCCTCTACGACCCCGATCAGGTCACCAAGGCCGCCCTCGTCGACGACAAGGACCTGTACCAGGCCCAGATGGACCTGATGCTGGACCCGAACGACCCGCAGGTGATCGCCGATGCGAAGGCCAACGGGATCCCTGGCGACTGGCTGGCCGCCGCCCAGAAGTCACCCGTGTACGCCCTCATCAAGCACTTCAAGGTGGCGCTTCCGCTGCACCCTGAGTACCGCACCATGCCGATGGTCTGGTACGTGCCCCCGCTCTCCCCGGTGGTGGACCTGCTCAAGGCCCAGGGCCACGACTCCGAGGCCGGCGGCAACCTGTTCGGTGCCATCGACACCCTCCGCATCCCCGTCGAATACCTCGCTGAGCTGTTCACCGCGGGAGACGCCGACGTGGTGACGGGCGTGCTGCAGAAGCTGGCCGCGATGCGCTCCTACATGCGCGACGTGACGCTCGGCCGAGAGCGGCAGCCCGAGCTGGCGCACGCCGTCGGCATGGAGCCCGCGGCCCTGGAGCAGATGTACCGGCTGCTAGCCATCGCCAAGTACGACGAGCGCTACGTCATCCCCAAGGCCCACGCCGAGCAGGCGCACAACCTGGAGGAGATGGGCTGCTCGCTGGACTTCGAGGGCGGGCCGGGCGCCGGGGGAGAGGGGCCGTTCGGCACCTCTTCAGGGCGCGTGGTCCCGGTGGCGATCGAGAGCTTCGCCGACGCGAAGGCCCGCCAGCTCGACGCGAGCGGAGCATGATGTCAGCGGTGGTGTTCCAGGCGGCCGGGCTGCTGCTCGGCTACCCGGACGAGGAGCTGCTGGATCGGCTCCCGGTGATCGAGGCCGCCGTCGCCGAGGCTGGTGCGGGAGAGTACTTCGCGCCCACCCTCGCGCACCTGCGCAGCATGCCGATCATGGAGCTGCAGAGCTGGTACGTGCAGGAGTTCGACCTGTCACGCCGGCACGCGCTGCACCTGACCTACTGGACCGACGGCGACACCCGCCGCCGCGGCGAGGTGCTGGCCGCCATCAAGCAGACCTACCGGGATTCCGGCCTCGTGGTGGACCTCGCCGGTGAGCTGCCGGATTACCTTCCGATGGTGCTCGAGTTCGCCGCCGTTGGACACCCCCAATTGGGGCTGGGGCTCCTCAACGCCTACCGCGCCAGCCTCGAGCTGCTCCGCATCGGACTGGCGGAGGACAAGCTCCCGCAGTCCGGGGTGGTCGAGGCCGTCTGCGCCGCGCTCGGCGGGCCCTCGCCGCGTACCCGCTCCGAGGTCCGGGACCTGCTGGGCGGCCCGCCCACCGAGACCGTCGGCCTCGATCCCACCTTCCTGCCCTACCCGCAACTGCAAGGGAGCACGCGATGAACATTCTGCTCTGGGGAGTCCTGCCCTACGTGGTGCTGCTGATCCTCGTGGGTGGGCTGATCTGGCGCTACCGGTTCGATCAGTTCGGCTGGACCACGCGCTCGTCTCAGCTCTACGAGTCCAAGCTGTTGAAGATCGGTTCGCCCATCTTCCACTTCGCGCTCATCGCGGTGCTCATGGGCCACATCGTCGGCCTGCTGATCCCCAAGGCGTTCACGGACTGGATCGGCATCGATCAGCACACCTACCACGCCGGCGCCCTCTACGGCGGCGGGCTGGCGGGCATCGCCCTGATCGTCGGTCTCGTGATGCTGATCTGGCGCCGTCGTTCCACGACGGCGGTGTTCAAGGCCACCACGTGGAACGACAAGATCATGTACCTGGTGCTCGCCACCGTGATCGGGCTCGGCATGGTGGCCACGCTCACCGGCGACACCACCCCCACAGGCGAGGAGCACAACTACCGCGAGACGGTATCGGTGTGGTACCGCTCCCTGTTCGTGTTCCAGCCCGACGTCGAGGCGATGGCGGCCGCCACCTGGCAGTTCCAGACCCACGTCGTCATCGGCATGCTGCTGTTCGCGATCATCCCCTTCACCCGCCTCGTGCACGCCTTCTCGGCACCGTTCCACTACCTGTTCCGCCCCTACATCGTCTACCGCTCGCGCGACGACTCGTCGCGTCGCTCCGAGACGGTCAAGGGTCGCGGCTGGGACCCCGTGGGTACCCCCGACAACAAGCGCGCCCAGCGCTGAGCTCCCTGCCGCCTTCCCCCTAGAGAGACACCCCACACGTGAGTAAGCACCTCATCGAGGTTGAGCCCGTCCACGAGACGGGCAAGGGCGCCGGCCGCGTCATGATCATGTCCACCCTCGCGTTCACGCTGATGTTCGCGGTGTGGCTGATGTTCGGCATCCTCGGCGTCCCCATCCAGAAGGAACTCGGCCTCACCGACGTGGAGCTGTCCTGGATCTCGGCCCTGGCCGTCCTCAACGGCTCGATGTGGCGGCTCCCGGCCGGCATTCTGGCCGACCGGATCGGCGGCCGGAAGGTCACGCTGTTCCTGCTGTTCGCCACCGCGCTGCCCGCCTTCCTGGTCTCGAAGGCCGACAGCTACGGGCTCCTGCTCGTGCTGGCCTTCCTCGTCGGCTTTGCCGGAAACCTGTTCTCCGTCGGCACCGCCTGGAACGCGGCCTGGTACTCCCGCAAGCGCCAGGGCCTCGCCCTGGGCGTCTTCGGTGCGGGCAACGTGGGCGCGTCGGTGACCAAGTTCATCGGCCCCCCGCTGATCGCAGGGACGGCGGGGGCCACCTTCGCGTTCGGCATCGAGGGCGGCTGGCGCCTGGTTCCGGTGATCTACGCCGTGCTGCTGGTCATCGTAGGGGTGGCCGTGTGGGTGATCGTGCCGCGCGTGGATCGCGCGCCCGGCACCAGCCGGAGCGTCCGCACCATGCTGCTGCCGCTCAAGCACATGCGGGTGTGGCGGTTCAGCCTCTACTACGTGGCGGTCTTCGGCGCCTACGTGGCGCTGTCGGCGTGGCTACCCAAGTACTACGTCGACAACTTCGACGTTGACCTCACCACCGCGGGTCTGCTCACGGCCACCTTCATCTTCCCGGCCTCGCTCCTGCGTCCCGTGGGCGGCTGGCTGTCGGATCATTTCGGCGCCCGCAGGGTCATGTACTGGACGTTCGCTCTGATGCTGCTCACCAGCGGAATCCTCATGATGCCCAACGGCCACATCGTCATCGAGCACGCCGACGGCTCCCAGACCGAGCACCTCGCCTACAGCCTCAGCCTCTGGATGTTCGCGGTGCTGGTGTTCCTCCTGGGCTGCGCCATGGGCCTGGGCAAGGCCGCGGTGTTCAAGCACATCCCCGAGTACTTCCCGGAGAACGTCGGCTCGGTCGGCGGCCTCGTCGGCACCCTCGGTGGCCTCGGCGGGTTCGTCCTTCCGCCGCTGTTCGCCTACACCAAGCTGTGGTCGGGGTTCCCCACGTCCACCTTCTTCGTCCTGTTCCTCCTCACCGTCATCTGCGCGGTGTGGATGCACCTCACCATCGTCAAGATGCTGCACGACAAGTCACCCGAACTCGCCGGCACCATCGAACTTCCCCTTGAGGAGTCCGCAGTATGAGTACCAAGAAGTTCGAGACCAAGGGCGACTGGCTCCAGGCCTGGGACCCGGAGGATCCGGAGAAGTGGGACAGCAGACTCGCCTGGAACACCCTCACCATCACGACCTTCACGCTGACCCTGGCCTTCGTGGCCTGGTTCCTCCCCAGCGCCATCGTGCCCAAGCTCAACGCGCTCGGCTTCGACTTCACCAAGGAGCAGCTCTACTGGATGGCCGCCATGCCCGGCCTGTCCGGCGGAATCCTGAGGCTCGTGTGGATGGTGCTGCCGCCCAAGATCGGCACCCGCAAGATGGTGACCCTGACCACCCTCCTGCTCATCCTGCCGGTCCTCGGGTGGGGCTTTGAGGTCACCAACCCTGACGTGCCCTACTGGCGGCTCTTGGGTCTGGCGTTCCTCTCCGGCATCGGCGGCGGTGCGTTCTCCGGATTCATGCCCTCGACCTCGTACTTCTTCCCCAAGCGCCTCCAGGGCACCGCGCTGGGCCTGCAGGCGGGCATCGGCAACTTCGGCGTGTCGCTCGTGCAGCTCATGACGCCCTGGCTGATCACCTTCGGCATGTTCGGGTTCCTCGGCTCGCAGCAGATGTCGTTCGCGGGCAGGGACCCCGTCACGGTCTGGTACCAGAACTCGGCGCTGGTCTACATCCCGTTCATCATCGTCGGCGCCATCTGGGCCTACATCGCGCTGCGGTCCGTGCCGATCAAGGCCAACATCAAGCAACAGTTCGACATCTTCTCCAACCAGGACACCTGGTGGATGACCATCCTCTACATCATGACCTTCGGCACCTTCTCCGGGCTCGCGGCCCAGTTCGGCCTGCTGATGCTCAACCTCTACGGGGCGGGCAACGCCGCCATCGTCGAGGGCTCTGGGGCCACGGCCACGATGCTCGTCGACGGCTACACGCTGCCGGATCCGGTGAAGTTCGTCTTCCTCGGGCCGCTCGTCGGTGCCGGGGCCCGTATCGTGTTCTCGCCGCTGACTGACCGGATGGGTGGCGCCATCTGGACGCTCATCTCCGGCATCGGCATCCTGGGCTCGATCCTCTTCACGATCCCGGCGCTCACACCGGACACCTCCAGCGCTGCCGCGCTGCAGGGCGGGTTCAACCAGTTCCTGTGGGGCATGCTGCTGATCTTCCTGTTCTCCGGGATCGGCAACGCGTCCACGTTCAAGCAGATGCCGATGATCTTCGAGAAGCGGCAGGCGGGCGGCGTGATCGGCTGGACCGCGGCCATCGCGGCCTTCGGACCGTTCCTGTTCGGCGTCGGACTCACCATCATGAGCCCCACGCTGTTCTATGCCATCGGTGCCGTGTGGGCCGTGATGTGCATCGCGATCACCTGGTTCCGCTACGCCCGCCCGGGCGCGCCGAAGCCCAGCTGACCCCTCGGGTTAGGGTGGGCGTGTGAAGCAACTCGCAGGGGTGACGCCCGACGACGTCGACGTCGACGCGCTGACGGCGTTCGTCTCCGATGACCGCGCGGGAGCCGTCGTCACGTTCGGCGGCATCGTGCGCAACCACGACCACGGGGTGGCGGTCACGGGCATCGAGTACGTCGGGCATCCGACGGCGGAGGCCGTGATGCGGGAGATCGTCGCCGAGTTCGAGGGCCGCGACGGCGTGCATGCGATCGCGGCGCAGCACCGCCTCGGCACGCTGGGCATCGGGGGGGTGGCGTTGTTCGTGGCGGTCGCGGCGTCGCACAGGGCGCAGGCGTTCGACTGCGCGTCGGACCTGGTGGAGCGGGTCAAGGAGAGGCTTCCGATCTGGAAGAAGCAGTTCCTCGCCGACGGCACCCACGAGTGGTCGCAGTGCCCGTGAGCCGGGGCTGGGAATGCTGAGCGTCGAGGAGTACCTGGAGCGGGTGCTGGCGCTGGCCACGCTCCTGCCATCCGAGGCGACACCCGTCGATGAGGGTCGCGGCCGGGTGCTGACGGAGGACCTCGCGGCGCGGGTGGCGGTCCCCCCCTTCGACAATTCGGCCATGGACGGGTTCGCGGTGCGCGCCGCCGACGCGACGCCCGGGGCCGTCCTGAGCGTGATCGGCGACATCCCTGCCGGCGCCACTTCCACTCCGACGGTGGGGCCCCGGGAGACGGCCCGGATCATGACGGGCGCGCCGATGCCACCGGGGGCTGACGCCGTCGTCCCGGTGGAGGCCACCGACCAACCGATGGGCGCCGCGCCGCTTCCCGATCGCGTTGTCGTCAGTGGGGCAGCGGTGCCGGGCAGGCACGTGCGGCGGGCGGGTGAGGACGTGCGCGCGGGAGACATCGTCCTGCCCTCCGGCACCACGTGGGGGCCTGAGGCTGCGTCCGCGGCGGCGTCGATCGGCTTCGGGTCAGTGCCGCTGCGTCGGAGGCCGCGTGTCGCGGTGCTGTCGACCGGCTCCGAGCTTGCGCCCGCCGGTGAGCCACTCGGCTTCGGCCAGATCCCGGACTCCAACTCGATCCTGCTCGCCGGCCTCGTGGAGAGGTTCGGCGGCCGGGTCGTCCTGCGGCGATCGGTGCCCGACGACGGCGCCCAGTTCGCGCGGGTGCTCGACGAGGCCTCCGCCGCCGCGGACGTGGTGGTCACCTCCGGCGGGGTGTCCGTGGGGGCGTTCGAGGTGGTACGGCAGGTGGTCGAGGGCGAGATCGAGTTCGTCAAGGTGGCGATGCAGCCGGGCAAGCCGCAGGCCTGCGGCGCACTGCGTGACCGTGACGGGCGGCCCGTGGCCTTCCTGGGTCTGCCCGGCAACCCCGTCAGCGTGTTCGTCTCGGCCTGGGCGTACCTGCGCCCGCTGCTGGCCGCGTTTCAGGGCCTTCCCACACTGTGGCCGTCCACCCAGCTCCCCGTCGCCGAGGGGTGGCACAGCCCGCCGGGGCGTCGGCAGTACACGCCGGTGCGCATCGTCGACGGCGCGGTGCAGCCCTCGCACCGGCTCGGCTCAGGCTCCCACCTGGTGGCCTCGCTTCACCTGGCCGACGCTCTGGCGGTCCTCGGCGAGGACGTGGAGAGCGTCAAGCCCGGCGAGAGGGTCGCGGTGCATCTGGTCAGCGCGCTAGCGTGACCGCCATGGAGTTCACGCACCTTGATGCCCGCGGCGAGGCCCGCATGGTCGACGTCACCGCCAAGCAACCCACGGTCCGCTCGGCCACCGCCGTCGCCTCCGTCCGTTGCTCGGCGGAGGTGGTTGAGGCGTTGCGCACGGGAACCGTGCCGAAGGGCGACGTGCTGGCCGTCGCCCGGGTCGCGGGGATCGCGGCGACGAAGAGGGTCCCGGATCTGCTGCCGCTGGCACACGTGATCGGCGTGCACGGCGCCGTCGTCGACCTGTCGATCGTCGACGAGGGGGTCGCGATCGAAGCGACGGTGCGGACCGCGGACCGGACCGGCGTCGAGATGGAGGCGTTGACGGCGGTGACTGTCGCGGCGTTGGCGGTGGTGGACATGGTCAAGGGCGTGGACCGCTCGGCCGAGATCGTGTCGGCGCGGATCACCGCCAAGAGCGGGGGGCGCTCAGGCGACTGGAGCCGGCCCGCCGACTCCTGATTACTGGCTGGAGGGCCGGTTGAGGTCGTGATCGGCGCCGTCGAGCTGGTCGACGATGTGAACGAGCAGCGGGGCCAGCACTGAGAGTGCGTCGCGGGCCCCACCCCGGGAGCCGGGGGCGTTGTAGACGAACGCGCGGTTCTCGTTGTGGTCGATCACCCCGGCCAGGCCCCGGGAGAGCCACGACAGCGGAGTGTTCGCCGCGCCCAGGCTGCGGACGGCCTCGGCGACCCCCGGCACCTCGTAGGTGAGCAGGGACCGGGTCGCCTCGACGGTGACATCCCGCGGGCCCACTCCCGTCCCGCCCGTGGTGATGACCACGCGGGCGCCGTCGGCCACCGCAAGCCGGATCTCTGTGGCGATCACCTCGGCCTCGTCCGGCACGATGACCGGCTCCGTCACCTCGAATCCCAACTCCTTCAGCGCGCGACGGATGATCGGGCCCGAACGATCCTCGTAGACGTTGCCCGAGGCGCGATCCGAGCAGGTGATGACGGCGGCTCTGTGACTCATGGCCCCAGCCTATTCCGGCGCGAAGGCCGACAGGACCAGACCCACCGATCCGCAGGAGCGGAGTGTTAGGGTCAAGCATGACGCAGATGCGGATCTCGGCAGCGGCAAGCCTTCTGGGGGTGAGCGACGACACGGTCCGTCGCTGGGTTGAGGCCGGCCGTCTGCCGGCCAGCGCCGACGAGCAGGGGAGACGGGTCGTCGACGGCGCCGCGCTGGCCGCGCTCGCCCAGGAGCTCGCCGATGGAGGGCTGGACGACCTGGACGGGGGAGCGGGGACGCGATCAGCGCGCAACCACCTCACCGGGATCGTGACGAAGGTGACCTCGGATCTGGTGATGAGCCAGGTGGAGCTGCAGTGCGGCCGCTACCGCATCGTCAGCCTGATCTCCACCGAGGCGGTGCGGGAACTCGGGCTCGCGGTCGGCTCGGTGGCCACCGCTGTCATCAAGGCGACGAACGTGTCGATCGAGGGGCTCAGGTCGTGAAGAGGTCCGCGGCACTGCTCGCCGCCGCGTTGGCACTCACGGGCTGCGGGCAGCCTTCGTCGACGAGCCCGGTCGTGTTCGCGGCGTCATCCCTGAGTGAGGTGCTGCAGGACGTGGGCGCCGAGGCTACCTTCAGCTTCGACGGCTCGTCCGGGCTGCTCGACCAGCTGGCCGGTGGGGCCCCGGCCGACGTGTTCGCCTCGGCCGACCGCGCGGTGATGCAGCGCGCCGTCGACGCGGGTCTCGTCGTCGACGATCCGGTGATGTTCGCCACCAACCGGCTGGTGATCGCCGTACCGCGAGGCAATCCGGCCGGGGTGACGGGATTCGACGAGTCGCTGAACCGCGGGAAGCTCGTGGCGTGCGCGGTGGAGGTGCCGTGCGGGGCCGCCGCACACAGGCTGGCCGACGCGGCCGGGCTGGAGCTCCGTCCCGTCTCCGAGGAGAGCAGAGTGGCCGACGTCCTCGGCAAGGTCGCCTCCGGGGAGGCCGACGCCGGCCTCGTCTACGCCACCGACGCCGCGGCCTCGACCGCCGTGGAGAGCATCGAGATCGCCGGTGCCGGCGCCGATCCGAACACCTACTGGGTTGCGGCGGTGGCCGATGCGCCCCACCCCGACGCGGCTGAGCGCTTCATCGACGAGCTGACCGGGCCCTGGCAGGATGACCTGCGCGCCGCCGGGTTCGGGCCACCGCAGTGACCGCCGCAGCGCTCCCGCGCTGGGCGTGGGCGCCCTTCGCCGCCGCGCTGGCGTTCCTCGTCGTGCCCCTGCTCGGCCTGCTGCTGCGGGTCCCATGGGGGAGGCTGGGTGAACTCCTGGGCTCCGAGCGGGCCCGTGACGCGCTGGCGCTCAGCCTCGGCACCTGCCTGGCCAGCACCCTCGCGGTGCTCATCCTCGGCGTCCCGACGGCGCTCGTGCTGGCGCGGTCGCGGGGCCGGTGGGTCGGCGTGGCGCGGACGGTCGTGGCGGTGCCGATGGTGCTGCCGCCCGTCGTCGCGGGGCTGGCGCTGCTCGCCACCCTCGGGCGGCGCGGGCTCATCGGCGCGCCGCTGGCCGTGCTCGGGATCGAGATCGGCTTCACGACCGCCGCCGTGATCGTCGCGCAGACATTTGTCGCCCTGCCGTACCTGGTGGTCTCGCTCGAGGGGGCCCTGCGCTCCGCGGGCACCGACTACGAGCGGGCCGCGGCACGGCTCGGCGCGCGGCCCACGCACGTGTTCGGGCAGGTCACGGTGCCGTTGGCCGCCCCCGCGATCCTGTCCGGCACCGCGCTCGCGTTCGCACGGGCGCTCGGAGAGTTCGGCGCAACACTGACGTTCGCCGGGTCCCTGCAGGGCGTGACCCGCACGCTGCCGCTGGAGATCTACCTGCTGCGGGAGTCCGACGCCGAGCTGGCGCTGGCGTTGGCGCTGGTGCTGCTGGGGGTCGCGGCTGTCGTCGTGTTCGTGGCGATGCGGACGGGCCGCACCGATGCCTGAGGCCATCAGGGTCGACGCCTCTGTCGCGGACCGGGGCCTGACCCTCAATGTGGGCGTCCCCGAGGGCGCGACTGTCGCGGTGGTGGGCCCCAACGGCGCGGGCAAGTCCAGCCTGGTCCAGCTGCTCTCCGGCGACCTGCGCCCCACCAGCGGCCGCGTGAGCGTCCTCGGACTGGAGCTGTCCGGGCCGGAGGGGCACGTCGCCCCGTACCAGCGGCGATTCGGCTACGTCGAGCAGCGTTCCCTGCTGTTTCCCCACCTCGACGTCCTCGACAATGTCGCCTTCGGACTCCGCGCCCGCGGTGTGTCGCGGGGGGCCGCCCGGGCCCGGGCCGCCCAGGAGCTGGCCGCCGTCGGATGCGCGGACCTGGGGCAGCGCCGCCCCAGGTCCCTCTCCGGCGGGCAGGCGCAGCGGGTTTCCCTGGCCCGCTCCCTGGCCATCGACCCGGAGGTGATGCTGCTGGACGAGCCGCTGGCCGCGCTGGACGCCAGCGTGGCGCCGGAGGTCCGGGCGCTCCTCAGGCAGCGCCTGCGCGGGATCACCACCGTGCTGGTCACCCACGACTTCCTCGACGTGGTGACCCTGGCGGACCGGGTGGTGGAGCTGAGCGAAGGCCGCGTCGTCGCGGAGGGGGACGTCGACGATGTGTGCCAGCGCCCCACGAGCGCCTTCCTGGCCGGCTTCGTCGGGGTCAACCTGCTGCACGGCGAGGCCACGGGCGACGGCGGGGTCCGGCTGGACGAGGGGATCATGGTGGCGGGCATCTCCGCGGGCCCTCTGCCGCCGGGGCCGGCCCGCGCCGTGTTCGCGCCCACCGCGGTCAGCGTGTTCCGGGAGGCTCCGCACGGGAGTCCGCGCAACGAACTGCCCGCCCTGGTGGTGGGAATCGAGGACAGGTGGCCCGTGCAGCGGGTGACGCTGGACGTGGTGGGGCAGCGGGTCGCTGCCGACCTGACCCCCTCCGCGGTCCGCGACCTGGGCTTGGCGCCCGGTGATCGGGTGGTGGCGGTGATCAAGGCCACCCTGGTGTCGCTGTACCCGTCGTCGGCCTGAGCATCGGCCCACCGGAGGAGGGGACGGCGCCCGGAACGGCGCCAGCGGGTAGAGTCTGCCGCGTGCTCGGCTACGACGGTCCCAAGGAAGAATGCGGCGTGTTCGGTGTCTGGGCGCCCGAAGAGGACGTGGCCCAGCTGACGTTCTTCGGCCTGTTCGCGCTGCAGCACCGAGGCCAGGAGTCCGCCGGCATCGCGGTGAGCAACCTCCAGCGCATCATGGTTTACAAGGACATGGGCCTGGTCAGCCAGGTGTTCAATGAGGCCACGCTGAAGTCGCTTCCCGGCCGGCTGGCCATCGGTCACACCCGCTACTCGACGACGGGGGCCAGCGTCTGGCACAACGCGCAGCCCACCTTCCGCGCCACGCACGCGGGTGGACTGGCCCTGGCCCACAACGGCAACCTCACCAACACCCACGAGCTCGAGGCGTGGTTGGCGGAGCTGGACCCCACCGAGCGGGTGCCGGAGAAGAAGACCATGGACTCCACCAACGACACGTCGCTGGTGACGGCTCTCATGGCCAGCTTCGGCGAGGAGCCCATCGAGCAGGTGGCGATGAAGGTCCTGCCCCGCCTGAAGGGCGCCTTCTGCCTCACCTTCATGACCGAACGCACGATCTTCGCGGCCCGAGACCCGCAGGGCATCAGGCCCCTGGTCCTCGGGCGTCTGTCCAACGGTTGGGTGGTCGCCTCCGAGACGGCGGCGCTGGACATCGTGGGCGCCAGCTTCGTGCGTGAGGTGGAGCCCGGCGAGTTCCTCGCCATCGACGAGCGCGGACTGCGGTCCGTGCGTTTCGCCGAGGCCAAGCCGAAGGGCTGCATCTTCGAGTACGTCTACCTGGCCCGCCCGGACACCACCATCGCCGGACACGGCGTGCACACGGTCCGGGTCCGGATCGGCCGGAAGCTCGCGGAGGAGTACCCCGTCGACGCTGACCTGGTGATCCCGGTGCCGGAGTCGGGGACGCCCTCGGCCATCGGCTACGCGGCTGCCTCGGGAATCCCCTACGGGCAGGGCCTGGTGAAGAACGCCTACGTGGGCCGCACCTTCATCCAACCCAGCCAGACCATCCGCCAGCTCGGCATCCGGCTGAAGCTCAACCCGCTGCGCGAGGTGATCGAGGGCAAGCGCCTCGTCGTCGTCGACGACTCGATCGTGCGGGGCAACACCCAGCGCGCCCTTGTGCGGATGCTGCGCGAGGCCGGCGCCCGTGAGGTCCACGTGCGCATCTCGTCGCCGCCGGTGAAGTGGCCATGCTTCTACGGCATCGACTTCGCCTCCCGGGCCGAGCTGATCGCGCCGGGCCTGACGGTGGAGGAGATCCGCCGCTCCCTCGGCGCAGATTCCCTTGGCTACATCTCGCTTGAAGGCCTGACGGAGGCCACCCACGTGCCCGCCGACAACCTGTGCCGTGCCTGCTTCGACGGGAACTATCCCGTCGCGATCCCGCCTGCCCAGGCCGAGCTGCTGAGACTCGAGGAGAGATAGTGGAGAAGAGTGCCTACGCCGCCGCAGGCGTCGACATCGAGGCGGGCGACCGCGCCGTCGAACTGATGAAGGCCCACGTGGGCCGCACCCGTCGGCCCGAGGTGTTGGGCGGTCTCGGCGGCTTCGCAGGGTTCTTCGACGCCTCGGCGCTGAAGGGGTACCAGCATCCGGTGCTGGCCACCTCCACCGACGGCGTGGGCACCAAGGTGGCCATCGCCCAGGCCCTGGACAAGCACGACACCATCGGCTTCGACCTCCTCGGCATGCTCGTCGACGACCTCGTGGTCTGCGGCGCCGAACCGCTGTTCGTCACCGACTACATCGCCTGCGGCAAGGTGGTCCCGGAGCGGATCGCCGCGATCGTCAGCGGGATCGCGGACGCGTGTGTCGCGGCGGGGTGCTCCCTCATCGGAGGGGAGACGGCCGAGCACCCCGGCCTCCTCGAGCCGCATGAGTACGACATCGCCGGCGCGACGACGGGCGTGGTGGAGCGCTCGAAGATCCTCGGGCCCGAGCGGGTGCGCACGGGCGACGCGATCATCGCCATGGCCTCGTCCGGTTTGCACTCCAACGGCTACTCACTGGTCCGCCACGTCCTGCTGAACCAGGCGGGCTGGGACCTGGGGCGCCATGTCGACGAACTCGGCCGCACCCTCGGCGAGGAGCTCCTCGAGCCCACGAAGAT
Source organism: Tessaracoccus luoxuelianae (assembly GCF_055326245.1). Classification (NCBI taxonomy): domain Bacteria; kingdom Bacillati; phylum Actinomycetota; class Actinomycetes; order Propionibacteriales; family Propionibacteriaceae; genus Tessaracoccus; species Tessaracoccus luoxuelianae. The sequence goes on from NZ_JBUZNO010000008.1 coordinate 87,697, forward strand.
CTACGCGCTCGACGTGCTGGACCTGATCAGCACCGTCGAGGTGCACGCCATGAGCCACATCACCGGCGGCGGGCTGGCCAACAACCTGGCCCGCGTGATCCCCAACGACATGGCCGCGGTGCTGCGCCGCTCCAGCTGGACCCCGCCCGCGATCTTCCAGATCGTGCAGACGGTGGGCGGGCTCAAGCAGGCCGACGTCGACGCCACCCTCAACATGGGCGTGGGCATGGTGGCCATCCTGCCTCAGCATGAGGTAGACGCGGCCCTGGCGGCACTCGCCGCACGCGGTGTCCACGGGTGGGTGCTGGGCGAGATCCAGGCCTCCGAGGGGCCTGGCGAGGCGTTCCTCCTCTAGCGGGAGGAGCCCCACCGTCGTCGGCACGACGAGGGCTCGCTAGGGTGCCAGCCATGGGCACCATCGCAGAGACGCTCGCCAGCGTCATCCCCATCGTCCTGCTGATCGTGCTGGGCATCCTCCTACGCCGCCTTCGGGTGCTGGACGACGGCGTGGTCGAGGGCCTGAAGCGCCTCATCGTCAGCGTTGTGCTCCCTGCGGTGCTGTTCACCGCATTCCTGTCGATGGAGTTCCGGGCCGAATACCTGGCGCTCATCGTGATCATCCCCGTCGCCTGCGTCCTGCTGCTCGGCATGGGTGCCCTGGCGCGGCGCGCGCTGGGGGCACCGCCCGTGGCCACTTTCCTGTTCACCGGGTTCGAGTTCGGCATGGTGGGCCTGGCGTTGTACGCGGCGGCCTACGGCCTGGGCAACGTGCCGACGGCGGCGATCGTCGGATTGGGGCACGAGTTCTTCATCTGGTTCATCTTCGTGACGCTCCTGAAGCGTCAGAGCGACGGGGCGGTGTCGCTGATCGAGACTCTCTCCTCGTTCGTGAAGTCGCCGGTCATCCTCGCGATCTTCGCCGGTCTGGTGCTCAACGCGCTCGGCGTGGCCGAACCGCTTGCGGCGAACCCGTTCTCGGCCGGGGTGCTGGGCGCGCTCGGCTACCTCGCCGCCGTGATCGTGCCCGTCATCCTGCTCATCGTGGGCTACGGGACCAGGCTGAGCCGCGACGGAGTCCGGGAGGCGGCCCCGCTGGTGGCCGTCCGCTTCGTGGTGTGCCTGATCCTGGCGCTTGTCCTCTCCGAACTCGTCGTGGGTCGGTGGCTCGGCCTTGACCAGTTCGCCCAGGCGGCGGTCTTCATGCTGTTCATCCTTCCGCCGCCGTTCATCGTCCCGATCTTCCTGCCCGCCCACAGGCGCGACGAGGTGGCCTACTCCAACAACGTGTTGAGCCTGTACACGGTCGTCAGCGTGGTGACGTTCGTCGCCTACGTGTTCGCCACCGTCGGCTGAGGCCTGCCCCGCGGGTCGTGACGCGCGTTGCCCGATCAACCCTGCTGTCCGGTGCAGGGAGCCGTGACCCGAGGCCCGAGCGGCCGTTGTCCACGGTCTGCACGTCCTCCGGACTCGGAGGGTGGTTGGGTGGTGAGGCCGCCCGTGCCTCGGCTCCCGTCTCCCTGCACTGGCTTGGCCTGCGGCGTGGCCGGGTTCGGGTGTGGCCCGTCAGGGCGGGCCCTGGCTTGAGTTCCTCGAGGCGGAGGGCAGTCAGGTGCTCGTCGGGTTTTGCACCGCTGCGCAGTGCCGCCCTGTCGTCCCCACCCTCGCGAAAGGGCCCGTCATCGCCTGTCTGTTGGGTGGATCTGGTGGCGACTACGAACCCAGATCTACCGATTTGGTAGCGGGCCCAGACGCGGGGTCCCTTTTCTCACCGACCGGAGCGAGGCCGTCGGGCGGTTGGGTTCATGGGCTCAGGGTGGTTTCGACGCGGGCTGCGCCGCTCCGCGGCATGCCCGGCTCAACCCGCGGGGGGCGGCTTCAGACGCCGGGGTCTTTGGTCGCAAAGTCGTAACCCCAGTGACAAACCGTGAGGTGCAGCGAGGGTGCGGGACGTCAGGGCGGCACTGCGTAGCGGTGCTCAACCCGACGATCACCCGGCTGGCTCCCGCCTCAGCAGGCTGTTGCCAGGGCCGCCCTGACGGGCCACACCCCAACCTGGCCACGCCACAGCAGAAGGCGGCGGGGAACCGGGATCCGCTGCACGGGCGGCCCTCAGAGGCGCCGCAGGCCCCGACCACCCGGTGGTGTCTGGCGACGAGGGGACCCGGCCACCGCGGGCCGCCCGTGCAGCGGAACCCGGATCCCCGCACCCAGACGGTGGACCAAGGCGAGGCGGACCAGGGCGAGGCGGACCCGGGCGAGTGGGTTAAGTCCGAGGGAAGGTCACTATACGACCCTTCGAGACGCTCCACGGTCGCTACGCGACGCGGAGCTCCTCAGGGACCGAGGATGGCGCGGAGCTCCTCAGGGAGCGAAGATGGCCCGGCGGGCGGTCAGGCGCGGAGCCAGACGGTGGTCTCGCCCGGAAGCTCGTCTCCCCACGGGCCCGAGGCGACCAGAATCTCTCCCTCGGGCAGCTGAACCGGATCCTTGCCGAAGTTCGACACCACCTCCCAGCCGCCCGACCGCCGGAACCGCAGCACCTCGTCGTAGTCGGTCGGGATCCACACCATGGACTCGTCTGTCTGCAGCTCCCGCCGCAGCTGCGCCGCCCGTCGGTACATCGACAGCGTCGAGCCCGGATCCCCGGACTCCGCCTCGACGGAGTAGTGCCCGAACCACAGCGGCTGTGGCAGGTGCGAGCCGTCCTCGCCGAAGCCGAACGACGACCCGGACCGCGTCCACGGGAGCGGTACGCGGCAGCCGTCGCGGCCCACCTCCAGCTCACGGTTGCGGAAGAACGACGGGTCGGCGCGCAGCGAATCGGGGATCTCCGCCACCTCCTGGAGGCCGAGCTCCTCGCCCTGATAGAGGTACGCCGAGCCGGGCAGCGCCATGAGAAGCAGCGTCGCCGCGCGCGCCCGGCGAAGGCCAGTGGCCGCGTCGAGAAGGACAGGGTCCCCTCCGGCCATCAGCCAGTCGCCGCCGTGCTTGCGCAGCGGCGTCCCGTCGGGGTTCGTCCCCGGGAACGGGGTGCCGTAGCGGCTGGCTGACCGGATCGTGTCGTGGTTGTTGAGCACCCAGGTGACCGACGAGCCGGACACGGCCGCGACACCCAGGCACTCGTCGATGATCCGGTGGAAGGTTGCCGCGTCGTAGTTGGCGAGCTGGAGGTCGAAGAAGAACGACTGCCCCAGCGTGGACGGGCTCGCGTAGAGCGGCACGCGTGACGAGTGCACCGCGGCTTCCGCGACCGCCGTGCGCGGCGGGTCGTAGGAGTTGAACACCCCGCGCCACTCGGCGTAGATCTCCTGGAGTTCGTCGCGGTCCCACGTGGGATGGCTGCCGTCCCTCGGGTGGGCCTCGAGCTCGGCCTGCGTGGGCAGCGGCTCCGTCAGGTCCTTGGCGAGCATGTGGGCGGCGTCCACGCGGAAGCCGTCGACGCCGCGATCGGCCCAGAAGCGCAGGATGCTGAGGAACTCCTCCCGGACCTCATCGCTGGCCCAGTTCAGATCCGGCTGCTCGACGGCGAAGGTGTGGAGATACCACTGTCCGTCGGCCACCTGCTCCCAGGCGCTGCCCCCGAAGATCGAGACCCAGTCCGTGGGCGGCTCGGAGCCGTCCGGGCCGGTGCCGTCGCGGAAGATGTAGCGCTCCCGCTCGGCCGATCCGGGGCCCGCCGCGATCGCCTGCTGGAACCAGTCGTGCAGGTTCGAGGTGTGGTTCGGCACGATGTCGATGAGGATCCGGATGCCACGCGCGTGCAGCCCGGCGGCGAGCTCGTCGAAGTCATCGAGGGTGCCGATGCGCGGGTCGATTCCGCGGTAGTCGATGACGTCGTAGCCGCCGTCGGCGAGGGCGGAGGGATAGAAGGGGCTCAGCCACACCGCGTCGATGCCGAGGCCGGAGAGGTAGTCGAGCCGCGACGCTATGCCGCGCAGGTCGCCGATGCCGTCGGCGTTGCTGTCGGCGAAGCTGCGGGGGTAGATCTGGTAGACGAGGGCTTGGCGCCACCATTGGGCGCTCTGGTCGGAGACCAGGGTCGCCTGGTCCGTGATGTCCTGCATGGGGGAAGGTCCTTCAGTGGTGAGGGTCAGCGGGTGGCCAGGCGGAGGATTCGGGACTCCCACGGCGCGAGCGACGAGGGGTCGGCGGCATCGTGGGTGGCCAGGATCAATTCGGCGCCGTCGAGGCTGGGGAGGGCGTCGAGCGGGAGTTCCGCCGAGGTCGACGAACAGTTGGCGAGGACGAGCAGTGTGGTGTCGCCCAGGGTGCGGGTGAACACCCAGAGCTGCTCGTGCTCGGGCAGAAGCAGCTCGAAGCGGCCCTCGCGGACCACCTCGTCGGTGTGTCGAAGCGCGATCAGACTCTGGAAGTGGGCGAACACCGACGCGGGGTCGAGGCGGGCCGCCTCGGCGTTGATGTCGCGGTAGTTGGGGTTGGCCGGCAGCCAGGGCACGCCGGTGGTGAAGCCCGCGTGCGGGCCGTCGTTCCACTGGACGGGGGTGCGTGCATGGTCGCGGCTCTTCGCGGCCAGCGAGCGGAGGATCTCGGCCTCGGCGGTGCCCATGGCCGTGGCCAGGGTGTGGTGGTTCAGCGATTCGACGTCGACGTAGTGCCCGATCTCGGTGAAGGGGGAGTTCGTCATGCCGAGTTCTTCACCCTGGTACACGTACGGGGTGCCCTTGTGCAGGTGCAGGACGGTGGCCAGCGTTTTGGCGGAGTTGACGCGGTGCTCGGGGGAGTCGTCGCCGAAGCGGGACACTGCCCGCGGCTGGTCGTGGTTGTCGAGGTACAGCGAATTCCAGCCCGATTCCGCCAGACCGTACTGCCACTGGGCAAGGTTGCCCTTCAGCGCGGGCAGGGGCAGTGCCATCAGGTCCCACTTGCTACCGGAGGCCTGGTCGAGGCTGACATGCTCGAACGTGAAGACCATGTTCAGCTCCCGCCGGGCAGGGTCCGTGACCCGCCGGGCCAACTCAACGGTCGCGCCGGGCATCTCGCCGACGGTGAGCAGATTCTGGTCGTCGAGGCCCACCTCGCGGTTCATTTCGGCGAGGAACTCGTCGAGACGGGGACCGTTGGCGATCTGGCGGAAGTCCGCCGAGCCGGGCTCGATCGGGCCGCCGGAGGCGAGGTCGTGTGGCTTGGAGATGAGGTTGATCACGTCCATCCGGAAGCCGTCGACTCCGCGGTCCACCCACCACCGCATCATGTCGTAGACGGCTTCGCGAACCTCGGGGTTCTCCCAGTTGAGGTCCGGCTGCCCGGGGCTGAACATGCTCAGGTAGTACTGGCCGCTGGCCGGGTCGAACGTCCAGGCCGACGGCGCGAAGGCCGCGGCGCTGTCGTCGGGCTCGGCGCCAGGCGTGCCGGGCTCGTGTCCGGGACGGGCGGGGCGCCAGTAGTACCAGCTCCGCTTGGGGGAGGCCGGGTCGCGGGACTCGACGAACCACGGGTGCTGGTCCGAGGTGTGGTTGACCACCAGGTCCATGACCAGCTTGATCCCGCGCCAGTGAGCCTGGGCGAGGAGCTCGTCGAGGTCCGCGAGGGTTCCGAACAGGGGATCGATGTCGCGGTAGTCGCTGATGTCGTAGCCGTTGTCCACCTGCGGCGAGCGGTAGACGGGTGACAGCCAGATGACGTCGACCCCGAGCTCGGCCAGGTGGTCGAGGCGGCTGGTGATGCCTGGGATGTCGCCGATGCCGTCGCCGTTGGAGTCCTGGAACGAGCGGGGGTAGACCTGGTAGACCACCGCGGAGCGCCACCAGCCGTCCGGGCGGGAAGCTGGGGCGGTCTGATGGCGTTCTGCGGTCATGGTTCTCCTTGGCTGGGATGGTGAGGGTGGGGTGGGCCGGTGCGCCCCGGCCCACCCCTTGGATGGTTCGCTCGACGCTACTTGATGGCGCCCTGGGTCAGGCCGGACATGACCCAGCGCTGCGCGAACAGGTAGACGACGATGGCGGGGGCCATGGCCATGAGGTACGACGCGAAGCTCACGTTGTAGCTGTTGCTGAACTGGGTCTGGAAGATGTTGTTAACCACGGGGATCGTCTGCCATTCGGGTTGGGAGATGATCAGCGAGGGCATCATGAAGTCGTTCCAGGAGCTGAGGAAGGCGAAGATGCCCACCGTGGCCGCCATGGGCGACAGCAGGGGGAAGATCAGCTTCCAGAACACCTGCCAGGTGCTCGCGCCGTCCATGCGCATGGACTCCTCGAGCTCCAGCGGGATGGAGCGGAGGAAGGTGCTGAACAGCAGGGTGTTGAACGCCAGCCCGAACACGATGTGGAGAATCGCGACCCCGAAGTAGTTGTCCAACCCCAGCAGGCCGGTGAGCCGCACCTGCGGCAGCGCGACCACCGGGAACGGGATGAACATGGCGGCGAGCAGGTAGTAGAAGGAGTACTTGAAGGGCTTCCGGTCCCAGTTGCGCACGATGGCGTAGGCGGCCATCGACGACACGAGGATGGCACCGGCCACGGCCACCAGGGTCACGATCAGGGAGACGAGGAAGGCCCGGGGGAAGTTGGTCAGGCTCCACGCCTCGACGAACCCGCTGAAACTCCATGGGTTGGGGAGGCTGAACGCGTTCAGGTCGGTGGACTGCTGGGTGGTCTTGAAAGCCATCGAGATGGTCACGTAGAGCGGCACGAGGACGGTGACTGCGGCGAGGATCAGCAGGATGGTGGCGGTCCAGTTGACCTTCTCCTGGCCGACCCGCCCGCGGCGCGACGCCGCAGTGGGGGCCGGGACGCCGACGGCGACGGTGGCGAGTGGGGTGCTCATGACCCGGACCTTCCCTGGGTGAGGCGCAGCTGCAGCAGCGCGATGACGATGGTGATGACGAAGAAGACGGCGGCGTTGGCCATCTGGTAGGCGTAGTCTCCGCCGCTGAAGCCGGCGAAGATGGTGAACGCGACGCTGCGGGTGGCGGTGCCGGGGCCGCCCTGGGTCAGGCCGACGATCTGGTCGTAGACAGCCAGGTAGCCCTTGAAGCCGAGGATCATGTTGATGCCCACGTAGCCGGCCACCAGCGGCAGCGTGATGTGCCACAGGTTCTTCGCCGGGGTGGCACCGTCGATCGAGCTGGCCTCGTACACCTCACCGGGGACCGTCATGAGGCCCGCGATGTAGATCAGCATGGCGCTGGGCACCGAGCCCCAGGTGGTGACCAGGACGATGGCGAACCACGCCCAGTCCGGGTTGGCCAGCAGGCTCGTCGAGAGGCCGTCGATCCCCAGTGCCGCACCGATCTGCGGCAGCGAGTTGTTGAACAGGAAGCGGAAGACGAACGAGTAGATGATGGCCGAGATCACCATGGGGATGACGAAGACGGTGCGCAGCGGGTTGGTGAACTTGATCTTCGAGGTGAGCCCGAGGGCCAGGAAGAAGGCGATGACGTTGACCAGGATGACGGTGACGGCGGCGAACAGGAGGGTGAAGCCGTAGGACGAGAGGATGTTCTCGTCGCGGAAGAGGGCCACGTAGTTGCGGAAGCCGATCCACTCGAAGTCGCCGAAGCCCATCGAGTTGGTGAAGCTCATCGTGATGCCCTCGACGGCTGGGTAGGCGATCATCAGGGTGAACACCGCGACGGCGGGCACCAGGAAGAACCAGTAGACGGGTTCGACGGGGCGTCTCGGCCCTGTCTTCGCTGCGGGCGCGCTGGCCCTGGACGGGGTTGACATGCGTGTGACTCCTTTGTCTCAGGCGCGGAAGGCGAGCCGGGCCCAGTCGCGGTCCAGCTGCGCGAGCAGCGGTTCCGGCTCAGCCCCGAGGGCGATCGACTGGAAGTAGTTGGGGGCGGGGATGTTGTTGGGGATGAACTGCGACGGGCCCATGTAGAACCGGCCGCTGTCGTAGTACTCCTGCATACCGATGATCCGCTCGTCAGTGACCGGGGGAGCGTTCTTCGTGGTGCCGAAGCCCAGGAACTCGGCGTTGTAGGGGTTCTGGATCTCCGGCTTCATGAGGTGCTGCAGGAAGGCGCGAGCGCCCTCCCGCCCGTCGGCCACCTCTGGCACCCACAGCGAGAGGTCGATGTTCACGCGCACCCTGAGGTCCTCGGGGTTGTCGGTCGCGGGGAGGGGGAAGGTGCCGAGGTCCAGGTCGTTGCCCACCTTCTCGAACTCGCCGAAGGCCCAGGGGCCCTGGAAGATCATCGCTGCGGCGCCGTTGGCGAAGGCGGTGTTGCCGTCGCCGTATCCGCGGCTCCCCGCGTCGTCATTGATGTATCCGGTGAGCTGGACCATCTTCTGCACCGGCTCGAGCATGGTCTTCTGGAAGGACACCTCGGAGTCGGGGCCGACGTCGGCGCCGATCTCGTTCATCTTCCGGTAGAACTCGGCGATGTCGACCATGCCGCCGGCCGGGTAGTCGAACCAGCCCTGCATGATGGTCCACGGGTCCATGAACGTGGCGTAGAACGGGGTGACCCCTGCGGCGGTGAGCTTCTCGCACACGTCGATGAGCGCATCCCAGGTGGTGGGCACCTCGACGCCGTTGTCGGCGAAGATGCGCTTGTTGTAGATCACGGACGCGGCCATCGCGGAGTAGGGGAGCACGCTGGTGCGATCCTCGTACTGCGGGTAGGACTTCGACAGCTCGATGATGTCCTCGCGGATGGTGGCGGCCTCCGGCAGGTCCGAGAGGTCCGAGAGCGCACCGCGCTCCATGAACCTGGCCATCTCCAGGTTGTAGTTGAGCATCCCGAGGTCCGGCGGGTTGCTGCGCACGAAGCTCGCCGAGAGGTTCGTCGAGATGTCGTGCAGGATCCGGAACTGGTCCTGGGAGGCGGTGAAGTCGGCAGCCAGCTGGCGGAAGTAGGGCACCGCCTCCGGCTTGGACTGGTGGAACAGGATGGTCTGCTGCCCGCCAGAGGAGCAGCCGGTCACCAACGGGATGGTGCTGGCGGCTCCCACCGCCGCGAGGGCCTTGAGGAAGGTGCGCCGAGGCGGCGCCCAGGAGGCGGGGGCCAGCCCTGGGGGAGGCGTCGGTGAGGGGTGAGGCACGTCGTTGTCCCTTCGTCGTCGGTGACTGATTTGTTTTCGAGCAATAGATTTAACTATCGAAGAAAGTCATCTGGGTCTAGGATGCATCACGGTTGAGGGATCGTCAAGGGGGGTGCCGGAAAGTGGGTGTGGCCGAGCGCCAGACGCGCCACCGCGCGAGCACAGAGGCGGTCCTCGACCACGCGTGGGACTCCGGCGCCTTCGGGGCGGACCACGTCATTTCCGCCCTCGGAATGACCCGATCCACGGCACTCTCCGCGCTCGATGAGCTGATCGACGTCGGCCTGATCGAGGAGGTGACGAGCTCCGCGGGGCCCGCCCAGCGGCTGGGAAGGCCTGCCCGACGATTCGAGCTGCGAGGCGAGGCCGGACTGATCGTGGGCCTCGACGCCGGCGGCCGACGCTTCTCCGCGATGGCCGCCGATCTGAGCGGCCGGATCCTCGCGCGCGAACACCTCGACCTCACCAGCTTCTTCGAGTTGGAGGCTCCGGACCCGGCCACCCGGCACACCGCGGCCCTCCGGGCCATCGACGCGGTGCTCGCCGCTGCCGGGGGTAGCCGAGATGAGGTGATCGCCGTCGGGGTGGGCGTGCCTGCCCCGGTCGACGGCCAGGGGGCCTCGCCCACGCACACGTCCGGCTTCTGGAGCTATATGAACGCAGGCCTCCGTGAGGCGCTGAGTGGGGAGTTCCCTGTCGTGCGTGTCGAGAACGACGCTTCCCTCGCCGCTGTCGCTGAGGGGTCCCTGGGCGAGGCGCAGGGGCGCGAGCACTACGTCGCGATGCTGTCGGGGCTTCGCCTGGGCTCGGGCGTGGTCCTGGAGGGGCGATTGGTGCGCGGCGCGCACGGCGGCGTCGGGGAGCTCGAGGCACTTGCCTATGTGCCCGGTGTCGGCGGCACCTGGGGTCTCGGCTATCTGGCGGAGCAGTGGCTGAGGGCGCAGCTCGGCATGGGCGCGATTCCTGCTGACCACCCTTGGGCCGCCCTGAGTGGGGGCGCCGTCACCGGCGAGGCGGTCCTCTCTCGCGCGCGGCTGGCGGACCCTGTGGCGCGGCCGCTGGTGGAGGAGCTGGGGGGCACGCTCGGGCGGATCTGTACCGTGGTGTCGCGGTTCTACGATCCCGAGGTCATCGTCGTGTGCGGGGCCATCGCGGGCACGCTGGGCGAGGTGATCGAGATCGCCGTCGCGCACATGGCAGGCGAGCTGGAGCTGCCGCCGCCCGGCATCGTCGCCTCGGGGCTCGGGGGAGACGTCGTGTCGCTAGGGGCGTTGTCAGCCGCCCGCGAATCGGCCCGCCAGGTCGTTCTCCCGTTGCTGACCGCGCGCCGCCTCGCCGCCCGCACCCCCGCAGTTGATTAACCAAGATAATGAACTAGGCTAAGCAGTTCCCGCGAAAGGACTGCATGCCGGACTACGACCCAGATCTTCTCAGCCTCGCCAACGACGTGCGCGTCGCGTGTCAGCGCATCTCCCGCCGGGTGCGGTTCGAGAGCACCAGCGACGTCGCGCCGCACCAGTTCTCGGTGCTCGTGTTCCTGCACTTCACCGGGCCCCAGACGCCCACGCAGCTGGCGGCCCGCGATGCGGTGAGCACGCCGTCGATGACACGGACCGTGAACTGCCTGGCTGACAAGGGGCTCGTCGAGCGATCGCCGCACCCGCAGGACGGACGGCAAATCCTCGTCTCGCTCACCGACGAGGGGCGTCGGGTGGTGGAGGAGACCATCGCCAGCCGCGACACGTGGATGCTTGCCCACATCGCGACCCTGTCGCCCGAGCAGCTGGACCTGCTGCGTCGGGCGGCGGACCTCCTGATGGAGGTGTCGCATGCGGAGTGACCGGGGGCGCATGTTCGCGTCGTTCGCCGTGCGCAACTACCGCGTGTTCTTCGCCGGGGCCCTGATCAGCAACATCGGGACCTGGGTCCAGCGCGTGGGGCAGGACTGGCTGGTCCTCACCGAGCTGACCGACGGCTCGAGCGCCGCCCTGGGCATGGTCACCGCGCTGCAGTTCCTGGCCATCCCGATCCTCGCCCCGTATGCCGGCGCGTTGGCTGACCGCCTCCCCAAGCGGCGCCTGCTTCTGGTGACCCAGGTCCTCCTCGGGATCACGGCGCTGGCGTTGTGGGCCGTGGTGGCGCTGGGCGTGGTGCAGCTGTGGCACGTGTTCGTCTTCGCCTTCCTCCAGGGCGTCATCACCGCGTTCGACAACCCGGCGCGGCAGTCGTTCGTCTCCGAGCTGGTCGCCCCCGAACTCCTCCCCAATGCGGTGGGGTTGAACTCGACCTCATTCAACGGGGCCCGCCTCGTCGGCCCCGGAGCCGCCGGCCTCCTCATCGCCGCATTTGGTGTGGGCCCGACGCTGCTGATCAACGCGCTCAGCTTCGGGGCCATGCTGGCCGCGGTGGTGGCGCTCCGCCCCGGCGAGCTTCGCCCCTCCAGGCGGGTCAAGGCGAGGGGTGCCACCGTCGACGGTCTGCGCTATCTCCGCGACCGTCCGGACCTCGTGGTCCTCATGGTGATCGTGTTCGCCCTCGGCACCTTCGGCATGAACTTCCAGATCTACAACGCCACCATGGCCACTGAGGTGTTCGGAAAGGGGGCCCAGGAGTACGGGCTGCTCGGCACCGTCATGGCGATCGGCACGCTCGGCGCCGCGCTCGTCGCCACCCGGCGCACGCAGCCGGGCCTCCGCACGGTCCTGCTCGCGCTGGGCGCCTTCGCCGTCAGCACGGCCCTGCTGTCGGCAGCCCCCACTTTCGCCGTCTACGCCGTTCTCCTGGTGCCCTGCGGATTCTTCGCGCTCACCGTGATGACGACGGCGAACGCCGCGGTGCAACTCGGGACGGCACCGGAGTACCGGGGTCGCGTGATGGCCGTCTATGTGGCCATCTTCACGGGCGGAACACCGCTCGGCGCCCCGGTGATCGGCTGGCTCGGCGAGCTCTGGGGGCCCCGCGCCATGGTGCTCACCGGCGCGGTGGCCACCGGGATGGCAGCCCTGGCGGTGCTCGGCTACCTGGTGACGCACGACGGTGTCCGGCTCGCGATCGAGCGGGGGTGGCCGCTCCGGCTGCGCGTGTGGACCGCGCAGCGCGAGCCGCAGCCCGTGGGTCGCTGACGGGATAATTGACAGTTCAACTAAGACGGGCTAGTCTGGTTTCACTTTCAACGACCTACCGCACGCCGCCACGAGGAGACGCCCATGACCGCCACCGCCCTGAACCAGCTCGCCGGGACCTACACCATCGACCCCAGCCACACCGAAATCGGCTTCACCGCCCGCCACGCCATGGTGACCAAGGTCCGTGGCGCCTTCACCGACTTCTCCGGCACCGCCTCGACGGGCGCCAGCCTGAGCTCCCCGGCCCTCGACATGACCATCAACGCCGCGTCGGTCTCGACGGGAAGCGCGGACCGCGACGGACACCTTGTCTCCGCGGACTTCTTCGACGTCGAGCAGTACCCCACCATCCGCTTCGCCTCCTCCAGCGTCACCGCCCCCGCTGACGACACGCTGCGCGTCGAGGGCGACCTCACCATCAAGGACGTCACGCGCCCGGTGGTCATCGACTTCGACTACGACGGCGTGGCCACGGACCCGTTCGGCAACGAGCGCGTCGGGCTCTCCGGCTCGGTCATGGTCAACCGCAAGGACTTCGGCCTGGTGTGGAACGCGGCGCTGGAGACCGGTGGCGTCCTCGTCTCCGAGAATGTGAACCTGGTCTTCGAGGTGTCCGCCATCAAGGACCCCGAGGCGTCCGCCGAGGCGGTCGCCGACGAGACTGTCGCGGTGGAGCCGGCCCCGGCCCCGGCCGCCCCAGCCACCGAGCAGGCGGCCCCCGCAGCTCAGGCTGGCTTCGCGGGTTGGCTCAAGAGGCTCTTCGCCTGAGCGGTCAAACCACCTCACGCTCATGACGCGACAGGCGCCGCCCACATCGGGCGGCGCCTGTCGCCTATGTGTCGAGGGCCTCAGCAGAGGGCGTCGATGATCTCGTTCAGGGTCTGCGACGGGCGCATCACCGCGACCGTCTTCGCCTCGTCGGGGCGGTAGTAGCCGCCGATGTCGGCAGGCTTGCCCTGCACGGCCAACAGCTCCCCGACGATGGCTGCCTCGTTGGTGCTCAGTGACTCCGCGATCGGTGCGAACACCGCGGCCAACTCGGCGTCGTCGGTCTGGGCGGCCAACTCCTGGGCCCAGTACATCGCCAGGTAGAAGTGCGATCCGCGGTTGTCGATGCCGCCGAGCTTCCTGGTGGGTGACTTGTCCCGGTCAAGGAAGGTGCCGGTGGCGCGGTCCAGCGTGGAGGCGAGGATGCCGGCGCGTGCGTTGCCCTCCGTCTGGGCGAGGTGCTCGAAAGAGGCGGCCAGTGCCAGGAATTCGCCGAGCGAGTCCCATCGGAGGTAGTCCTCGGCGACGAGCTGTTGCACGTGCTTCGGGGCGGACCCACCGGCGCCCGTCTCGAACAGGCCTCCGCCGGCCATCAGCGGCACCACCGACAGCATCTTGGCGGAGGTGCCCAGCTCGAGGATGGGGAACAGATCCGTGAGGTAGTCGCGGAGCACGTTGCCGGTCACGGAGATAGTGTTCTCACCCTTGCGGAGGCGTTCGACCGTGAATTTCGTGGCCTCCACGGGGTTCATGATCTCGATCTGGAGCCCGTCGGTGTCGTGATCTGCGAGGTAGGCGCGCACCTTCTCGATGAGCTGACGGTCGTGCGCCCGCTCCGTGTCCAGCCAGAAGACCGCCGGCCATCCGGTGAGGCGGGCGCGGGTCACAGCCAGCTTCACCCAGTCCTGGATGGGGGCGTCCTTGGTCTGGCAGGCCCGCCAGATGTCACCGGCCGCGACCGTGTGGCTCATCAGTACGGTGCCGGACTGGTCCACGACCTCGACCACGCCGTCCGCCGCGATCTCGAAGGTCTTGTCGTGCGAGCCGTACTCCTCGGCCTTCTGCGCCATCAGGCCGACGTTGGGCACGGTGCCCATGGTGCGCGGATCAAAGGCGCCGTGGGCCTGGCAGTCCTCGATCACGGCCTGGTACACACCGGCGTAGGACGAGTCCGGAAGGACCGCCAGTGTGTCGGCCTCCCCGCCGTCGGGGCCCCACATGTGGCCCGACTGCCGGATCATGGCGGGCATCGACGCGTCGACGATGACATCCGAGGGGACGTGCAGGTTGGTGATGCCCTTGTCCGAGTTCACCATGGCCAGCGTCGGTCCGTCGGCAAGGCCCTTCTCGAACGCTGCCCTGATCTCGGCCCCGTTCGGAAGCGCGTCCAGCCCTGCGAGGATGGCGCCGAGCCCGTCGTTGGGGGACAGGCCCGCCGCGGCGAGGTCCGCGCCGTAGCGCTCGAACACGTCGGGGAAGAACGCCCGGATGACGTGGCCGAAAATGATGGGGTCCGAGACCTTCATCATGGTGGCCTTGAGGTGGATGGAGAACAGCACCCCCGATTCCTTGGCAGCGGCCACCTGGGTGCGCAGGAACTCATCCAGCGCCGCGGCCCGCATGACGGTGGCGTCGATGACCTCGCCGGCGAGCACGGACAGGCCGCTCTTGAGCACGGTCTCCGTGCCGTCGCTGGCGCGGTGCCGGATGGTGAGGGTGTCCGCTGACGGAAGGACCACGGACTGCTCGTTGTGGCGGAAGTCGTCCGCCTCCATGGTGACAACGGCGGTCCTGGAGTCTGAGGTCCATGCGCCCATCCGGTGCGGGTTCTTCCTGGCGTAGTTCTTCACCGACTCCGGCGCGCGGCGGTCCGAGTTTCCTTCGCGCAGCACCGGGTTGACGGCCGAGCCCATCACGCGGTCGTAGCGTGCGCGGACCTCACGATCCGCGTCGCTCTGGGGATCTTCGGGGTAGTCAGGCAACTGGAATCCCTGGGACTGCAGCTCGGCCACCGCGGTCTTGAGCTGTGGCACGGAGGCCGACACGTTGGGCAGTTTGATGATGTTGGCGTTCGGCGACTTGGCCAGCTCGCCGAGTTCGGCCAGGGCGTCGTCGATCCGCTGATCCTCGGGGAGGGTGTCGGTGAACTGGGCGAGGATCCGTCCCGCCAGTGAGATGTCGCGGGTCTCCACGTCCACCCCGGCCTGGCCGGCGAAGGCGTTGATGATGGGGAGGAACGAGTACGTGGCGAGCAGCGGGGCCTCGTCGGTGAGGGTGTAGATGATCTTGCCCATGTTGCGATGAACTCCTCGAGGGTTGGATGCCTCAGCCTATCGCTGCCCGGATGCGTTCGACGGCGGCGAACGCCGCTGCCCAGCGACAGTGCGCTCTTTGGAGGAACCCGCCGGATTGGGTAGCCTGTACCCCACGAGTATCTGACAGATTCCGCGGCCAACCCGCGATGGACAAAGCAAGGGGGTCGACCCGATATGGGGCGCGGCCGTGCAAAGGCGAAGCAGACAAGGGTGGCCCGCGATCTGAAGTATCGCTCGGTGTCCACCGATTTCACGTCCCTGGAGCGCGAGCTCAGGGGCGATGCTGTCGTCGACGAGACCAACAACGACATCCCCGAGGCCTACGCAGAGACGACGGGCGAGGACGACGACTACGACGACGATCAGTTCGAGCGCCACACCTCCTGAGGCTCCGCACCCGTGGGTGCCGGACACCGAGCTGCCTGGTTACGAGCAGCTGGTCATTCCTCTGCCGGAGGAGCCGACGTACGCCCTTGAGCCTGAGGGCAGTCTCGTTGCCACGCTCGTGCGGCGCAACGCACCCACGGGTCGTCGCGCCGTCCTGTATCTCCACGGCTGGAATGACTACTTCTTCCAGGCCCACCTGGCTGACGAGATGGCCGGCCAGGGCTACGACTTCTACGCCGTGGATCTTCGCCGCTACGGCCGGTCGCTGCGCGGCAAGCAGTTGGCCGGCTACATCGTTCACCTGACGGACTACTTCCACGAGCTTGACCGGGCTCTCGCCATCCTCGTCGACGAGGGGCACGACGACATCGTGCTGATGGGCCACTCGACGGGCGGCCTCATCGCCTCCCTCTGGGCGGACCAGCGCCCGGGCGTGTTCTCGGCGCTGATCCTCAACGCGCCCTGGCTGGAACTGCAGGCCAACTCCCTGCTGCGCCCAGCCACCCAGCCGATGTTCAGCGCCGCCCGCGCCGTCGTGGCCACCACGGCCCTGCCGCAGATGGACACCGGCTTCTACCGCCGAACCATCTCGAAGGCGGAGGAGGGCGAGTGGGCGTACAACGCGAACCTCAAGGGTGACCCGGCGTTCCTGATCCGGGTGGGGTGGATGGCGGCCATCCTCGAGGGGCACGCGAGCGTCGCCGCCGGCCTCTCCATCGACTGCCCCGTGCTGGTGGCAGTCTCCGGGCGAAGCGACTTCCGGCGGGTGTGGGCCGAGGAGTTCCGCCTGGCGGACGTCGTGCTGGACGTGGACCGGATCGCGGCCCGCGCCCCCCAGTTGGGCAACTTCGTCGTCATTGCCCGGATCCCGGATGCGGTCCATGACCTGGTTCTGTCAGGGGCCGACGTTCGGGCGAAGGTGTTCGCGGAGTACTCGCGCTTCCTGCGCTGCTACGCCCGCTGATCTCGCCGCAGGTTCTGCCAAACTCGGCATCTACTACTACGCGTAGCACTACCATGCGTCGTAGGAGTGATTGCCTTGACCGCGAAGACCGGCGTCCGCGCCTGGATGACGAAGCCGCGGCTGCTCATCGCAGCAGCGGTATTCGTCGTGGGTTCGCTCATCGGCGTCGGCCTGTTCACCTTCGTGTACGCCCGCGGCATCTCCTACCTCGGCAACGACCCGGCATCCTGCGTCAACTGCCACGTGATGGAGCGCCAGTACGACGCCTGGCTGGCGGGTAGCCACACCAATGTGGCGACGTGCAACGACTGTCACGCTCCCCACGACAACCTCGTCAACAAGTACTACGTCAAGGCCGACAACGGGTTCTGGCACGGGTTGAAGTTCACCACCGGCTGGTACCCCGAGAACATCGAGATCCGTGATTCCAACCGGGCGGTGACGAACGAGGCGTGCCTCTACTGCCACTCTGATTTCACGAGCGATATGCGAATGACAGCCGGCAGCGAGCAGGTCAACTGCACCCGTTGCCACGTCGACGTCGGGCACAGGAGCAGGTGAGGCACATGACTACCACCGAAGAACCCCAGGCAACGCCGGAGAAGAGGAAGCGGAACCGCTGGATCGGCATCCTCATCGTGGCGATAGCGATCACCGCCGTCGTCACGGCGGGCATCACCGCGCTGCTGGCGAACGTCATCGAGCGCATGGGTGAGGCCAGCGACTCGTTCACGAAGGTGGTCGAACTCGACGATACCGTCGTGGACCCGGCTGTCTGGGGGCAGAACTTCCCCGCCCAGTACCAGTCCTACCTGGAGACGCAGCAGATGGGGGGAACCACCCACGCGGGTTCGGTCGAGGAGGAGCGCACGCCCACCGCGACCGATCCGCGGACCATCGTGTCCACCAGCAGGCTGGAGGAGGATCCGCGGCTCACGGACATGTGGGCCGGCTACCCGTTCTCCGTGGACTACCGCCACGCCCGCGGGCACGAGTACATGCTCGAGGACCAGCGCTACACCCTGCGGGTCACCGAGTTCAACCAGCCCGGCACCTGCCTCAACTGCCACGCCTCCACCGTCGCGCTCATGGACGAGCTCGGCGACGGCGATCGCGAGGCCGGTTTCACGGCGATGAACCAGATGTCCTACGCGGATGTCACCCAGCTCGTCGAGCACCCCGTGGCCTGCATCGACTGCCACGACCCCGAGACCATGGAGCTGCGGATAACCCGCCCGGCGTTCGAGAAGGGGATCGCGGCGCTCAAGGCCAGCGAGGGTGTGGAGGACTACGACGTCAACCGTGACGCCACGCGTCAGGAGATGCGCAGCTTCGTGTGCGGCCAATGCCACGTGGAGTACTACTTCGAGAAGGACACCAAGGAGCTGACGTTCCCCTGGACCAAGGGCCTGGACATCGACCAGATCTGGGAGTACTACCTGGAGGACGGTCACAAGGACTTTGAGCACGCCACCACGGGAGCCCAGGTAGTCAAGGCGCAGCACCCCGAGTTCGACATCTTCTGGTCCAATTCGGTGCATGCGGCCAACGGCGTCAGCTGCGCCGACTGCCACATGCCCTACGAGGCTGAAGGCGCGAGGAAGGTCACCGACCATCACATCCAGTCGCCGCTACTGGCCGTGAACTCCTCCTGCATGACCTGCCACCACACCAGCGAGGAGGAGATGACCGAGCGCGTTGTGGGCATCCAGGATGAGTTCATCGGCACCCGCGACGTGGCCTTCGACTCGCTCGTGGCGCTGATCCGGGCACTGGAGACGGCGCAGACGGACGGCACCCCGGCGGAGGCGATCGAGCAGGCACGCGAGTTCCAGAACAAGGCGAGCTTCTACCTGGATTACGTGTACTCCGAGAACTCCTACGGGTTCCACGCGCCGGCCTACATCCAGCGGATCCTCGCGGATTCGCTCGACGCGTCGCGCAAGGGTCAGCTGGTCCTCAGCGGCGTCGACGTCACCACTCTGGAGCCCTCCGACATCAGCGCGGAGAACGAGAAGAAGTCCGAGGAACGTGGAGCCTGACACCAGCGCGCGGCCCGGGGCCCCCGACACGGTCGAGGGCCCCGCGGACGCGCACACCCAACTCCTGCTGGACTTCCTCGCCACGGCCCCTGGGCCGCTGCGGGACTGGGCCGACGCCCGCGCGGACGAGGCACGAGCGCTCGCCTCGTCAGCGCAGCCGGAACCCCCGTCGATCACGCCCACCGGGGTCCACGACGCGGCAGACCTCGCCTTGGCCGAGCTGGGGGAGCACGACGACGAGCCCCGCCGTCGCCCCGTCGTCCACACGCCGGCGGACAAGCCGGCGGCCCTGGTCACGTCGGTGCCCAGAAAGTCCGGGTTTCTCATGCCATTGCTGGGCGTGCTGCTGGTTGCGGCGGTGGTCTACGGGGTGTTCCGGCTGGGTCTCCCCGCGGACACCGCGGCTCCCGCGACCACGGAGGCAACCCAGGCGTCGGCCACCGACAGCGTGGCCCGCAGGGCCGAGCTGGAGGCCACGCTGGCGGACAGCCCGGAGGATGTCGCAGCCAACCTCGAACTCGGCGTGCTCACCTTCAACGACGGTGATGTGAAGCGGGCGGAGCAGCTCTGGACGACGGTGACAGAGGTGGACCCCAGCAATCCGCAGGCCTGGTTCAACCTGGGTTTCGTCCACCTGTCGGAGGATCCGCCCAACGCCGAGGCGGCTCAGGCCGATTGGCAGAGGGTGCTCGACGTGGCGCCGGATTCGGACCTGGCGGCCACCGTGCGCTCCCACCTGGATGCGTTGGCCGCCTCAGCGGCCTCCCCGTCCCCGTCCAGCGAGGAGTGAGGGGCCGTGCGCGAGCTGTTCAGCTGGATCTACCGGGTTCTGCGTTCGAAGCTGCTGGGGGTTCTGGTCATCCTGGCGATGGCCGTGCTGTCGTTGCTGGGCACCCTGATCGTCCAGGCCCCCTCGGGGCTGGACACCCTCGCCAGAGCAGACTGGCTGGAGTCCGTGCGGCCCCGCTACGGCGGATGGACGCCCGTCCTCGAGTTCCTCGGCCTGTTCGGGCTCTGGACCTCCCCGCTGTTCCTCGCAGTGACGGCCCTGCTGGCGATGTCGATCATCGCCTGCACCGTGCACCGGCTTCCGCAGCTGTGGGAGCGGGCCACCCGTCCCCGGACGCATGTCACCGACAAGTTCTTCGAGCATGCGCAGTACCGGGCGGAGATGACGCTGCCGCTGAGTCCGCAGGAGGCGGACGGCCACGTGCGCTCCGTGCTGGGTGGCCAGCGCTACCGCTTCCTTGCGGATGAACGGCTCGCCGCCCCCGCCGTCGGCCTCTACGCCGACCGGTTCAGGTGGGGCCCCTTCGGCACGGCCATCGCCCATGCCGCCATGGTGGTCATCCTGGCGGCCTTCGGGGTGTCCGCGTTCACCGGCTTCGAGCAGAACCTCGACATCGCCGTCGGCGAGAGCGTCGAGGTGGGCCACGGCACCGGTCTCACGGTCACCGCCCAGTCCTTCAAGGACTCCTACGACGACGCCGGCCGCCCCACGGACTACGTGAGCCACCTCGTCGTCACCCGCGACGGTGCCGTGCTTGATGCCCGCGACGTCCGGGTCAACTCGCCGCTGGTGGTGGAGGGCACCGCGCTTCACCAGGCCTCCTTCGGGATCGCGGCCCGCATCCGCATCGCCGACGATGCCGGCGCCACCCTGTTCGAGGGATCGGTCCCGTTGAAGTGGCAGAGCAACGACGGGCGCTACGCCATCGGCAAGGTCACCCCGGAGGCCGCCGGCACCGAGGTACTGGTCGTCACGCCCGCCTCCGGTGCGGTCGACGCGGCCATCACTGCGGGGAGCGCCGTCTTCGAGCTCTACGACGTGGCCAGCGGCGAGAAGATCGACGTGTTGCCCGTGGAGCAGGGGGAGACCGCTTCCGGGGACGGGCTGCAGCTCACCTTCGAGCGGGAGCAGCGCTACACCGGCATCATCGCCCGCCAGGACCCGGGGGCGATGTGGATGTGGGTGGGCTCGGCCCTGCTGGTGATCGGCATGACGATGACCTTCACGCTGCGCCACCGCCGCCTCTGGGTGCGCGCCGTGCCGGAGGGGGATCACACGATGCTGCGCATCGCCTCCGCCGAGAAGTTGGACACCACCTTCGAGCGGCACTTCCGTGCCCTCGTGGAGCAGATCGACGCGACCGCCCCGGACGCTGCTGAGAAGGAGCCTGTTGATGCTCGAGTTCGCTGAATATCTGGTAACCGCCGCCGCGGTCTTCGTCCTGCTGGGCCTGGTCAGCGGCATCGCGCTGGTCACCTCGCGCCGCAGGAATCCCGTTGCGACGGTCAGCGTGCGCGCGAAGGTCAGTGTGGGTGGTGCCGCGTTGGCTCCCGCGCGGTCCGAGGCGCCCGTGCAGGCCGGAAGAGGGACCAGCCTGGGATGGTACGCCACGGCGTTCCAGGTGATCGCGTTGTTACTGCTGACGGCCTACATGGTGATCCGGATGAGCCTCACCGGGCACGGGCCGTTCGCGAACCAGCACGAATTCGCCGTCGCCTTCACGTGGGGGATCCTGTTGGTCAACCTGTTCTTCGGGTTGCGCTACCGGATCAGGATGCTGTCGCTGGTCGTGCTGCCCGTGGCGGCGGCCATGCTGGTCTACGCGCTGAGCCTGGACACCGGGGTCCGGCCCTTGATCCCTGCCCTTCAGAACAACCTGCTGCTGACCCTGCACGTCGGGTTCGCGATCATCGCCTACGGCGCCGCCTGCGTGTCCTTCGGCGCGGCCGTGCTCTACCTTCTCCACCCTCACATCACCCGCGTCCACCTGCCGCGGCAGGAGGTCCTTGACGATGTGGGTTACCGGGCGGCCGTCATCACCTTTCCTCTGCTCACCATCATGATCGTGCTGGGCTCGGTGTGGGCGAGCACCGCGTGGGGTCGCTACTGGGGTTGGGACCCGAAGGAGACCGCAGCGCTGGTCACCTGGCTGGTCTACGGCGCGTTCCTGCACGCCCGGGTCGTGCGGGACTGGCGAGGCACCAAGGCCTCCTGGCTTCTCGTGATCGGGTTCCTCACCATCCTGTTCGCCTACTTCGGCAACCACTTCTTCGGAGGGCTGCACTCTTATGCCTAGCAACCGGGCCCGGGGGCGCCTCCTTGGCACTCTGGGGCTCGCTGTGCTCGTCGCGCTGGTCGTCGGCGGTATCTACCTCATCAAGGGTGGGGCGGCCAGTGAGGCGGCCTCCACGGGGCAGGCGGTGCCGCTCCAGGGGCCGTCCGTCGGGGCCCTCGCCCCCGGATTCAGGGCATTGGACATCGACGGGGCCCCGGTCTCGCTCGAGGACTATGCCGGCCGACCCGTATGGCTGCTGTTCCAGGCCACCTGGTGCTCGATCTGCCGCGCGGAGCTTCCTGACGTGGAGGAGGCGTCGGATCGCATCGACGTGGTGGCCATCTACCTGCGCGAGGACCGCGAGCTGGTGACCGACTACGCGGCGCGGATGGGGCTGAGCATCACGAGCGTGCCGGACCCGATCGGCGAGATCTCGCTGCGTTACCTCGCCTCGTCAGTGCCGACGCACTACTTCATCAACGCCGACGGGACGGTGGCGGACATCCGCAAGGGTGCGCTATCCCCGGACGAGATCGATGAGGCCCTCGCGCTGCTCAGTGTGGGCTAGAACCGAAAGAACCCCGCCGGGGCGGGGTATCGGTGGCCAGGGCCGGGATCGAACCGGCGACCTTTCACTTTTCAGGCGAACGCTGCTACCAGCTGAGCTACCTGGCCAGATGGCCGGGCGTTTAAGCCGACCTAGCGACCCCGACGGGACTCGAACCCGCGACCTCCGCCGTGACAGGGCGGCGCGCTAACCAACTGCGCTACGGGGCCAATTTCTTGACCTGCTGGCCGTGCCAGCCCGGTAACTATAGCGTGAGTGATTCCCTCAAGGGAAATCGACCGAAACGCCTTGTCGTTACCGTTTCAGCCCACTCCGCGGGGGAGTGGACAGGAGCATCCCCAACGGGATTCGAACCCGTGCTGCCGCCGTGAAAGGGCGGAGTCCTAGGCCGCTAGACGATGGGGACCAGCTAGG
This sequence comes from Tessaracoccus luoxuelianae, assembly GCF_055326245.1. NCBI lineage: Bacteria > Bacillati > Actinomycetota > Actinomycetes > Propionibacteriales > Propionibacteriaceae > Tessaracoccus > Tessaracoccus luoxuelianae. Next base: position 110,356 of record NZ_JBUZNO010000008.1, read on the forward strand.
CAGAGTCTAGAGACTCGCGGCGGGACCGCGCAAACGGGGGCGGAAACTGGAGCGAGTTGAGGGCCTGTGGGACGTGCGGAACGGCGCCACCCTGGGGGGAAGGGCGACGCCGTTCGCACCGACCCAGCTTACCCGTAGGTGTTGATGTGGACGTGGTTGTAGTGGTTCGCGTTGTCGCTGCCACGGTCTGCCATCAGCCGCCACCCCTCGCTGGAGCGCTGAACCGACCAGATCTTCTGCGCGAAGATGATGTAGTTGATGTTGTACTTCGAGGCGTTGGCCTTGTAGTAGTTCGCGATCTCCCAGCCGAGGGCCTGGTTGCTCGAGTAGCTCGGGATCATCACGTCGACGGCGCGGCCCGCGGGGTGGTCCGGCGTGACATCCTGCCGCCAGCCGTACATCGTCTTGATCGCGGGGTAGCGGTTCCAGATGTCGCGGACGATGGCCTGGACGTTGGCGTTGGTCTGGTCGAGACCGCTCGAGTAGCCGCGGTTGAGGGTGGTGCTGCTGCCGCTGGAGGCCGTGCTCTCGGAGGGTTTCGTCGTTGACAGGTAGCGGGCCGTCACCCAGCGGACGGCGCCGTTGACGACGGCCTGGGCCCGCCCGTTGGTGACCAGGCCGGTGACCCGCACCTCGCCGCCCCTGGGGATCTCGCCCACGTAGGAGGTTCCGCTGCTTGCGGTCCAGATGTTGAGCACCGTCGTGGCGTAGCGGACGGTGGTGGCGGGCAGGGCGGGCGCTGTGGGGGCCGGCGTGCTGGCGCTCACGGCCACCAGATACTTCGCGTTGACCCACCTGACGGCGCCCTTGTAGACCACCTGGGCCATGCCGTTGGTCACCACTCCGGTGGTGTCGAGGATGGTGCCAGCCGGCACGTCGCCGAGGTTGACGAAGCCGGTGTAGGGCGTGGTGCGGATCATGAGGGCGGCAGTGGCCCGGCCCTTGCCGGTGACTGCAGGGAGTTGGCCGTAGGCTGCCGCCGCGGTCGCGCTGATGTACTGCGAGGCGGCCCACAGAAGCTTGCCGTTGTGGGACACCTGGACGTAGGCGCCGCTGACCTTTCCGGCGAGCTGGAGTGCTGTGCCGCGCTGGACGACGACCGAGACTGCGTCGGACAGCGAGGGCCCGACGCGCAGGTTGAGGTTGGCCGTGGTGTACACGGTGCCGGTCGATGAAGTGGTGCTGCCGTTGGAGGTGGTCGACGACGGCGTCGAGGCGGCGGTGCCTCCGTTGAGGTAGGCGCTGGCGACGTAGGCCGTCCGCCCCTGGTAGGTCACCGTCGTCCACCCGTTGGAGGAGCCCTGGCTGGGAAGGCTCTGGCCCTTCTGCAGGACGGCCAGGCGCGTGCTGGAGACGGTGGGGGCTGTGCGGATGTTGACGTTGGTGGTGGCGGTCACGTTGGCGATCTCCGCGTCCGCCGCCGGCCCGATGGCCAGCGTGCCCAGCCCTTGGACCAGGACGGCGATGCCTGCCGCGGCACCGATGCCGCGCAGGCCTTTGAATGCTGTTCTCACGTCTCTCCTCGCACTTACTTCGGGAGGTCGGACGTGCCGCTTCCTCGGGGCTCCGTAGCCCCCGACACGTCCGGCCACTGCCCCGGAGACTAAGAGCGATCCTCATGATCGGACAACGAGCGCTGAGAATTGGGTGAGAGGATGCAAGCCGACACGCCGTCTGCGGGGTAAGAACTACAGCCGTGGGATTTTGGGGGATGGTGACGTTCTCAATGGACTTGACTAGGCATTATGGTGGAGCGCCTGGCCGAAAGTTAAGGCTGAGTGTGCAGTGAGAAACTCTTGGATGCCTCAGAATCAAGGTGAGCTCAACTCTCGGTTGAGGTTCACTGTCATGGGTTGAGGTTCAGGGAAGATCCCGGGGGTCCACCCAGGTCCGCTTGAGGGTGCTGAACCATGTGGCGGCCCGCCCGTATGCCTGCTCGGGGAGGTAGCCCGATCTCAGATCCTCGGACGGGACCGGGGCAACGCCCAGGAGTTCGGCCAGCCGCGTCCTGTCGCGGGAACCCGCCACTGCGGCCACCACAGGCAGGGCGAGCGCCCTGCGATTGGCAGTCAGCGTCGTGAGCACCTCAGGGTGGAACCCGGCGGCGACGATGGCCAACGGGTGCTCATCACTGGCTCTGCCCAGGGGGGCGAGGAGTTCGCGCATGGCTGTCACGTCGCCGTCGACGACGAGGATCAGCGGCTCGCTGTGCGCGGCGCCGTCGCGGTGGTTCGCGAAGTCTGCATGGGCGTGCCCGAATCCGAACCCTTCGCCCGCGGGCGAGAGCGGGGCCGGTCCACGTCCGGACGCAGGGGCGGGCATGGCGTCTATCTCGTCCTGCGTGAGGTAGTGCGGAACGTGGCGGTCCACGTCGTCGAGGCCGCGTCGCGGGGCGGGCTCGTCGGCGCCGGTGGCGCGGCGACGCGAGCGGCGGTCAGCCAGCGCGGCGAGCGCGAGCAGCGCGCCGCCGAGGATGACGGCGACGATGAACCAGGACCACGCGGGCATGTCCCCAGCCTGCCACGGCCTGGGACCGGTACACTGCTGACGCCCCTATAGCTCAGTCGGTAGAGCAGTGGACTTTTAATCCATGGGTCGCGGGTTCGAGCCCCGCTGGGGGCACGCGTTGGAAGTGGCGTTGACTAGGCGGTTCGGCGCTCGTTGCGCGATCTGCTCCCGGATTTGAGGCGCGAAGTGGTGACCTCTGGGGCCGTGTGCGACCGTACCGGGTAAGCGTGGGCCGAGCAGTGATCGCGTGCGCGGTCTACCGGATTCGTACCGGGGGAACGACGAAACCGCCCCCCTCGACCAGCTGGGCTGGCGAGGGGGGCGGGTTCCGTTCAGGAAGGGTCAGGCGGCGCGCTTCGGCTCCACCTGTCTGATGTCGGTGCCGGACAGCACCATGTCGTTGGCCTCTCCCGCGACGACCGTGTCACCGATCAGGACCTCGAGCAGGGTGACAGCAGAGCCAAGGCTCAACTCGGTGGGAGACTCGACGGAACCACCATCTTCAAACCGCTGGCAGGCGCGCAACGGAACTACTACTAGGCGCCACCCGGCCACTGCTAGGCTCGGGGTAGGCGGGTGCCTCGTTCCGACGATAAGAGCCCAGGGGGTTCTGACCGAAAGGTCTAGTTTGCTCGGGCTGCCCGCCATTACTGTGCCCGCGGGCCCCCGGCGCCGCGCGACCCCGCCACGGTGGGAGGATCAGCGCTGCCCAGAGCACAAAGCCGCGGCAGGGCTTACCTGATTCTGTGGCCCCGCCATCGCGCTGACCAGTGTCGATGCAATGATGAGGCCACGCAACAAAGGTGGGGCATCGCTGCCCCGAACTCGCACACCCTGGGGGGACGCATGGACAACAACTTCACCACGCCCGATCAGCAGCCCGATGCGTGGGTTGAGCCCACCTCGCCACTCGATGTCCAGCCGGTGCCGCCAGGTGGCCAGGGCGGGCAGCCCCTGGCCAAGGAGCGCCCGAAGTGGATGGCCCCCGCGATCGCTGCCGTTGCCGGCGGCCTGGTCGTCGGTGGACTCGTGGGGGTCTACGCCGAGGGCAAGATGCAGGACTGGCGGGAGCATTCCGCGGCGATCGCCGCCGAGCGGGACGATCTGCTGGCCGCCCCCGCTCCGACGGTGACGGCGACGAGGACCGTGACGGCTGAGCCCGTCGAGCCTGTGGCTCCCGCAACATTTGAGGGGCGGCCGGAGGACTTCGCCATCGCCGTGACGATCACCGAGCAGCAGTGCTTCGGATCGGCTGGGTGCAACGTCTCGTACCGAGTTGACCCGCCGGAATACACGGGGAGCGCGCTGTGGCCCGACGCTGGGACTGTCGAGCTCATTTACGAGGTCACCGGGGCCGAGGACAAGATCATCGGTTCCATGGAGATCGACGCCGAGACGTCGATGGTCAACTGGGACGACGAGGGATCTGCCAGTACGGAGACTGAGGATTCAGCGCTGACGGCCCAGGTAACGAAGGTCACCTACCTCGACTACTAGGTCCTGAGATGCTCAAAGTTCGGGTTGATGAACATCGTAAGAAGGCGCGAGCCTAGGATGGATAACGAGAGGGGGACGCCATGGATCCACGCTTCGAGCAGCCACTGTTCACGCCTGCACAGGCAGCGGACTATCTGTGGGTGCCTCGCGCCCGATTCCGTGGCTGGCTCGGCGGCCCCGTCACCCAGGTGCCTGAGCGCTTCGGCCTCTCGGTCACTTTCATCGGCCTGCTCGAGGGCTACGTCGTCAAGCAGCTGCGCGAGGCCGGCGTCCCGTTGCGGGAGATTCGCGAGGCCGCCGTGGCGCTTGAAGACGGGCTCGACGTGTCGCACCCCCTCGTCTGGCAGGACCTCGCACACAACGGCAAGGAGATCCTTCTCCGACTTGAGGCAGGGTGGGAGCGAGCGCGTGATCGCCAGAAGGGCATCAGCGGCATCGTGGAGCTTGGCCTGGAGCGCGCCATCACTTGGGGCCCGGACAAGTATCCACAGCAGCTCCGAGTGCAGGACGGGGGCTGCGAGATCATCCTCGACCCCAGGCTCTCGGGTGGCCATCCCATTCATGAGCGCAGCGGTGTCCGCGTCGAAGACATCCTCCACCTGGTAAAAGCGGAGGGCGGGAACATTGCTGTCGCGGCGAAGGAATTCGGGATCTCCACGGAAGAGGTCGAAGCGCTCACAAGTGCCGACGCTAGACGGCACGCCGGAACTGCGGCTTAAGTTCTTCGTCGACGTATGTATGGGCGAGGCTTCGGTCCCGGACTTCATTCGAGACAAGGGCTGCAGAGCCCTCACAAAGCGGGAGCAGTTCGGCGGGAGGAACGTGCCTGACGTTGAGTGGCTGGAGTGGTGCGCAGCCGACTGGATCGTCATCACCAAGGACGAGGCTATCCAGCGGGTGGCCGAGGAAGCCCGAGCGGCGAGTCGGCATATGGTGCGCATGTTCTACCTAACCAACCAGGGACTGAACACTGCAGATACGATCGCGCGGCTTGAGAAGTTGTGGCCACGGATCACCCACCTGGCGCAGCAGCCGGGGCCGTACGTGTATGGCCTCTACTCCGATCGGATCATCGAAAAGAACCGGCCCTGAGCACTGTCGTACCTCGATGCCACCCTGACAGGCATGTTCGATCCTTGGGGGATTCTTGACCATCTGCCCGGCTGGCATGTCGACTGGGTTTGGGCGCCGCGACATCGGGGCCTGACCTGCTTCCACACGCGCACGATCACGCTGGACGCGGCGCTCACCCGGCGCGACGAACGCTGCGTCTTGTCGCATGAGGTGGCACACGCTGAGCGGGGCCCGTTCCCGCGGTGGCTGCGGCCGCGGGAGGAGCGGCTGGTGTCGTCGATCGCGGCTCGCCGGTTGATTCCGCTGGACCGGCTGGGGGAGGCGCTGGCCTGGTCGCTGGACGACGCTCACGTCGTGGCCGACGAGCTCGACGTGGACCTTCCCACCCTGCGCGCCCGCCTCGCGTCGCTACGAGCCTCGGAGCGGGCCTATCTACTCGACCGGACGGAACATCATGGCTGTTGCTGATCTGTGGCACCTGAAGGGCGGGGCCCGCTGCCCGGAGTGCCGCACGAAGGTTGGCGCCCCGTCGACGCGCCACGGGCGGGGTCTGCGGTGGAGGGTGACTGTCGGGGACCATCCCTCGCGCGCGTTCACCGTGAAGGCCGACGCCGAAGCCTGGGAGGCGGAGCTCCGGCGGCGCGGTGTCCGCCCAGCCGGGACAGCCACCGTCGGGGAGCTCGTCGACCTGTGGGTCAGTGGCCGCGCCTACCTGGCCACCGCGTCACTGCGCCCCTACAAGGTGGCCGCGTCCCGCATCCATGCCCGCTGGGGCCTGGCGCCCGCATCCAGCGTCACCGGCCCCGACGTGCAGGCCTGGGTGGCGACGATGACCTCCGGCGACGAGAAGCGGCCCGCGGCGGCATCCACGAAGTCGAAGGCGCTGCTGGTGCTGCGCGGAGCCCTCGGGATCGCGGTGGACGCCGGGATGCTGGAACGGAACCCGTGCGACGGGGTGAAGGTCGGCCGGCTGCGGCGAGTCGATCCGCGTTTCCTGACGGTGGCCGAACTGGGGCGGGTCGCGGACGCGGCCGACGGCTACGCGCCGATGGTGTGGATGCTGGGGTCGACCGGTCTGCGGGTCAGCGAATGCGTGCGGCTCGACGTCGGGGACCTGGACTTGAAGCGTCACCGGGTGAGGGTGCGCACCGCGAAGGCGGGGAAAGGGCGGGACGCGCCGCTGCTGGATCGGGTGGCCGGGATGCTGCCGACGGCTGGCCGGGCATCCACCGAGCCCCTGTTCCTCGGGCCGGGCGGCAGGACGCGGGTCGACGCGCACAACTTCCGGGCCAGGGTGTGGCGGGATGCGGTGGAGGACGCCCACCTGGCACCGCTGCGGATCCACGACTTGCGGCACACGGCGGCGTCGCTGATGATCTCCTCAGGGGCGAGTGTCCTGGAGGTGCAGGCGGCGCTCGGTCACGCGTCGGCGGTAATGACGCTGGACCTGTACGGGCACCTGTTCGACGGGCACCTGAAGGACCTGTCGCGGCGCATGAATGCGCTGCTGGCTCTACCGGATTCGTAATCCGTGCTGCTGACTAGGGGTGCCGTTGGCCTTTTAATCCATGGGTCGCGGGTTCGAGCCCCGCTGGGGGCACTCGGGGCATCAGGCGGTGAACCAGCGCACCGCGTAGGGCGGCAGCGTCATCGTCCAGGGCGTCAGGTCCCACTGGGTGTCGTCGAGCAGCTCCCGCGCCGTCTCGCCCAGCGTTTCGCTGACGCACGCCATGGGGACCGTGATCTCCACGGGAGCGAAGTTGTACACCTGCACCATGGGGCCGATGGGGTGGTCGCGCTTGACCGCCAGCACCCTCGGATCCCCCGTCTCGAGGAACTCGGCCTCCCGCGAGGCGTGCAGGTGCGGAAGCTGCCGCCGCACCGACAGCACGTGGCGCAGCCAGGCGTTGACCCGGGCCGGGGCAGAGGTGGGGTTGTCGCCGAGTGCGGCCACCGCATCCCAGTCCATCACGGGACGATGCACCCAGCGGTTGTCGTCGGCGTGTGCCGGGTCGCGGGCGAAATCGTGGTCGTTGAGCATGGCCACCTCGTCGCCCATGTACAGCAGCGGCACCCCGCCCCAGCCACAGATGACGGCGTGCAGGAGGTTGATCCGCGCGATCGCGAGCTCTTCGTGATACGGGTTGCCCGACTCCAGCGCGGCCTCCAGGCCGGCGAGGGAGGCCAGCGAGCCTGAGATGCGGCGGTCACCCGTGGCCGGGTTCGCCTGGAACACCAGTCCGCGCGCGAACGAGTCCGGGTGCTCGCCGGAGTAGAAGTCGCTGAGGTAGCTCCGGTGGGCGAACCCGTTGAGGCCCGCGGTGGCGGCATCCACGTCATCGATGGCCCAGCCGATGTCGTCGTGGCAGCGGATGTAGGTGCCCCAGGTGGCCGTGGCCGGCTTTGCCGGGAATCCGCCGAGCGCCCGACGCAGCAGAGTCGTATCGTGCGTGGCCAGAGTCGACCACAGCTGCGCCATCAACGAGTTGTGGTACGCGATGTCCGAAACCTTGCCGTAGTGCTCGCCCTCGCCGAAGTAGCCGATGAGGTCCTTCGGCCCCACGATGGCCTCGGCCTTGAACGCGGCGGCGGGGGCGGCGATCCGCACCGCCGCGCGCAGGGCCTGCGTGAGTGCGTGCACCGGCGGCTGGTTCTGGCAGTTGGTGCCCATCTGCTTCCAGATGAAGGCGATGGCGTCCAGCCGCATCACCTCGACGCCGCGGTTCGCGAGGTCCAGGATGATGTCCAGGTATTCGACGAAGACGTCCGGGTTGGCCCAGTTCATGTCCCACTGGTAGTCGTTGAAGGTGGTCCACACCCACCCCGCCAGGTCCTCGTCCCACGTGAAGTTGCCGGGTGCGAAGTCCGGGAAGATCTCCGGGAGGGTGGCCTCATAGCGGTCCGGCATCGTGCGGTCCGGGAACACCATGAAGTACTCCCGGTACTTCTGCTCGCCCGCGCGGGCGCGCACCGCCCATTCGTGTTCCCGCGCCACATGGTTGAGCACCAGGTCCACCACGAGCGAGATCCCGTCGCCGCGCAGCCGCGCGGTGAGGGCCTCAAGGTCATCCATGGTGCCGAGGTCCGCGCGTACCGTGCGGTAGTCCGCCACGGCGTAGCCGCCGTCGTTGGCGCCCTCGCGGGGCTGGAGCAGCGGCATCAGGTGCAGATAGGTGACGCCGAGGTCCTGCAGGTAGTCCAGGTGCTCTGCGATGCCGTTGAGGGTGCCGGCGAAGCGGTCGGTGTAGGCGACGTAGCCCACCTGCGTGGGGAGCTGGAGCCAGTCCGGGCGCAGCAGCCGTGCCTCGTCCAGCTCGCGCAGGTCATCGGTGCGGGCGTCGAACTTTGCACGGACCAGGTCACGGACCCGATCCGTCAACTCCCATGAGCGTTCGCCGTACACGCTCTCCAGGGCCGCGATCAGCTCGGCGCCGTAGCGCTCCCACCTGAGGTCGAATGTCGTCTTCACCGTCCCACACTAACGCTCAGGGCTGGGCCGCGAGCGGCATCCAGGGGGGATCCATGGCGGGCGTGGCCGGGTGCCGCTCCCAGGTGGTCCACCACAGCTCGGCGCCCTCTGGCAGCGGGGTGCCATGGGTGGAGCGGACGGCGTCGCGGAGCTCGATCTTCGCGCTGTTTAGGGCGAGGAACTGCCGGCGGCTGGGCTCCGGCGCCTCCAGCAGCTGCTCCTCCAGGCGGACGATGCGGGTGCGCAGCGCGATGATGCGACGGTGGAGTGCCTCGGCCGACTCGTCCAGCCCCAGATGCTGCTCGGCCGCGCGCAGCCAGCCGTAGTCGCGGTTGATGCTCATCAGGCCCGGGTGCACGGTCATCGAGTCGTGGACACTGAACTCGGGGAATACGACGACGGCACCGGCGGAGTGGGCGTAGGCCATCTCGTCTCTGCCGGCCTCGTCGATGAGGATCTCAGTGGAGCGCATCACGACGCTGAACACGTCCGCGGCGGCCATGCTCGGGCGGCGGGGCACGCCCATGGCCTGTGAAGAGATGACGTAGTTGCGGGCGGCCCCCATCTGACCGATGGCCAACTCGGCTGGGATGTTCTCGCGGGCGCCGCCGTCGACATAGGTTTCGCTCCCGATCGGCACGGGGCGGAAGACGGCGGGGATGGCGCAGGAGGCCAGCACGCCGACGGCCAGGTCGTGGTCCGTGTCGTCGACGGAGGTGTTGGTGCGGTCGACGAGGGAGCCGCTCTCGGTCATGAACCGCAGCTCGCCGGACTCCAGGGCCACCATCGCCACCCGCAGCGTCACCCCTGATGCGGCCACGCGCGCCGGGTCAAACGTGTGCGGATCCAGCAGCTTGGCCAGCATCGGGCCCGGCCGGAACATCGAGCGGGAGCGGTCCAGGCCCTGCCAGATGGAGCCGAGGCCGCTGCCGATGCGGGGCAGCCGGCCCAGGTGGGCGGCGATGCCTGACAGCGCGGCCAGTGACCACTCGGATCTGGTGTCCTCATCGGGCGTGAGTGCCAGCTCGAGCGGCCCGGGTGGCGTCTCGGGAGAGCTGGGCGGGGAGCTCGTCTGGCTCGTGCGGCGGAAGGGAAGGAGGGGTGGACGCTGCCGCTGGGTCGGCGCGACAGGCCGCGCCGCCATCACTTCGAGCCAGACGGGTGCCTCGGACTGGAAGCGTTCGTACCAGGGGCGGGGCGTGAACATGTCGGCTGAGGTGGTCATGGCCATCCAGATATCGTTCATGCGGGCCAGGTACCGCTGCTGTCCCTCCCTCGTGGCGTCCTGGGCCAGGGCCGACGCGAGGATGGCCCCGGCCGAGGCGCCGACGAAGATGCTCGGCGTGAAGGTGTCGTCGTGGGAGTAGAGGTAGTCCAGCGCGCCGAGGTGGAAGCTCGCCCGCGAGCCGCCGCCCGAGAGTGTGCAGGAGACCGTTTCCGGGCGCGGGCTCTGCCCGAAGAAAGGAAGTCCGAACCAACCCTTGACAGCCATTCCACCAAGCGTACTCAGCACGTGGGCCGGGCGTCGGCCAGCGCGGGGCGGGCTCGCCTGTCCTGCCGCTGAGAATGTCGCTAGGCTCCAGGCAGCTTGTGGGCGAGGAACCCGGTGTGACTCCGGGGCGGTTCCGCCACTGTGACGTCGTTGATCGACCAGCCAGACACTTTCCACAGGTGCATCCGACCGGTCTACGGGGCGAGAACCCCGAGGAGGAAACCCGCGAATGACCGATTCACCCACGCGCATCGCGCTTCTGTCCACGTCCGACACGGACCTGTTGTCGGCCCGCGCCAGCGGGTCGAGATACACGTGGGCCAATCCCGGACGCACGACCGACGGCGTGCTGACCCGCCTCGTCGAGGACGCCGACCTGGTGGTGGTGAGGCTCCTCGGCTCCCCACAGGACCTCTGGCCGGGAATCGCCCACGCGCGGACCATCGGAACCCCGCTGGTGATCCTCGGCGGTGAGCACCAGCCGAGCCCTGAACTGATGGAGCTGTCGACGGTGCCGATGAGGGTCGCGGCGGAGGCGCACCGCTACCTGGCGGAGGGCGGCCCGGCGAACCTGGCCGAACTGCACTCCTTCCTCTCCGACACCGTCCTGCTCACCGGTCTCGGTTTCGACCCTCCCAGCGTGATCGCCGCGTGGGGCTACGCGCCTCGACCCGCCGTTGATCCGGCGCTTCCGCGCATCGGCATCCTCTACTACCGGGCCCACGAGGCCAGCGGCAACAATGCCTTCGCGCATGCGCTGGCCGACGCCGTCGATGAGACCCGTGAAGCTGTCGGCGTCCCGATCTACGCGGGGTCGCTTCGATCCGCTCCTGACGCCCTCTATGAGGCGCTCGGCACCTTGGACGCGCTCGTCGTCACCGTGCTGGCCGCCGGTGGATCCGTCCCCGCCACCGCAGGGGCCGGCGGGGAGGACGAGTCCTGGGACGTCGCCCGGATGGCCGCACTGGACATCCCTGTGCTCCAGGGTCTGTGTCTGACCTCGTCGCGCGCCGAGTGGGAGGCCTCGTCCGAGGGTGCGACGCCGCTCGACTCGGCCAACCAGATCGCGATTCCCGAATTCGACGGGCGCATCATCACCGCACCGTTCTCGTTCAAGGAGATCGACGAGCAGGGCCTCCCCGCCTACGTAGCGGACCCGGAGCGCACCGCCCGCGTGGCACGCGTCGCCGTCAACCACGCCCGGCTCCGCAGCATCCCCAACGCGCGAAAGCGCGTGGCCCTGGTGCTGTCGGCCTATCCCACCAAACACTCCCGCATCGGCAACGCGGTGGGGCTCGACACCCCGGTCTCCGCGATCCGTCTGTTGCGCCTTCTCCGCGCCGAAGGCTACGACCTGGGGCCGGACGACGACACCGCCGACTTCCCGATCCACCACCTGCTGGACCTGGGCGACGACACCGCGGCCGGGGACGCGCTCATCCACGCTCTCATCGCCGCCGGCGGTCAGGACGAGGAGTGGCTCACCTCAGCTCAGTTGACCGGGGCGCACGTCCGCATCCCGGCCGCCGATTACGACGCGTGGACCGCACACCTGCCCCCCGACCTGCGCGCCTCCATGGTGGCCGCCTGGGGGGAGTCGCCCGGCACTTTGTTCGTCAACGAGGCGGGGGAACTGGTGCTGGCGACGCTGCAGGCAGGCAACGTCATCGTCCTCATCCAACCGCCGCGGGGCTTCGGTGAGAACCCTGTGGCGATCTATCACGACCCGGACCTGCCGCCCAGCCACCACTACCTCGCCGCGTACCGGTGGCTTGAGCGCGGCTTCAGGGCCGACGCGGTGGTTCATCTGGGCAAACACGGCTCGATGGAGTGGCTCCCCGGGAAGAACGCCGCCCTTTCCGCCTCCTGCGGCCCGGATGCCGCGCTCGGCGACCTGCCCCTGATCTACCCGTTCCTGGTCAACGACCCGGGTGAGGGAGCCCAGGCCAAGCGCCGGGCCCACGCAACGATCGTCGACCACCTCATCCCGCCGATGGCCCGGGCGGAGACTTATGGCGACATCGCCCGGCTCGAGCAACTCCTCGACGAGCACGCCAACATCGCGGCCATGGACCCGGCGAAACTTCCCGCGATCCGCGGCGAGATCTGGCAGCTGATGCGCTCGGCTGAGATGCACCGGGACCTGGGCCTCGAGGAGCAGCCCCACGCCGAGGAATTCGATGACTTCCTGCTCCACGTCGACGGCTGGCTCTGCGAGATCAAGGACGCCCAGATCCGTGACGGTCTCCACATCCTGGGTGCCGCCCCCACCGGTGAGGCCCGCGTCAACCTCGTGCTGGCCATCCTGCGGGCGACGCAGGTCTGGGGAGGTGTGGGGGACGCCGTCCCTGGTCTGCGAGCTGCGTTGGGCCTCACCGATGGGGCAGACCTGGCGGCCGTCGATCTGGCCGAGTCCCAGGCGCGTGATCTCATCCACCGTGCGGAGGCGGCGGGCTGGGACCCATCCGCGGTCTCGACGCTCCACACGGACGCCAGAGTCGGGCGCGTCCTCCGCTTCGCCGCGGAGCAGGTGGTCCCCCGCCTGGCCTCCACCACGGACGAGCTCACGGCCGTCGTCCATGCGCTCGCCGGTGGCTTCGTCCCCGCCGGACCATCAGGGTCGCCGCTGCGCGGGCTCGTGAACGTGCTGCCCACCGGGCGCAATTTCTACACCGTGGATCCTCGGGCGGTGCCGAGCCGCCTGGCGTGGCAGACGGGGCAGGCGATGGCCGACTCCCTGCTCCAGCGCCACCTGGACGAGGCCGGCAGCTACCCGCCCTCGGTAGGGCTCTCGGTCTGGGGCACCAGCGCCATGCGCACCTCCGGCGACGACATCGCCGAAGTCCTCGCCCTGCTCGGCGTGCGGCCGGAGTGGGACGAGGCCTCGCGGCGGGTGTCGCGGCTGACGGTGGTGCCGCTGGAGGAGTTGGGCCGCCCCCGGATCGACGTGACGCTTCGCATCTCAGGGTTCTTTCGTGACGCATTCCCGCACGTGGTCGCGATGCTCGACGACGCCGTCGGTATGGTCGCCGGCCTTGACGAGCCCGACGAGATGAATTTCGTGCGTGCTCACGCCCGCGCAGATCTCGCGGTGCACGGCGACCACCGCCGGGCGACCACGCGTATCTTCGGCTCGAAGCCCGGCTCCTACGGCGCCGGGATCCTGCAGGTGATCGAGTCCGGCAACTGGCGCGATGACGCGGACCTCGCCGAGGTGTACACGGCCTGGGGCGGCTTCGCCTACGGCCGCGGTCTGGACGGGTCCCCGGCGGCCGAGGACATGCGGACCAACTACAGGCGGATCGCGGTGGCGGCGAAGAACATCGACTCCGCCGAGCACGACATCGCGGACTCCGACGACTATTTCCAGTACCACGGCGGGATGGTGGCCACCGTCCGGGCGCTGGCCGGGACGGCGCCGAAGGCGTACGTCGGGGACTCGACCTCACCGGACTCTGTCCGTACCCGCACCCTCGCCGAGGAGACGGCGCGCGTATTCAGGGCCCGCGTGGTCAATCCTCGATGGATCGCGGCGATGCAGCGCCATGGCTACAAGGGGGCCTTCGAACTCGCCGCGACCGTCGACTATCTGTTCGGCTTCGACGCGACGGCCGGCGTGGTCCATGACTGGATGTACGACCGGTTGGCCCACGCCTACGTCCTCGACGGCCCCACTCAGGAGTTCCTGCGCAGGTCGAACCCCTGGGCCCTGCGGGGGATCATCGAGCGTTTGCACGAGGCCGCGGAGCGCGGCCTGTGGGCGGAGCCAGACGCCGACACCCTCGCGGCCATGCGTGAGGTCTACCTCGAGGTCGAGGGTGAGCTGGAGGACGACACATGAGCGGATCGGTGAGGGTGCGGATACTCGGTATCGGTATGGGTGCGCACCACGTGACGCCGGAGGTGTCGCGGGCTCTGGCTGAGACCGACTACGTGCTCGCAGCCAGGAAGCGCGACGACGACGGGCTGCTGGCGGCCCGCCGGGCCATCGCCGCCGCCCACGGCGTCGAGGTGGTGGAGGTACCCGACCCCGAGCGCGACCGGGACGCTCCCGCGGACTATCCGGCCGCGGTCAGGGCCTGGCACGCTGCCCGGGTCAGCGCCTACGAGGAGATCCTGCGTGCCCGGCGTGGCGCCGCCGCCTTCCTGGTCTGGGGTGACCCGGGCCTCTACGACTCGACCATCCGCATCGTCGAGGGGATCGCGGCGAGGCTCCCGCTCAGCTACGACGTGCTGCCGGGGATCAGCGCCCCGCAGGTGCTGGCGGCCCGGCACCGGATGGTCCTCCACCCCGTGGCGGACCCGGTGCACGTCACGACGGCGCGGAGGCTGCGCCAGGACATCGCGGCGGGCCAGAGGAACCTCGTGGTCATGCTGGGTGGAGCACCCGCCCTGGAGGGTCTCGATGACTGGTCGATCTGGTGGGGCGCCAACCTCGGAGCGGACTCCGAGGAACTGGTGGCCGGCCGGGTGGCGGAGGTCAGCCGCGACCTGACTGCGGCGCGGGAGCGCGCCCGGGCCAGCGCAGGCTGGGTCATGGACATCGCACTCCTGCGTGCCCCCGATGGGTCCGCCCCACCGCTGGAGGGCGGTGCCGGATGAGAGTGCTCATTCTTGGTGGCACCAGCGAGGCGCGCCGCCTGGCCGCGCGGCTCGTCGAAGCTGCGGGCATCGATGTCACCACCTCCCTGGCCGGCCGCGTCGCTGCCCCGCGACTGCCGCCGGGGCGCGTGCGCACGGGAGGTTTCGGTGGCGTGGAGGGTCTCCGTTCCCAACTGGTGGACTACGACGCCGTCGTGGACGCCACCCACCCCTTCGCGCTGGGGATGACCGCGAACGCGGTCGAGGCGTGCCGCGCCGACGGTGTGCCACTGCTCAGGCTGGAGCGGCCGGGCTGGTCGCCCGATCCGGCCTGGTGCTACGTGGACGATCACGAGACGGCGGCCGATACCGCCGCCCAGGCAGGTGCCCGGCCGTTGATCACCGTCGGACGACAGGAGCTCGCGCGCTACGTGCCGGCGCTGTCAGAGCGTGCAGTGCTGGCCCGCGTGGTGGATGCGCCCGACATCACGGTGCCGCCGGCCTGGGAGGTGGTGCGGAGTCGTGGCCCGTACCCGCTCGATGACGAGCGGGCGCTCATGCGCCGCCACCGCACCGATGTTCTGGTCACGAAGGACTCGGGTGGGACCTACACCAGCGCGAAGCTGGAAGCGGCCGCGGAACTCGGCGTGACGGTGGTGATGGTGCGTCGGCCACCGGGCCCTCAGGGCGTGCCCACTGTGGTGGACGTCGACGCGGCGCTGGCCTGGTTGCTGCGGAGGGTGTGAGCCCCGCAACCGGCGGCCTCACCACTCGATACCGCGCTGACCTTTCTGCCCCGCGTCCATCGGGTGTTTCACCTTGGTCATCTCGGTGACCAGGTCCGCCATCTCGATCAGACGTGCATCGGCGCCGCGCCCGGTGATGATGACGTGCTGTCGTCCCGGGCGGCTGGCCAGGGTGGTGACCACGTCCTCCACGTCGACCCATCCCCACGTCATGGGGTAGGTGAACTCATCGAGGATGACCAGGTCGTGCCTCTGGTCTGCGAGCCTTCGCTGGACCTCCAGCCACCCCTCGCGGGCGGCGGCCCGATGGTCCTCCACCTCACCCTGTTTGCGGGTCCACGACCAGCCGGCGCCCATCTTGTGCCATTCCACGGGGCCCCCCTCGCCGGTCTCGTCGTGGAGCCGCCCGAGGCGTTCCAGGACGGTCTGCTCGCCGATGCGCCACTTGGCCGACTTGACGAACTGGAACACACCGATGCGCCAGCCCTGGTTCCACCCACGCAGCGCGAGGCCGAAGGCCGCCGTGGACTTGCCCTTGCCCTCGCCGGTGTGGACGACGAGAAGCGGCTGGGTGCGTCGCTGGCGTGTGGTGAGTCCGTCGTCGGGGACGGACAGCGGTTGACCTTGGGGCATCAGGCGGCTCTTCTCATATGGGTGTGGACCGTGGAAGTGAGGGCGTCCGCGGTGACCTCCGCCACCGGGACGTGTCGGGCGCCGAGCCGATCAGCCAGGCGCGCCGCGAGGCCGAGCCGCAGCGGGCCGCTCTCGCCGTCGATGACGACGCTCATCACGCCCAGCCCCGCCAGGTGCGCGGCTGCCAACTCGGAGCGGGCCAGCGCGTCGGCTCCGCCGGTGGCGCGCCCGTCGGTGACGACGATGAGGAGAGGACGCAGGCGTGGGTCGCGGCGGCGCTCACGCGTCAGTACGGCTGCCGCCTCAAGGAGCCCCTCCGCCAGCGGCGTCCGGCCCCCCGTGGACAGATCGTCGAGGCGGGCCGCCGCCACGTCGACGGAGTGCGTCGGCGGCAGGACCAGATCCGCCCGCCGACCCCGGAAACTGATGAGCCCCACCTTGTCCCGCCGCCTGTAGGCGTCGAGCAACAGCGAGAGGATCGCCGTCTTGACCTGGCCCATCCGCTTGCGGGCTGCCATGGACCCCGAGGCGTCGACGCAGAAGAGGATGAGGTTGGCTTCGCGGCCCTCCCGCACCGCAGTGCGGGCATCCTCCGGCCGCAGCATGACCCGTCCTTGGGGGTCGCGGTCCGGAGCGCGCCCGGCGGCGGCCAGCAGGGTTTCGACGAGGTGCAGACCCCCGCCGGCGCCCACCGCCCGGCTGGCCCCGATCCGACGGCCGGTCTCGCTGATGGCCCGGCTGCGGCGCCCGGGCGCCCCGTGGCCAGTTCCCTGCACGACGAATGCCTTCGGCCTGTAGGGCTCCCCGCTGGAGACCCGGCTCTCGGGGGATGCTTCCGGTGCCGGTGCTGCCTCCGCCGTGTCCTTGCCCTCGCCATCGATCGGCGGGCTGGCCTCCATGGGGGGCTGCGGCGCCGGATCGGTGCCGGTGGGGTCCTGCGGATGAGGGCTCTCGTCGCTGGGATCCGACGGCGTGGAGTCGTCGTCGCGGGGCGGGTCGTCGTCGCGGGGCGGGTCGTCGTCGCGGGGCGGGTCGTCGTCGCGGGGCGGGTCGTCCGGCGGAGGAGAGTCGCGCCCGAGAATGTCGTCGAGGAGTTGCTCGTCGAGCCCGGGCGCGTCAAACGGGTTGCGCCGCCGCCGGTGCGGCAGGGCCAGGAGAGCCGCCCGGCGGATATCGGCGCGCGTCACTTCCGTGCGCCCCTCCCAGGCGGCATGGGCCACGGCGGTTCGGGCCGTGACGAGGTCGGCGCGTAACCCGTCGACCTCGAACGCCGAGCAGATCTCGGCGATCTTCAGCAGGGCGGCGTCGGACAGCACAACCGAAACGACCCTGGTGCGCGACGCCTCGATCCGGCGGGTGAGTGCCTCCTCCGCGGGCCGGTACCTCTCTGCGAAGCTGACCGGGTCCCCGTCGAAGGCCATCCGCCGCCGGACGACCTCGGCCCGCAACCCGGGTTCCCGGGGGGCCGCGACCTCCACGGTGAGGCCGAAGCGGTCCAGGAGTTGCGGGCGCAACTCGCCCTCCTCGGGGTTCATGGTCCCGATCAGCACGAAGCGCGACAGGTGCTCCACGGAGACACTGTCACGCTCCACGCTCACCCGCCCCATCGCGGCCGCGTCCAGCAGCAGGTCGACAAGGTGATCGTGCAGGAGGTTCACCTCGTCGACGTACAGCAGGCCCCGGTGGGCGCGGGCGAGCAGGCCGGGCTCGTATTCGACGCGCCCGTGGGACAGCGCCCGCTCCAGGTGCAGCGAGCCGAGCACGCGGTCCTCCGTCGCCCCGACGGGGAGTTCGACGAGCCGCACGGGCCGGCCCACCGTCTCCGCCCCGGGCCCGAAGGGACCGTCCGGGGAGGTCGATGCCGGGTCGGCCGGGTCAACCGAGAACCGGTCCGCGGCGTAGACCCTCACGTGAGGGAGGACAGCTGTCAGCGCACGCACCGTGGTTGATTTGGCGGTCCCCTTCTCGCCGCGGATGAGGACCCCGCCGATTTCGGGGGAGATGGTGGCCAGGACCAGCGCCAGGCCCATGTCATCCATCGCGTCGGTGTCGCAGCCGAGAACGGCAGGGAAAGGAAAGTGCACCGGCATGTGAGGCTCCCGCTCGTGTGGCCATGGTCATGATCGGGCGCGAGGCCGGTCTTCGGACTTGCCTGGTCCTTCGCTCACGCGAAGGCCGGGTTCACCGCAGCGGGCCTGTGCCGGACTCTCACCGACTTCCCAGATTCTCCCCGTCACCCAAAGCCACCGTCTCCGATGGTTCGGCTTTCCGGGGCACCTCGTGCCTATGCCCACATGATAACGTCCTTTGTCGTGTCCGACGGAACCCGCGCGGCGGTTGGCCGCACCACCGGCCGGGTGATCGTCGTCGGCGTTGCGGCCGACGGTGTGCACGCGGTCAGCGAGGAACTCGCCGGATCCGGGACCCTGGTCGTCGGTGCGGCGCGGCACCTGGGTCTACTGCCCCCGGTCCGCGGGCAGGCGCGGCTCCCCCTACCCTCTCCGCTGCGGGCCGGGCTGGCTGAGATCGTCACCGCTCACCGCGACACCACGGTGGTGGTGCTGGCATCCGGCGACCCGTTGGTCTCGGGCATCGGCTCCGTCCTCATCGACATCCTCGGCCCCGACAGCGTCGAGATCCGCCCTGCCGTCTCATCGGTGGCGTTGGCCCGGGCGGCGATGCGCTGGCCGGCGGAGTCCCACGGCCTGGTCAGCGTGGTGGGGCGTGACGTGTCGGTCGTGCTGCGGGACCTGGCGCCCGGCCGACGCCTCCTGGTGCTGTCCTCGGACGAGCTCACGCCGCGGCTCCTCGGTGCGCTCCTCGTCGAGGCCGGATACGGCTCGTCGCTTCTCACGGTACTGGGGAATCTCGGCGGCGACGAGAGCCGGCTCGACCTGGACGCCTTCGCCGCGGCCGCGGGCGTGGTCGCGGAGTTCCCGCGGCTCAACATCGTTGCGATCCAGTGCGTCGGGGAGCTGATCGCCGGGTGGACGGCGGGTGTGCCCGACAGCCTGTTGACGGGGGTGGTGACCCCCCTCCCGCGCGACGTCCGGGCAGCGGCCCTGGCGCTGTTGGGACCGGTCCCCGGCGGACGGCTGTGGGACATCGGCCGGGGCGCGGGTCCCGTGGCGGTCGAGTGGCTCCGCGCCCATCCCACCTGCCTCGCCACGGCCGTGGTGCCCGATGTGGCGGCAGCCGGGCCGATCGGCGGCCTCGCCGCCCGGCTCGGCGTACCACGGCTGCCGGTCGCGGTCGGGACGGCGCCGTCGGTCCTGGCTGGCCTGGCCCGGCCGGACGCGGTGCATCTCGGCCCCGGCGCGGCTGCAGCCCGGCTCGCTGCCGTCTGTCTTGGCGCGCTTAGGCCCGGCGGACGGCTCGTCGCACACGCCGTCGGTGAGGGAGACGCTGCGCGGCTGCTGGAACTGCAGCACCGGTTCGGGGGACAGCTCACCCGGATCGGTTGTGAGGTGCGGACGCCCTCGGGGTGGGTGCCCGGCTATGCGGTCACGCGGTGGGCGCTGACGATCACCTGACCACAGGCTGCCTGCGGCGCGCCCGATCCCTGTCGTACAGGTAGGACTCGCCGCCCGAGGTCGGGTCCAGAGCCGGCCCAACCAGGATCACCGCCGCCTGCCGGAGCCCCGCGCTCTCGACGGCGTCCGCTATGGTCCCGACCGTCGCGGTGAGAATCTGCTGCTCCTGCTGGCTGGCCCGGTAGACGACGACGGCGGGGCAGCCCGCGCCGTACTCGGGCTCGATCTCCGCCATGAGGCTCCGCACCGTCGTCATGGCCAGGTGGAGCACGAGGGTGGCGCGGGTGGCGGCGAACGCGGCGAGCGACTCGGTGGCGGGCATCAGCGTCGAGCGGGCCTGGGTGCGGGTGAGGACCACAGACTGCGCCAGCAGCGGTACCGTCAGCTCCCGCCCGATCGCGGCGGCCGCGGCAGCGTAGGCGGGAACACCGGGGGTGACGTCCCACGGGACCCCGACCGCGTCGAGGCGTCGGGTCTGCTCCGCGAGCGCGGAATACAGCGACGGGTCACCGGAGGTGAGCCTGACCGCGACCCGGCCTGCGCGGTGCGCGGCCACGAGGTGGCCGGTGATCTCATCCAGGTCGAGGTGCTGCGTGTCCACGAGATCCGCTGACGGGCCTGCGTGTGACAGCACGTCGGGGTCCAGATAGGTGCCCGGATAGAGCACGACATCCGCGCCGGCGAGCAGGCGCGTGGCCCGTACGGTCAGCAGATCAGCGGCCCCGGGACCGGCCCCGACGAAGTGGACGCTCACCGCACGAACCTCGGGGTCCATACGCCGGCGGGCCCTACGCGGGTTGCCGAGGCGCCCACAATGAGGAGGCACTTCATGTCAATCGACGCCGGATCCAGCTCGCCGAGCGTGGTGACCGTGAGGGATTCCTCTCGTCGCCCGATGTCGCGGCCCACCACCACGACGGTGTCACGGGCCCGGTGTTCCAGAAGTATGCGACGTGCCTCGGCGATCTGGGTGCTTCGGGTCCGCGAGGCAGGATTGTAGATGGCCAGGACCAGATCGGCTTCAGCGATCGCGCGCAGCCGACGCTCCACCACTGCCCAGGGCTTGAGCCGGTCGGACAGGCTGACCACTGCGAAGTCGGCGCCGATCGGGGCCCCGGCGCGGGCGGCCACCGCCTGCACCGCGCTGACGCCGGGGAGAACGCGGATCCGCACGTCGGCGTAGACCGGATCCTCGGCCGCCTCGAACACGGCGGCGGCCATGCCGAAGATGCCGGCATCGCCCCCCGACACCACCGCGACCCGCTCGCCCGCGCGAGCGAGGTCGAGGGCGAGCCGGGCCCGTTCGACCTCGACGGTGTTGCCCGACGCATGCCGCGTCAGACCCACCCGGTGCGGGACCCGGTCCACGTAGGGTCCGTAGCCGACGACGTGGTCCACGTCACTCAGCGCCGTGACCGCCTCGCCCGTCATCCAGTCCTCCGGCCCAGGTCCGAGCCCGACGACGAGGACCTCACCGGTCTGCGAGGTGCTCAGCCCCGGCGTCGTCGGCTCGCCGCCCTCGCCCTCGCCGTCGCGGGACCGGGTGCCGTTGAGTGAGTCGCCGGTGACGACGATGAGCGAGAAGTAGGGCACCTCGTCGGCCTGCACCGCGCTCACGGGCATCCAGCGCTCCTGGCTCAGCGAGGCGCGCTCCACGTAGACGGCGTCGTTGAGCCGGCCCGAGACCTCCAGCGCGCGGCGGACCGCCGGGAAGGTGCGACCCAACTTCATGATGATCGCTCCGTCCGTGTCGGCGAGGCGCCGGGCGAGTTCCTGCTCGGGGAGGGTTCCCGGGAGCACGGTCAGCACGTCGGTCTGGCGCACCAGGGGGCTGCGGATCGCCGCCGTGGCGGCGGCGAACGCCGGCACGCCGGGAACAATTTCGGTGTCGAAGTCCACGGCCAGCCGGTCAGACATGTACATGCAGGACCCGTAGAGCAGCGGGTCACCCTCAGCGAGCAGCACGACATCGCGCCCTGCCCGGAGATGCCCGGAGATCCGCGCCGCGGAGTCCGCGTAGAAGGCGGCCATGGCGCCCTCGTAACCGCCGGGGTGGTCCGTCTTCCCTGTCGTCAGCGGGTAGGTCAGCTGCTCCTCCACCACACCCGGCCGGAAGAGTCCGCCTGCGGTGCGGCGGGCGTTCGACTGGCGGCCCGCGGCGGCGTGGTAGGCCACCACGTCGGCGCCCTGGATGAGCCGCGCGGCCTTGAGTGTGATGAGCTCAGGGTCGCCGGGGCCGACTCCGACACCGTAGAACCGCCCGCTCATTCCTGCTCCAGTGCCAAGGCGTTGAGCGCCGAGGAGGTCATGGCCGATCCGCCCCGTCGGCCCAGGACCGTGAGATACGGGATGTCGATGCCGTGTCTGTCGTGAAGATCGATCAACTCCTGCTTGGACTCCGCTGCGCCGATGAAACCCACGGGGCAGCCGACGATCGCGGCGGGCCGGGGGGCGCCGTCGATGATCATTTCCAGGAGGTGGAACAGCGCGGTGGGGGCGTTGCCGATCGCGACGACGGCGCCCTCGAGCAGCGGCTCCCACAGCGAGACCGCCGCCGCGGTGCGGGTGGTTCCCCAGGCCTTGGCGAGATCTGCGACGCGGCCGTCGTTGAGGAAGCACAGCACCTCGTTGTCGCGGGGTAGCCGACGGCGGGTGACGCCGGTGGCCACCATGGTGGCGTCGCAGAGGATGGGCGCCCCCGCCTCGAGGGCCCCTCGGGCGGCCGAGACGAGCTGCGGATGGATCACCAGGTCGCCCACGAGGTCAACCTGACCGCTGCCGTGGATCATCCGCACGGCCACCTTCTCGGCGTCCGGGGGAACGGAGGCGAGGTCGGCCGCGAGGCGGATGGCGGCGAAGGAGTTGACGTAGATGTCCTGGCCCTCGCCGATGTAGTCGTAGTGCCTGGTGGGCCGGGTCGGGTGCGTCATGCTGATTCTCCTCGGGGGACGAGCACACCCCGCCAGGGTGTGACGATGACTTCTGTCGCGCCGTCGGCCAGTGCGGCGATCTCGGTGCGGTCGAGCCCGTTGTCCGGCACGGGAACGTGCCTGCCCCCTGGTACCTCTCCGTAGGGGAGCGGCGCAGCCGGGGTCGGTAGCCGCGGATCCGGCGGGGCCGGGGCGACGAGGGGGGCGGCCAGTTCGCTCACGTGCCAGGGCGCCGTGGGTCCGGAACCACGAGTGGCGAGGAACCGTAGGGCCAGGGCCGCGAGGCTCTCCGGCGCCGCGGCAATGGGGACTACCTCGCCCCAGTCACCGCCGGCGCGCAGTTGCCCCGTGTCCGCGTCCAACGCGATGAAAGCGAGGTCGGAGCGACGCTCCATGAGGTCTCCCCGCCCGTCGTCGAGTACGACGAGGAACCGGCCCGGCAGGTCGGCCAGGCGCGGCGTGCCCTGCAGCAGGGAGTCGAAGGCTGCCGAGACCGGGCGCAGGTCTGCCCGGCCCCCGGCCAGTCCGCTCTGCGGTGAGACCATCACGTTGCGGACGAGTTCATGCGAGCGGCTGGGCAGAAGACCGGTGCTCTCGAGGGCGGCCAGTGCTTCCGCGTCGAGGCAGTCGTCGGTGCCGGGGAAGGCACGCACCTGCAGGTTGGCGCGCCCGGTGACGCGCACGCGACCATCGCCGAACCGCTCGGCCACCTCAGCGAGGGCGATCAGGGACCGGGTGGCCACGCGGCCACCGATGATGCGCAGGCGCACCAGGAGGCCGTCGTCGGCGGGCCACGGACGCAGCGCGCCTGGGCACTGGTCTCGTCGGTCGCGGAGAAGTGTCATGGCAGGGAGGCCCTTCGGTCCGAGGCCCTTGCGCGGGGCCGCTCTGAGACCTGGCGGCGGTCGCCGCAAGGGCCAGCAGGTCTTCGGACTCGGGATCATTCGGATCGGGGCGCCTTCCCGGGTATCACCCAGTGGCTGCCATCTCTGGCGTGCTCCGACCGTCACCCTCACCGCTGCGCGTCAGTCCCGGAATCGCACCGGGTTCCCTGACTCCGGGATGCGGAGTACGACTGGCAGCCGTCACCCTACCTCCTTTGCGCCGACACGACCCCTGCCGGTCACGTGCTAGCCGAGGTTGTTGAGCTGTCCAAGGCCAGGAAAACGCGAGCCGACAAGCCAACTCGCCCGACGCGTCGAGGCCTCGACACCGTCGCCGACCCCACCGCAACCCCCAGAAAAACTTCTCAAAGAATTTCTGCCGGGCGCCCCTGCTGGGAGCCAAAAATGTCAGTGGTCGGACATAGCGTGGAACCCATGAAGGACAAGGCGCGTGAGATCGCGGAGCAGTTGCGCTCCGCTGACGAGTTGCGTCGTTTCGCCGAGGCCCAGACCCTGACCCTGCTGTGTGACCTCGCGGAGCACTACGAGGTGGACTACGACCAGGTGCTGGAGGTGCTGGCTGAGCGCAGGGTGGTGGTCGGGGGCATCGGTACCCCGGCGGTCTCCGAGTTCATCGGCCTGGAACTTGCCGGGTTGCTGCGCTGCCCACCGATCGTGGCTGCCTCGAAGCTCGCCGATGCTTTGAGTTTGAAGCATCGCCACCCGCGGCTGTACACGGCGGTGCAGGAGGGCAGGATCGAGGCGGCCAGGGCCTGCAAGGCCGCCGAGCTGTGCCGCGAGCTGCCCGTTGAGCCAGCAGACCAGGTCACCGACCGTTGGTTGGGTAGGCAGGACGGGTTGGGTTGGACGGCCGCGTTCACGCTGTTGAAGAAGATGATCATCGAGGCGGATCAGAGCCGCGCCGCGGAACGCGAGCGCCGGCAGCGCGCCTCACGCGGGGTGCACGTGTGGGGGTTGCACGACGGGGTGATGAACCTCACCGGCCGCCTTGACGTGCTCGACGCCCGATACCTGGATGCCGCCGTGGACCGGATCGCCGACCTGCTGGCTGTCGAGCAGCCCGACACATCGAAAAGGATCCTGCGCGCCAAAGCCCTCGGAGTGCTCGCCAACCCCGCCTACGCCCTGGCCCTGCTCCAGCACGCGGCCCAACCCGCCCTCCACGACAACCTCGCCGTCGCCCTCGACACTGCCCCGGCCCCCACCACAGCCAACGCCCCGGACACAGGGTCAGTCGGCTACGGCGGCGGACCTGCGGAGCCTGCGCCTGTAGACGGTGGGCAGCGTCATGATCCGCACTGCCTCGGCGCGTTGTGTGGCACCATCACCACCCCACTGGCCAAGCTCCGCCCCAAGCTGGAGCTGGCCGTCCACATCCACACCGACGCCCTCGGCGAGCTCACCGGCACCGCCCGCATCGACCGCGCCGGACACATCACCACCGCCCTGCTGGCCGAACTGCTCCCGGGGGTGGATGTCACGGTGCAGCCGGTGATCGATCTGCCCGCAATCCCCGCCGAAGACCACTACGCCCCATCGGCCGGGTTGAAGAAGGCCCTGCTGTTGAGCATGGACCACGAAATGTTCCCCTACTCCAAACGGCGAGCCAACGGCCTGGACCTGGACCACACCCAACCCTTCGCATCCGGCTGCCGCGGGCAGACCCTGAGCGGGAACCTGGCCCCACTCAGCCGCACGGTTCACCGCGCGAAAACGGCCCGTACCTGGCGCGCCGACCAACCCAGACCAAGCCAGCTCCACTGGTCCAGCCCACTGGGCTACCGCTACGAAGTCACCCCCACCGGCACCCGCATGCTCGCGTAGCAAGCCAGCGCGCCCGGCTGCGAACGAGTGCTCAACACAGCACCGTATCCAGCTTGGATCTTCCCTGCTCGCTTGGACGACTGCCTCAGCCGCGTCCCGAAGAGTGTGGCGAACGGGAGGTCACGTCGGGGAGACCCATCGCCGGGCTCCTGGGTCCCAGGTGGCTTCGGTTGGCAGGCCTGTGAGCACGGGGTCGATGAACTCGGCTGCGGCCGCGAGTGTCGCGGCGAACTGCTCGGGGAGTGATGCCCCTGCGGGACCCAGTCCCTTGCGGTACGCCTCGTAGCTCTCTGCTCGAAGGACCGCGAGCCCTGCGGCTGCCTCGAGGAGTGGGATCAGGGAGACGCCGCGGAAGGTCGCGGTCGCTTCGACGGCGGCAAGCAGCGCTCCACATTGAAGGGCTTGCGTGGAGGTGAGGATGTGGACATCGACGAAGTCGCGCACCCGGGTGTTGGCCCGGCCGAGGTTGATGGCGGTGACCAGCTTCTCGGCCAGGACTGTCTCGATGGGGTAGCCCAGGAGGCGGATCGGGTCGGCACCGGGGCGCAGCGGAGGCAGTTCCACGTGGCGCGGTGCCGGGGTGATGGGGTCGCCGAAGTTGATGTCGAGGCGGAGCTTGATCTGCGCGGTCGCAAGAAGCGCGGTCATGGTGACGCGGACGCCTGAGTAGAGCGCGTCGTCACGGATCG
The DNA here is from genome assembly GCF_055326245.1 of Tessaracoccus luoxuelianae. Classification (NCBI taxonomy): domain Bacteria; kingdom Bacillati; phylum Actinomycetota; class Actinomycetes; order Propionibacteriales; family Propionibacteriaceae; genus Tessaracoccus; species Tessaracoccus luoxuelianae. Next base: position 136,237 of record NZ_JBUZNO010000008.1, read on the forward strand.
CTGCGGTGGTGACGGTCCCGGTCAGGAACTCGACGCCGTCATCAGGGTCGGGGAGTGAGGCGATCTCGGCGACTCGTGCGGCGACCGTCTCGGCGTCAGAGGCCATGTTCCTGGCCAGCGCGTCGGCGTCGACGGTGGGGCGACGGGTTCCGAAGGCTGCCAGCAGCATCCCGCCCTTCAGGACGAAGTCGTCCGCGAAGACCGACCTGGACATCCGTGCCAGCCAGCGTTCCACGACGTACATGGTCAGCATCTCCTGCGTGCCGCGCCTTTCGCGTCGGGCCCTGTTCTGCAGGTCAAGATAGGCGCGGCCGGCTGCGTTGTCGCGGGTGGGTTTGCTCATCGGGCGCTGGCCACGTCGAGGGCGGAGCGCATCGGGCCGAAGATGCCGAGCGCGTCAGCGTAGTCCAAGAGGAGGGCGGGGCGGGCGCCGGGGGAGGCCAGGTACCGATGCAGGGCGCCGTGCGCGATTGGCTCCCCGAGGCGTCGTCGGAACCGCATCAGATCGACCACCGTACGCACTGGATCGTAAATCCGGACCGGCTCCCCGGGTGCCGCCTCGAAGGACGCGAGACCGAGGTCGAACGTCGACTGGGCGAAGCGGAACACGGTCACCGGCGGGTAGTGGATGACCGGGGTGTGGGTTGTGGTTTGGACTGCTATCTGCACGGCTGGGGGCATCTCGTCGGTGAGGTCGTGGATCGCTGCGGCAGACACGCAACACACGATCGCTCTGGGTGTGCGGTAGGCCACTGCGAGGGCGTCGGGGTATGAAGCAGGTGGTGCGTCGGCCCGGCGGAAGACGCCTCTGGAGAGTTCGATGATCTCGTCAGCGTCCCGCCAGGCGTAGAGGTCGCGCGGGTGGACTCCGGCGAGCCTGGCGGTCTCAGTCGTGAACGTCTGGGGTAGGTCCCCGGCGAGTCCCTTCATGGATAGAAGTCTTGCACATAGAGGTTCAAGGTGCATGGGTTCGATCCGGTGGGCGCCTAGCTAACGCCCGGCGCGCAGATGCTCGTAGAGCATCGCCGGGAGCGCCTTCGACAGTTCCTCGTACAGGTGGCTGTCGCTGAAGATGTCGTAGACGAGCAGCGGGGTGCGGTCGCGGACGCCCATCACCGCGTCGATGAATGCCTTGGGCAGCGCCGGCGACTCGCTGAACTGCTGCGCGGTGTTGACCCGAGCCTGGCTGGCGAGGGTTTCGTCGTGGGCGAGGTTGACGACGATGCTGGACATGGTGCCGGCGACGACACCGGGCCCGTACTTGTCGCCGAAGCGTTCGTTGAGTTTGGCGATGATCTCTTCGAGGGCGCTGAAGTACTTCTCGTGGATGGCGCCGGATCCGATCGCGGCGATCGGGCTCAGGCCTGGGGGTCGGCAACCAGCTTGGCGAAGTCGAACGGGCTGGTGTTGTAGAACTGGTGGCCTGAGGCGTTGGTGAGCTTCACGTTGCGGAGCATGTCCGGGAGCCCTTCCGCGTCGGGAGCGGCGGCGAGGACAGCGGGCTTGGTCTCGGCCAGGACGGCGTCGAGGCGGCGGAGCACCGTGAACGGGAGGACCACCGAGCCGTACTCGGATGGCTTGAACGGACCTCGCAGTGACTCGGCGATGTTCCAGATGAACGAGACGTGATTCACCACGAGGGATACTCCTACGGCGTTGCGGCTTCAGATCGCGCTCGGGCGCGAATCCCCATCTTGTCGTATGTGGCATCCAACGCGTCTGGGACCCACCGGGTAGTCCCAGCACCGGGCGCCGGAGGCTTCGACGCACGCTGCGCCGCTTCGCGGCTTGGCGTGGCTCACCCAGCGGAACCCCCGCAGGTTGAGCCGGGCCGCAAGGAACGCGAGCGACGCGCGCCCGCGTCGAAACCACCCAGGGCTTCGGGCAATCTCACCCGAGTGCGATGTCCAAAGCTTTCCAGTCGATCCCAGCCGGTGCGAGCGCCAGAATGGAGGCAAGCAGCCCCTGCCGCGACACTCGCACGGCCTGGTCCTCCGCGTTGACCAGGATGTCGGTGAAGAACCGGTCAGCCGCGGTCACTACGTCGCCCATGCGGTCCAGCAGCGCGGGGATTGACGCGTCCGCTGTGCCGGCCGCGACCGCTTCCACCGCCGTCCGCAGCTCTAGCTCGGCCGGTTCGGTCAGCAGTGCCGCGTCGTAGCCCGCCTCCGTGCCGGCCGGGAGAATCCGCGACACCCGCACCAGCGTGGCCACCAGGGCCCGGAGGCGGGGGTTCGCCTGGGCGGCGTCCAGCTCGCGGAGGAGCCGTACGGCACGCCCGGGCGCGTCGGCCGCGGGCAGGATGGCCGCGACCAGATCGGCCGAGGTGCCCTCGTCGCGCAGCAGCTGCGCGAAGCGCCCGACGGTGAACTCCAGCGCCGCGTCGACGGCATCCTCGGCCACCTCGATGCCCTGCTCAGCCAACCGCCCGACGGCGGCCTCCAGCCCGGCCCGCACCGTCAGCGTCTCCAGCGGCGTGCCAACCGACTCGCGCAGGATCCGCACCACGCCCAGCGCGGCCCGGCGCAGCCCGAACGGGTCCGACGAGCCCGTCGGCTTGGCCCCGAGCGCGAACATCGCGGCCAGCAGGTCGAAGCGGTCCGCCAGCGCCAGCAGCGCGCCCGGGGTAGAGGCGGGCACCGGGTCCGCGGAGGTGTGCGGCTGCTCCATCTCGTAGAGCGCATCCGCCACGGCCGGGGTCTCGCCCTTGCGGACGGCGTACTCGCGGGCGATGAAGCCTGCCAGCGAGCTCATCTCCACCACCATCTGAGTGGCCAGGTCGAACTTTGCCAGCTTCCCGGCGCGGGTGAGCGTCGTGCGGGCCTCGCCGGCCAGGCCGACGCGGTCCGCGAGCTTCTCGGCCACGTCCGCGATCCGACGGGCACGGGTACCCACCGAGCCGAGCCGCTCCTCGAACGTCAGCTTGTCCAGTCCGGGCACGAAGCCGTCGACGTCGGCCGCCTCCAGGTCCGCGTTCCAGAAGAACAGCGCGTCCTCGTAGCGCGCCCGGATGACCGACTCGTTGCCCGCCCGGACCACGTCGTCGTCGCACAGCCCGTTGGCCATGGTGACGAAGTGCGGTGCGAGCGCGCCGTTGCGGAAGACCGGCAGGTAGCGCTGGTGCTTGCGCATCACGGCGGTGAGGATCCGCTCCGGCAGCTCCAGGTAGCGCTCGTCGAAGTGGCCCAGCACACCGCGGGGGTCCTCGACCAGGTTGGTGATCTCGTCGATCACAGAAGCCTCGGCCTCCACGTCCACGGTGCCGCCGACACCGGCCGCCAGGGCGACGGCCTGCTCAACGACGGAGGCCCGCCTCTCGGCGGTGGACAGCGTGATCGCGCCCGAGGCTATGGTCGGCAGCAGCTCGGAGGCGGAGGCCACCTCCACCCAGCCGACGCGTGCGCCGTCAGAGCGGGTGCCTGTCTCCTCGCCGGAGACAGCGCGCTGCAGGTAGGTGGTCCGCCCGGCGGTCAGCCCGGAGACCGTGGCGGGCACGACCGCATCGCCCCACAGCGCCACCATCCAGCGGATGGCCCGGGAGAACGACAGCGAGGCATCGCTCCAGCGCATGTTCTTCTCGGCGCGCAGGCCGGAGACGATGTCTGTCAGCGCCTCGCCCGCGACATCCAGCACGTGCCTCCCCGCGACAGTCACAGACACCGCGGCGTGTTCCTGGCCGCCGATCTCGGCGCGCACCACCTGCGAAGCCTCGACGCCCTGGCCCCGCATGAAGCCCTGCAGCGCCTTGGTCGGGTTCCCGTCGGCGTCGAACGCAGCGGCCCATTTCGGCCCCTTGCGCAGCTGCTCGGCGTCCGGCTCCTGCGCCCCCACGGCCTCCACCACCGCGACGATGCGGCGCGGCGTGCCCTCGACGGTGATCGCGCCGTGCGCGAGCCGGGTGGCCGCCAGCTTCGCGGTGAGCGCCTCACGCACCGCGTCCACGGTCTGCGGGACGACGTGCGGGGGCAGTTCCTCCACGCCGATCTCGAACGCCAACGTCTGAGGCTCCGTGCCGAGTGCCGCACGGTCCACCTCGGGCGCCGGCGCCGACTCGTCGACAGCGGCCTCGCGCATCAGCGGGAAGCCCAGCTCCTCGCGGCGCTCGATCCACAGGGCCGCGGTGTCGCGCATGAGGCGGCGCATCGTCGCGAACGCCTTGGCGCGCTCGGTCGTGGAGATGGCGCCGCGCGCGTCCAGCACGTTGAAGGCGTGGCTGGACTTGAGGATGTAGCCGTGGGCGGGCACCGGGAGCCGGGCCTCGACCATCCGGGTGGCCTCGCCCACGTAGGTCTCGTACAGGCGACGGTTGGCCTCGACGTCCGCGTCGTCGAGGTAGTAGCGGCTCATCTCGTATTCCTGCTGGCCGAAGGCCTCGCCGTAGGTGACGGGGCGGCCGTCGGAGGCGATGGAGTAGACGATGTCCTTGAAGTGCGTGACCCCCTGCTGCGCCATCAGGATCCGCTCCACGCCGTAGGTGAGCTCCACGGGGATCGGGTCCAGGTTCTGCCCGCCCACCTGCTGGAAGTAGGTGAACTGAGTGATCTCCATGCCGTCCAGCCACACCTCCCAGCCGAGGCCCCAGGCGCCGATGGCCGGCTGCTGCCAGTTGTCCTCGACGAAGCGCACGTCGTGCTTGGACAGGTCGATACCGAGCGCCTCCAGCGAGCCCAGGTACAGCTCCTGGGGATTGCCGGGCTCGGGCTTGAGGATCACCTGGAACTGGGTGTGCATCTGCAGCCGGTTGGGGTTCTGCCCGTAGCGGGAGTCGTCCGGGCGCACCGACGGCTCCACGTAGGCCACATCCCACGGCTCGGGGCCGAGGACACGCAGCACGGTGGCCGGGTTCATCGTCCCCGCCCCCACCTCGGAGTTGAACGGCTGCCACGTGAGGCAGCCCTTCGAGGTCCAGTAGTCGGACAGGCGGCGCAGGGCGTCTTGCATGGTCAGCACCCCTGCAGGTTACCGAGTTCTTCGGCTGACCGCCCACCCGACTATGGGATGCTGGGGCCGGTCCCACGGAGGTGCACGTCACATGAAGATCCTGATCCCAGATACCTACACCGGTCCCCTCCCGCGCATCGACGGCGCCGAGGTGGTCGTCGTGCCGGGGGACCGGCCGGTCCCCGAGGAGCATGTCGATGCCGAGGTCCTTGTGGTGTGGGGTCAGAGCGACGACGTCCTGCCCGACGCCGCGCGGCGGATGACCTCCCTCCTGCTGGTGCAGGGGCTCGCCGCGGGGCCCGACAACGTGCGGGCGGCGGGCTTCCCGCCCGGGGTGATCCTGTCCAGCGGGGTGGGGCTGCACGACGGCCCCGTCGCCGAGCATGCGCTGGCACTGACCCTGGCGCTGGTGCGGATGCTGCCGATGGCGATGCGCAACCAGCACGACCACCTGTGGGACGGCGAGTTGGGCGGTGCCATGCTCGAGCGGGCGCACGACGGGCGGATCATCTCCCTCGACGGCGCCAAGGTGACCATCTGGGGCTTCGGGTCCATCGCCGCCAGGCTCGCGCCGCTGCTGCGGGCGCTCGGCGCGTGGGTGACGGGAATCGCGCGCTCGACCGGACCCAGGCACGGATTCGACGTGTTCGACGAGGACGCGCTCCCGGAGGTGCTGGCCGACACCGACGTCCTCATCATGATCCTGCCCCGGCATGAGACGACGCACGCGGCACTCAACGCCCGGCGCCTGGCCCAGTTGAAGCCCTCGGCGCTGGTGGTCAACGTAGGCCGCGGGGCCACCGTCGACGAGGCTGCTCTGCTCGACGCGGTCCGGTCCGGGAAGGTGGCCGCGGCCGCGCTGGACGTGACAGCGATCGAGCCGCTGCCCGCCGAGTCGCCGCTGTGGGACGAAGCAGACGTGCTCATCACGCCGCACGTGGCCAGCGGCCGCCCACAGGAGGCGCACCTGCTGATCGAACTCAACGTGGCCGCGCTGTGGGGCGACGGCGAACTGCGCAACGTGCTGAACCGATGAGACCCATGACCCGCTGGTCCGCTTTGATCCAGCGCCCCTGAAGGCGTCAGGATTGGCCCATGCCTGAAGCCCGCGTCGATCTCACGAAGTTCGCCTGGTTGTCGATCGCCGCGGCGCTCGTCACCATCGCGCTCAAGACCGCCGCGTGGCTGATCACCGGATCGGTGGGCCTGCTCTCCGACGCCGCGGAGTCCGTCGTCAACCTCGTGGCGGCGGTGGTCGCGCTGTTCGCGTTGAGGGTCGCGGCGAGGCCCGCGGACAAGAACCACCACTTCGGGCACTCCAAGGCCGAATACTTCTCCTCGGCCATCGAGGGCGTGATGATCTTCGTGGCGGCGGTGGTCATCGTCGGGTTCGCCATCGAACGCCTGATCGTCCCGCGACCGCTGGAGGAGATCGGGCTGGGCCTGATCATCACCGTGGGCGCCTCACTGATCAACGGCGCCGTCGCCGTCGTCCTGCTCAGCGCGGGCGCCCGGCACAACTCGATCACGCTGCGCGCCGACGGTCACCACCTCATGACCGATGTGATCACCTCCGCCGGCGTCGTCGTCGGCATCGGCCTCGTGTGGCTCACGGGCTGGAACTGGCTGGACCCGCTCGTCGCACTCCTGGTGGGCGTCAACATCCTGTGGACCGGATGGCGCCTGGTCTCCGAATCGGCCTCCGGGTTGATGGATGAGGCCTTGCCGAAGGAGACCAACGCACGCCTCCGGGAGATCCTCGCCGCCCACGAGGAGGAGACGGTGAAGTTTCACGCCTTCCGCACCCGCATCTCAGGGGCGCGTGCGTTCATGGAGTTCCACATGCTGGTGCCCGGTGCGTGGTCCGTGCAGCAGGGGCATGACGCGATGGAAGACCTCGTGGACCTGATCCAGGCGGAGTTCACCGAGCTACGGGTGATCGGCCACCTGGAACCGATCGAGGATCCGCGCAGCTACGAAGACATCCACATCGACTGAGCCCCCCGTCGGGTCCGTCAGGGGGCGTCGGCGAGGCGGTGGACGTGCTCGTGGATGATCCTCCACACCGTCTCGTCGCGCATCGGGCGGAAGTGGCCGGGCACGTCGAGATCGACGTTGACGGCGCCCACGAGGCGCGAGCCCTCGGGGATCACCTGGTCCCAGGCAGGCGCCAGAGACACGATGTGCGCGTTGACCGACGCCTCGTCGGCCAGCCCCCGCAGGACCGGATTCCCGGGAGAGAACAGCCCCAGCGGGGAGCGGGCCACCAGCCCGTGCAGCCGCCTCCCGATCGAGGAGCCGCCGAACGGCGTGGCAACGGCCACCAGACCCAGGGCCACCCCGTCGTCGCCCTGACGCAGCAGGACCGCCTTCCCGATGAGGCCGCCCTTCGAATGGGCAACCAGCACGCAGCGGCGGATCCCCCGCTGGCGCAGCACCGCCAGGCACCGCTCGGCCGAGGCGTCGAGGTTGTGCAGGTTCCAGCCGAGGGTCTCCACGAACTCGACGGGGTGGCCGTGCCGGCCGAGCCACCGGGCCAGGGGCGCCAGGTAGCTCCACGGCTCCAGGATGCCGGGCAGCAGCACGACAGGAATGTCGCGGCAGGGGGAGTGGGGCGCGCCGCCGGACTGGTGGCTCCAGCGGCTGACGCGTCGCCACAGCGCGGCGGCCATGTCCCCGCCGGCGATGCCCCAGTCGATGGCGGCCCCCCGTGCCCGACGTGCGGCCGCCCGGACCCGGATCACGTCAGCCCTGCGATGTCGAGGCAGGCCGACACCACCCGCTGCGGATGCGTCACCATCACCTGGTGGGAGGCGCCAGGCACGATGTCGACGGTGACGCGCACCCCGCCCGCGAAGTCGCGGAGGATCCCCAACCAGGGCCCCGGCGCCAGCCGGTCATGCTCGCCCGCGATGATCGCCAGGTCGTTGCGGACCTCGGCGATCCGCTCCTCCAACGGGTAGGCCAGCATCGCGGGAAAGGTGTCGATGAACCAGCGCGGGCCGCAGCTGAGCCAGGCCCGCACGGAGGGCCAGGCCGACGCAGGGGTCTCCTTGGCCGCGGCCTGCAGGAACCGCCGCACCACAGTCGGGGCCCGGCGCTCGGCGCCGTTGACCACCGGGCCGATCAGGACCGCGGCCGTGGCGATCGAGGGTCTGCGGCGCAGCGCCTCCACCACCACCTGCACCCCCATCGAGTGCCCCACCAGGACGGCGTCCGCCAGGCCCAGGCGCTCGATGGTCTCGTTCAGCACCAGCGCGAAGCTGGCGATTCGAAGGGTTCGCTCCGGGGTCGCGGCGCGCCCGAAGCCCGGCAGATCCACCGTGACGACGCGGGCATGCGGCCGAAGGTGGCGGGCCAGCTCGCGGAAGTACAGCGACGACACCCCCAGCCCGTGCACCAGCACGAACGCCTTCTCAAGCGGCTGCGCGTCCGGACGGGAGTCCAGGACCACGACGGTGAGGTCGCGGATCTGGAGGGTGCTCGGGGTGAAGCCCTCGTCGTCGGTCACATCAGCGATCGTGCCACAGTGCCGTACCGGTCAGCGGACGTGCTCGGCCGCCGTGGTGAGAATCAGGGCCATGGAGACCGCGCCGGGGTCGATGACGCCGACGGAGCGCTCGGCAACCAGTGCCGCACGGCCCTTCTTCGCCACCATCTCCTTCGTGGCGTCCCGGCCTGCCTCGGCGGCCCTCGCGGCCAGGGTCAGGGCCTCGCGCAGGTCTCCACCCAGGGCGGCCACGTCATCGAACGCATCCGCGGCGGGGGCCAGCGCGTCCACCATCGTCTTGTCGCCCACCTTGGCGCGGCCACGCACCACGACCCCGTCGAGGCCGGCGCGCATCGCGCGGGCAACGCCCACGGTGGTGACCTGCTGGGGCCACGCGGCGCCCGCCCGGAGGAAGAACGTGCCGAACAGGGGCCCCGAGGCGCCGCCGACGGTGCTGACCAGGGTCATGCCCACCAGCCGGAGCGCCTCCGCAGCGGTGGGCGCCTCGTCGAAGTTGATCGTCAGCGCGGACTCGGTGCCGCGCCTCATGTTCGTTCCGTGGTCCCCGTCCCCGAGGATCCGGTCCAGCTCATCGAGCTCGTCGCTGCGCGCCACGAACTCGCGGGCGCAATCGCGGAGCCACTCGGACACCGCGCCCACCGCTCCAGGCATGACTCACTCCTTCATCCGACAATCGCCGGGTCACTCTCAAGGCTAATACGCCGGGGCCAGCGGCAGGCTCAACGGAGGCCGCGGAGGAAGTCCTCGTCGTCATCCGGGGCGCTGGGGCCACGGTCCAGGGGCCGCTTCTTCGTGACGGGACGTCCGAGCAGCAGCCAGGCCACGGGGCCGACGACAGGGAGCCCGACGACGGCGAACGCCCACAGCCAGCGCGGCATGGCGCGCACGCGATAGCCCCGCGCCTGCGCCACTTCGACGACGCAGTACACGGTCAGCATCACGATCGCAATGATCAAGAGGACCCGGGTCACCACGCCATCCTACCTGGCGTCGCGGGGTGGCTAGGGTGGCGCAATGGAGCAGTGGATCGACGCCGTGCGACACCTCCTCGACGACGGCGAGGGCCTGTGGCTCGCGGACGGGGCAGGCACGGCGCCGGCCGGTCACGCGGTGGTCGGCACCTCCGGCTCCACCGGGCAGGCCAAACACGTGCTGCTGTCCCGCGAGGCGCTCGCGGCGGCGGCCGATGCGGCCCACGGGCGGCTGGGATTCCGCGCCACCTGGCACCTCACGCTGTCGCCCCGATACGTGGCGGGCCTCATGGTCCTGGTGCGCGGGCTGAGGGGAGACGGGGTCCGGGTCGGGGACCCGACACTCGCGGGCCTGGCGCCCGTGGCGGGCCGCAACGCGGTGTCGATCGTGGCCACGCAGCTCTACCGCGCACTGGAGGCGCCCGCCCTCGCGGCGACGCTGGCGCGGTTCGACGCCGTGCTGGTGGGAGGCTCCGCGCTGAGCACCCAGCTGCGCGCCCGGGCCGAGGCGGTGGGGATCCGGGTGATCGAGACCTACGGAATGAGCGAGACCTGCGGAGGCGTGGTGTGGGACGGGGTGCCGCTGCCCGGCGTCGGCGTGCGGCTCGGACCCGAGGGTCGCGTGTCGGTGGCGGGGCCAACCGTGTTCAGCGGCTACCTCGGCGAACCCGGGCTCACCTCAGAGGCGTTGCGCGACGGCGCGGTCCTCACCCGCGACCGTGGCCGCTGGGTGGATGGTCGCCTCCACATCGACGGCAGGATCGACGACGTGGTCATCAGCGGCGGCGTCAACGTGGACCTCGCCCAGGTCCGTGCCACGGCCCGCGGCCTGGACGCGGACACCGAGGTGCTGGCCGTCCCCGACCACGAATGGGGGGTGCGGCTGGTGCTCTTCGCCCGTCACGGAGGCCTGGACCAGTGGCGCGAACGGCTCCGCCCTGCGCTCCCGGCCGCCGCCCTCCCGCGGCAGCTCGTGCTCGTCGACGCCCTGCCGCGGACCGCCGGTGGCAAGCCGGACCGCGAAAAGCTCCTAGAGTTGCTCCGGTCATGAACGAGACTCTCTCCGTCTGGGTGGCCGGCGCCCGCCCGCGCACCCTGCCCGCCGCCCTCGCCCCCATCCTCGCCGGGGCCGCCAGCGCGCTGGCGCTCGGCCACCAGGACTGGGGGCTCGCCGCCCTCTGCCTCCTGGTCGCTCTGGCGCTGCAGGTGGGCGTCAACTACGCCAACGACTACTCCGACGGGGTGCGCGGCACGGACGACGACCGCGTCGGGCCGATACGGCTGGTGGCCTCGGGCCTCGCGTCGGCCCGGGCGGTGAAGCTGGCCGCGTTCGCGGCTTTCGCGGTGGCCGGGATCGCCGGCCTCACCGTCGTGGCGCTCACCGGCCACTGGTGGCTGCTGGCCGTCGGGGCACTGTCCATCCTGGCCGCCTGGTACTACACCGGCGGGGACACCCCCTACGGCTACCTGGGCCTGGGCGAGGTGATGGTGTTCGTGTTCTTCGGGCTGGTGGCCACCCTTGGCACCTGCTACGTCATCGCCGGCTCCGCACCGCTGCACGCCTGGCTGGCGGCCACCGCCGTCGGATCGCTGGCCAGCGCCATCCTGGTGGCCAACAACCTCCGCGACATCGCCACCGACACGCTGTCAGGCAAGATGACGCTTCCGGTGCGGCTGGGGGACCGGGGCAGCCGGATCTTCTTCACGGTGCTGGCCGCGGTGGCGGTGGCCGCGACACTCGGGTTCGCCGCCCTCACCACGTGGTGGGCCCTCCTCGGGTTGATGGGCGTCCTGCTCCTCATCGCCCCCCTTCGCCTCGTCCTCGGCGGCGCCGTCGGGCGTGACCTCATCCCCGTCATCGCCTCCACGGGCATGGCCGAGATCGGCATCGCGGCAGGCCTGCTGGTGGGAACCTCCCTGGTATGAGGCTCCACGTCTACGACGTCGCGCTGCGGGTGCCGTTCCGCGGGTTGAGCCGGCGCAGCGGGATCCTGTTCCGGGGCCCGGCCGGGTGGGCCGAATGGAGTCCCTTCCCCGAGTATGGCGATGAGGAGGCCGCCGCTTGGCTGAGGGCGGCGCTGGAGGCGGCCGAGCTCGGTCACCCGGGCGCGGTGCGAGACAGCATCGAGGTCAACGGGATCGTGCCCGCCCTGGCCCCGGGGGAAGCAGCGGCCCGCGCGGTGGCCTCCGGGTGCCGCAGCATCAAGATCAAGGTCGCCGAGCGGGGCCAGGGGCTCGACGACGACGTGGCGCGGGTCGCGGCCGTGCGCTCGGCCCTCCCTGAGGCCAGGATCCGGGTGGACGCCAACGGCGGCTGGAGCCTCATCCAGGCCCGTGACGCGCTGCGCGAACTGGCCGTCCACTGCCTCGAATACGCCGAGCAGCCGTGCACCACGGTCGAGGAGCTGGCCAGGCTGCGCGCCATGAACCTGGGCGTGCCCATCGCCGCAGACGAGTCGATCCGGCGCGCGTCGGACCCGCTGCGGGTGCGCGACGCGGGGGCGGCCGACATCGCCGTGCTCAAGGTGCAGCCGCTCGGCGGGGTGCGCGCCTGCCTGCGCCTCGCCGAGGAGATCGGGCTCCCGGTGGTGGTCTCCAGCGCGGTGGAGACCTCCGTCGGCCTGCGGGCCGGGGTGGCGTTGGCCGCCGCCCTGCCCGAGCTGCCCTACGCCTGTGGCCTGGAGACGGGTCGGCTGCTCGACGGCGACGTGGTGGGCAGGCCCCTGCTCCCGAAAGCGGGAACGATCCGCGTGCGCGACGTCGAGCCTGAGCCCGAGCTACTGGAGCGGCACGCCGCCGGCCCCGAGCTCACCCGCGTCTGGTTGGATCGGTGGCAGCGGGTCCGCCGCGTGGTGGAGGAGGGGCGATGAGCAGCATCGAGCTCGGCGCGGTGGTCATCGACGCGCTCCTCGGCATGGGCGTCACGGACGTGGTGCTGGCACCAGGGTCCCGCAGCGCCGCCCTCGCCCTCGCGGCCGACCGGGCGGACAGGGCCGGGGCGCTGCGGCTGCACGTGCGCATCGACGAGCGCGTGGCCGGCTTCACGGCGCTGGGGTTGGCGAAGGAGTCCGGCCAGGCGGTCGCGGTGATCACCACGTCGGGAACCGCGGTGGCCAACCTGGCCCCGGCCGCGATGGAGGCCCGCGCCTCAGGCGTGCCGCTGGTGCTGATCACGGCGGACCGCCCCGCGCACCTCGTCGGCACCGGGGCCAACCAGACCGCAGACCAGGTGGGCGCCTTCGGGCCCTCCGTGCTGGGCGTGGTGCGGCTGTCGTCGGAGTCCGGCGACGCCGACGCGTGGGCGGCGGGGGTGCACCGCGCCGTCGTGCTGGCGGAGGGGCGACGGTCGCGGCAGCCGGGTCCGGTGCAGCTCAACGTCGAGTTCGCGACCCCGCTGCTCGGGGAGTTGCCGCCGCTGAGCAGCCGGGGGCTGGAGGTGTCGCGGTCGGGCGGCCACACCGCCGTCGAGCTGGACGGGCGCCGCACCGTGGTGCTGGTGGGAGACGCGACGCCCGCCGTCGGGGTGGAGGCGCGGGCCCTCGCCGAGGTCTCCGGCGCTCCGCTGCTGGCCGAGCCGTCGTCGAACGCCCGGAGCGGCCCCAACGCCATCGCGGGCTACCGCGACCTGCTGGCCGGCGTCGGGGCGGACATCGAGCGGGTGATCGTGGTGGGGCATCCCACGCTGTCGCGGCCGGTGACGGCGCTGCTGTCGCGGGCGGACGTGGAGCTGGTCGTGGTGGCCTCGGCGGCCTCCTGGATCGACCCCGGCCACCGCGCGGACGTCGTCGCGGACCGGGTGCTGCTCGGGGATCAGGATCCCGCCTGGCTTGCGCGCTGGCGGGCCGCCGACGCCGGGCCTGGGCTGCCGGAGGGCCTCACCCAGCGCCACGTGGCCGACGCGGTGCTGGCCTCGCTGGGCGCCGGTGATGACCTGGTCCTCGGCTCCAGCTCGATCATCCGGGCGGCGGACCTGTCCGCGATCTCCCCGGCACCACCGCGGGTGTTCGCCAACCGTGGGCTGGCGGGGATCGACGGCACGGTGGCCACCGCCACGGGCATCGCGCTCGCTGGGCGGCGCCCCACCACCGTGCTACTGGGCGACCTCACCCTCCAGCACGACCTCGGCGCCCTCGTCCGCCCCGCCCAGGAGCCAGCTGCGCGGCTGCGGATCGTGGTGGCCGACGACGGCGGTGGGTCGATCTTCCACGGGCTCGAGCAGGGCGCGCCGGCCTACGCGGACAGCTTCGAGCGGGTCTTCGGCACCCCCCAGGGAGTGGACCTGGCGGCGGTGGGCAGCGCGCTGGGTTGGCGCTCGCGGATGGTGCGGACCCAGGGGGAGCTCGCCGAGGCGCTCGCCGGTGACGCCGAGCTGATCGTGGCCGGGCTAAGCCGGGGCTGAGCCCACCCCGGGCGCGGCGTCGAGCGCCGTCAACCACTCCCGGACCGCGAGGGTGGCCCGGACGTCGTCCTCGTTGTACTGCAGCACCCGCTCGCGGGCGGAGGCCCGCGCCTCGGCGGTGGGTCCGCTGACCGCCTCCCGGAACCAGCTCTGTGAGGCCAGGCCGCCCGGCTCCTCGTCGCGCCACGCGAACTTCGCGCCCCGCGTGGCCACCACCTTGAGCCCCAGGCCGTCCACGCCGACGAAGTTGTCCCGCACATAGCTGAACAGGTCCACGAAATGCGTGCGGATCAGCCGGCACGCCTCCTTCAGCGCCGGGCTGCCGCTACGCTCCGCCAGGCGGTGCAGGTGAACGGTCTCGTAGTCGCTGTAGTGGAACACGCGAAGCCGGGGGTGCCTGGCCACCATCGCGAGGAGCCACTCGGCGAGTTCCTCGGCGAGCTCGAACTCCGTGCGCCCGGCCATCGCCTCGAACCGGCTGAACTGCACGTAGCGCGACTCGCCCGCGCCGTCGACGCCGGTGAGCAGCGCCCCCCACAGGTAGACGCTGCCGTCATCTGCGGTCTCGATGTCCAGATCCACCTCGACGGCGGCCCGGGGTACGCCGATGGGCTCGACGCTCACCCGCTCCAGCTCCACGCCGTTGGCCAGCATCCGCGCCCGCCGAGCGGCCTGCCGGAGCCGCTGCTCCGGGCGGTCGCGGTGCTGGGTGAGGGGAAGGTAGCGGGGCAGGAGGTCCTCGACGTCCGCCTCGGCGAGCTGAGCCACCGTGGTGATGCCGAGGCTCATCAGGGTCTGCAGCTCGCGGACGTCCAGGGGGGCCTTCGAGATCCGCAGCGAGAGGTCGTCGTCGTCGATCCGGGTGCGGCAGACCGACCACCAGGAGCACCACTCGCACTCCTTGACCCGGATGGGCCGCACCACCGGCGGCGGGTCGTCCACTCCCGTGCGCTCGGAGGCCTGCTCCGCCACGTAGACGCGGAACTGGTGCTCATGGTCGTAGCGCTCCAGCGCCGAGCGGAACTTGTGCCCGGCCGAGCGGGAGTAGGTGCGGATGAACTTGGCCGTGAGGTCCACCCAGGTGGCGGTGGGCTCCGCCCCGGTGGCCCTGTCATCGCCGACGACCGCCGCGAGCGGCTCGGACGAGGCGAATCCGCAGGATTCGAGGAGCCGCCAGTGGTGCGCCAGCTCGAGCAGCGTGCCCTCCCGGTAGACGCGGTAGCGCTGGTCCGGCAGCACCTGGCGGCTGCGGATGTCACCCAGGGGCGACCACTGGAGCGCCGTGGCGCCAACCTGCTTCTCGCGGACCCGGTAGGGCTTCACCTTCAGCGGCCAGTAGCCGGGCGCGCCCGAGGCCGTGTCCGCGCCCCTGATCAGGGCGTCCGGGCGGCCGCTGCGGTGCCCGTCCAGATCCAGCGGCAGCACGCCCCCGATGATGACCGGCGCCCCCGCGCCCATGGCGTGCAGGCAGGCCGCCTCACGCTCGGTCCACGTGGCGCCCTGCCCGTGGAGAGACCGCAGGTCCACGGCGCCCTCACTGTCCGCGGCGAGGCGGTTCAGCACCTCGTCGCGGAAGTCCGAGCCGCCCTGGAAGGACTCGCGCAGCGACTCGTCGTTGGGCTTCTCGGGCTGGCTCGCCGTGGGATCGAAGGTGTGGAAGGTCTTGACCGGGCAGCTCCGCGCCGCGTAGGCGTCGAGGACGAATCCGCTCACGTCAGGAGTTCCAGCCGCGATGCAGCGCGACGATTCCCCCCGCGTGGTCCTGCCACTCGACGTCCTGCCATCCGGCCTCGGACATCAGGGCGGCGAGCCCCGGCTGGTCCGGCCAGGCGAGGATGGATTCGGCCAGGTAGCCGTAGGCCACGGGGTTGCTCGACAGCTTGGCGATGGTGGGCAGCGCCGCCACCAGGTAGTTGGTGTAGACGTGTCGGAAGGCCGGGTTCCTGGGCGTGGAGAACTCCGCGATCACCACCCGGCCGCCCGGCCTGGTCACCCGTCGCATCTCGACGAGGGCATCGAGCGTGCGCTCCACGTTGCGCAGTCCGTAGGAGATGGTCACGGCGTCGAACGTGTGGTCCGCGAAGGGCAGCGCCAACGCGTCTCCCGCCACGAAATCCAGGTGCGGCTGCTGGAGACGGCCCTGGGTGAGCATCCCCAGCGAGATGTCCGAGGCCACCACATAGGCCCCGGTCTCTGCCAGCACGGCCGACGACGTGCCGGTGCCGGCGGCCAGGTCCAGGATCTGCTGCCCGGGCCGGGGGGCGATGGCCGCGACCGTCGCGCGGCGCCAGGCGTGCACCTGGCCGAGGCTCAGGACGGAGTTGAACAGGTCGTAGCGCTTGGCCACGCCGTCGAACATGGCGGCCACCTCGCCGCGCCGCTTCTCCATCGTCGCCCGCTGATTCTGCATTGCTGCAGCCTAGTGCTCCCTCGTGCTCATCCCCGACAGCCCGCCCGGTCCCACGGCATGCTTGAGCTGTGACCGACCCGAGCCCGCGGGGGACCCGCCTCGTCCTGGTCCACGGGTCGATGTCCTCCTCGGCGCAGTGGGCCGACTATCCGGCGCTGCTGCCCGAGTTCGACGTGGTGGCGGTGGACCTGCCGGGCCACGGGTCGCGGAGGGCCGAACCCTTCTCGACGCCCGCCGCGCTGGCCGCCATCTCGCTCGCGGCGGGGGATCGGCCGGTGGTGCTGGTGGGCCACAGCCTCGGCGGCTACCTCGCCGGCCTGGCCGCCGCCGGGATGGGGGAACGCGTCGTCGGCCTGGTCCTCATCGGGGCCACCGGCAACCCGAGGGGGAGAGTGGCCGGGCCGTACCGGGGCTTCGCCTGGCTGACCCGGCGGGTGAGCCACCGCCGCCTCGGCCGGATGCGCGTGGCCGTGGCGCGCCGCCTCGGGGTGCGGGAGGGTCTGCTCCCTGGTGACGCGTCGTACGCGGACCTGCCCGCGATCTGGCGGGCCGTGGCCGACGACTGTCCCCCTCGGATCCTGCGGGGGCTCTCCTGCCCGGTCCTGTTCATCAACGGGCGCTACGACCAGATGCGCATCGACGAGCGGCGCTACCTGAGCGTCGTGCATCGGGGCGAGCTGGCGATCGTTCCGGGCGCCACGCACTTTTCGCCGCTCACCCACGCCCCGGTGGTCGCGGACCTGATCAGGTCTTTCGTCGCCCGTCTGTGACACCCGCCCCAGCGAGCGGGGGGTGCCGATGTGCCCCCTCCTTCGTTGATGGGTCACAATGGCCAGCGTGGCTAAGAAAGACGTCGTACTCCAGGTAGACAACCTCAAGAAGGCCTATGGGCCCGTGACCATCATCGAGCACTTCAGCATGAAGGTGCACGCGGGCGAGGCGGTCGCGCTGACCGGCCGCAACGGCGCGGGCAAGTCGACCGTGCTGCGCTGCCTCGTCGGCGCGGACAGGCCGGACGAGGGCACCGTCACCGTCAACGGCACGAAGGTGACCGAGACCAACCCGGTGATCCGGCGCGCCCTCGCCACCGTCATCGACGACCTGGACTTCTTCCCGGACCTCAGCGTTGTCGAGCACCTGGACCTGCTCGCCCGCGCGCACGGGCTGCACGACCCTGACGCCCTCGTCGACGAGGTGCTCGAAGAGGTGCAGCTGGTGCCGCAGGCCGGGCAGCTGCCCAGCACGCTGTCGTCTGGTCAGCGCCGCCGCCTCGCCTTGGCCACCGCGTTCGTGAGGCCGCGCCAGCTGCTCGTGCTCGACGAGCCGGAGCAGCGCCTCGACGTCGAGGGTGTGAAGTGGCTCGGCGAGCGCCTGAAGGCCGAGCTGGCCGGCGGCCTGGCGATCGTGCTGGCCAGCCACGAGCCGTCTCTGCTTGAGGCCATCGGGGCGCGCGAACTCCGCCTGGAGGGCGCCCGATGATGGACCAGAGGCTGACGGAGGTCGGCGTCGTCGACGAAAAGCAGCTCAAGCTGCTGATGCGGGACTGGCGCAGGGGACGCGCGGACCGCAATCTGTGGCAGGCGCTCTCCGACGGCTACGTCACGGTGTTCTCGATCGTGCTGATCGGCGCCATGCTCGTCTCCTCCATCCTTCAGGCCCAGCAGACCGCCTCGGTGTGTGTGACCGACGGGTGCCTCGCCGCGCGCGGCCTGCTCCCGTGGGCCTCGGTGGCGGGGGTGCTGGCGTTCACGCTGGTGGTGGCCAGGCTGTTCGGGCCCGTGGTGGCCTCGGCGGCCGAGGGATTCTGGCTGATGGACGGACCCACGGACCGCCGCCGGCTCCTGCTGGGTCGCCTGGTCGGGGCCATCGCCGCCGCGGCTGTCGCGGGTGCTGTCGCGGGCGCGCTCATCGCGTCCCTGACCGGATCGGGCATCGCCGAGATCGGGATCTGGGCGCTGGCCGGTGGGCTCGGCGCGGCCGGGCTGATCGCGTTCGCCGCCGCCGAGCAGGGGCTGGACAGGCATTGGATCGTCACCGGTGTGCAGTGGATCATCGGCGCCGCGGCCATCGGCACCATGGTGCTGCTCGTCAGCGGCGCGGCGGGCTGGGTCAGCCTCGGCGGCCTCACCGAGCTGGCAGTCGAGCTGGCCTACATCATCGCGGGCGTCGGTCTGCTCCTCATCGTGGTGGCGGGGGCGCTCGCCGCCAAGCGGCTGCGCAACATCCGGCGGCAGCGCCTCACCTCAGGCGGGTCGCTGCTCAGCGGCCTCCAGGGCGCGGCGTTCGCGCTGGAGTTCGCGCTCATCCGCGACATCCTCGTCGAGGCGAAGTCCAAGAAGCGGGGCCACGTGCGCCCCACCCGCGGAGTCGGCTCCGGCCTCACCGCGTTGGTGATGCGCGACGTCCAGCGGCTGTGGCGGCAACCGATGCCGCTGATCACGCTGATCGCAACCATGGTGATCCCCTACGCGGTCCAGGCGCTCGGCCTTGCGATGCTCAACCCGCCGGTCTCGGCGCTGGTGCTGCTGGCCGCGCTCGTGCCGTTCATGAACGGGCTGCGGGTGCTCACCCGCACCAAGGGCCTGCAGCGCTGCTTCCCGTTCGATCCCGGCCAGATCAAGCAGGCCTCCATGATCGTCCCGGCGGTGCTGGCGCTGCTGTGGACCATCGGCGTCTTCCCGGCGTTCCTCGGGGTGGCCGGGGGAGTGGAGTCGGACCCGGTGACGGCCGCGTCGTCGGCCCTGGTCACCGGCATCGCCGGACTGCTGGCCGCGGTGCGGTGGGTCTCGGCCAAGCCGGCCGACTACTCGGGCCCCATCGTGGCCACCGGCATCGGGGCGATGCCCCCGGGGCTGCTGTTCTCATTGGTCCGGGGGGTGGACATCGTCGTTCTGGTGACGCTGCCCATCGTCTTCAACTGGCCCGTGTGGATCTCGCTGATCATCGCCCTGATCGCCTTCTTCCTGCTCCGTTCCGGCCTCGACCGGGACGCGATGATGGAGCAGCAGGCCGAGCAGAAGAGGCTCCTCGACGAGGAGAAGGCCCGACGCAGCGGTGGCACGGCACCCGGAAAGCAGAAGATCCAGGTCCAGCGGAAGCGCTGATGGGGCGGCCTCAGGCGAGGCCGAGGGCCTGCAGCATCGGGATGAACTTCGCCCCGGTCTCCTCCAGCTCGGCCTCCGGCGAGGAGTCCGCGACAATCCCGGCGCCGGCGAACAGCTGGATCTCCTCCGGGCTCTCGGCCCGGACCTGACCGCCGCGAAGCGCGATGGCCCACTCACCGTCGCCTTGGGTGTCCACCCAGCCCACCGGCCCGGCGTAGCGGCCGCGGTCCAACGACTCGAGCTCGCTGATGATGTCCAGGGCCAGGTGCGTGGGCGTGCCGCAGACGGCCGCGCTGGGGTGCAGCGCGGCCGCCAGCGTCAGCGCGCTGGCCGGCATGCTCACCACGCCGGTGATGTCGGTGGAGAGGTGGAGCACGTTGGGCAGCTTGAGGACCGACGGCGACTCGGGCACGTTCATCGCCTGGCAGTAGGGCGCCAGAGCCGAGGCCACGGACTCGACGGCGAACTCGTGCTCCGAGATGTCCTTCTGTGAACGGGCCAGCTCGGCCGCCTTCGCCAGGGGATCGGTGCCCTCGGCGTCCCGCCAGACGGTTCCGGCCAGGACCCGCGAGGTGACCAGCCCGCCATGGCGGCGGAGCAGCAGCTCAGGGGTGGCCCCGACCATGCCGTCGACGAGGTACGCCCAGGTCATCGGGTACCGGGCCATCAACTCGCCGAGGATGTGGCGGAGATCCAGCGGCGCATCCGCCCGGACACGCAGGTCCCGGGCCAGCACCACCTTGTGCACCTCGTTGCGGCGGATCAGTTCCACCACCTCGCCGACGATGTCGGTCCAGACGCGCTCGCTCATCGACCCGCCCACCAGGTCGACGCCCGTGGGACGCGAGGTGGGTTCTCCGACGGGGGGGAGAGAGGTGGTCCGGTGAGACTCGCCGAGGCGGGTCATCCAGGCCGTGCCTCCGCGGCGCCCGACGATCACCTCGGGCACGATCAGCGCCGATCGGTCCTCGGACCGGTCCGGGTCGAACGTGAAGCTGCCCACCGCCAGGGGACCCGTGCCGAACTCACCGGGCATCTCGGAATCGTGATCGATCTGGCTGGAGATCTCGTCCCACCAGACGTCGGCGGCCTCGAGCGTGTCCGTCTCGAAGCGGGCCACCTCGCCGAGGGCGACGAACCCTTCGCCGCGGCGCACGAAGGCGAAGCCAGGCGCCGACTCCGGCAGGAACCGCTCGAGCGGGCCAGGGTCTGCGATGGCGACAGTTGTCGCGCGCATCCTCGCGCTGCCGAAGTCCAGAATCACCTTCGCGAGCATAGCCGCGCACTGGGCACGAGGCCACCCGGCAACGCGGTTCGACGCGATGGCGCGGCCGATAAACGCCCGGCTAGGGGCGATGGATTACGCAACGTAGTAGTGGTGTAAATGGAAGCAGAGCGCCTTGTCATGCGCGGTTGGCCTGTTCCCGGTCGGTTGGCCGAAATCTCGGGGCACCCCCTAGACTGACCACGAGATCCGCCGCCGATGACAGGAGTCACGCATGTCGTTCGCCAAGCCTGATGGCGCGGCGCCCGCCGATACCCCCACCGAGTCAGACGTCATCGTCGTTGGCGCCGGGCCGGGAGGATCGTCGACGGCCGCGTACCTGGCACGGCACGGACTGACCGTGACGCTCCTCGAGAAGTCGCACTTCCCGCGCGAGAAGGTCTGTGGTGACGGCCTCACCCCGCGCGCCACCCGGGCCCTGACCCGGATCGGGATCGACACCTCCGAGGCGAACGGCTGGCTGCACAACAAGGGCCTGCGCGTCTACGGCGGCCGCACCGAGCCCTTCGAGCTGGCCTGGCCGGACCTCACTGACTTCCCGCCCTACGGGCTGGTCCGTCCCCGCTCTGACTTCGACGACATGCTCGCGCGCCACGCCGTCGCGCAGGGGGCCACCCTCATCGAGGGCGCCAACGTCGACGGCGCCGTGCTCGACGACCGCACCGGCCGCATCACGGGCGTCACCACCAAGGACGGGCGCTCCTTCAGCGCCCCCTACGTGGTCGCGGCCGACGGAAACTCCTCCCGCCTCGCGGTTTCGATGGGCGTCACGAAGCGCGACGACCGCCCCATGGGCGTGGCCGTGCGCACCTACTACACGTCGCCGCGCACCCACGACGACTACCTGGAGTCCTGGCTGGAGCTGTGGGACGGCAAGCCGCACGCCTCCACCCTGATGCCCGGTTACGGCTGGGTGTTCGGCATGGGCGACGGGACGTGCAACGTGGGCCTCGGAGTGCTCAACACGTCCAAGAGCTTCGGGCACACGGACTACCGCGCGCTCCTCAAGACGTGGCTGGACAACACGCCGGAGGAGTGGGGATTCAGGGACCAGAACATGGTGGGGAAGGTGCAGGGCGCCGCCCTGCCCATGGCGTTCAACCGCCAGCCCCACTACGGCCGGGGTCTCGTGCTGGTCGGTGATGCCGGCGGCATGGTCAACCCCTTCAACGGCGAGGGCATCGCCTACGCGATGGAGTCCGCCGAGATGGCCGCCTCAGCCCTTGCTGAGGCGTTTTCGCGCGGGGCCGGCACAAGGTCGGCGGAGAAGGCCATGCAGGCCTACCCCGCGGAATTGAAGGCGAGCCTGGGTGGCTACTATCGCCTCGGCACCATCTTCGTGAAGCTCATCGGTGACCCGCGGATCATGCACCTGTGCACCAAGTACGGGTTGCCCCGCAAGACCCTGATGCGCTTCGTGATGAAGCTGCTCGCCAACCTCACCGACTCGCATGGCGGTGATGCCATGGACCGCATCATCAACGGGCTGTGCAAGGCCGCGCCCTCGGCCTGACCGGAAGGAAGTAGCACGGATATGAATTACTACATCCCGATCGTGGGCATGGTGGTCCTGGCCACCGCCTTCGTCGTGATCTCGATGTCGCTCAGCCTCGTCGTCGGCCCCCGGCGCTACAACCGGGCCAAGTACGACAGCTACGAGTGCGGCATCCAGCCCACCCCGCAGCCCGTGGGCGGCGGCCGATTCCCGGTCAAGTACTACATCACCGCGATGCTGTTCATCATCTTCGACATCGAGGTGGTGTTCCTCTTCCCGTGGGCCGTGGCCTACCGGCAGTTGGGGACCTTCGCCGTCGTCGAGATGATCGTCTTCATCGTCACCGTCTTCATCGCGTACTTCTATGTCCTGCGCCGCAACGGCCTTGACTGGGACTGAGGGGAAATCTCACCATGGGTATCGAAGATAAGCTCCCCAGCGGCATCCTGCTGACCACCGTCGAGGGCGTGTTCGGCTGGCTCCGCAAGGCCTCCTTCTGGCCGGCGACGATGGGCCTGGCCTGCTGCGCCATCGAGATGATGGCCTACGGCACTCCCCGCTACGACGCGGGCAGGTGGGGCCAAGAGGTGTTCCGCGCCTCCCCGAGGCAGGCGGACCTGATGATCGTCTCGGGCCGCGTGTCCCAGAAGATGGCCCCCGTGGTGCGCCAGGTCTACGACCAGATGCCCAACCCCAAGTGGGTCATCTCGATGGGCGCCTGCGCCTCCTCGGGCGGCATGTTCAACAACTATGCCGTCGTCCAGGGCTGCGACCACTTCCTCCCCGTGGACATGTACATCCCCGGCTGCCCTCCCCGCCCGGACATGCTGATCGAGGCCATGTTCAAGCTGCGCGAGAAGGTCCAGCACCGGCCCATCGGACCCAACGAGGTGACCGCCGTCGAAGAGGCGGAGCAGGCGGCCCTGGTGGCCCCCGCCAAGGTCGAGATGAAGGGACTCATGCGATGAGCGAGACCCAGCCTGAGCAGAGACTGCCCGCCGAGGCCGCGGCGCCCGCCTCCCAGCCCGTGTTCGCCCGCCAGGAGGGCATGTGGTCCCGCGGTTCCGGGGACACCTCCGGCTACGGTGGTATGTCCCGCGACCTCGTCATGCCCGGGATCTCCGAGGGCCCCTTCGGGGAGCCGTTCGACACCATCCACAGCCGCGCCCTCGCGCTGCTGCCCGGGCTGGCGGACGCCCGGTTCCTGTTCGACCGCGGCGAGCTCACCATCTACGTGCCCCGCGAGCAGCTCCTCGACGTCGTGCGCCAGTTCCGCGACGACGCGCACCTCCGCTTCGAGGTGTGCGTGTCGGTCTCCGGCGTGCACTACCCCCAGGAGAAGGGCGCCGAACTCCACGCCGTCTACCACCTGTTGAGCTACACCCACAACCGCCGCGTTCGTCTCGAGGTGACCTGCCCGGAGGAGGATCCGCACATCCCCTCGGTGGTGGCCACCTACCCGATGACGGACTACCACGAGCGCGAGGCGTGGGACATGTTCGGGATCATCTTCGACGGTCACCCGTCGCTGACCCGCATCCTGATGCCCGACGACTGGCAGGGCCACCCGCAGCGCAAGGACTACCCGCTCGGCGGCGTGGACGTCGAGTACAAGGGCGCCAAGGTTCCCTCGCCAGACAACCGGAGGAAGTACTCCTGATGAGCACGCACGCAGCCACCGAAGACGTCTTCGCCGGGTCGACGGAGGAGAAGACGGACCGCGTCTACCTGGCGCAGGGCGGCGACTGGGCGGACATCGCCTCCGAGCAGGCCGAGCGCGGCGACGAGACCATCGTCGTCAACATGGGCCCGCAGCACCCGTCGACGCACGGGGTGCTCCGCCTCCTCCTCGAGATGGACGGCGAGACGGTCACCTCCATCCGGCCCGGGATCGGCTTCCTGCACACCGGCATCGAGAAGAACATGGAATACAAGACGTGGACCCAGGGCGTGACCTACGTCACGCGCATGGACTACGTGGCGCCCCTGTTCAACGAGGCCGTCTACTGCCTGGCCGTCGAGCGCCTGCTCGGCATCACCGACCAGGTGCCCGAGCGCGCCAGCATCATCCGCGTCCTGGTCATGGAGCTCAACCGCATCGCCTCGCACCTGGTGGCCATGGGCACCGGCGGCATGGAGATCGGCGCCCTGACCGTCATGACGGTGGCGTTCCGCGAGCGCGAGATGATCCTCGACTTCCTCGAGGGCCTCTCCGGCCTGCGGATGAACCACGCCTACATCCGCCCCGGCGGCGTCGCCAACGACCTCCCGGAGGACGGCCTCAGCCACCTCCGCACCGTCATCGACTGGCTGAAGAAGCACCTGCCCGAGTACGCCATCTTCTGCAACGAGAACCCCATCTTCATCGGGCGCCTCTCCGGCGTCGGCGTGATGGACCTCACCGCCGCCACCATGATGGGGATGTCCGGGCCGCCGCTGCGCGCCACCGGCTACGACTTCGACCTGCGCAAGACCCAGCCCTACTGCGGCTACGAGACCTACGACTTCGACACCGTCACGTGGGACTCCAACGACGCCTACGGCCGTTTCCGCATCCGCCTGCAGGAGTGCTGGGAGTCGCTGAAGATCGTCGAGCAGTGCTTCGAGCGCCTGGAGCGCACCCAGGGCCAGCCCGTGATGGTGGCCGACACCAAGATCGCCTGGCCGGCGCAGCTCTCGGTGGGCGCCGACGGCCAGGGCAACTCCAACGAGCACATCAAGCACATCATGGGCGAGTCCATGGAGGCGCTGATCCACCACTTCAAGATCGTCACCGAGGGTTTCAGAGTGCCGGTCGGCCAGGTGTACGAGGCCATCGAGTCCCCGAAGGGCGAGCTCGCCTGCCACGTCGTCTCCGACGGCGGCACCCGCCCGTACCGGGTTCACTTCCGGGACCCCGGCTTCAACCACCTGCAGTCCATTCCCGCCATGTGTGAGGGCGGCATGATGTCCGATGTCGTCGTCGCGATCGCCAGCCTCGACCCCGTCCTTGGAGGTGTGGACCGATGAGCGGCCACTTTGCCAGCAGCTTCCCCGAGTCCGGCTCGGTGGACTACTCGGATCAGTCGACCAACATCGACGACACCACGATCGACGAGCTCCGCGAGCTGGCCGCCCGCTACCCGCAGCCGCGCTCGGCCCTGCTGCCGATGCTGCACCTGGTCCAGTCGGTCGACGGCCGGGTCAGCCCCCGCGGCATCGAGGTCTGCGCAGACGTCCTGGGGATCACCACCGCCCAGGTCTCCGGCGTGGCCACTTTCTACACCATGTACAAGCGGCGCCCCGCCGGCAGGCACCACGTGGGGGTCTGCACCACCGCGCTGTGCGCCGTCATGGGGGGCGACGCCCTGCTCGACCGCGCCAAGAAGCGCCTCGGCATCGACGAGAACCAGACCACCCCGGACGGTCAGGTCTCGCTCGAGCGGCTCGAGTGCAACGCGGCCTGCGACTTCGCGCCGGTGGCGATGGTCAACTGGGAGTTCTTCGACAACATGGACCCCGCGAAGCTCGACGAGCTGCTCGACGCCCTCATGGCCGGCGAGGAGGTCGTCTCGCCGCGCGGCGCCACGCTCACCTCGTGGCGTGAGGCCGAGCGCGTTCTGGCCGGCTTCCCCGACGGCCGCGCCGACGAGGGGCCCTCCGCGGGCCCCGCCTCGCTGCTGGGCCGCGACATCGCCCGCGAGAACAACTGGACCGCGCCGTCGGCCCCCACCCGGCCGGCCGCTCAGAAGCCGGAGGCTGCCAAGTGACCGATCTGCTGACCCCGGTCCTGTCCAATCACTGGGGCGAGGACAACTCCTGGAAGCTGTCGCGCTACGAGGCCACCGGCGGCTACCGCGCGCTCCGCAAGGCTCTCGCGATGCAACCCGCCGCCGTGGTGGGCCTCGTCAAGGAGTCCAACCTCCGGGGCCGTGGCGGCGCGGGCTTCCCCACCGGCATGAAGTGGTCCTTCGTGCCGCAGGACAACCCCAATCCGAAGTACCTCGTGGTCAACGCCGACGAGTCCGAGCCCGGCACCTGCAAGGACATGCCGCTCATGCTCGCCACCCCCCACACCCTCGTCGAGGGCGTGATCATCTCCTCCTACGCCATCAACGGGCACACCGCGTTCATCTACTGTCGCGGTGAGGTGCTGCACGTGATCCGGCGGCTCCAGCAGGCGGTCCGGGAGGCCTACACGGCCGGCTACCTGGGCAAGAACATCCTGGGCACCGGATACGACCTGGACATCATCGTCCACGCCGGCGCCGGCGCCTACATCTGCGGCGAGGAGACAGCGCTGCTGGACTCCCTCGAGGGACGCCGCGGCCAGCCCCGGCTGCGCCCCCCGTTCCCCGCCGTCGCCGGCCTCTACGCCTCGCCGACGGTGATCAACAACGTGGAGTCCATCGCCTCGGTGCCCTCCATCCTCGCCAACGGCGCGGACTGGTTCAAGGCCATGGGGTCGGAGAAGTCCAGCGGCTTCACCCTCTACTCGCTGTCCGGCCACGTGGCCCGTCCCGGCCAGTTCGAGGCCCCGATGGGGATCACGATGCGCCAGCTCCTGGAGTTGTCGGGAGGCATCCGCGCCGGACACGAGCTGAAGTTCTTCACCCCGGGCGGTTCGTCTACGCCGATCCTGACCGCCGAGCACCTGGACGTCCCCCTGGACTACGAGGGCATGGCCGGGGCGGGCACGATGCTGGGCACCAAGGCCCTGCAGGTCTTCGACGACACCACCTCCATCGTGCGCACCACGCTGCGTTTCGTGGAGTTCTACAAGCACGAGTCCTGCGGCAAGTGCACCCCCTGCCGCGAGGGTTCCTGGTGGTTGGTGCAGCTGCTGATGAAGTTCGAGGCCGGCACCGCCCAGGAGGGCGACGTGGACAAGCTCCTCGACATCTGCGACAACATCGGCGGTCGCTCGTTCTGCGCCCTCGCCGACGGCGCCGTCGCGTGCGTCACCAGCGCCGTCAAGCACTTCAGGCCCGAGTTCGAGCTGGGCTATCACACCCCGGCCCGGGAGCTGTTCCCCTACGAGAAGAGCGCGCTGTTCGCCGTGGAAGGAGACCTCTGATGAGCGTCGACACGAAGACGACGACCGGCGAGGAGCTCGCGCCGAAGCCGGAGCAGGTCACGCTGACCATCGACGGCACGCAGGTGAGCGTCCCCAAGGGCACCCTCATCATCCGGGCCGCCGAGATGATCGGCACCGCCATCCCCAGGTTCTGCGACCACCCGCTGTTGGACCCGGTGGGCGCCTGCCGCCAGTGCATGGTGGACATCCCCGACGCCGGCAACGGTCGCGGATTCCCCAAGCCGCAGGCCTCCTGCACCATGCCGGTGGCCGAGGGCATGAAGGTCAACACGCAGGTCAGCTCCGCCGTCGCCAAGAAGGCGCAGGTGGGCATGCTCGAGCTCCTGCTCATCAACCACCCGCTTGACTGCCCCATCTGCGACAAGGGCGGCGAGTGCCCCCTCCAGAACCAGGCGCTCTCGCACGGCCCGGGGGAGAGCCGCTTCCGTGAGCTGAAGCGCACCTTCCCCAAGCCGGTGAGCATCTCCGCCCAGATCCTGCTGGACCGCGAGCGCTGCGTGCTGTGCGCGCGCTGCACCCGCTTCTCCGAGCAGATCTCCGGCGATCCGTTCATCGCCCTGGTGGAGCGCGGCGCGCTCCAGCAGATCGGCACCTACGAGCAGGATCCCTACGACTCCTACTTCTCGGGCAACGTGGTGCAGATCTGCCCCGTCGGGGCCCTCACCTCCGCCGCGTACCGCTTCCAGGCCCGCCCCTTCGACCTGGTGTCGACGACGGTGACCTGCGAGCACTGCGCCTCCGGCTGCGAGCTGCGCGCGGATCAGCGCCACCACCAGGTCAAGCGTCGCCTCGCCTCGGAGAATCCGGAGGTCAACGAGGAGTGGAGCTGCGACAAGGGTCGCTTCGGCTTCATGTACAGCCGCGGCGATGATCGGATCACGCACCCCCTCGTGCGCCGCGACGGCGTGCTGCGGCCGGCCTCGTGGCCGGAGGCCATCGACGCCGCCGTGGACGGACTGAAGGCCGCGGGCGCGTCCGTCGGCGTCCAGACCGGTGGCCGGCTCACCGTCGAGAACGCCTACGGGTACGCCAAGTTCGCGCGCGCCGTCCTGGGCACCAACAGCGTTGACTTCCGCTCGCGCCCCGCGTCCGCTGAGGAGGCCGAGTTCCTCGCCGCCCGCGTGGCCGGGCAGCACCTCACGCAGTCGGTCACCTACTCCGATCTGGAGAGCGCCTCCCACGTGGTGCTCGTCAGCTTCGAGCCCGAGGACGAGTCGCCCATCGTGTTCCTCCGCCTCCGCAAGGCGGTCCGGAAGAACCGGCTCACCGTCACCACGCTGGCGCCGTTCGCGTCGCGGGGCTCCGAGAAGCTCACCGCCACCGTCGTCCCCGTCGCCCCGGGCGGCGAGGTCGCGGCCCTTGACGGGCTCACGGACCTCGACGCAGGCACGGTGATCCTGGTGGGAGAGCGGGCCGGAACGGTCCCGGGCCTGCTCAGCGCTGTCGCGGCCAAGGCCGACGCCACGGGCGCCCGCCTCGCGTGGATCCCACGCCGGGCCGGCGACGTCGGCGCCATCGAGGCCGGCTGCCTCCCCGGGCTGCTGCCCGGTGGGCGCCCGGTGAGCGACGCCGCCGCGCGGGTGGACGTCGCGTCCCACTGGGGGCTGCCGTCGCTGCCCTCGGAGAGTGGCCTGTCGGCCGACGAGCAGTTCGCCGCCGCCGCGGACGGGACCCTCAAGGCCCTGGTCGTGGCCGGTGTGGACCCGTCAGACCTCGCCGATCCCGCCGCCGCCCTCAACGGCCTGGAGAAGGCCGGCTTCGTGGTGAGCATCGAGCAGCGCATGTCGCTGGTCACCGAGCGGGCGGACGTGGTGTTCCCCGCCGCCCTGCTGGAGGAGCAGTCCGGCCACTTCCTCAACTGGGAGCACCGCCACGGCCGCGTGAAGGTGGTCAACAAGAACCTCACCTCCCCGATGACGGACCTGCGGATCCTCGCCGCCCTCGCGGACGCGCTCGGGTCCACCCTCGGCTTCCGGGCCTCCAAGCAGGCGTACGCGGACATGCTCGAGTTGGGCACCTGGGAGGGGGAGCGCGCCATGGCACCCACCACCCGGGCTGCCGCCCCCTCAGCGCCCGGCCTCCTTCTGGCCGGTTGGCGCGAGTTGCTGGACGCCTCGCAGGGCAACGACTTCGAGCTGGCGCTCCGCGCCACCGCCAGGCCCGCGGTCGCTCGTGTGTCCGCCGCCACCGCCGAACGTCTCGGCGTCGGCGAGGTGGCCACCGTCGAGGCCGGGGGAGTGTCCGTGGTCCTTCCGGTGGAGATCACCCCGGACATGGCCGACGGCGTGGTGTGGGTGCCCCTGAACCCCAACAGCGCCGAACGCCTCCCCGTGACGCCCGGCGCGCCCGTCCGTGTGACGGCCGTCTCAGTGGATGAAGGAGTCTGAGCCATGAACATCTTCTTCCAGGACCCCTGGTGGCTGATCCTGATCAAGGTGGTGGCGGTCTTCGTCATCCTCCTGGTCTGGACGATCTTCAACGTCTGGTACGAGCGCCGCCTCGTCGGCAAGATGCAGCACCGCCTCGGACCCATCATGAACGGCCCGTTCGGCCTGGGCCAGGCCTTGGCAGACGGCGCGAAGCTCCTGGTCAAGGAGGACTTCCGCCCCAAGAACGCGGACAAGGTGGTGTTCAACCTCGCCCCCATCCTCACGGCCGTGGCGGCCTTCACCATCTGGACCGTGATCCCCTTCGGCGGGGAGGTGGAGATGTTCGGCGTCACCACGCGCCTCCAGGTGACCGACCTGCCGGTGTCCGCTCTGTTCATCCTCGCCATCGCCTCCATCGGGATCTACGGCATCGTGCTGGCGGGGTGGGCGGGCAACTCCACCTACTCCTTCCTCGGCTCGATCCGCTCCACCGCCCAGATGATCTCCTACGAGATCGCGATGGGGTTGTCCATGGTGGCCGTGTTCCTGCAGGCGGGCTCGATGTCGACGTCGCAGATCGTCGAGGCGCAGCGGGCGACCATCCTGTTCCGCGTCCCGCTCACCGACATGACCTTCGACCCGGGCATCACCGGCTGGTACGCCATCCTGCTGTTCCCCTCCTTCGTGATCTACGGCATCTCCATGGTGGGCGAAACCAACCGCGCGCCGTTCGACCTGCCGGAGTGCGAGTCGGAGCTGGTCTCGGGCTACCTCACCGAATACTCCGGCTTCCGCTACGCCCTGTTCTTCCTCGCCGAGTACATCAACATGGCCACCGTCTCGGCGGTGTGCACCACGCTGTTCCTCGGCGGTTACCTGCCCCCGTGGCCCCTCAACCTCATCCCCTTCCTGAACAATCCATGGCTGGGCCCGATCTTCTTCATGATCAAGGTGCAGTTGCTCATCTCGGTCTTCGTCTGGCTCCGCGGCACGCTCCCGCGCTTCCGGTACGACCAGTTCATGAACCTGGGATGGAAGGGACTCATCCCGATCTCTCTGGTGTGGATCCTGATGATCGCCATCGCCCCCGGTTACACCATCGGGCTGGGCCTCGCGCTCGTCGTGGCGGTGTACCTCATCTTCGGCGACAAGAACCGCGTCTCCGACGAGCCGGAGCCGTTCGTGGCTCCCGACGGCGAGATCTTCGACGCGTTCGCCGGCGGTTACCCCACCCCGCCGCGTCCCGGCCAGCTGCTTCCCGAGTTCGCGGGAGTCGTCTCCGGCCGCGGGGATGACACGTCAGAGCCGGCCGAGCCGGCCGCCTCCGAAGGGAAGGAATCCTGATGGGACTACTTGACCCGTGGGCCGGTTTCGGCGTCACATTCAACACGATGTTCCGCAAGACCTTCACGCAGTCCTATCCGCACAAGAAGGGCGCGGAGAAGGTCACCATGCCGCGGTTCCACGGCCGCCACCAGCTCAACCGCTGGCCCGACGGCCTGGAGAAGTGCGTCGGCTGCGAGCTGTGCGCGTGGGCCTGCCCCGCGGACGCGATCTACGTCGAGGGCGGCGACAACACCGACGACGACCGCTACTCTCCCGGAGAGCGCTACGGCCGCGTCTACCAGATCAACTACCTGCGCTGCATCTTCTGCGGCCTGTGCATCGAGGCCTGCCCCACGCGGGCGTTGACGATGACCAACGACTTCAAGCTCTCCGACGATTCGCGCACCAAGCTGATCTACGAGAAGGATGACCTGTTGGCTCCTCTGCTCAGCGGCATGGAGCAGCCCCCGCACCCCCGCAGGCTCGGGGACGACGAGCAGTCCTACTTCCTCGGCCTGCCGGAGACCGGCAAGCCGGACACGCGCACCGCCACAACCACAGGAGCGGCCCGATGATCCCCCTCATCCCGCTGGTGACCGCCAGCGAGGTGGCCTTCTGGGTGTGCGCCCCCATCGCGGTCGTGTGTGCGCTCGGTCTCCTGCTCGCCCGCAAGCCGGTCCACTCGGCCATCTTCATGGCCGGGGTCATGGTCAGCCTGGCTGTGCTCTACGCCGCCAACGACGCCCCCTTCCTCTTCGTGATCCAGATCATCGTCTACACCGGCGCCATCCTCATGCTGTTCCTCTTCGTGGTGATGCTCGTCGGCGTGGACTCCACCGACTCGGTGGTGGAGACCATCAAGGGGCACCGCGTCTCCTCCGTGCTGGTGGCCCTCGGCCTCGGCGCCCTGCTGGTGATGGGGGTGGGACAGTTCGCTGTCAACGGCGCACCCGCCGGCCTGACGGAGGCCAACGCGGAGTACGGCGGCAACATCCCCTCGTTGGCCGCCCTGCTGTTCACCAGGTACGTGTTCATCTTCGAAGCAACCGCCGCGCTGCTCATCACGGCCGCGGTCGGCGCCATGATCCTGGCGCACGGCGAGCAGCTCTCGAAGAAGGCCTCCCAGACCGAGTCACTGCAGGAGCGCGTCCGCGCCTACGCCGAAGACGGCGTGCACCCAGGTCCGCTGCCCAGCTCGGGCGTGTTCGCCCGGCACAACGCCATCTCCACCCCGGCGCTGCTACCCGACGGCTCGGTCGCGGAGAAGTCGGTGTCCAAGACGCTCGCCATGCGTGGGGTGATCGTGGACGTCAACGAACTGCGCGCTCCCACCACCGCGGCGTACGCCGCCATCGCCGGGAAGACCGACGAGATCGAAGGAGACGACGAATGAACCCCGAGGGCTATCTGGTTCTCTCGGCGATCCTGTTCGCGATCGGAGTCGCGGGCTTCCTGCTGCGCCGCAACGCGATCATCGCCTTCATGAGCATCGAACTGACGCTCAACGCCACCAACCTCGCCTTCGTCGCCTTCGCCAACTATCACGGCAATCTCGACGGACTGATCGCGGCCTTCTTCGTGATGGTGGTGGCCGCCGCAGAGGTCGTGGTGGGTCTGGCGATCATCGTCGCCGTGTATCGTGCCCGCCGCTCGGCTTCGGTCGACGACGCCAATCTGATGAAGTTCTAAGGGGTTTAGAAGCGTGCAACTCCTCGAATCCGTTTCCGCCCTGTCCGCATCAGGTGCCATGGCCTGGCTGCTGATCGCGATCCCACTGGCCACCGCGGCGTTCCTGCTGCTGGCCGGCAGGATGAGCGACTCCTGGGGCCACCTGCTGGCCACCCTCGCTCCCATCGTCTCCTTCGCCCTGGGCCTCGTGCTGTTCGTTCAGCTCCTGACCAGCCCCGCGGACGCGCGACACCTCGACGTCAGCGTCTACGAATGGATCGCCACCGGTGCGTGGTCCATCGAGTTCGGCCTGCTGGTCGATCCGTTGTCCATCCTGTTCGTGCTCCTCATCACCGGCGTCGGGTCGCTGATCCACGTCTACTCGATCGGCTACATGGCCCACGACGACCGTCGCCGTCGGTTCTTCGCCTACCTCAACCTGTTCATCGCCGCCATGCTCACGCTGGTGCTGGCGAACAACTACCTGGTGCTGTTCCTCGGCTGGGAGGGCGTCGGTTTGGCATCGTTCCTGCTGATCTCCTTCTGGGCGCACAAGCCCTCGGCCGCGGCCGCCGGCAACAAGGCGTTCATCGTCAACCGCGTCGGCGACCTGGGCCTCAGCATGGCGATCTTCACCATGCTGGCCATGTTCGGCAGCGTGAACTTCGCCGACGTCAACGCGGGGGCCGAGTCGCTGGATCCGGTGTGGGCTACGCTCATCGGCCTGTTGCTGCTGCTGGGCGCCGCCGGTAAGTCCGCGCAGGTCCCGTTGCAGTCCTGGCTGCTCGACGCGATGGAGGGCCCCACCCCGGTGTCGGCCCTCATCCACGCCGCCACCATGGTGACCGCGGGCGTCTACCTGGTGGTCCGCTCCAACGCGATCTACGCGCAGACGGAGGTGGCCACCACGGCCGTCGCCATCGTGGGCACCGTGACTCTGCTGGCAGGCGCCTGGATCGGCTCCTCGAAGGACGACATCAAGAAGGTCCTCGCCGGCTCCACCATGTCCCAGATCGGGTACATGATGCTCGCCGCGGGCCTCGGCCCTGCAGGCGCGTCCTTCGCCATCTTCCACCTGCTGACCCACGGATTCTTCAAGGCCAACATGTTCCTCGGCGCCGGCTCCGTCATGCACGGCATGAACGACGACGTGAACATGCGCCACTACGGTGCCCTGGCCAAGAGCATGCGGATCACCTTCTACACGTTCGCCATGGGCTACCTCGCCATCATCGGCTTCCCGTTCACCTCGGGCTTCTACTCCAAGGACCACATCATCGAGGCCGCGTTCCACGAGAACACGGTCATCGGGGTCCTTGCGCTGCTCGGCGCAGGGGTGACGGCCTACTACATGACGAGGCTCATGATGATGACGTTCTTCGGCGCCAAGCGCTGGGAGAAGGACGTGCATCCGCACGAGTCGCCCGCCGTGATGACCGTGCCCCTGATCGTGCTCGGCGTCCTGTCTATCGTCTCGGGCTTGTTCCTGAACGGCTGGATCCAGGGCTGGCTCGAGGAGTCCACCGGACAGCATCCCCATGAGACCGGCCTGTTCACCTTCACCCCGGTGGGCCTGCTGACGATGGCCGTGGTGGCCGTCGGTGTCGCCATCGGGTGGTTCCTCCACCGCCACGACATCCCCGTCGACGCACCCGCCACCGCCAACCCCCTGGTGCTCGCGGGCCGCAACGACCTGTACGGCGATGCCTTCAACGAGCACGCCATCGTCCGCCCCGCCAAGGGCCTGGCCTCCGGCCTCGCGTGGTTCGATCGCGGCACCGTCGACGGTGTGGCGATGGGCAGCGCTAGCCTCGCCACCGGCCTGGGTGCCTGGCTGCGGAGGAGCCAGAACGGCTACGTGCGCAGCTACGGCCTCATCCTCGGTGTCGGCGTCCTCGTCCTCGCGGGCGTCGTCATCCTCGGGCAGCTGGGCTAAGGAGAACCTGAAGATATGCCATTGCCACTACTGTCCATCCTTGCCCTGGTGCCGCTCGTCGGCTCGCTTGTGCTGTTCGTCGTGAAGGGCCAGGCCGGCAGGCTGATCGGCTACGGCTTCGCGCTCACCACCGCCATCCTGGGGGTGCTCGCCGTCGTGCTGCAGGCCCGCGGCGTGCCGCTGGCCGAGGAGGTCGCCTGGATCCCGCAGATCGGGGCGCACTACGCCCTGGACCTCGACGGCATGGGCGCCATCCTCGTCCTGATGACCGTCATCCTGGTGCCGGTGGTGCTGCTCGCGGAGTGGCGCGTCGGCGAGGCACCCGAGGCCCGCTGGGGCGCCGAGACCTTCTTCGCCCTGGCGCTGATGCTGCAGTCGTTCGCGCTGTTCGTCTTCATGGCCTCCGACATCCTGGTGTTCTACGTGGCCTTCGAGGCCACCCTCATCCCCACCTACTTCCTCATCGGCGGATTCGGCGGCCCCAGGCGGGCGGCCGCGGCGATGAAGTTCCTGCTCTACTCCCTGGCCGGCGGCCTGGTGATGCTGGTGGCCGTGGCCGGCGTGTACGCCGTGACCGCCGCCACGGGCAGCCCCAGCTTCCTCATCGGGGACCTGGTCGGTGTCGAGATGAGCACCGAGATGGGGCGCTGGCTGTTCCTCGGGTTCTTCTTCGCCTTCGCGGTGAAGGCCCCGTTGGCCGGCCTGCACACCTGGCTGCCGGATGCTGCCGAGCAGTCCACCCCCGGCACCTCAACCCTGCTGGTGGGCGTCCTGGACAAGATCGGCACCTTCGGGATGCTGAAGATCTGCCTCGTGGCGTTCCCCGAGGCCACCCAGTGGGCCACCCCCGTGATCCTTGTCTGGGCGATCGTGTCCGTCCTCTACGGGGCGTTCATGGCCTTCGGGGCCACGGACCTCCTCCGCCTGGTCTCCTACACCTCGATCAGTCACTTCGGGTTCATGGTCTTCGGCATCTTCGCCCTGACCACCCCGTCGATCAGCGGCTCGATCTTCTACATGCTCAACCACGGGCTGTCCACGGCCGCGATGTTCCTCGTCGTCGGGTTCATGATCCGGCGCCGCGGCTCGCAGCACATCGACGCCTTCGGCGGCGTCCAGAAGGTGGCCCCGGTCCTGGCCGGCGTCCTCCTGATGTCTGGCCTGTCCGCGCTGGCACTGCCGGGCATGGGCAGCTTCGTCTCTGAATTCCTCGTCATGGCGGGCGCCTGGCAGGTGTACCCGGTGCACACCGCGGTCATCACGTTGGGCATGGTGCTGGCCGCGGTCTACGTGCTGCGCATGTACAAGACCACCATGACCGGCCCGGTCACGGACCAGGTCGCCACCCACGTCACACACGACCTCAGCGCACGCGAAAAGGCCGTCGTGGCTCCGCTCCTCATCCTGCTCATCGTCTTCGGGTTCGTCCCGAAGCCGGTGTTGGCGATGGCTGACGACACGGCCGCCCAGATCATGGCCGTCGTCGGCGTCGAGGATCCCGCCCCGCAGGTCAAGGAAGGCAACCGATGATCAACCTCCTGGAGATCGCCGCTCCCACCCTGGAGTGGATGCTGCTGTCGCCGTTGCTCGTGATCCTGGCCGCCGCCTGCCTCGGCGTGCTCGTGGAGGCCCTGGCACCGCGTGAGCTGCGCTACGTCATCCAATCCGCCCTCGCCGGCCTTGCGGTGGTCGCGGCGCTGGGCCTGACCATCCTCAACTGGATCGAGGCCACCCCGCAGATCGCGGCCATGGGCGTCCTCGCCATCGACCACCCGGCCTTCTTCTTCTGGAGCCTCCTTCTGGTCTTCGGGCTCGGTGGCGTGGCCCTGTTCGCGGAGCGCGGCCTCGGCACCGGCCAGTCGGCCTTCGCCTCGTCGGCCGCCACGGTCCCCGGATCGCCGCTGGAGCGGGAGGCGGACAGGCTCCGCCGCGAACACACCGAGGTCTTCCCCCTGCTGCTGTTCTCGCTGTTCGGCATGATGATCTTCGCCTCCGCCAACGACCTGCTGACGCTCTTCGTGGCCGTGGAGATCTTCTCGCTGCCGCTCTACCTGCTCACCGGCATGGCCCGGCGGCGTCGCCTCCTCAGCCAGGAGGCCGCGCTCAAGTACTTCCTGCTCGGCTCACTGGCCTCCGCCATCATGCTCTACGGCATCGCGATGCTGTATGGCTACGCGGGCGCCTTCCAGCTGGCGGACATCGACGCGGCCATCGCCGCCGGCACCGGCAGCAACGCGCTGCTGCTCACCGGCATGCTGCTGACCGCGGTCGGGCTCCTGTTCAAGATCGGTGCCGTCCCGTTCCACGCCTGGACCCCCGACGTGTACATGGGTGCCCCGTCGCCCGTGACCGCCTTCATGGCCGTGGCCACCAAGACGGCCGCCGTGGCGGGCCTGCTGCGCGTGTTCTACGTGGCGCTCGGCGGCCTGCGCTGGGACTGGCAGCTGCTCTTCGCAGTGGTGGCCATCCTCACCATGCTGCTCGGCTCCACCGTCGCGCTGGCCCAGAACGACATCAAGCGGCTCCTGGCCTACTCGTCGATCGCGCACGGTGGATTCATCCTCGTGGGCGTCGTGGGCGCGGTGCAGGCGGGCGACGAGGTCAGCATCTCCAGCGTCGGTGCCATCGGGTTCTACCTGATGACCTACGGCGTGGCCACGCTCGGCGCCTTCGCCATCGTCACCATGGTGCGGCGCTCCGGCGGCGAGGCCAACAACCTCGACGCGTGGAAGGGCCTCGGGCGCCGGAACCCGGTCATCGCGGCCCTCATGACCCTGTTCCTGCTCAGTTTCGCCGGCATCCCGCTCACCGCGGGCTTCATCGGCAAGCTCGCGGTGTTCGCCGCGGCGTGGGCGGGCGGCTACGGCTGGCTGGTTCTCGTCGCCGTGGTGATGAGCGTGGTCGCGGCGTTCTTCTACCTCAAGGTCGTGGTGGCCATGTGGTTCCAGGACGAGGATGAGGCCACCGTCGGCACCGTGGAGACGCCGTCGCTGTGGACCTGGTCTGTGCTTGTTGTCGCCGGAGTGGTTACCCTTGTGCTCGGCCTCATTCCCGGTGGCGTCCTGACGCTCATCGCGAACGCGGCCCAGTTCATTCGATAACCCTGACTAGGAGACCCCGTGGCGGACGCCCCGCTCGATGAGCACCTGACCGCCCTTCTCGACGAGTTCGAGGAGCGGTTGGTGGACACGGCAGTGGCCGGCTCCCCGTTCGTGACGGAGGCGTCGCGCCACATCATCGCCGCCGGCGGGAAGCGGTTCCGGCCGCTCCTGGTGTTCCTCGCCGCGCAGTTCGGCGGCCCCGTGGACACCGACAACCTGATGCGCGCCGCGATGGTGATGGAGCTCACGCACGTCGCCAGCCTCTACCACGACGACGTCATGGACGTCGCGGACCTGCGCCGCGGCGCGCCGTCGGCGAACCGCCTCTGGGGCAATTCGGTGGCGATCCTGGTGGGTGACTTCCTGTTCGCGCGCGCCTCGACGACGGTCGCGGAGCTTGGCGTCGACTACGTGCGCCTGCAGGCCGAGACGTTCTCGCGACTCGTGCAGGGGCAGATCGCGGAGACCAGGGGCCCCGGCGAGGGGGAGGACCCGCTGGCGCACTACATCCGGGTGATCGCGGACAAGACCGGCTCACTGATCGCGGCGTCGGCGATCTTCGGCGGCATGGTCGCGGGGGCCAGCCGCGAGGTGATCGACGCGCTGGCGGCCTTCGGCGAGGAGGTGGGCCTGGTCTTCCAGCTCTCCGACGACCTCATCGACATCAGCTCCACCACCACGGGCAAGACCCCGGGCACGGACCTCCGCGAGGGGGTGCCCACCCTGCCGGTGCTCATGCTCCGTGCGTCCAAGGACCCCGCGGACGACGACATCCTGGCGATGGTCGACGGGGATCTCACCAGCGACGCGGTCCTGGCAGACGTGCTGGCACGGCTCCGGGCCCACCCCGTCATGGACCGGGCGAAGGCTGAGGTGGAGCGTCGCGCCGACCGCGCGCGCGCCCACCTCGCCCCGCTGCCCGACGGCGACGCCAAGGATGCGTTACTGAAGGTCTGCACCGACCTGGTGGACCGCACTGCGTAAGTGGCACTAGCCAGGCATCGTTCGGATCCGTGGCATGGCCGGGTTCCGCGTCTCCTGAGGGGGACCGGCCTTGCCCATGGGCGCCCTCGGCACGCCCAAACGCGGCGTGCCTTGCCCAACGCCCGACCCACCGCGACCGGTCCCCCTCAGGAGCCGCTCTCGCTATCGATGCCTGTCTCTGCCTGGCCGCTTCCCCTCAGCAGATGCTCTCGCCTTCCGAGCGCGGCTCCCCACCCGGCGTGGTGAGAGGGTCATCAGGCGAAGGCTCGCAGGCCACGAGGGTGGGGGTCGGTGGGCGGCACTGCGCAGGGCTGCCCAACCCGAGGATCACCGAACTGGCGTCCCGCCTGCGCGGACCCAACCCAGGGCCGCCGTGCCGAGCATCGCCCGGACCTGCCCACGCCACAGGAGGACGAGGCGTGCGTCAGGAAGCCGATGCCAGGGCGGCCCTCCCCAGCCCGGCCACCGCCGATCAGGTGACAACAACGGAGACCGCCCACAGCGGGCCGCCCTGGCATCGGCTTCCTGACACACGCCCATCAAGCAGACGGGCAAAAGGGCGGCGGGGCGACCGCTCACCAGATGGTGACCCGGTCCTCCTCCGCGAGCCAGAGTTCATCGTCAGGCGTGACGCCGAACGCGTCGTAGAACGGATCGAGATTGCGCACGATCTGGTTGCAGCGGAACTCGCTGGGGGAGTGGGGGTCGGTGGCGAGCAGCACCTTCATCGCCTCGGGGCGACGCTTGCCCCGCCAGGCCTGCGCCCAGCCGACGAAGAACCGCTGAGCGGGGGTGAGCCCGTCGATCGGTTCGCCGTCGGGATCCCCACCGGCCAGCAGCCACGCCTTGTAGGCGATCCCGAGCCCGCCGAGGTCGCCGATGTTCTCACCCACGGTGAGCTCCCCGTTGACCGATCCGCTGTCCACGCCGTCCGGCACGAGGCCGTCGTACTGCTCGGTGAGCCGCTTCGCCAGCGCCTCGAACGCCTCACGGTCCGCCGGCTGCCACCAGTCGCGGAGTCGGCCATCACCGTCGCACGTGGATCCCTTGTCGTCGAAGCCGTGCCCGATCTCGTGCCCGATCACCGCGCCGATGGCGCCGTAGTTGACGGCCTCGTCGGCGTCGGCGTTGAAGAACGGCGGTTGCAGGATGGCGGCCGGGAACACGATCTCGTTGCGCAACGGGTGGTAGTAGGCGTTGACGGTCTGCGGGAACATCTGCCACTCGTCGAGGTCGATCGGTCCGCCGATCCGGCCCAGCGCGTAGTCCAGCTCAAAGGAGTTGGCGGCCATCACCGAGGCAACCAGATCGCCCGGGGTGACGACCAGGTCCGAGTAGTCGCGCCACTTTGCCGGGTAGCCCACCTTCGGGGTGAACTGCTCCAGCTTGCGCAACGCCTCGGTGCGCGTCTCGTCGGTCATCCAGGCCAGACGCTCGATGGACCCGCGGTAGGCCGCCATCAGATTGCCCACCAGCACGTCCATCGCCTGCTTGGCCTCAGGCCGGAAGTGCCGTTCCACGTAGGCTCGGCCGACGGCCTCCCCGACGACGCCCTCGACGAAGGCTATGCCGCGCTTCCACCGCGGGCGCTGCTCCTCGTTGCCGTTGAGGGTGCGCTCGTAGAAGTCGAACCGGGCCTCGACGAAGTCCGATGACAGGTAGGGGGAGAGGCCGGAGACGGCCTTCCATCGCGCCCAGCTGCGCCAGGCGTCCAGCGGCGTCGAGGAAAGGAGGGGAGCGACCCCCTCGAGGAACGACGGCTGGGCGAGGATCACCTCGGCGAGCGTCCCGGCGGGGATGCCGGCGCCGTCGATGAAGGCCGCCCAGTCGAACCCGGGGGAGGCCGCGACCATGTCGTCGTAGGCGGTGGGGTTGTACATGGCCCGAAGGTCGCGGCACCGCACGCGGTCCCAGTGGTGGGCGGCGATCGCGGTCTCCAGGTCCAGCACCGTTCGTGCCTGGGTGGCGGCGTCGTCGAATCCGGCGAGAGTGAGCACCCGGGTCACATGCGCCAGGTACTGTTCGCGGATCTCGGCGTGCTCGTCCTGGCGGTAGTAGGCCTCGTCCGGCAGGCCGAGGCCGCCCTGGGAGGTGAAGACGGCGTAGCGGGTGGGGTCGCCGGGGTCCGATTCCTCGTAGAGGTGGACGAGCGGGCTCAGCCCGTGGCGCAGCGACCATCCGAGGTGCCTGGCCATGGCGGCGGGCGTGTCGATGGCGTCGATAGACGCGAACACGGGGGCCAGCGGGGCGGCACCCAATGATTCGACGCGTTCGACGTCCATGAACGCCGCGTAGAGCGCCGCGACCTTCCCCTCGTCCGTGGCCACGTCGCCCTGGGGGAGCTCGCTGACGAGCGTCAGCACGTCCTTCTCCGCCTGCTCGACCAGGTCCACGAATCCGCCGGCCGAGGACCGGTCCGGCGCGATGGGTGCCGTGCGCAGCCAGGTGCCGTTGACGTGGCGGAAGAGGTCTGTCTGGGGGCGGACGGCAGGGTCGAAGTGCTCGAAGGCGATGGCGGCAGTCATGCCCGCCAGCCTAGCGACGCGGGGAAACCACCCGCGCCCGGCGCCTACAGCTCGTCGGCCTCCCACGTGTCGGTACCCGCGATCACCGAGGCGAGCGCCGAGGCGGTGTCCTCCGCGCGGACGGCCGCGATCTGCTCGCGGAGCAGGTCGTCGTAGCTGGGCCTGGGCACCCGGCGGAAGATCCCGATGGGTGCCTGCTTGAGCACGCCCGTCTCGGTGAGCCGCGACAGCGCGAACGCCTGCGACGGGTCCGCCCGGGTCTCGTCGTGCACGACGATGCTGGCAGGGTCCGCGGTGGCGGTCTCAACGATCTTAAGGTCGCCGTCGGCGTCCCGGATCACGCACTGCTGACCACCGGCGAAGATGATGGGCTCGCCGTGCCTGAGGGAGATCAGCGCACCCTCGGGGCCCTTGAGGGTGGCGAAGGCGTCGTCGTTGAAGATGGGGCAGTTCTGGTAGATCTCCACCAGCGAGGACCCCCTGTGCTGCGTGGCTGCCGTGAGCACCTCGGTGAGGTGCTTGCGATCGGAGTCGATGGTGCGGGCCACGAAGGACGCCTCGGCTCCCAGCGCGAGCGACAAAGGGTTGAACGGGGTGTCGAGCGAGCCGTACGGGGTGGACTTCGTCACCTTGCCCAGCTCCGAGGTGGGCGAGTACTGGCCCTTGGTCAGCCCGTAGATGCGGTTGTTGAACAGCATGATGGTGATGTTGACGTTGCGCCGCAGGGCGTGCACCAGGTGGTTGCCGCCGATGGACAGTGCGTCGCCGTCGCCGGTGACCACCCAGACGTTGAGGTCCGGCCGTGTCACCGCGACACCCGTGGCGATGGCCGGCGCCCGTCCGTGGATGGAGTGCATGCCGTAGGTGTCCACGTAGTACGGGAACCGCGACGAGCAACCGATGCCGGAGACGATGACGGTGTTCTCCCGCTTGATGCCGAAGGTAGCCATCATCGACTGGAAGGTGGACAGGACGGCGTAGTCGCCGCACCCGGGGCACCAGCGCACCTCCTGGTCGCTGGTGTAGTCCTTCTTGCTCTGAGGCTCAAGGCTGAGCGGGACTCCGACGAGGCCGGTGGACATCAGTTCTCCTCCTGGAGGGCGTCGATTTCAGCGATCAGGTCCACTTCGAGCTCGCTCAGCGAGATCGGCAGCCCCCGGACGCGGGAGTAGCTGGAGATCTCGACGAGGTAGCGGGACTGCAGTACGCCGGCGAGCTGGCCGAGGTTCATCTCAGGCACCACCACCTTGTCGTAGGCGCGCAGCACCTCGCCGAGGTTGGCGGGCATGGGGTTGAGGTGGCGCAGGTGCGCGAGGGCCACGTCGCGGCCGCTCAGCCGGACGCGGCGAGCAGAGGCCGTGATGGGGCCGTAGGTGGATCCCCAACCCAGGACGAGCACGCGCGCCTTCTCGCTGGGGTCGTCGACGACCACGTCGGGGATGTCGGCGACGATCCCGTCGATCTTCGCCTGCCTCGTGTGGGTCATGAGCTCGTGGTTGTCCGGGTCGTAGGACACGTTGCCGGTCCGGGCCGCCTTCTCGATGCCGCCGATGCGGTGCTCGAGGCCGGGCGTGCCGGGGACGGCCCAGGCACGGGCGAGCGTCTCGGGATCGCGCTCATAGGGGAGGAACACGTCCTTGCCCGCGGCGTCGGTGCCGTTGGTGCCGACGGCGAAGCCCGGCTCGATGGGTGGAATCGCGTCGAGGTCCGGGATCCGCCACGGCTCCGCGCCGTTGGCGAGATAGCCGTCGGACAGCATGATCACGGGCGTGCGGTATTTCACCGCGATCCGGCAGGCCTCGATGGCGGTCTCGAAGCAGTCCGTGGACGACTTCGC
This sequence comes from Tessaracoccus luoxuelianae, assembly GCF_055326245.1. Lineage (NCBI taxonomy): Bacteria > Bacillati > Actinomycetota > Actinomycetes > Propionibacteriales > Propionibacteriaceae > Tessaracoccus > Tessaracoccus luoxuelianae. The sequence continues at coordinate 179,176 of NZ_JBUZNO010000008.1, forward strand.
GGCGATCACCGGAACCGGCGCCTCGCCGTTGCGTCCGTAGAGCGCCTGCATCAGGTCTGCCTGTTCGGTCTTCGTGGGCATGCCCGTGGACGGCCCGGAGCGCTGCACATTGACGATCACCAGCGGCAGCTCGGTCATCACGGCCAGGCCGATCGCCTCGCCCTTGAGCGCCATGCCTGGGCCCGACGTCGTGGTGATGCCGAGCGCGCCCGCGAACGAGGCCCCGATGGCCGCGCCGATGCCGGCGATCTCGTCCTCAGCCTGGAATGTCATGACGCCCAGGTCCTTGCGGCGGGACAGCTCGTGCAGGATGTCCGAGGCCGGGGTGATGGGGTAGGAGCCGAGGAAGAGCTGAAGGCCCGCCTTGTGGGCGCCGGTGATCAGGCCGTAGGCGGTGGCGAGGTTTCCCGAGATCTGGCGGTAGCGGCCCTTCGCCATCGGCGCACGGGCCACCTGGTAGCGCACCTCGAACACCTCGGTGGTCTCGCCGAAGGCGTAGCCGGCGTTGAAGGCCGCGATGTTGGAGTCGCGGATGAGCGGCTTCTTCGCGAACTTCTGCGACAGGAACTTCACCGTGCCCTCGGTGGGCCGCGAGTACAGCCAGCTCAGCAACCCGAGCGCGAACATGTTCTTGGTGCGGGAGGCGTCCTTGCGGCTCAGATCGAACTCGGCGACGGCGCCGGTGGCGAGCCCGGTGAGGTCCAGGGCGTGCACGGAGTAGTTGGCGAGCGTGCCGTCCTCCAGCGGGTTGCTGGCCCACCCGATCTTGGCCAGGTTGCGCTTGGTGAAGTCTGCGGTGTCGACGATGATGACCCCGCCGCGCGGAAGGTCGCGCAGGTTGGCCTTGAGCGCCGCCGGGTTCATCGCCACCAGCACGTCCGGCACGTCGCCCGGGGTGACGATGTCGAAGTTGGCGAAGTGCAGCTGGAAGCTGGAGACCCCGGGCAGCGTGCCCTGTGGTGCCCGGATCTCGGCGGGGAAGTTGGGGAGCGTGGCGATGTCGTTGCCGAAGCTCGCCGTCTCCGCGGTGAACCTGTCGCCGGTCAGTTGCATGCCGTCGCCGGAATCACCGGCGAATCGAATGACAACCCGGTCTAGGGGGAGCTGCTCAGCCACGTGCTATCTACCTCAAAGATCTGTGATGATGACCTGGCCCATTGTAGGGTTACCGCCTCCTGAGCCCGCCTCCCTCGTTGCGCTGAGAGTGAACTGCCGCCACTAGACTTCCCTCATGCTGGCTGCCCGGGACTGGTTCGACGACGCTTCGGTGTTCGTCGTGGACGTCCCGTTGGCGTGTTGCGCGCTCGAAACCCAGGCCGCCGCGGGGGACCGCGCCGTGGTGGACGCCTCATCGATCCCTCCGGGCGCCAAGCTCGTGGTGACGCTGTCGGGCACCCTCACCGCCCCCGTCGTCCCGGCCATCATGGACACCCTGGAGCGGCTCCCCGCGGAGAAGACCGTCGTTGCCTTCGGCGCGTGCGCCTGCGTCGGCGGGCCGTACTGGGACTCGTACTCGGTGCTCGCGGGAGCCGAGTCGCTCGTGCGGGTGGACCACTTCATCGCCGGCTGCCCGCCCCCGCCGGAGGCACTCACGTCATACCTGGAGGGGATCCGTCGTGACGTCGCCCAGGCCTGACGAGCCCCGTCGGGGAGCTGGGGCGGTGGAGATGGTGGAGCCACCACACTGGCACTCCCGGGCGGCCGCGGCCCTGTCCGAGGGGTTCACGTTCCTGGCCAACCTCACCGCCGTCGACGAGGTGGGCCACTCGGACCACATCCGCGTGCTGCTCTGGCTGGAGAACCCCGACGACGGCGCCCCTCTGCGCCTGGCGGTGCTGGCCGATCGCGACGACCCCCACCTCCCGGACCTCGCGGACATCCTGCCCGGCGCCGCCTGGCTGCAGCGCCAGATCCATGACTTCTTCGGCGTGCGCTTCGACGGGGCCGACGAGCGGCCGCTGATCCATCACGGCGGGGGCGCCCCGATGCGCAAGGACGTGCTGCTCGCCCCCCGGCAGTCCCAGCACTGGCCGGGCGCGCTGGAACCGGGCGAGACGGAGCAGTCACCCGGCCGAAGGGCGCTGGTGCCCCCCGGCGTCCCGGACCCCGCCGTCGTGGCGGATCCGGAGGCCACGGCCGCGGATATCGCGCTGTCGGCGACGGGGGCCCGGGTCAGGAGGACGCGATGACCGCCCACGGCTCCATCGCCCTGATCGAGGACCGGTGCACCTCCTGCATGATCTGCGCCCGCGAATGCCCCACCTGGTGCATCACGCTCACCTCCCACCTCGAGCAGTCGGTGCCGGCGCCCGGCGCCCGGCCCCGGACCCACAACGTGCTGGACACGTTCACCATCGACTGGGCGCTGTGCATGTACTGCGGCGTGTGCATCGAGCAGTGCCCCACCGACGCCCTCGAGTGGGGAGGCGCCCGCGTGCCGTCCGCGGACCGTCTGGTGGACCTCCTCCACCACCGCGACCGTCTCGCCCCCCGACAGGACGGCGTTGGCTAGGGGCCTCGAGACGGCGACCCGGGACCTGAAGCAGGCTGCCTCGACGCGCGCCGTCTGGTTCGGTTTTCTCGGCAGCCTCGGCATCCTGGTCGGCTCGCTGAGCCCGGCGTACCTGCCGCAGGCCTCCCCGATGTGGGACGTGCTGCGCGGCCTGGGCATCGACGGGGACACCACGAAGGTCGTCGGCAGCGTCGCCACCCTCGGTGGTCTCGCGCTGCTCCTGGAGGCATGGTTCAGGTTGCGGCCGGCCAGGCGGCGCGCGGCCGGGCATCCGCAGCTGCGGCATTGGGCGGTGCTGGCCATCGTGGCTGCCCCGTTGGCGTTCGGGCCCCCGATCTTCTCGCACGACGCCTACTCCTACGCTGCGCACGGCTGGCTCATCCACAACAACCTCAGCCCCTATCAGGTGGGCCCGGGGATTCTTCCCGGCTACTACGCGGACCAGGTGGCATGGGTGTGGCGGGAGACGACGGCGCCCTACGGCCCGTTGTCGCTGTGGATGAGCCACGGCATCGTGATCCTGGCCGGATTCGATCCCTTCCTCTCGGCCGTCCTGATGCGGGTGCCCGCGCTGATCGGCGTGCTGCTGATCGGTGCCCTGGTGCCCCGGATCGCCAGGCGGGTGGGCGTGGACCCGTCGGCCGCCAGCTGGTTCGCGGTCCTCAACCCCATCCTGATCATCGACTTCGTCGGTGGCGCCCACAACGACGCCCTCATGGTCGGGTTGATGCTGCTCGGCATCTGGGTGTCCATGCGGTATGGCCGCTGGTGGGCCGGGGCGCTCATCGTCGGCGCGGCCGCGGCCATCAAGCAGCCCGCCTTCCTGGCCGCCGTCGCGCTCCCGTTCCTGGTCACCCCGTGGACCTCCTGGCGGCCCCGCGACGTGGCGTGGGCGGCAGCCAAGGCCTTGACGTCGTTGGCCCTCGCGGTGGCGGTGTTCGCACTCATCTCCGTGGTCTCCGGGATGGGCTTCGGGTGGATCAACGCCCTCAACGTGCCCGGCATGGCCGAGACCATCTCCCCGTTCACCCTGCTGGGTCACGCCCTGCAGTACCCGGCCACCGCCCTCGGATGGGACCCCAGCGGACGCGCGGTGGTCACCGTCGTGCGCGGCATCGGGGCAGTGGTCTCGTTCATCGGAATCGCCGTGTTCGCCCACCAGCACCTCGGCCGCCGGCCGCTGCACTTCCTCGCCTACTCGTTCCTGTGGTTCGCGCTGTGCGCCCCCGCGCTGCACTCCTGGTACCTGCTGTGGGGGGCGGTGCTGCTGCCGATGGCGCACCCCTCGTCGAAGATGCTGCGCGCGGCCATCGTGATGACGGTGATGCTGCTCGGCTTCGGGGCGTTGACCTTCGGGCTGCGCAACGGGGCGTGGGCCCTGGTGCTGATCCTGTTCGCCGCCGGCTACTGGATCATGCACACCCACGAGCTGAGCCAGCCCATGGACGAGGCGGAGACCGTCACGGTGTGAAGGCCCGCTCCGGGAGTCGGTAGTCGACGACGACGGGGGAGTGGTCGCTGATCCGCTCCTCGTAGCTGGCCTCGCGCCCCACCCAGGCCGCCGTCGCGCTGCGGGCCAGGCCGGGGGAGGCCAGGTGGTAGTCGATCCGCCACCCGGCGTCGTTGGCCCAGGCCTGGCCGCGCCACGACCACCAGCTGTAGGGGCCCTCCGCGTCCGGGTGGACGCGGCGGACCACGTCGACGAGGCTGCGGGGGCTGAGGATGGAGCCGAACCAGTCGCGCTCCTCGGGGAGGAAGCCCTCGGACCTCTGGTTGGTGCGCCAGTTGCGCAGGTCCTGCCGGGTGTGGGCGATGTTGAAGTCGCCCATCACGAGGAACTCGCGGCCCTCGGCCGCCGCCTCGCGCCGGGAGGTGGTCAGCAGCCGGGCGAACCCCCGCATGAAGCGCATCTTGCGCAGGTACTTCTCCTCGGTGCCCTCCTCGTGGGGCCACGCGGCCCCCTTGGGGAGGTAGAGCGAGGCCACCCGCAGGGGCGCATCCGCCAGGTCGACCTCGAGGTAGCGGCCCTCGGTGGCGAAGTTGGCGAGGTCGCGGTTGATGATCCGCACGGCCGGCACCGGCTCCGGGCTGAGGTCCGGCCCGAACTGGGTGGCGGTGCCGTCGAGGCTGCGCACGCGCGCCGGCCGGGTCCTGGTGAGCACCGCGACCCCGTTGCGGCCGGCCCGCTGGCCGGGGTCCAGGGTCACGTGATAGCCGTGGAAGGCCTCGAACGGGAGGTCCTCGACGCGGCAGCGCACCTCCTGCAGCGCGATGACGTCCGCGGCGGTGGCGTCCCAGTAGGGGCGGAAGCCGCGCCGGAGGGCGGCACGGATTCCATTGACGTTGTGGGTGCCGATGCGCATGGGGTCGGTCACCACCGCGTCAGCGGTAGTTCACGTACTGGACCGCGAAGTCGTAGTCCTGCTCCTTGATCATCGCCTGGACGGCTTGGAGGTCGTCGCGGCTCTTCGACGAGATGCGCAGCTCCTCGCCCTGGATCTGGCACTTGACGCCCTTGGGTCCCTCGTCGCGCAGCAGCTTGGAGATCTTCTTCGCGTTCTCGGTGGTGATGCCCTGCTTGGTGGTGGCGGTGATCTTCCAGATCTTTCCGGAGGGGCGCGGGTCGCCGGCGTCCAGGGCCTTGAGGCTGACGCCGCGGCGGACCAGCTTGGACTGGAACACGTCGAGGACCGCCTTGACGCGCTCCTCGGAGACCGCCTCCATCTCGATGTTCTCGCCGGACCAGGCGATCTTGGCCTCGGTGTTCTTGAAGTCGAACCGCTGGCCGACCTCCTTGACCGCCTGGTTGAGCGCGTTGTCGACCTCCTGTCGGTCGACCTTGCTGACGACGTCGAATGAGCTGTCTGCAGCCATGGGTGGCCTCCTGCGGTGAGTCTCGGGGTGGTTGGGCCCCATTGTGCCAGCCCGCCTGGGGGCGGGGGCGCCACCTGCACGGCGGGGGTGCGTTGGCGATGGGGCCCGGGCGCTGCTAAGCTCGTGCGTCGCCGGGATGCCCGGCATGGCAGGTTGCCCGAGTGGCCAAAGGGAGCGGTCTGTAAAACCGTCGGCGTAGCCTACGTTGGTTCAAATCCAACACCTGCCACTAGGCCTCGGACCGGATTGGTACGGGGCCTAGTCTCGTTTTCATCCTGAGAGAGGGGCCGACGATGGCCACCCCACACATCGCCTGCGAGCCCGGCGACATCGCCCCGCTGGTGATCATGCCCGGAGATCCGAAGCGGGCCGAGCGGATCGCCAGGACCCGCATGCAGGACGTGCGCCTTGTCTCCGACGTGCGCGGCATCGCGGCCTGGACGGGCACCGTCGACGGCGTGCCGATGACGGCGATGGCCTCCGGGATGGGCGTCCCGTCGCTGTCGATCTACGCCACCGAGCTCTTCTCCCAGTTCGGCGTGCAGCGGATCTGCCGCGTCGGGACCTGCGGGGGCATCTCGTCCAAGGTCGCGGTCAAGGACGTCATCGTCGCCTCGGCGGCACATACCAATTCCGCGGTGGCCACGCTCGACATCCCCGGGGTGAGCCTCTCGCTGGCGGCGTCCTACGACATGCTGCGCGGCGCCGTCGAGTCTGCCCGCGCCTCGGGCCGGCCGGTGCACGTCGGGGCCGTGTTCACCAGCGACTTCTTCTACTCCTCGCGCACGGACATCATCCCGGGCCTCGACCGCCTGGGCACCCTGGGCGTCGAGATGGAGGCCGCGGGTCTCTACGCGTGCGCCCTGGCCAACAACGCGGAGGCGCTCGCGGTGCTGACCGTCTCGGACCACCTGAAGGACGGCTCGTCGGACCTTTCCGCAGAGGAACGCGAGACGCTGTTCGAGGGGGCCTTGGAGGTCGCGGTGGCGGCCCTCAAGGCCTGATCGGCCGCGCAGTCACGGCGACGCGGACGCGATTTGTGGTGATCGTCGCGGCCCATGTATGGTTGGTCGTCGGCTGGCCCCTATAGCTCAGTAGGTAGAGCGTCTCCATGGTAAGGAGAAGGTCTGCGGTTCGATTCCGCATGGGGGCTCGGTTCCCTCCTGCACCACCAGGGGGGAACTCTGACGGGGTAGCTCAGTCGGTAGAGCAAGCGGCTCATAATCGCTGTGTCGCGGGTTCGAATCCCGCCCTCGTCACCGATACCGCCACACCAGCGCACCGCGCGAAGCTAGCTAAGGAATCTGATCATGGCCAAGAAGAGTCAGGACGTTCGTCCGAAGATCACGCTCGCGTGCACCGAGTGCAAGGAGCGCAACTACATCACCAAGAAGAACCGTCGAAACGATCCCGATCGTCTCGAGATCAAGAAGTTCTGCCCGCGTTGCCGCACCCACAAGGCGCACCGCGAGACCCGCTGAACACGCCCCCGCTCCACCGGACCGGCCACCCCTCTCGCAGGGGTGGCCGGTCTGTTTCATCCCCGCTCCGCCGTTGTAGCCTTGCGCCCATGCCCATCACCGCCGAACACGTCGGGCGCCGCTACCCCGCCGCCCCGCCGTATGTGATCAGCCACGCCAAGATCGGCGAGTTCGCCGAGGCGCTGCGCGACGAGAATCCCGCCTACCGGGGCGAACACCCCATCGCCCCGCCCACCTTCGCCGCCGTGATCGCGGCCCAGGCCTGGGGAGCCCTCTTCGGCGACGAGGAACTGGGCCTGGCGCTCAACCGCACCATGCACACGGACCAGAGCTTCACCTTCCACCGCCCCCTGCGCCCGGGAGACGTCGTCGTCGCGGAGCTGAGCATCGAGAAGGTGCGCAACCGGGGCCAACTGGACATGATCACGGTCCTGGTGGACCTCGCCGTCGACGGGGCCACCGTCTGCGAGGCCCGCTCCACCCTCATGCACACCCGGGAGGACGACCATGCCTGACGCCACCGTCGGCCAGCAGCTGCCGGAGCTCCGGGTCCCCGTGACCCGCTCCACCGTGGTGCGCTACTCGGGCGCCTCCACGGACTTCAACGAGATCCACTTCTCGGACCGGCACGCCCGCGCCATCGGTCTGCCCGGCGTGGTGGCCCACGGAATGTGGACCATGGGTGCGGGGCTGAAGATCGTCACCGACTGGGCGGAGGACCCCGCCCGGGTGCTCAGCTACTTCGTCCGCTTCACGCGCCCCGTCGTCGTCCCGGACACCGATGAGGGCACCGAGGTGACCTACACCGCGACAGTCACGCACCTGAGCGACGGCGTGGCCACCGTCGCCATCACCGCCACCTGCGGCGAGGACGCCGTGCTGGGGGCGGCCAAGGCCGAGGTGCGCGTTGACTGAGTGCCGCATCGACCGGCTCTCGGTGGACACGGGCGCACCACGCGTGGCGGACTCGGCCCTGCTGGCGGACCACACCACGCTGCGGGTGGGTGGCCGGGCCAGACGCTTCGAGGTGGCCGAGACCGAGCGCGATCTCATCGACCTGGTCACCGAGTGCGACGAGGCGGCCGAGCCGCTGCTCATCCTCGGCGGAGGCTCGAACCTGCTGATCTCCGACGACGGCTTCCCCGGCACAGTGGTGCGGGTGGCCCTCGCGGGGCTGGACGCTGACGTGTCCACCTGCGGTGGCGCGGCGGTGCGGGTCGCGGCGGGCGAGAACTGGGACGACGTGGTGGCCTACGCCGTCGAGCAGGAGTGGAGCGGCCTGGAGACGCTCTCGGGGATCCCCGGCAGCGTGGGCGCGACCCCCATCCAGAACGTGGGCGCCTACGGTTCGGACGTCTCTCACACGATCACCTCGGTGCGCACCTGGGATCGCCACGACCGCACCCAGCGCACGTTTCCGCTCACCGAGTGCGGGTTCGCGTACCGGTCCTCCCGGTTCAAGCGAGAGCCGGGCCGCTATGTGGTGCTCGACGTGGGGTTCCAGCTCCCCCTCGGGTCGCTCGGCGCACCGATCGCCTACCCCGAGCTGGCCGCCCGCCTGGGCACGGATGTGGGCCGGAGGGTGCCCGCGGGGGAGGTCCGCGACGCCGTGCTCGCCGTCAGGCGCGGCAAGGGCATGGTGCTCGATCCGGCGGATCATGACACCTGGAGCGCGGGTTCCTTCTTCACCAATCCCATCCTGACCCCCGACGAGGCGGCCGCGCTGCCCGCCGACGCGCCCCGCTTCGCCTCGGGCCAGGACGTGAAGACCAGCGCCGCCTGGCTGATCCAGCACTCCGGGTTCGGGAGGGGGCACGGCGGGCCCCGCGCGGCGCTGTCGGGCAAGCACGTGCTCGCCCTCACCAACCGCGGGGGCGCCACGGCCGCGGACCTGGTGGCGCTGGCCAGAGAGGTCAGGGATGGGGTGGAGGCCCGCTTCGGGGTGCGCCTGGTGCCGGAGGTCAACCTCGTGGGCGTCAGCCTCTGACTCCGCGGGGATGAGCGGGGCGCGGGTCAGTCGCGCCGCCCCAGCACCGTCTCGGCGGCGGCCACATAGCCGGCCGCCAGGGTGTGCGCCGCCAACCTCAGCGCGTCGCGGCCCGGGAGGAAGGCGCCATGGTGCAGCCCCACGCCGTCGACCCGGCCGGTGCCGATGAAGCACATCACCGAGGCGGTGGCCAGGCCGTACTCCCCGAAGTCATCCGAGCCGCAGGACCGGAACGGCGTCTCCGCCACCGTGATCCCCAGCGAAGAGAGGGTGGGATCCAGCCGCCGCACCAGCCCGGGATCGTTGACCAGCGCCGGCCCGCCGTGCACGAAGCGGGTGGCCGCGGCGGCGCCCCGGGCGAGCGCCACCGCGTCGGCGGTCCGGGCGATGGCCTCGTGCAGCAGGGCCCGATCCTCGTCGGAGTAGGTGCGGATGGTGCCGCGGCAGCGGGCCTCGTCGGCGATGATGTTGGGGGCCGTCCCGCCGGAGATCTGGCCGATCGACACGACCGTGGGGTGCGTGGGATCGATGATCCGGTTCGGGAGGCCTGAGACGGCGGTCACGATGCTGGCCAGCGTGGTGATGGGGTCGATGGCCACGTGCGGATAGGCCCCGTGGCCGGGCCGCCCGCGCACCACGATCTCGAACTCGTCGTAGGCGGCGTTGACGGCGCCGGCGCCGGTGGACACGACGCCGCGGTCCACTTCAGGCTGGACGTGGACCCCGACCATGGCCTCGACCTCCTGGTCGTCGAGCAGGCCGGAGGCCACCACGTCGCTCGCGCCCGGGGGAGTGATCTCCTCGCGCGGTTGCAGGATGGGCACCATGCCGACCGGAAGCTCCAGGCCGCGTGCCGCGGTGATCAGGGCCCACAGGGCGCCGAGATGCACGTCGTGCCCGCAGGCGTGCATGACGCCTGGCCTGCGTGACTCCCACTCGATCCCCGTTGATTCCGTGACCGGCAGCGCGTCGAGCTCGGCGCGGAGCCCGATGGAAGGGCCGGGAGGGCCCAGCCGCGCCCATGCCCCGGTGTGGGCCACGTGGGTCCAGTGCGTCCACTCCGCGGCGCGCACGAAAGTGTCGCGGGTGGGTTCCTCCTCGCCGCTCAGATGAGGCTCGGCGTGAATGGCGCGGCGCAGCGCCGCCGCGTCCGGGAGTGCCCGATCGATGCCCTCGACGAGGGCGCTGAGCAGGGGCGATGTCATAGCCACGGAGTCTAGTCGGGAACCCTTGATCGGGACCGGAGTAGCCTGTCGTGGTGCCCCAGCCCCCCACCACCCTTCGTCCCGCCGCGCCCCGGCGCTCCAGTCTGCTGCGGCTGTTTCCCTACCTGCGCCCGTTCTGGCGGCAGTTCGCGCTCGCCCTGGCGTTGGCTCCGCTGGGCGTGGCGATGGCGGTGTTCATCCCCCTCCTGCTCGGTCGCATCGTCGACGGGCCCATCGCGGGCCGCGACGGCTGGGGGGTGGCGCTCTACGCGATGCTGATCCTGGTGGCCGGGGCGGTCGACGCGGGGGTCAACCTGCTGCGTCGGTGGATGATGACGCGCGCCACGTCGGCGCTGGAGGCCAACCTCCGGCTGGACCTGTTCGACAAGCTCCAGGCGCTCCAACTCGGCTTCCACAAGCGGTGGGAGTCGGGCCAGCTGCTCTCGCGGATCATGAGCGACCTCGGGCTGCTCAGACGGTTCATGTCCTTCGGCGTCCTCATGCTGCTGATGAACACCGTGCAGATCGTCGTGGTGGTGTCCATCATGGTGGCCATGCACTGGCCGTTGGGCGTGGCTGTGCTGGTCACCGTGCTCCCCGTGGTGGCGGTGACCACCTCGCTGGTCCATCGCTTCGGCCTGGTGTCGCGGGAGGTGCAGGACCGCACGGGCGACGTCGCGTCCACGGCCGAGGAGGCGCTGCACGGCGTCCGCGTGATCCGGTCCTTCGGGCGGGTCCCCTTCGCGTTCCGCGGCTTCGACCGTCGGGCCGTCCTGCTTCGGGACTCCGGTGTCCGTCGCATGCGCCTCGCCTCGGTGTTGTGGACGCTGCTCGAGGTGTTCCCGTCGGTGCTGCTGGTGATGGTGCTCGGTGGCGCCGCCGTCGCCTCGGCGCAGGGTCTGCTCACCCTCGGCGAGGTGGTGGCGTTCGTGACCCTGCTGCTGTCGCTGGCCTGGCCCGTTGGATCACTCGGCTTCCTGCTGTCCTTCATGCGGGAGGCCCAGACCGCCGCGGACCGCGTCTGCGAGGTCTTCGACGCCCCCGTCACCATCGTCTCCGGCACCCGCCGCCTGGCGAACCCACGCGGCGCGCTCAGCCTGCGGGACGTCTCCTTCAGGTTCGACGACTCGGACACCCCGACCCTCTCAGGCGTCACCCTCGATATCGCCCCTGGCGAGACGGTGGCCCTGGTGGGCGGCACAGGGTCGGGCAAGTCCACCATCGTCTCACTCATCCCGCGCCTTCAGGACGTGACCGGCGGCGCCATCCTGCTCGACGGGGTCGACATCCGCGAGTTGGAGCTCACCCAGCTGCGCTCCCTGGTGGCCACCGCCTTCGAGGACCCCATCCTGTTCTCGATGTCGGCACGCGAGAACCTCACCCTCGGCCGCCCCGACGCCACCGCTGACGACATCGCCGACGCGGTGCGGGTGGCCTCCGCCGAGTTCGTCTACGACCTGCCGTGGGGCCTGGAGACCAGGCTGGGGGAGCAGGGACTCAGCCTGTCCGGCGGGCAGCGGCAGCGGCTCGCCCTGGCGCGCGCCATCCTTGTCCGGCCCAAGGTCCTCGTCCTCGACGACACCCTGAGCGCCCTGGACATCCACACGGAGGCGGAGGTCGAGGCCGCCCTCACCTCCACCCTCACCGGCGTCACCGGGGTTGTCGTGGCCCACCGCGCATCCACGGTGCTCATCGCCGACCGCGTCGCGATGTTGGTGGAGGGTCGGATCGCCCATGTCGGCACCCACCAGGAGCTCCTGGCCACGGTCCCCGAGTACCGCGAGCTGCTGTCGGCCGACTACAGCATCGAGCCCGAACTGGCAGAGGAGGCGGCCCGATGAGCGACACCCAGGACACGGCACTCGAGGACTGGCGCGGGGTCAAGCAGGACATCGCCGAGGAGTCGGACTCGACGGTGGCGCTGCGGCCCGCGAGCCGCCGGCTGCTCGCGGACCTGGTCCGCCCGTACCGGCGCTGGGGCGCGGTGCTGATCGCCGTGGTGGTGCTGGAATCCATGGCCCGTCTCGTCGTGCCCATCATCGTGCAGCGCGTGCTGGACGATGGGATCCCCGCGATGCAGGGGGGTGAATCATCCACCCTCCTCACGCTGTTGGGCGTGATGATCGGAGCCATCGTCGTTCAGGTGACCTCCCGCGCGTTCTTCCTGCGGAAGTCCGGCGTGATCGGCAACGAGCTCCTTCTCACGCTTCGCCGGAGGCTGTACGCGAAGTTCCAGCGCCTGAGCGTGGGCTTCCACGACCGGTACACCTCCGGTCGCGCCGTGTCGAGGATGACGAGCGACGTGGAGGCCGTGCAGGAACTGGTCCTCCAGGGCCTGGACGTCGTCGTGGCGGCGCTGCTCACCATCGTCGGCTCCACCGTCATCCTGCTGCTGCTGGATTGGCGGCTCGCGCTGGTGGCGTTCGCCACCTATCCGCTCCTGTGGCTGATCATGCGGTGGTTCGCCAAGGCCTCCACCCGGGCGTTCCGGCACGTCCGGACCCTGTCGGCGGTGGTCATCGTCCAGTTCATCGAGACGATGACCGGGATCAAGGCCGTCCAGGCGTTCCGTCGGGAGCCCCGGTCGCGGGAGATCTTCGAGGCCGTCGCGCTGCAGTACCGCGACGCCAACACCACTGCGCTGCGCGTGTTCGCCCGCGCCATGCCCGGCATCCAGTTCGTCGGCCACGTCGGCGTGGTCGTGGTGGTGACGGTGGGCGGCTACATGGCCCTCGCCGACGAGCTGACCGTCGGGACGCTGGCCGCGTTCGTGCTCTACGTCCGCATGTTCTTCGATCCCATGCAGGACCTCGGCCAGTTCATCTCGTCCCTCCAGTCGGCGTTGACCGCGCTGGAGAAGGTCTCCAGCGTGATGGCCGAGGAGCCTGACGTGCGGGACCCCGAGCATCCGGTGCCGATGCCCGAGGCGCGCGGCGAGGTGGCCTTCGACGGCGTGGACTTCTCCTACATCGAGGGCGCCACGGTGTTGCCCGGCCTGACCCTCGCCATCCCGGCCGGGCAGACGGTGGCACTCGTCGGCACCACGGGCGCAGGCAAGACCACCATCGCCAAGCTGATCGCACGCTTCTACGACCCCCAGGCGGGCGTCGTGACCCTCGACGGGGTGGACCTGCGGGCGCTCGACGACGTCACGCTGCGCCGGCACGTGACCCTCCTGACGCAGGAGAACTTCATCTTCGCGGGCTCTGTGGCAGACAACATCGCCTTCGGCCGCCCGGACGCCACGCGGGAGGAGGTCGTGGCCGCAGCCCGGGCCGTGGGGGCGCACACGTTCATCCAGGACATGGCGGCGGGCTACGACACGGACACGGGCAAGCGCGGCTCGCGGCTCTCGGCTGGGCAGCGGCAGCTGGTCGCGTTCGCGCGGGTGGTCCTCGCCGACCCGCGGGTCCTCATCCTCGATGAGGCAACGTCGTCGCTGGACGTGCCCACCGAGCGGCTCGTGCAGCGGGCGCTCGGAACCATCCTGGCCGATCGGACGGCGATCATCATCGCCCACCGCCTCTCGACGGTGGAGATCGCAGACCGCGTGCTGGTCCTCCAGCACGGGAGGGTGGTCGAGGACGGGGAGCCCTCTGAGCTGGTGGGCGGCGAGGGTCGCTACGCGGACCTGCACCGCGCCTGGATGGCGTCGTTGGCGTGACGGCTGGTTCGCGTCCCGATGCCAAAGCGCATATAGTGGGGCAGGCCGGTTTAAGTTGCCAAGGTCGAAGCGTGCTCAAATGCACCCTCCGTCCAGGTGGGTGAACCGTCACAGGGTAGTAGCTCAATTGGCAGAGCAGCGGTCTCCAAAACCGCAGGTTGGGGGTTCGAGTCCCTCCTGCCCTGCTGGGGAACCACTGATCAATGCTGTTCTCGGCGAGGACGCGCCGGACGGGATGAGGTGGTGCCACTACATCTGGTGCGTGGACTTGACGTCCATATCCAGATGGAGGGGTGCCAGATCGCCCGGTCCGGTGCGCCGCAGCCAGAACATGATTGATCAGTGATTCCCCCGGGCAGCCATCGATTCAGGTCGCCTCGCACGCCTACCGACACGCGTTGTCGGTGAGGCATTTTGTTTGTTAGAGCGAAGGGAAGTCCAGCGGTGAGCGACAAGTCGCACGACGCGGAACCGGACAACGAGGAAGTCGTGTCCGGGGGCCCTGATGCGCTCGACGCCGACGAGGTCGTCTCCGACGGGGAGGCGCTCGCAGAGGCGGAAGCCGCGGCTATCGCCGCGGACGAGGACGTGACGCTCGGCCAAGGGCCGGCGCCCTCTGATGACGAGGTGATCTCGGAGCACGAACGCGAGTTCGCGGCGGACCCGGAGGCCTCACAGACGCCGGTCATCCAGCGGCGCACCGCCAAGGCGCCGGTTCGCAAGGACGCCCCCACCCGCAAGCGGAACGCCGCGTTGGCCGAGGATGAAGACCCCTACCGGGCCGGCAACCCGGCCGAGTTCGTCCGGCAGTCCGCCGGGGAGCTCAAGAAAGTGGTGTGGCCCACCTGGCCGCAACTGGTGACCATGTTCGGCGCGGTGCTCGTCTTCGTGCTCATCATGATCCTCATCGTGGGACTGCTGGACCTCGCGTTCGGCTGGTCCCTTCTGCAGATCTTTGGGAGCAACGCATGACAGATTCTGACAATTCCGACCTCGACTTCGAGATCGACCTCGGCGGCCCCGAGGAGACGGCCTCCGACGAGGTGGAGATCGACCTCGGCGGGTTCGCCGAGGACGTCGAGGCCGAGGAAGAACCCGTCCTGTTGGCCGACGAGCCGTCGGAGGACCCGGACGGGGACGCCGCCGCCGACGACGCCCTGGCGGTCGCGCTCAGCGAGCTGCGCGCCGAGCTCGAGTCGAAGTACGGCGAGTGGTACGTCATCCACACGTACTCCGGCATGGAGAACCGCGTCAAGCAGAACGTGGACTCCCGTGCGCAGAGCCTCAACATGGAGGAGTACATCTTCGAGACGGTCGTGCCCACCGAAGAGGTCGTCGAGATCCGCAACAACGCACGCAAGACCGTTACACGGTGCGTCCTGCCGGGCTACGTCCTCATCCGGATGGAGCTGACCGACGACTCGTGGAGTGTCGTGCGTCAGACCCCGTCGGTTACCGGCTTCGTCGGCCACGGGCAGCAGCCGGTGGCGCTCTCGATCGACGAGGTCCTCAATATGCTGACTCCCTCCGTCATCGCCACCGTGAACGCCGCCCAGGCGGGCGCGGCGGTGGCGCGGAGGAAGAAGGTCGAAGTTGTCGACTTTGCAGTCGGCGACTCCGTCATGGTGACCGACGGCCCCTTCACGGGTGTGCACGCCACGATCACCGAGATCAATCCGAACAACCAGCGGATCATTGCGCTGGTCGAGATCCTCGGGCGTGAGACCCCCGTCGACCTCGAGTTCAAGCAGGTCGAGAAAGTCGTCTAAGATTGTGCGTTGCGCCCGCTCGCGGGCTCATCCATCCACATAGGTAAAGGACCCCCATGCCTCCCAAGAAGAAGGTAGCGGCCCTCGTCAAGGTCGCCCTGCAGGCTGGCTCTGCCACGCCCGCACCTCCGGTCGGTACCGCCCTCGGTCCGCACGGCGTCAACATCATGGAGTTCGTGAAGGCGTACAACGCCGCCACGGAGTCCCAGCGCGGCAACGTCATCCCCGTCGAGATCACCATCTACGAGGACCGCACGTTCACCTTCATCACGAAGACGCCGCCCGCCGCCGAGCTGATCAAGAAGGCCGCCGGGATCAAGAGTGGTTCCGCGAACCCGCTCACCACCAAGGTGGCGAAGATCACCAAGGACCAGGTCCGCGAGATCGCCACCACCAAGCTGCCGGACCTCAACGCAAACGACGTCGAGGCCGCCATGAAGATCGTGGAAGGCACCGCCCGCTCCATGGGCGTCACCGTCGACTGATCTGCCCCACCCATACACCCTGGCAGGGGAGTGCTCCCCACACCAGAACTGGTCGACCGGCCCACGAGGCCGGCTGAAGTGAAGGAACCAGCATGAAGCACAGCAAGGCTTACCGCGCCTCCGCGGAGAAGCGCAACGAGGAGCAGGCCTACAGCCCGCAGGAGGCCCTCCGCCTCATCAAGGAGATGGCGTCGGCGAAGTTCGACGAGACCATCGACGTCGCCGTCCGTCTGGGCGTCGACCCCCGTAAGGCAGACCAGATGGTCCGCGGCACGGTCAACCTTCCCCACGGCACTGGTAAGACGGCTCGGGTCCTCGTCTTCGCTGCCGGTGACAAGGCTGACGCCGCGCGCGCCGCAGGCGCCGACGAGGTCGGCACCGACGAGCTGATCGAGAAGGTGGCCGGCGGCTACCTGGACTTCGACGCCGTCGTGGCCACCCCGGATCTGATGGGCAAGGTCGGCCGCCTCGGCCGCGTCCTCGGCCCGCGCGGCCTGATGCCGAACCCGAAGACGGGCACCGTCACGATGGACGTGGCCAAGGCCGTCTCCGAGATCAAGGGCGGCAAGATCGAGTTCCGCGTTGACCGGCACGCCAACCTGCAGTTCATCATCGGGAAGGCGTCCTTCGACGAGCAGCAGCTCATCGACAACTACTTCTCGGTGATCGAGGAGATCCTGCGGCTCAAGCCGTCGGCGTCGAAGGGACGCTACCTCCGCAAGATCGCGGTGTCCGGCACCATGAGCCCCAGCGTGCTCGTCGACATCACGGTGACCAAGCCCGCCGAGGACTGAGTCAGACCACTGCCCGACGGGGCGGGCGCCATTGCGGCGCCCGCCCCGTCGGCCGTCTCCGGTGACAGGATGGGGCCATGGCCACCGTCGACCTCCACCGCCAGGGCAGCATCGCCGTCATCACGTTGAACAACACCGGCAAGCGCAACGCCATGACCGACGACATGTGGCGAAGGATTCCCACACTGATGCGGGGCCTGGACGCGGACCCGGAGGTCGCGGTCGTGGTGCTGACCGGCGCCGGTGGCACTTTCTGCGCGGGTTCGGACATCAGTGGCCTCGACGAACTCCATCACGCCGAGGGCCCCATCAACGCGGAGCTGGCTCTGGCCCGGAGCCCCAAGCCCGTCATCGCCGCCATCGAGGGCGCCTGTTTCGGCGGAGGGCTCGAGCTCGCCGTCGGCTGCGACCTCCGGGTCGCGGGGGACTCGGCGACCTTCTCGGTGCCGCCGGCCACCCTGGGCATCGTCTACCCGGTCTCCGCCACTCAGCGGATGATCCACCTCATGGGCCCGGCGGTGACCAAGGAGATGCTGTTCACCGCCGCCCGCCTCGACGCGCAGCGCGCGCTCTCGGTCGGGCTCCTCAACGCCGTCGTGGAGGGTGGCCAGGCGCTGGAGACGGCGATCGTGATGGGGGAGCGCATGGCGGGGCTCTCGCAGCTGACCCTGCGCGCATCCAAGGAGATCGTCGACGGCCTCGTGGCCCGCGACCTCGGCGCCGAGACCGCCATCTCCTGGGTCCAACGTGCCAACTCGGGCCCCGACCTTCCCGAGGGGATCGCCGCCTTCCGTGAGCGCCGCCCCGCGCGGTTCGCGTGGCGGCCCGAGTGAGCCCGGTCGGCCTTGGCGGGTGGGCCTCAGGGCCTCAGAGGACCTTGGCGAAGAAGTCCCTCGTGCGCTGCTGCTCCGGGGCGTCGATGACCTGCGCCGGCGCCCCCCGTTCGACGATGATGCCGTCGTCCATGAAGACCACCTGGTCCGCCACTTCGCGGGCGAAGCCCACCTCGTGGGTGACCACGATCATGGTCATGCCGCTTGCGGCCAGCGCCTGCATGACGGCGAGGACCTCGCCGACCAGCTCGGGGTCCAGCGCGGAGGTGGGTTCGTCGAAGAGCATCAGTTCCGGTTCCATGGCCAGCGCCCTGGCGATCGCGACGCGCTGCTGCTGACCGCCGGAGAGCTGCGACGGGTAGTGCTCGGCGCGGTCCGAGAGCCCGACGCGCTCGAGCTGGGCGCGGGCCAGCCTCTCGGCCTCCGCACCGGCCAGCTTGCGCACCTGGCGCGGCGCCTCCATCACGTTCTCCACTGCGGTCATGTGCGGGAAGAGGTTGAACCGCTGGAACACCATGCCCACCTTGGCGCGTTGGGCGGCGATCTCCTTGTCGCCCAGGCGGTGCAGGCGTCCGTTGACCTCACGCAGGCCCATCAGCTCACCGTCGACGTACATGCGGCCGGCGCTGATCTGCTCCAGTTCGTTGATGCAGCGGATGAGGGTGGACTTCCCGGAGCCCGACGGGCCCAGGATCACGCACACCTCGCCCCGTTCCACGGTGAGATCCACGCCCTTGAGCACGTGCAGGTCGCCGAACAGCTTGTGCACGGCCCTGGCCTCCACCATGGCGGTCACGGGGTCACCTCCTGGTTGGGGTCGGCGTGGACGGTGCCCGAGGCGAGGATGGCCTGTTGCCGCTTGGACATGGCCTTGGCGGGCTTCTGCCGCGAGGTGGTGTCCGTGTCGAAGCCCCGGCCGTAGTACGCCTCCAGGTAGGACTGCCCGACCATCAGGATGGACGTGACCACGAGGTAGTAGATCGCGGCGACGATGAGCAGGGGGACCGGGAGGAAGTTCCGGTTGCCGATCGCGTTGGTGACGAAGGTGAGCTCCAGGCTGAAGGGGACCGCCAGCACCAGTGAGGTGGTCTTCAGCATGGAGATGGTCTCGTTGCCCGTGGGGGGCACGATGACGCGCATGGCCTGCGGAATGATGATCCGGCGCAACGTCGTCGAGCGCCTCATCCCCAGTGCGGTGGACGCCTCCCACTGCCCCTTGTCCACCGAGTTGAGGCCAGAGCGCACGATCTCGGACAGGTAGGCGCCCTCGTTGAGGCCGAGCCCGAGGACGGCCGCGACACCGGCGTTGATCACGTCCTGGGTGGTGAACTCGAAGAACTCGGGCCCGAAGGGGATGCCCAGGCTGAGCCTGGGATACAGGACCGGCAACAGGCCCCAGAACACCAGTTGGGTGTAGACGGGGGTGCCCCGGAAGAACCAGATGTAGACCCAGGCGACGCCGCGGAGGATGGGATTGGTGCCCATCCGCATGATGGCCGTGGTGACCGCGAGCGTGATGCCCAGCGCCATGGCGCCGACGGTGAGGAGCAGGGTCCAGCCCATGCCGGAGAGGATCCGCGGGTCAAGCAGATGTTCGGCGACCACGTCCCAGCGGTAGTTGGGGTTGGTCAGCAGGCCATGGATCAGCATGGCCAGGAGCACCAGGATGATGCCCGCCCAGAGCCACAGGCTTGGCCTAGGGACGGGGCGGGCGCGGATCAGCTCCGGCGTGGGCGGAGGCATGCTCAGGCCTGCGGGTGGATCTCGGCGGTCTCAAGCGCCGCGTCGGTCACGCCCCAGCTGTCCAGGATGTCGCCCCAGGTGCCGTCGTCCATCAGATGCTGGACGGCGCCCTGGATGGCCGCGGTGAGCTCGGCGTCGTCCTGGGCCACGACGATGCCCTGCGGGGCGGCGTCGCGGACCCCGCCCACGACCTCGAGCTGGTCGTTGGTGAGCGCGACGGCGTAGGAGGCCACCGTCGAGTCCGCGTAGAACGCCGCGACCTTGCCGCCGACGAGGTTCGTGGTGACGTCGGACTGCTTGGCGTAGGGGAGGACCTCGATCGGCTCGTTGCCGTCTGCCTCGCAGGCCTCGGTGAACGCGGCGAGCTCCTCCTCCTGCCAGGTGCCGGTCTGGACGCCGATGGTCTGCCCGCACAGCTCGTCGGGGTTGAACCCGTCCGGGTTGCCCGACTTCACCGCGAAGCTGGAGCCCACCGTGATGTAGGAGATCATCGTGAAGTTGGCGGTGCGCTCCTCCGTGACGGTGAACGACGAGATGCCGATGTCGTACTTGGTGCCGATGCCCGGCAGCAGGGAGGCGAACTCGCCGTCGACCACCTCGGTCTCGACGCCGAGTACCCGCCCGATGGCCTTGCCGAGGTCGACGTCGTAGCCGATGGCCGTGGTGAGGTCCTCGGCCCGGAACTCCGCGGGGGCGTAGTCGATGGCGGCGCCGATCGTCAGGGTTCCCCTGTCGCGGATCTCCGCCGGCAGGAGGGCGGCGAGGTCGTCGACCTTGGCGACACCGGAGACGTCGTGGGTGCGGTCTGAGGAGTCCGTGGACCCTGATTCGGACTCGGTGGTGGCCGGGGCGCTGCAGGCGCTCACGGCGAGGGTGGCCAGCAGGCCGGCGGCGAGAATGCGACGCATGAGGGTCCTTCCAGGAATTGCTCTCTTCAAGGTCTAGAGGTTAATGCACGCTCCCGCGCGGCCCGCCACCGCCCTCCGACGGTGGGACCTGGTGCCCGGCCCGCCGCCGCCGACCCGGTCGATTTGGGGCTCCGGATGGGGCTGGGTATAGTTCGTCGGGCCGAAGACCGCAGGTGGCTCCCCAGCCATAACGCCGCAAGGCTCCCGCGCAGGTGTACGTGATCAGCTTCCCGAGTCCCTCGGATCGCCCCGCGCCGCCGGCGTCGGGGCGTTTTTTGCGTCGGCGGGGCTTCGGCCCTCCTTCCGCCCACCCGGGTGGAGGGCGGATGTTTCACCGGAAGGAGACCACATGGCGAGGCCGGACAAGGCTGCCAAGGTCGCAGACCTCACTGAGCAGTTCAGTAACTCTGCGGCGGCAGTTCTCACCGAGTATCGCGGTCTCACCGTCAAGGATCTGAAGACACTTCGTCGATCCCTCGGTGAGAACGCCACCTACGCCGTTGCGAAGAACACCCTTGCGGCGATCGCGGCCAAGGAAGCCGGTATCGAGGGCATCGAAGGTACCCTCACCGGCCCCACCGCCATCGCGTTCGTCAACGGTGACATCGCCGCCGCCACCAAGGGGCTGCGTGACTTCGCAAAGGCACATCCGTCTCTGGCAATCAAGGGTGGTGTGCTCGAGGGCAAGTTCCTCGACGCGCAGGCCGTGCTGAAGCTCGCGGACCTCGAGTCCCGCGAGGTCCTGCTGGCCAAGATGGCCGGCGCAATGCAGGCCAACCTGGCCAAGGCCGCTTACATGCTGGCCGCCCCGCTGTCGCAGGGCGCCCGTCTGTTCGGTGCTCTGCAGACCGCTGCCGAGGCCAACCCCTCCCTGATCGGTGGCACCGGCTCCGCGCCGGCCGCCGAAGCCACGGACGACACCCCCGCCGCTGATGCGGCACCCGTTGCAGCTGACGCTGCGGAGTGATCCGTTGCAGCACCCGCTGCGATCACAGTTTTTTCAACGAAAGGAACGCCCACCATGGCGAAGCTCACCACTGACGAGCTCCTTGACGCCTTCAAGGAGATGACCCTCATCGAGCTCTCTGAGTTCGTGAAGATCTTCGAGGACACCTTCGGTGTCACCGCTGCCGCGCCGGTCGCCGTCGCCGCTGCCGCCCCCGCCGCTGGCGGCGACGACGCCGGTGAGGAAGAGGCTGTCTCGGACAAGGTCGACGTCATCCTGACCGCCGGCGGCGACAAGAAGATCGCCGTCATCAAGGAGGTCCGCGCGCTGACCTCGCTCGGCCTGAAGGAGGCCAAGGACCTCGTCGAGGGCGCCCCCAAGGCCGTCCTGGAGCAGGTCGACAAGGAGACCGCTGCCAAGGCCAAGGAGGCCCTCGAGGCAGCCGGCGGCAGCGTCGAGCTCAAGTGATCTGAGCACAGGCTCAGCTCGGCACACGGCCCGTCCCCAGGTGGGGGCGGGCCGTTACCCATCCCCTCCCCGGATGGCAGGGGCTGAGGGTTGCGCCCCGCGCCCCGGCCGCTATCATCGGGATTGGAAGAGATCACCGTGGATCGAAGTCAACCGCAGGGCCCGTCAGGCCTGCGGTAGTTGCCGTCCTGTGCATCTTGCTCTATAGTGGTTGTTTGCCCAGCTATGCGTTGCGCCCGTGATTTGACACGGGAATTTCGCCATGCACGGAAAACCTGCTTCAAGCGTTCTTGGAAGGACCGAATCTTGGCCGCCTCGCGCTCTGCGTTGAAGAACACCAATGTCGTCTCATCCACCGGCCGAATCTCCTTCGCGAAGATTCATGAGCCGCTCGAGGTCCCAAACCTCCTGGATTTGCAGATTGACGCCTATAACTGGCTGATCGGAAACGACGCCTGGCAGAGGAGGGTCGCGGACCAGTTGGCCGCCGGCCGCACCGACGTCAACACCCGGTCCGGACTGGAGGAGATGTTCGCCGAGATCTCGCCCATCGAGGACTTCAACGAGACGATGTCGCTCTCGTTCCGCGACCACCGCTTCGAGTCCCCGAAGTGGACCATCGAGGAGTGCAAGGACCGCGACGTCACCTACGCCGCGCCCCTCTTCGTCACCGCCGAGTTCGTCAACAACGACACGGGCGAGATCAAGAGCCAGACCGTCTTCATCGGGGACTTCCCCCTGATGACGGACCGCGGCACCTTCATCATCAACGGCACCGAGCGCGTCGTGGTCTCCCAGCTCGTCCGCTCGCCGGGCGTGTACTTCGAGCAGACCCCCGACAAGACTTCTGACAAGGACATCTTCTCCTGCAAGGTGATCCCATCGCGTGGCGCCTGGCTCGAGTTCGAGATCGACAAGCGCGACATGGTGTTCGTGCGCCTGGACCGCAAGCGCAAGCAGAACGTCACCGTCCTGCTCAAGGCCCTCGGCTGGTCCGAGGACAAGATCCTCGAGGAGTTCGGCGAGTACGAGTCCATGCGCCTGACGCTGGAGAAGGACTCGGTCAAGACCCAGGACGAGGCGCTCCTGGACATCTACCGCAAGCTGCGCCCGGGCGAACCGCCGGCGCGTGACGCGGCGCAGGCGCTCTTGGACAACTACTACTTCAACCCCAAGCGCTACGACACCGCCAAGGTCGGCCGGTACAAGATCAACAAGAAGCTTGGCCTGGATCTCCCGTACGACCAGCAGGTGCTCACCCTCGACGACATCGTGGGCGCCATCCGCTACATCGTGGCGCTCCACGAGCACCGTGAGACGCTCGGCGACCTCCAGGTGGAGGCCGACGACATCGACCACTTCGGCAACCGCCGCCTCCGCACCGTGGGCGAGCTGATCCAGAACCAGCTGCGCACCGGCCTCGGCCGCATGGAGCGGGTGGTCCGGGACCGGATGACCACCCAGGACATCGAGGCCATCACGCCTCAGACCCTGATCAACATCCGCCCGGTGACGGCTGCGCTCAAGGAGTTCTTCGGCACCTCGCAGCTGTCGCAGTTCATGGACCAGAACAACCCGCTGGCCGGCCTCACGCACAAGCGTCGCCTTTCGGCGCTCGGCCCGGGCGGACTCTCCCGCGACCGCGCCGGCATGGAGGTCCGTGACGTCCACCCGTCGCACTACGGCCGCATGTGCCCCATCGAGACCCCTGAAGGCCCCAACATCGGCCTCATCGGCTCGCTGGCCTCGTTCGCCCGGGTCAACGCCTTCGGCTTCATCGAGACCCCGTACCGCAAGGTCGTCGACGGCATGGTCACCGATCAGATCGACTACCTCACCGCTGACGAGGAGGACCGCTACTCGATCGCGCAGGCCAACGCCCACGTCGATCAGTCCGGCCGCCTGACCGAGGAGAGCGTCCTCGTGCGCATCAAGCACGGCGACGTGGACCAGATCCACGCCTCCGATGTGGAGTACATGGACGTGTCGCCCCGGCAGATGGTCTCCATCGCCACGGCGCTCATCCCGTTCCTCGAGCACGACGATGCCTCCCGCGCACTCATGGGCGCCAACATGCAGCGCCAGGCCGTGCCGCTGATCCGCAACGAGGCCCCGATCGTGGGCACCGGCATGGAGTACCGCGCCGCGGTGGACGTCGGCGACGTGACGCTTGCGAAGAAGCCAGGTGTGGTCAGCTCCGTCTCCGCGGATCTGCTCGAAATCACCAACGACGACGGCACCTACCAGTCCTACAAGCTGGACAAGTTCGTGCGCTCCAACGCCGGCACCTGCATCAACCAGCGCCCGCTGGTGAAGCCGGGGGACCGCGTCGAGGTGGGCACCCCGCTGGCAGACGGCCCCTGCACGGATCAGGGCGAGCTGGCACTGGGGAAGAACCTCCTTGTGGCGTTCATGCCGTGGGAGGGCCTCAACTACGAGGACGCCATCATCCTGTCCCAGCGCATCGTCCAGGACGATGTGCTGACCTCGATCCACATCGAGGAGCACGAGGTGGACGCCCGCGACACCAAGCTGGGCGCGGAGGAGATCACCCGCGAGATCCCCAACGTCTCGGACGAGATGCTGGCGGACCTCGACGAGCGGGGCATCGTGCGCATCGGCGCCGAGGTCTCGGCCGGAGACGTCCTGGTGGGCAAGGTCACACCGAAGGGTGAGACCGAGCTGACGCCGGAAGAGCGCCTGCTGCGCGCCATCTTCGGCGAGAAGGCCCGCGAGGTGCGCGACACGTCCCTCAAGGTTCCCCACGGCGAGTCCGGCACCGTCATCGCGGTGCGCGTGTTCAACCGTGAGGACGACGACGAGCTCCCCCCCGGCGTCAACGAGCTGGTGCGCGTCCACGTGGCGCAGAAGAGGAAGATCTCCGACGGCGACAAGCTCGCCGGACGCCACGGTAACAAGGGCGTCATCTCGAAGATCCTCCCCATCGAGGACATGCCGTTCATGGAGGACGGCACCCCGGTCGACATCGTGCTCAACCCCCTCGGCGTGCCCTCCCGGATGAACATCGGGCAGGTGCTTGAGAACCACCTCGGGTGGATCGCCAAGACCGGCTGGGACGTCACGGACGTCCAGGAGGAATGGGCGGAGCGTCTGCGCGACGTCGGCCTCGGCCGCATGGAGGGCAACGCGAAGGTGGCCACCCCCGTCTTCGACGGCGCCAACGAATCGGAGATCGGCGGGTTGCTGGCCAACTCGCTGACCACCCGTGACGGCGAACGCCTCGTGGACTCCGGCGGCAAGGCGCGCCTGTTCGACGGCCGCTCCGGCGAGCCCTACCCGGAGAAGGTGGGCGTGGGCTACATGTACATGCTCAAGCTCCACCACCTCGTCGACGACAAGATCCACGCCCGCTCCACCGGCCCGTACTCGATGATCACGCAGCAGCCGCTGGGCGGTAAGGCCCAGTTCGGCGGACAGCGATTCGGCGAGATGGAGGTGTGGGCCCTCGAGGCCTACGGCGCCGCCTGGGCACTCCAGGAGCTGCTGACCATCAAGTCCGACGACGTCCCCGGCCGCGTGAAGGTCTACGAGGCCATCGTCAAGGGCGAGAACATCCCGGAGCCGGGTATCCCGGAGTCGTTCAAGGTTCTGGTCAAGGAGATGAAGTCGCTCTGCCTGAACGTGGAGGTCCTCTCGGACGACGGTCGGGTCATCGACCTGCGCGATTCCGAGGATGATCTCCGCTCGGCGGAGGATTTCGGCATCGATCTCGGTCGCCGTCCCGGAAGCGACAACTTCATGGACGTCGGTGAAGTCTGAGTGTTGCGCTCAGTCACCCCTCGGGCCTGACACGGTCCGAATCAACACCTCAGACTCACATCGAAACAGCGCCTACGCGTCACGCGTAGGGGAAAGAGAAGCAACGTGCTGGACGTGAACTTCTATGACGAGCTGCGGATCGGTCTCGCGAGCGCCGACCAAATCCGCGAATGGTCGCACGGCGAGGTCAAGAAGCCGGAGACCATCAACTACCGCACGCTGAAGCCTGAGCGCGACGGCCTCTTCTGCGAGAAGATCTTCGGTCCCACCCGGGACTGGGAGTGCTACTGCGGCAAGTACAAGCGGGTGCGGTTCAAGGGCATCATCTGCGAGCGCTGTGGCGTCGAGGTGACACGCTCCAACGTGCGCCGCGACCGGATGGGGCACGTCGAGCTGGCCGCCCCCGTCACGCACATCTGGTACTTCAAGGGTGTCCCCAGCAGGCTCGGCTACCTGCTGGACATCGCCCCGAAGGACCTGGAGAAGGTCATCTACTTCGCGGCGCACATGATCACCGCCGTCGACGAGGAGGCCCGTCACCGGGACCTCGCGTCTCTGCAGGCAAAGGTGGAGGTGGAGACCAAGCAGGTCGCCACCCGCCGCGACGCCGACATCGAGGCGCGCATGCGCAAGCTGGAGGAGGACCTCGCCCAGCTCGAGTCAGAGGGCGCGAAGGCGGACATCAAGCGCAAGGTCCGCGAAGCGGCCGAGCGCGAGGCCGGTCAGATCCGCACCCGCTCGCAGCGTCAGCTGGACCGCATCGACGAGGTGTGGCAGCGCTTCAAGACCCTCAAGGTCCAGGACCTCGAGGGCGACGAGATGCTCTACCGCGAGATGAAGAAGCGCTTCAGCAAGTACTTCGAGGGATCGATGGGCGCCGAGGCCATCCAGAAGCGCCTCCAGTCCTTCGACCTCCAGGCCGAGTCCGTGTCGCTGCGCGAGACCATCGCCACCGGCAAGGGCCAGCGCAAGACCCGGGCGCTCAAGCGCCTCAAGGTCGTCGCGGCGTTCCTGTCCGGCCAGAACCACCCGTCGGCCATGGTGCTCGACGTGGTCCCGGTGATCCCCCCGGACCTGCGCCCGATGGTGCAGCTCGACGGCGGCCGCTTCGCCACCTCCGATCTCAACGACCTCTACCGTCGCGTGATCAACCGCAACAACCGGCTCAAGCGCCTCCTGGATCTCGGCGCGCCCGAGATCATCGTCAACAACGAGAAGCGCATGCTGCAGGAGGCCGTGGACTCCCTGTTCGACAACGGCCGTCGCGGCCGTCCAGTCACGGGGCCGGGCAACCGCCCGCTGAAGTCGATCTCCGACATGCTCAAGGGCAAGCAGGGCCGGTTCCGCCAGAACCTGCTCGGCAAGCGCGTGGACTACTCGGGCCGTTCCGTGATCGTGGTGGGCCCGCAGCTGAAGCTGCACCAGTGCGGTCTGCCCAAGGCCATGGCGTTGGAGCTGTTCAAGCCCTTCGTCATGAAGCGCCTGGATGATCTCAACCACGCCCAGAACATCAAGGCCGCCAAGCGGATGGTGGAGCGCCAGCGCCCCGTCGTGTGGGACGTGCTGGAAGAGGTCATCGCCGAACACCCGGTGCTGCTGAACCGCGCACCGACGCTGCACCGCCTCGGCATCCAGGCCTTCGAGCCCCAGCTGATCGAGGGCAAGGCCATCCAGATCCACCCGTTGGTGTGCACCGCGTTCAACGCGGACTTCGACGGCGACCAGATGGCCGTGCACCTCCCGTTGTCGGTGGAGGCCCAGGCCGAAGCCCGCATCCTGATGCTCTCGACCAACAACATCCTGAAGCCGGCCGACGGCCGACCCGTGACCATGCCCACGCAGGACATGATCATCGGCCACTACTTCCTGACGCTGGTGCGTCCGGGGGCGGGCGAGGGTCGGACATTCTCGTCCCTGGCCGAGGCCATCATGGCGTTCGACCGTGGTCACCTGTCCATCGGCTCGAACATCAGGATCCGCCTCACCGGCGTCGTCGTCGAGGGCTCGACGCCCCGCGCCGACGGCTCGATCATCGTGGAGACCACGCTGGGCCGGGCGCTCTTCAACGAGGCGCTCCCGGACGACTTCGCCTTCGTGAACGAAGTGGTGGGCAAGAAGGTTCTCGGCGGCATCGTCAACGAGCTGGCCGAGCGCTACCCGAAGGTGGTCGTGGCCGCCGCGCTGGACAACCTCAAGGACCTGGGCTTCCAGTGGGCCACGCGCTCCGGGGTGACGGTGTCGATCGGGGACGTCCAGACCCCGCCGCAGAAGGCTCAGATCCTGGAAGGATACGAGACCCGCGCAGCCAAGATCGACAAGCTCTACGAGCGCGGTACCGTGACCGAGGATGAGCGCCGTCAGGAGCTCATCGCGATCTGGACCGACGCCACGGCCGAGCTGACCGAGGCGATGAAGGCCAACTTCACCAAGGACAACCCCATCTTCATGATGGTGGATTCCGGGGCCCGCGGAAACATGACGCAGATGCGTCAGATCGCCGCCATGCGAGGCCTGGTGGCCAACCCGAAGGGCGACATCATCGCCCGCCCGATCAAGTCCAACTTCCGTGAGGGCCTGTCGGTTCTCGAGTACTTCATCTCCACCCACGGTGGACGTAAGGGTCAGGCGGACACCGCCCTGCGGACCGCGGACTCGGGCTACCTGACCCGTCGTCTGGTGGACGTGTCGCAGGATGTCATCGTCCGCGAGGAGGACTGCGGCACCGAGCGTGGCCTCATCCGGCCGATCGCGAAGTGGACCAAGCCGGGCGTCGGGGAGAACGGCAGGCCGGTGGCAATCGCCGCGGAGCCGTTCGCCGAGGGCGCCACGGTGGAGATGTCGAACGAGGTGGAGACGGCCGTCTATGCCCGTTCCCTCGCGGTCGACGCGCTCGACGCGAAGGGGGAGGTGCTGGTCAAGGCCGGCACCGACCTGGGCGACGAGGAGATCCACACCCTGGTGCAGGCAGGCGTGACCGAGGTCAAGGTCCGCTCCGTCCTCACGTGTGAGTCCGCGGTGGGCACGTGCGCCATGTGCTACGGCCGTTCGCTGGCATCGGGCAAGATCGTCGACGTCGGCGAGGCCATCGGCATCGTCGCGGCGCAGTCCATCGGCGAGCCCGGCACCCAGCTGACGATGCGTACCTTCCACACCGGTGGTGTGGCTGGAGACGACATCACGCAGGGTCTGCCGCGCGTCACCGAGCTGTTCGAGGCCCGTCAGCCCAAGGGCAAGGCCCCGATCAGCGAGGCCGACGGCGTCGTGCGGATCGAGGACGGGGACCGGAGCCGGAAGATCGTCATCGTGCGTGACGACGGCGGCGAGGATCTCGAGTACCCGGTGGCGCGACGCGCACGCCTGGAGTTCGAGGACCACTCCGGCCACCGGACCCACATCGAGGACGGCGTGCACGTGGCCATCGGTCAGCAGCTGACCGCCGGCCAGGTGGATCCCCAGGACGTGCTCCGCGTGCGTGGGCTGCGCAAGGTGCAGGAGCACCTCGTGCAGGAGGTCCAGCGCGTGTACCGCACGCAGGGCGCCCCCATCCACGACAAGCACATCGAGATCATCATCAGGCAGATGTTGCGCCGGGTCACGGTCATCGACTCGGGCGAGACGTCGATGATGCCGGGCGAGCTCGTGGACCGTGCGTCCTACGAGGCGGCCAACCGTCAGGCTCTGACCGAGGGCGCGAAGCCTGCGGAGGGTCGTCCGGTGTTGATGGGCATCACCAAGGCCTCCCTGGCCACCGAGTCCTGGCTGTCGGCGGCCTCCTTCCAGGAGACGACCAAGGTCCTCACGGACGCGGCGATCCAGGGCAAGAGCGACACGCTCAAGGGCCTCAAGGAGAACGTCATCCTCGGCAAGCTGATCCCGGCCGGCACCGGCCTGGAGCGGTACCGCAACATCCGGGTGGAGCCCACCGAGGAGGCGCGAGCCAGCGCCTTCACGATGAGCTACGATCCCTACGATTACTCGTTCGGCTCTGACGTGGTCGGCCCCGCCGTCCCGCTCGACGAGATGGACTTCGGCGAGCTTCGCTGACGTCGGCCCATGTGCGGAGGGTCCTGGACTGAAAAGTCCGGGGCCCTCCGCCGCGTTTCGTAGTTCCTCATGTCAAGGTAGCCGCGAAATGATTCCTGGTTCCTCACATGGTTTAGCCGCGAAATGGGTCAGGCGGTGCGTGGGGTCTTGATCGCTGTGGTGGCGCTGGGGAGGGTCAGCTTGGCGGTGTAGAGGGCGTCGGTTTTGTCTTTGGCGGCGGCGATCAGGAGCCCTTGGATGCGGGTGATGTCGCGGGTGAGTTCGGCCAGGTTCAGCTGCTCGCGGCGGGCCAGCAGGTCGGCTTGCTGGGCTGGGGACAGGATCTGGGCGGCGAGGAGCCGGTCCAGGGGTGGACTGGGGCGGTCGTAGATGCGTTTACGGTGTCCGGCCTTGTCGGCGCCCCAGCCGACGGGTTTCTTGGTGGAGATGAAGTAGTTACCGCGGTCAGCCACGAGGGGCCACAGCTGGTTGAGGAGCGCGAGTTCGGTGGGGGTGTCGTAGCGGTAGTAGAACCCTCGCCGGCGCACGATGTGGTTGTTCTTGGCTTCGATGGTGGCTTGGTCGTTCTTCCGGTAGGGCCGTGATCGGGTGAAGAAGATGTCGCGGTGGCCGGCCCAGTTGATGACGTCGTGGTTGATGAACTCGGAGCCGTTGTCGCAGTCGAGGCCTTGGATCGGGAATGGGAACAGGTCGATGGCCTGGTCGAGGGCCTCAAGCATCCAGCGGCGGGCGTTGTTGCGGATCGCGATCACCTGGGTCCAGCCGGTGACCACGTCGGTCAACGACACGGAGCGGGCGAACTCGCCCTTCAGGGTGGGGCCGCAGTGGGCGACGGTGTCGACCTCGAGGAACCCGGGCTCGGCTTCGGCCTCGTCGCCGGCCTTGCGGATCTGGATCGAGGTCCGCAGCAGCGGACCCGGCCGGGTGGTGGTGAACCCGCGTAGCCCGTGGGTGGCCTTGAACCCGGCCAGATAGCGGTCGATCGTGGCCCCGGACATCGCCTCCAGTTCGGCACGCACCCCCGGGCTGTAACCGCCCCGCCCCGGGGCGAGCTCACTGTTGGCCTCCAGGTTCGACAGGAGCCTGGTCATGTCCGCGGCCAGGTAGGGGCCGCACTCACAGCCGGAGAGCACCCACACCCGCTCCAGAACCCTGGCGGCATCGGTGGAGTACTTCCTCGGCTTCGCGCGGCGGCGGTCGATCCTGGCCACGTTCGAGGGCCGGGTGCCGGTGGCGGTCAACAGGTGCCGGGCCCGGTCCCGCGACAGCCCGGTCACGAGGCAGAACTCGTCGAGCATCGCACCCTTGACCTTCTTCGTCGCCGCCACATACGCCCGGGCGTACTTGCGTGTCACTTCGATCACGGCAGTCCTCGATAGATCCGATCCCATCGCTCCAGCGTGAACCGCCCTCACGTTCGCGGCTGCAGTTGTGTGAGGAACGATCACCCTTTCGCGGCTGACTTCTCTGATGATCGTCG
>NZ_JBUZNO010000009.1:0-136684 GCF_055326245.1 Tessaracoccus luoxuelianae
TGCATATTGCGCTGGGTGAGAGCCGGTGTTCCGTTGTGGGGTGAGCCAGTGTTCCGTTGACGGCTGAGCCATGGTGACGCCGCGGTCGGCCGCGGTTTCGCGTGTGGGACGTTCGTCGGGTCCGTGCCGTTGGGGCACGGTCGTGACGAGAGGGGTCGCCTTCGATGGTCGACTACAAGAGGATTCTTCAGCTTCGTGCTGAGGGGGTGAGCCAGCGCGGGATCGCTGACGCGTTGGGGTGTTCACGTAACACGGTGGCGGGGGTGTTCACGGCGGCGGACTCGGCTGGTGTCGGGTTCGGGCAGGTGGCGGACCTCGGGGCTGAGGAGGTCCGCCACCTGTTGCTGCCGGAGCCGGTGAGGCCGGACTCTGGGCGGGCTGCACCAGATTTCGAGTATGTGCACCGGGAGCTGGGTCGGCCGTCGGTGACATTGCTGGTGTTGTGGAACGAGTACGTGGCGAAGTGCCGCTCGACGGGCGAGGTGCCGTACCAGTATTCGTTCTTCAACGAACAGTACCGCCGCTGGATTAAGTCGACGGGGGCGTCGATGCGGATCCAGCGCAGCCCCGGGGAGTCGGTCGAGGTCGACTGGGCCGGGGACCCGATGTGGTTCGCTGATCCGCTGAGCGGGACCCCGACCCAGGCGTGGGTGTTCGTGGCGGCGTTGTCGTTCAGCGCCTACACCTATGTGGAGGCATTCACCGACATGACGCTGTCGTCGTGGATCGAGGGCCACGTGCATGCGTTCGAGCAGTTCGGGGGCGTGGGTCGTCTGCTGGTGCCTGACAACCTCCGCACGGGGGTGTCGCGGGCGGACCGGTACGAGCCGGCGTTGAACCCGGCCTACGCCCAGTTGGCGGAGCATTACGGCACCGCGATCATCCCGGCCCGCGTGAAACGTCCCCGCGACAAGGCGGTGGTCGAAGGCAGCGTCCGGTTCGTCGCAGGTCAGGTCGCCGCGATACTGCGTGATCGTCAGTTCGTCGGGTTGGCGGAGCTGAACGAGGCCATCTTCGACGAGGTCGCCGCGATCAACGCCCGCCCGTTCCAGAAGCGGGAGGACTCCCGGCTGGTGGTGTTCGAACGCGACGAGAAGCCGCTCCTGATGCCGCTGCCGCCGATCGGATTCGAGCTGGCCGATCTCCGCAAGGCGAAAGTGGGGCCGAACTATCACGTCCAGGTCGACCGGAACTTCTACTCGGTCCCCGCGAGGCTGATCGGTGAATCGCTGGATGTCCGGGTCACCTCCAGCATCGTGGAGGTGTTCGATGGCGTCGAACGCGTCGCGTCCCATCCGCGGTTCAAGGGGGTCAGGGGCCGCTACTCGACCCTGCCCGCGCACATGCCGGCCTCGCACGCGAGCCGGCTGGTGGACTGGTCACCGGAACGCTTCGAGCAGTGGGCCGCGACCGTCGGACCGAACACGCAGGCCGCGATCCGGGCGATCCTCGGCTCACGCAAGATCGTCGAGCAGTCCTACCGGTCATGCCTGGGGGTGATGTCGCTGGCCAAGAGGTCGGGCGGTATGGCCCGGCTGGAGGACACCTGCGGCAGGGCGTTGGCGGCCACCCCTGCGCCGTCCTACACGCTGATCAAGAAGCTATGGGCTGGATGGACACCGGTCCCGACCCCGCCGCCGCCATCGCTGGGTGATGCAGGGTTCGTCCGCGGCTCTGACTACTACGGGAGCCGGGCATGATCGACATCGAAACCCTCACCCGGCTCAAGACCATGCGGCTCTCGGGGATGGCCGAGTACTTCGAGAACCTCGCCGACACCACCACCGCGGCCCCGTTGAACGGCCCAGAGCTGGTCAAGCAGGCCGTCGACTGGGAATACGAACGGCGCCGTGACAGCAAGCTGCACCGACTCCGCCGGCAGGCCGGCCTCGCGCAACCCGGTGCCGACATCGCCGACCTCAAGGCCATGCCCGGACGCAGCGTCGACGCCGAGTTGATCAGCCGGCTGGCGATCGGCTCCTACCTGGTCAAACACCAAGACGTCATCCTGCAAGGACCCACCGGAGCCGGGAAAACCTACGTCGCCTGCGCCCTGGGGAACAAGGCCTGCCAGCAGTACCGCAGAGTGCTCTACCTGTCCGCCGATGAACTGTTCGACCGGATCACCATCGCTGAGCGCACCGGCGACAAGAAACGATGCCTCGACACGCTGGTCAAGGTCGAGCTGCTGATCATCGACGACTGGTTCCTCACACCGCCGAGCCGGCCCCAGGTCCAGCAACTCCACACCCTGATCGACCGGCGCCACAAGACCACCTCAACGATCTACTGCACCCAGCTGCCGCCCGGTCAATGGCACGACCGGATGGAAGAGAAGATCCTCGCCGACGCCATCGTCGACCGGATCACCACCAACGCGCACGCCACCGTCCTCAACTGCGACGACTCCATGCGCAAACACTTCACCCACCTCGAATAGCCAACAGTCGGGGGCCGACCGTCCCGGCCGGCCCCCGACACCCACAGCCCACCCCACCACGCCCGTCGCACTGGCTCACCACCGCCCGGAACACTGGCTCACCACACAGCGGAACACCGGCTCTACCTGAGCGCAATATCCAACAGGAAGACGGTGATGGCTATCAGGATGCGCGGGTCAGACCCTCGCAGTTGTCGGGGGGCTCTCAGGATGCGTGGGCCCTGACGAGGGCATCTCCGACGGGGATGGGCCGGAACAAGCGATCGAGGTCTTCAACACGCACCCTGATCAGCCGCACTCCAAACCGGGCTGCTGGCAGACGGCCAGCGGAGATACGACGACGTAGAGTGTCAACACACTCCGTAGTAGAGAGCAGCCTGTTGAAGGGATAGCCACTCGGCGCTGGGATACTTGCTGGCTTCGGGATGCGTAGCGACGGCCATTACGACAACTCCTTTGATGGCAGGGCGCGAGATTCGGTGGTGCCCCCCTCGCCGTGTTCTCTTGCTAGTAAGAACCCGGCCCGGAGCTGGACACAGCGTGAGCAACGGCGCCCTACTCCGGGCCTTGGTGCCCACTCGGTGCCCAAGCAGGCCACCGAGGCGCGAGGCGGAGGACCATCACCAGGCACCAACCGGACATGTGTCGACAGCTGACCCCGCCTCCCGTGGGAGCTGCCTGACCGGAGACGTCCGTCCACGCAAGCACCATCCTGACCACCGACCTGTCAACGATGCCCGGCGCGCCCAGGCATGTAGCGCTGTGCGGCCGCAGGGTCCTGGCGCCTGAATGCGGGACTCCCCTGTCCATCGCACCCAGGAAAATGATACAGGTGCCCCCACGAAGCGCACGCACTCCCAAAAAACTCGGGGCACATTCGGGGCACGAATCGCGTCTGGCACCCCGCTGTGCCCCAGAAATAGCGATTCCCGCCCTAGTCAGAGCGGGAATCGTGGTGGCGGAGGATACGAGATTCGAACTCGTGAGGGCGTTAACCCAACCCGCTTTCCAAGCGAGCGCCATAGGCCTCTAGGCGAATCCTCCACGCGAGACCCTACCGGAGGCGACGACGGCGACTCAAGTCGGACCGGGTGAAGGGTCAGAGCACCATCGCCGCGACCCACCCAGCGGCCAGCAGCGGCAGGTTGAAGTGCAGGAAAGTGGGGATGACGGTGTCTCGGATGTGGTCGTGCTGCCCGTCGGCATTCAGGCCCGCCGTGGGTCCGAGCGTCGAGTCCGAGGCGGGCGAACCGGCGTCGCCCAGGGCGCCTGCGGTGCCGATGATGGCCACGGTCGCCACGGGCGAGAATCCGAGCGAGACACACAGCGGCACGTAGATCGCCGCGATGATCGGCAGCGTCGAGAACGAGCTGCCGATGCCCATCGTCACGAGCAGGCCCACCAGCAGCATGACGAAGGCCGCCATGCCCCGGTTGTCCCCGAAGATCGCTGCTGACCCCTCGACCAGCGGGGCGATCTGCTCGGTCGCGCGCATCACGGACGCGAATCCCTGGGCCGCGATCATGATGAGCCCGATGAGCGCCATCATGCGCATGCCGCCGGTGAAGACCTCGTCGGCGTCCTGCCACTTCACAGCGCCGGTGATGATGAACAGGCACAGGCCGAGCAGCGCGCCCACCAGCAGCGGATCGGCAGCGGATCCAGCGAGCGTCAGCCAGGTCTGGATCCCGAACGAGACCACGATGGCAGCCAGGGCGATGACGATGCGGAACGGCTTGATCTCGGTGGGCGCGTCGTGGTCGACGACGGCGTCCCGGTCGTAGTCGCGGGGGCGCCGGTAGGTGACGAACACGGCCACCAGGAGGCCGATCACCATGCCGAGTGCGGGGATGCCCATCGCGGACATGACGTTGACGTCGCTCACGTCCAGTCCGGAGGAGATGATGTTGCCGTAGAGGATGTCGCTCAGGAAGATCTTCCCGAAGCCGATCGGCAGGAACATGTAGGTGGTGACGAGGCCGAACGTCAGCACGCTCGCCACGGCGCGGCGGTCCAGTTGCAGGCGGTTCATCACGATCAGCAGCGGCGGGATGAGCAGCGGGATGAACGCGATGTGGACCGGGATGAGGTTCTGGCTCATGATCGCCATGGCCAGGGTTCCGGTCAGAAGGCCCGCGGTGGTCCAGCGGGTGACCTTCTGGGACGTCGTGAGGTCGTCCGAATCGAGCTTGCGGATCAGCCAGTTGGCGAGCAGTTGCGGCAGCCCCGAGTGGGCCACCGCCATCGCGAAAGCACCGAGCAGCGCGTAGCTCAGCGCGATCTTCGCGCCGCCGGCCAGGCCGTCCTGGAACGCCACCATGGTTGCCTCCAGGCCGAGGCCTGCGGCGAGGCCGCCGATCAGGGCGCCGAGAAACAGCGCCAGGACCACGTGCACGCGTGCCACCGACAGCACCAGCATCACGACAACGGACAGCACAACGGCGTTCATACAGACCTCTGGGGGAGACGGCGGGGCGGGCGCAGACTATCGGACCGCCCCGCGACATTCGACGGCGGGACCCGTCAGCCGAGACCGGCGCGCAACGCGGCGTCGAGGCCCGGATCGACGGTTATCCGGCCCACGGGCCGGCCGTGGCCGAGCACGGGCTCCGGCTGCAGCTCCCGCAGCGTTGCCGTGTCGTGGCCCAGCGCTGCCAGCACGGCCACGAGTGCTGCGACGGCTGCCCGGTGATGCCCGTCGCCCGCCTTCACCGCGACACCCGTGCCGTCCGCCAGACCCGCCGCGAAGCAGCCCTCCGCGCCCACTTTCGTCACCAGGCCCGGCACCTCGCGGTGGAGGACCAGCTCGTCGCGCCGCGTCCCCGACGCGTACTCGGGGTGGGCGCGGAAGGCCTCGGCCACCCGCAGCTCAGGCCCTGAGCGCGCACTCGCGAGTCGCCCGAACGCCCGCGACAGTCCAGCCAGGCTGAGGGGGAACGCCGGCGTGCCGCAGCCGTCGACCACCGGAACCCCGACGGGGTCGT
The DNA here is from genome assembly GCF_055326245.1 of Tessaracoccus luoxuelianae. Lineage (NCBI taxonomy): Bacteria > Bacillati > Actinomycetota > Actinomycetes > Propionibacteriales > Propionibacteriaceae > Tessaracoccus > Tessaracoccus luoxuelianae. The sequence goes on from NZ_JBUZNO010000009.1 coordinate 5,425, forward strand.
CGGCCAGCTCGGAGATGGTGTCGCGGCAGGCGCGCTGCAGAGGATGGTCGGCCTCAAGGTAGGACTCGATGCTCCAGCCGGCCCGCACGCAGGTCCGCAGCATGCCGGCGTGCTTCCCGGAGCAGTTGTGCGCCAGCGGCTCCCTCCCGTTCCCGCCCGCCAGCCAGTCGGCCTGCGCGACGGCGTCCGACGGCACCCCGGGTGTGGTCTGCAGGTCCGCCGGCGAGAGGCCCGCGCCGTCGAGGATGCGGCGGACTCCGTCGAGGTGGAACGGCTCGCCCGAGTGCGAGGCGCCGACGAGGGCGAGCTCCGCGCCTTCGACGTCGAGCCCGTGGCGGAGCATCGCGACGGCCTGGAGCGGCTTGAGGGAGGAGCGGGGCAGGAGGGGGATTGACGCGTCGCCGGCCGCGAAGCGGAGCGCGCCGCCAGGTGAGGTGATGACGACCGATCCGTGATGCAGGCACTCGACGTACCCACCCCTCCACACCTGCGCGATCACCGGATCCTGACTGCTCACCATGGCCGCCAGACTAGGGCAGCACCTCGCCTCCAGCGTGAGGCCTCATCGGCTCCCGGGAGCCTCAGGGGATGGGGTAGAGTTAACGGAGGTTCCTCGCGCGGCGGTATCTCGCCCAACCCCCCCAGGGTCGGAAGGCAGCAAGGGTAAGTGAGCTCTGCTGGGTGCGCGAGGGACCCCTTTCTTTGCCGCTGGAATTGTCGGGCCTCTGGAATAGGGTGGGTCGCGTGGACGACTACGACGAGGACGAGTACGCCCCCATCGCCGACGAGGGGGTCGCGGCAGCTGATCTGCCCGGCTTCGAGCCGATGGACGGCCCCGGCCTGTTCGATGACCTGGAGCCTGAGGCCACCGTCGATGCGCCCGCGCTGCACGTGCCGCCGTCGAAGCTGAGCACCGGCCCCCGCCGCGAGTCTCCCGCGTCACCCTTGGCCCTCTACCGTCGCTACCGGCCGGACGCCTTCTCGGAGGTGATTGGTCAGGACCACGTGACCGTGCCCCTGCAGCGGGCGCTGGCCAGCAACCGGGTCAACCACGCCTACCTGTTCTCCGGGCCGCGCGGCTGCGGCAAGACCACCTCGGCCCGCATCCTGGCGCGCTGCCTCAACTGTGAGCAGGGCCCCACGGACACGCCGTGCGGCACTTGTGACTCCTGCAAGGACCTGGCGCGAGGCGGGCCGGGCTCCATCGACGTGATCGAGATCGACGCCGCCTCCCACGGTGGCGTGGACGACGCCAGAGACCTGAGGGAGCGCGCCTACTTCGCCCCCGTCGCCAGCCGCTACAAGATCTACATCATCGACGAGGCCCACATGGTCACCACGCAGGGCTTCAACGCCCTGCTCAAGCTCGTCGAGGAGCCGCCCCCGCACACCAAGTTCATCTTCGCCACCACGGAGCCCGAGAAGGTCATCGGCACCATCCGTTCGCGCACGCACCACTACCCCTTCCGGCTGGTGCCTCCGCGGATGCTGGTGGACTACCTGGCGGACATCTGCCAGAGCGAGGGTGTCGCGGTGGATCAGGCCGCCATCCCGCTGGTGGTGCGCGCCGGCGGCGGATCGGTGCGCGATTCCCTCTCTGTGCTGGATCAGCTGCTCGGCGGCTCGGGCGACGAGGGCGTCAGCTACACGCAGGCCGCCGCCCTCCTCGGCTACACCCCGGACGCGCTGCTGGACGAGATCATGGACGCCTTCGCGGCGGGGGATTCGGCCGGCGTTTTCCGGACGGTGGACAAGGTGATCGAGGTGGGGCAGGATCCGCGCCGGTTCGCCGAAGACCTGTTGCGCCGCCTCCGTGACCTGATCATCCTCGCCGCCGTGCCGGAGGCCGCCACCAACGGACTGCTGGATGTGGCCGCGGATCAGGCGCAGCGCCTCCAGACCCAGGTGGCGGGCCTGGGGGCCGGCGAGCTCACCAGGGCCGCCGAGGTGATCGCCACCGGCCTCACGGACATGCGAGGCACCACCGCGCCGCGGCTCCACCTGGAGCTGATGTGCGCCCGGGTGCTGCTGCCCGGCGCGGACGCGGACGAGCGCGGGCTGCACGCGCGGATGGACCGGCTCGAGAGGCGGGTCGGCATGATGGGCGACGGCGAGTCGGCCGCGAAGGTCGCGGATTGGGAGGACGTCGGGGAACCCACCCAACGTATCGAGACGCCCCGCGCCGCGGCCAGGTCGCCTCGGCCCACCCCTAGCCCCACTCCCGAGGCCGCGCCCGAACCTGCGCCGCCGTCGGCGCCGGCTGAGCGCAGGCCCGCAGGCGAGCCGCCGCGTCAGCGTTCCGCCGGGTCGCCGCCCGCCCAGGCCTCGGCAGCCAACCCCGGAGAGGCCCCTGCGCGGACGCCAGAGCCCACCCGGCCGCAGGCGCCGTCGGCCACCCCGGCCCAGCGGGCCGGCCTGAACGCTGCTGAGCTGCGCCGGGTCTGGCCCAACGTGCTGGAGGAGGTCAAGCGTCGCCGCCGCTTCACGTTCATGCTGCTCAGCCAGCACGCCCAGGTGCTGGACGTGACCGACGGCGTGTTGCACCTCGGGTTCACCCAGAGCGGACCCAAGGACAACTTCGGCAGTGGCGGAAGCCAGGACGTGCTGGCGGACGCGCTCATCCAGGTGATCGGCGTGGAGCTGCGGATCCAGGCCGTCATGGTCTCCGGCGAGGACGCCCCGTCGCAGCCCGTCCAGCGCCCCTCCGGTGCGCCGGTGGCGCCGTCCGCCCCGCCCGAGCCGGCGGCCGTCGTCGCCCCTCCGGATCCGAGCCCGGAGCCGGAGGTCTCCACCGACGACGAGGTGCTGGACTCGGCCCACAACGCGGAGGAGCTGCTGAGCAACGCCTTCGGCGCCGAGGTCATCTCGGTGCGCGATCTCAACGAGCCGTGAACCTAAGCTTTCCCCAACCCACCCAGGAGTAGACGAACCATGTTTGGTGACTTCGACATCAATGCCCTGATGCAGCAGGCCCAGCAGCTGCAGGAAGACCTTGCGCGCGCCCAGGCCGAGCTCGCCGAGAAGACCTTCACCGCTTCGGCTGGCGGGGGCGTGGTGACCGTCGCCCTCACCGGCGCCGGAGACATCGAGAGGCTCGACATCACGCCCGAGGCGTGGGACCCGGAGGACCCGGAGACGCTGTCAGCCCTCATCATCGCGGCGTTCCGTGCAGCCAAGTCCGAAGCGGACGCAGCCACCGCGGCGGCCATGCCGGACCTGCCGTCGATGCCGCCCATGCCCGGCCTCGGGGGCTGACCGCCGCCGTGTACGAAGGGCCCATTCAGGACCTCATCGACGAGCTGAGCCGGCTGCCGGGCATCGGCCCGCGGGGGGCGCAGCGCATCGCCTTCTACCTCCTCGACGCCCCGGAGGAGGAGGTCTACCTGCTCGCGGACACCCTGCGTCGCGTGAAGGAGTCCTCCCGGTTCTGCGAGGTCTGCTTCAACATCTCGCAGGAGGAGCGCTGCCGCGTCTGCCGGGATCCCCGCCGCGACCGCAGCCAGCTGTGCGTCGTCGAGGAGTCCAAGGACGTCGTGGCCATCGAACGCACCAACGAATTCCGCGGCCTCTACCACGTCCTCGGGGGCTCGATCTCGCCCATCGACGGTCGCGGCCCGGCGGATCTGCACACGCGCGAGCTGTTCCAGCGCCTCGCCGACGGCGTGGTCAGCGAGGTCATCATCGCCACGGACCCGGACACTCAGGGGGAGGCCACCGCGTCCTACCTCAGCCGCATGCTTCGAGACTTCGGCGTGCGCGTCACCAGGCCGGCCAGCGGCCTGCCGGTCGGCGGTGACCTCGAGTACGCGGACCAGGTGACGCTCGGGCGGGCCTTCGAGGGTCGGCGCTCGATGTTCGGACCGGAGGATTATCCGGCGCAGCCCGCCGTCGTGACGGCTGCGGGTGAGGCTCCCGCTTAGGTTCCCCGGCTACGCCTGTCGCTTGGCCACGATGGCCGGTGACCAGGGGTGCGGTTCCAGATCATCCAGACGTGAGGTCTGCGCCCGGCGCGCCCACCGCGTCGGCCAGGACGGCCACGGCCCGGCGGACGTCGCCGGGCTCGTGGCCGCCGTAGCTGAGCAGGAGCCCGGTGAGCCCTGGGTTCCCGGCCCACCCGTCGGCGAGGTCCGCGATGAGGAGCCCGCGCCGGCTGCAGTCCACGCGCACCGCGGTGGCTGCCTCGGCGGACATGTGAAGGACCAGCAGGTGTCCGGTGTCGGTCACGGAATCGACGACGGGGCCGAGACGGAGGTCGTCGACGCGACGGGTCACCTCAGCCTGGGCGGCGTCCGCCCGGCGACGGGCCCTTGCCAGGCGCCTGCGCAGGCCGCCGGTCTGCAGGTAGCGCGCCAAGGCCCGCTGCACGATGGGCGCCACTCCGCCGCCGAGCGCGGCCCGCGCCTCCAGAAGCTCGTCCTGCCACGACGGCGGGGCCACCAGGTAGCCCGTCCCGACGTCGCGGCCGAGAACCGCGGCGAAGGTGCCGAGGTGAGCCACCACGTCGGGCGCCAGGCTCCAGAGTGGGGGTAGGGGCGGCCCAAGGTGCCGGTACTCGGAGTCGTAGTCGTCCTCAACCAGCAGGACGCCGGTGCTCATCGACCAGCCGATCAGCGCCTGCCTGCCGGTGGCGTGCAGCGCGGTGCCGGCCGGGAACTGATGGTTGGGCGTGACCAGGACCAGGTCCAGAGGCAGCGCCCGGTCCAGCGCACCCAGATCCACGCCGTCGGCGCCGACGGGTACCGGGATCACCTCCACGCCCAACACCTCCAGCACCCGGCGCAGGCCGGGGAAGCCGGGGCTCTCTACGGCCACACGGGGCCGCACGCCCGTGCGCCGGGCCACCGCCCCCAGGAGGAGCGCGAGTCCGGAGCGGGCGCCCGCGGTGACGATGACGGCCGAGGGGTCCACCGCCATGGCACGCATGAGGCGCAGGTGCTGGGCGATGGCGTCGGTCAGCTGTGGTCCGCCCGGCGAGACCGCGGCCCGCAAAGCGGAGCGCCAAAGGGCGTCATCCAGGGGGCGCGAGGATTCGTGCCCGGACGAGAAGTCGAGCGGGGGGCGGTGCGGCGACGAGGGGGTGCGTCGGGCTGGAGCCGGGGCGCGAGGGGCGGCCGATGACAGGTTGGGGGCCACGCGCACTCCTGAGCGGTCCCGGGTGACCAGGTATCCCTCGGCTGCCAGCTGGTCGTAGGCCGCGCTCACCGTTCCGCGGGCCACCCCGAGGGTCTCGGCGGCGGACCGGCTGGAGGCCAGCACGTCGCCGCTCGCGAGAGCTCCCGAGGCGATCAGTCCGCGCACCCCGGCCGCGATCTGCGCCGGGAGCGGGGCGGCGCCCGGAGTGCGATCCAGTGCAAGCGTGGAGAGCGCGTCCGACTCCATGGCCCCACCCTACAACTGGCCCAACAAACTGGAAAGGGTCTGGCTCTTGTCTGGTCCAGAAACGGAGGCGAAGATCGTGCCCATGACTGCTACCGATGCACCTGTGTCCCCTCGCGCCCTCGTCAACACCGGCCTCGCCGAGATGCTGAAGGGCGGAGTGATCATGGACGTCGTCACTCCCGAGCAGGCCAGGATCGCGGAGGAGGCGGGCGCGGTCGCGGTGATGGCGCTGGAGCGGGTGCCGGCTGACATCCGCGCGCAAGGCGGCGTGGCCCGGATGAGCGACCCGGATCTCATCGACCGCATCATCGAGACGGTGTCGATCCCGGTGATGGCCAAGGCCCGCATCGGCCACTTCGTCGAGGCTCAGGTCCTGCAGGCGCTGGGGGTGGACTACATCGACGAGTCCGAGGTGCTCTCGCCCGCGGACTTCGTCAACCACATCGACAAGACCCGCTTCGACGTTCCGTTCGTGTGCGGCGCCACCAATCTGGGTGAGGCGCTGCGTCGGATCACCGAGGGCGCGTCGATGATCCGCAGCAAGGGCGAGGCCGGCACCGGCGACGTGTCCGAGGCGATGAAGCACCTGCGCACCATCAAGGGCGAGATCCGCGCCCTCGCTGCGAAATCTGAGGACGAGCTGTTCGTTGCGGCCAAGGAGCTCGCCGCCCCCTACGAGCTGGTGCGGCGCGTGGCCCGCGACGGCGCGCTCCCCGTCGTGCTGTTCGTGGCCGGCGGAATCGCCACCCCGGCCGACGCCGCGATGATGATGCAGCTCGGCGCCGACGGCGTGTTCGTGGGCTCCGGCATTTTCAAGTCCGGCAACCCCGAGCGGCGGGCCAAGGCGATCGTCGCCGCCACCGCCCACTTCGCCGATCCGTCGGCGATCGCGGAGGCGTCGCGGGGTCTGGGCGAGGCCATGGTGGGCATCAACGTGGCCGACGTGCCCGCCCCGCACCGGCTGTCCGAGCGCGGCTGGTGATTGTCGGCATCCTGGCGCTCCAGGGCGCCGTCCGGGAGCACGCGGCCGTGCTGCGGCTGTTGGGTCGCGACGTGAGCCTGGTTCGAAGCCCCGCCGATCTCGCCGGGGTGGACGGCCTCGTGCTGCCAGGGGGAGAGTCGACGGCGATCGCGAGGCTGGCCCGCCCGTCGGGGCTGCTCACGGAGATCCGGAACCGGATCGACGGCGGACTGCCCGTGTTCGGCACGTGTGCGGGGCTGATTCTGCTCGCCGACGATGTCGCGGACCCGGCCGCGCTCGCGGGGCTGCCCACCATCGGCGGGTTGAACGTGACGGTGCGGCGCAACGCGTTCGGCGCACAACTCGCGTCGGGCGAGGCAGAGGTGGGCCTGGTTGGCGGGTCGGCCTCGTCGGGTGATGCGCTGGCGGGCGAGGGCCCGTCGTCGGACGCTGCTGGGCCGACCATGCGGGGGGTGTTCATCCGTGCGCCGCGGATCGAGCGGGTGGGCGCGGGGGTGGAGATTGTCGCGGTGCGGGGGGACGAGCCTGTCGCGGTGCGTCAGGGCGCCGTCGTCGCCTGCACCTTCCACCCCGAACTGGTCCCCGACCCCACTCTGCATCGCCTGTGGCTGGGTGGAGTTTGAGCAAATGGAACGGGTCGCGGCGAATGTGATCGATCAAATGGGCCGCTCCGGGGGTTGACCCGTTCCATTTGCTCAACTCCCAGCGCGGCAGGGGCGGGGTCACCGAGTGTTCACCGAACGGTCACCTGAGGGTGGGGGAAGTCGTCGCCACTGTCGCGTTGGATGGTCGGGACCCACCGACCACCAAGAGGAGACCCTCCATGAAGCGACTGCTTCCCATGCTCGGCCACACCCGCGGTAACCGCTCGCCAGTCACCTGCGAGCTCAAGTGCGGCAGCGCCTGCGCGCACCCCGCCCCGAACACCTCAGGCAACGAGTCCTTCCGCGACATCGTCAGCGGTGTGTTCTCCCGCCGCGCCGCGCTCGGCGCCGGCGCCGGGGTGACCGGCGCGATTGTGGTGGGCGGCTGGGCCCAGCCCGCCGCGGCTGACTTCGGCAACCCGCCCAAGGGCGGCGGCAAGCTCCCCTTCACCGCGATCGAGCCGACGGCGCGCACCGTCGACACCGTCACCGTGCCCGAGGGCTACCGCTGGGATTCGATCATCCGCTGGGGCGACCCGCTCTTCACCGACTCGCCGGAGTTCGACATCACGAACCAGACCGGCGCCTCACAGGCGAAGCAGTTCGGCTACAACTGCGACTACCTCAACATCATCTCCGACGGACGCAACGACCGCTCCGGCTACCTCGTGACCAGCCACGAGTACACCAACGAAGACATCATGTTCCCGCCCGGGACCGACAAGCGCGACATCGTCGACGCCGCCCTGGCCGCCCACGGTCTGTCGGTCGTCGAGCTGACCCGAGCCAAGCAGGGCGACGTGTGGACCTACGTGCGCGGCGGCCGCCGCAACCGCCGCATCACGGGGTTCACCGAGTTCTCGGTGAGCGGCCCGGCCGCGGGCTCGAAGCTCTTGAAGACCGACGACGACCCCTCCGGCACGAAGGTGATCGGCACCCTCAACAACTGCGCCGGCGGCACCACGCCCTGGGGCACCGTGCTCTCCGGCGAGGAGAACTTCAACCAGTACTTCGTCGGCACCGGCTCCACCGAAGAGCGCCGCTACGGCATCGGTACGGGGCGCACCTTCCGCCGTTGGGAGGATCACTACGACCGGTTCAACCTCACCAAGCCCGGCTACGCCAACGAGGCCAACAGATTCGGCTGGATCGTCGAGGTGGACCCCGAGGACCCGACGTCGACGCCCGTCAAGCACACGGCGCTGGGACGCTTCAAGCATGAGGCCGGCACCGTCGCGATCTCGAAGTCCGGGCACGCGGTGGTCTACATGGGCGACGACGAGGTCAACGACTACGTCTACAAGTTCGTCTCCTCGGCCATGTACCGCAAGGGCGACAAGGCGCACAACATGCGCCTCCTCGAGGACGGCACCCTGTACGTGGCCAGGTACTCGGGCAATTCCCCGCAGTCCGAGATCAACGGGACCGGCGCGCTGCCCTCCGACGGTGCCTTCGACGGGACCGGGGAATGGATCGCGCTGGTCCGAGGCACGCAGTCGCTGGTGCCGGGCATGAGCGTCGACGAGGTGCTGGTGTGGACCCGCCTGGCGGCGGACAAGATGGGCGCCACCAGGATGGACCGCCCCGAGGACATGGAGCCCAACCCTCTCACGGGCAAGGTGTACCTGGCGCTCACCAACAACAGCCGACGTGGCTCCGTCAGCGCCCTCGACGAGGCCAACCCCGTCACTGGCAACCGCGACGGCCACGTCATCGAGATGACCGAGGCAGGGAATGACGCCGCCGCGGAGTCCTTCGCCTGGAACATCCTTCTCCTGTGCGGCGATCCGGCCGCCTCGACGTCGGCCTACTTCTCCGGCTTCCCGAAGAACAAGGTCTCCCCAATCAGCTGCCCGGACAACCTGGCGTTCGACTCCGAGGGCAACCTCTGGATCTCGACCGACGGCGCCCCCGGCAAGATCGGCCTCAGCGACGCCCTGCACAAGGTGACCCTCACCGGCCCGGAGCGCGGCCGGGTCGAGCAGTTCCTGGCAGTGCCTCGCGACGCCGAGACCTGCGGCCCGGTCATCCACGACAAGGACCAGTCCGTGTTCGTCGCCGTGCAGCACCCGGGCGAGGACGGCAAGTGGGGCGCCCACACGTCGTACTTCCCGGACCAGCTGCCGGCCGACGGCCCGGTCCAGGTGGGCGACAAGGTCGCGGTGCCCCGCCCGACCATCGTCCAGGTGACCCGCACCTCGGGCAACCGCTCGCGCAAGTGACATCTTGCCGATCCCTGAGGAGGCCGGCGTCGCGTAGCGACCGTCGGCTGTCTCGAAGGGTCGCGGGTCTGGCTCATCCCGGTCTGGCGTGGAGGTTGCGTCACGACCCTTCGAGACGGCCCACGCGCCTTCGGCGGTGGGCCTCCTCAGGGATCGAGGTGAGGCGCCCAGCGCGCCTTCGGCGGTGGGCCTCCTCGGGGATCGAGGGTTAGGCGCGGAGCGCCGCCGACCGCGTCGAAGCCTCCGGCGCACGGTGCTGGAACCTGTGGCCGGATCGGGCGACAGGGCTCACGTCCGCTTCGAGGCCGCTTCGCGGCTCCTCAGCCAGCGGGGTGGCCCGGCGCCGCGGCCGTGTGAAACGTCGGTGGGGTGTCGTAGTGTGTCGCGGGTGACTGAGCCAGTGATCACCGCCCGCGCGCTGACCAAGCGCTACGGCAACCTCACCGCCGTCGACGGGATCGATTTCGAGATCGCGCCGGGGGAGTCGTTCGGCTTCCTCGGCCCCAACGGCGCCGGCAAGTCCACCACGATGCGGATGATCGCCGCCACCTCCACGCGCACCGACGGCGAACTCACCGTGCTCGGCCTCGACACCAACCATCACGGCCCGCAGATCCGGGCGCAGCTCGGCATCGTCCCCCAAGGCGACCTCCTCGACGAGGAGCTGCGCGTCATCGACAACCTCACCGTCTACGGCCGCTACTTCGGTCTTCCCCGCGCCTACGTCAAGCAGCGGGCCGAGGAACTGCTGGACTTCGCCCAGTTGAAAGACAAGCGGCTGGCACGCGTCGATGGTCTCTCGGGCGGCATGAAGCGCCGCCTCACCATCGCGCGCGGCCTGATCAACAACCCGAAGATCATGCTGCTCGACGAGCCGACGACGGGCCTGGACCCTCAGGCGCGCCACGTCCTGTGGGACCGGCTGTTCCGGCTCAAGGAGGAGGGCGTGACGCTGGTGGTCACCACCCACTTCATGGACGAGGCCGAGCAGCTCTGCGACAGGCTCGTGGTGATCGACAAGGGGCGGATCGTCGCGGAGGGGAGCCCGCCGTCGCTGATCCGGCAGTACTCCACCCGCGAGGTGCTGGAGGTGCGCTTCGGGTCTGCGCGCAACGAGGAGGCCGCCCGCGTGCTGGCGGGCATCGGCGAGCGGCAGGAGGTGCTGCCGGACCGGGTCCTCATCTATGCGGACAACGGCGAGCACGCACTCCAGGCCGTGATCGAGCGCGGGATGGAGCCGGTCACGTCGCTGGTGCGGCGATCCTCCCTGGAGGACGTGTTTCTCCGCCTCACGGGACGGAGCCTCATCGAATGAGCGCAGACGTCACCCCCCGCGCCCCCGTCATCGACCGCGGCATGGCGGCGGAGCACCGCGTCGTCGCTCAGTGGGGGTGGTGGGCCGTCGTCGAGCACCACCTTCACCGGATGCGCCGCTACCTGGGGACGCTGCTGGTCACCGGCATCGGCTCGCCGATCGTCTACCTGCTCGGGCTCGGCGCCGGCCTCGGCGTGCTCGTCGACGGGGGCGAGGGCATCGAGGGCGTGCCGTACCTCACCTTCATCGCCCCTGCACTGGTGATGTCGACGGCGATGCTCACGTCAGCACAGGAGAACACCTACGGGGTGTTCGGCGGATTCAAGTGGTTCAACACCTTCCCCGCCATGCGGCTGACACCGATCAGTCCGGCCCAGATGGCGGTGGGCGTGCAGGTGGCGGCGCTGCTGCGGGTGCTTCCGGTGCTGGGGTTCTACCTCGCCGCGCTGGTGCTGTTCGGGATCGCAGGGCCGCTGCGGGCCCTGGCGCTGCTCCCCGTCGGACTGCTCCTGTCGGTGGCCGTGGGGTTCGCGGTCATGGCATGGGTGGCCACGCAGAAGGACGACCGCGGCCAACTGTCCTTCATCGAGCGGTTCGTCGTCGTGCCGCTCACGCTGTTCTCCGGCACCTACTTCCCTCTCGAGACGCTGCCCGGATACCTCCAGCCCATCGGGTGGGTCTCCCCGCTGTGGCACGCGGCCGAGCTGGGCCGCTGGGCCATGTACGGGCAGCCGCTGACCGTCCTCATGGTGTCCGTGCACATCGGATTCCTCGCCCTGCTCGCGGTGGTCTGCGGATGGCTGTCCATCCGGACGTTCAGGCGGAGGCTCGACGAATGACGTCCCCCGTTCAGGCTCCCGCTCCCCGTGTGCCGGCGTTCCTCGCCGGCCTCTACGGCGGCAACACCCGCTCGGTCGTCGCCCGCGGGATGAGGGTGGTCGCCCGCAACAACTGGCTGATCATCCTGACCGGCTTCTTCGAGCCCGTGTTCTACCTGCTCTCGATGGGGCTCGGCCTCGGCGCGCTGATCGGCTCGGTGGAGTACTACGGGCGCGACGTGCCCTACGCCGCCTACATCGCGCCCGCGCTCATGGCGGTCTCGGCCATGAACGGTGCCATCTACGACTCGACGATGAACGTCTTCTTCCGGATGCGCTACGGCAAGATCTACGACCAGATGCTCTCCACGTCGCTAGGCCCCATGGATGTGGCGCTGGGGGAGATCATCATGGCGCTGTTTCGCGGGCTGCTCTACGCGTGCGGGTTCATGGTGGTGACCACCGCGCTCGGGCTGAACCTGTCCTGGACGGCTGTGCTCGCCATCCCCGCCGCCCTGATGGTGGCGTTCGGGTTCGCGGCCATCGGGCTGGCGGCCACCAGCTTCATGAAGTCGTTCCAGCACCTGGACATCGTCTACTTCGTCATGTTGCCGATGTTCCTGCTGTCGGCCACCTTCTTCCCCATCGACGTGTACCCGCAGTCCGTGCAGTGGCTGATCATGGCCCTGCCGCTGTGGCACGCCGTGGACATGGTGCGCCAGCTCACCACCGGCCTGATCCAGCCGTCGATCTGGGGGCACCTGGCGTACTTCGCGGTGATGATCGTCCTGGGCACGACGGCGGCCACGCTGCGGCTGAAGGCGCTCTTCCTGCGCTGAGCCGGGGGCGGCGCCTGACCCCGATGAGCGGCGCCTCGTGGATCGGGCGTACCCTGACCTCTCGGAGAGGGTGAGCGTGGGCAACAGGGATTTCAGGATCGAAGCGAAACGGCTGACACCCCGGGAGAAGCTCGAACGCTACCGAACCCTCGTCGGCAGCCACCTGGTGAGCTTCGCCGGGCTGTGGCCCACCCCGAAGGACTACGCCGGGCTGCGCTCCTCCTGGGGCAAGGACCTGCTCGCGGGCGTCACCGTCGGGATCGTCGCCCTGCCCCTCGCGCTCGGGTTCGGCGTCGCCTCCGGTGCAGGTGCCGCCGCCGGCCTCGTCACTGCGATCATCGCGGGACTGGTCGCGGCGATCTTCGGGGGCAGCCACCTGCAGGTCTCGGGCCCCACCGGCGCGATGACGGTGGTGCTGCTGCCTGTGATCGCGAAGCATGGCGTCGAGACGGTGCCGCTGCTCGCCATCTTCGCGGGCACCATCGTCGTGGCCATGGCCCTGACGGCGGTGGGCCGCTCTGTCGAGTTCATCCCCCTCTCCGTGGTGGAGGGGTTCACCATCGGCATCGGCGTCATCATCGCGCTGCAGCAACTCCCGCTGGTTCTGGGGACCGAGCGTGCGGAAGCGGAATCCACGCTGGTGTCCTCGTGGCTGACGCTCGCCTCCACAGACTGGTTGCTCGCCTGGCGGCCGCTGCTGGTGACGGTGGGTGTGATTGCGGTTCATCTGCTCGGGCACCGCTTCTTCCGGCGGTTGCCCCTCTCCCTGATCGCCATCGTCGTCGCGACGATCGCGGTGGAGCTCACCGGGGCCGACGTCCATCGAATCGGCGCCCTCCCCACAGGCCTTCCGATGCCGACCCTCCCGCCTGTCAACGCGGCCCTGCTCCAGGATCTGATCGCGCCCGCATTCGCAGTGGCGGCTCTCGCCGCACTTGAGTCACTGCTGTCAGCCCGCGTCGCCGACGGTATGCGCCCCGATCTGACTCAGACCAGCCCGGACCGCGAGCTCATGGGTCAGGGGCTCGCCAATGTCGCCTCGGGCTTCTTCGGCGGCCTTCCCGCCACTGGCGCCATCGCCCGCACCGCGGTGAGCGTGCGCTCCGGAGCGAGGACGCGGCTGGCGTCCGTCTCGCACGCGGTAGTGCTGCTACTGGTCATGCTGCTGTTGGCGCCGCTGGTGTCGCTGATCCCCATGGCGGCGCTGGGCGGTGTGCTGCTGGTCACCGCCGGTCGCATGATCAACCTGGGACTGGTCCGAACCCTCACCGTCGTGACCCGGGCGGACCGCAACACGTTCTGGCTCACTCTGGGCGCCACCATCCTCCTCGACCTCGTCGCAGCTGTCCTCCTGGGCATCGGCATGGCGGCGCTGATGAGCCTGCGCCACATGGCGTCCTACTCCGTCGTCGCCCGACAGCGGCTGCCCACCAACACCCGTGAGGGCGACGTCGACCTCCGCCCCGAGCACGAGCATCTACGCCCGAAGGTCGCGGTGTTCCGCGTGGACGGAGCCCTGTTCTACGGCAACGCACGCCGTTTCGTGGACGAGGTCACGGCCGTCGAGGACGAGGTCGGCGCCGTGATCCTGCGATGCCACCGGATGACCATCCTCGATGCCTCCGGCGCCGACTCGATCAAGGCGGTGGTGCGGCAGTTCAAGGCGCGCGGGGTGTCGTTCGTGGTGCAGGGGATGACCGAGTCCCAACAGCGGACCTGTCGCCTGATGAATGTGTTCGACGACGATCAGCACGTGCGCGAGCTGTCGGAGGCCGTGGAGTGGGCAGTGCGGAGCCTGGCCGGGAACCAGCGCTGATCCCTCCGGCTCACGGCGGGCTGTCCGCTCGCGGTAAGTTGGAGGCGTGCCTGAACAACGTCGTTACGAGGTCCTCCCCGGCAACCACGGCTCACGAGTCAAGGTGAATGTCCGAGGCAGAGCCATCCTGAGAACGCCCCGCCTCAACCGGGGCACCGCCTTCACCTCGGAAGAGCGCCGGAACCTCGGCCTGGTCGGCCTCCTGCCGACCGGTGTCACACCCATCGACGCACAGGTCCACCGCGCCTACGAGCAGTTCCTGGAGGCGCGGCTGCCGATGGCGAAATTCCGCCGCCTCGCCGCTCTCAAGGACCGCAACACGGTGCTGTTCTACCGGCTGCTCAGCGAACACCTCGACGAGATGATGCCCATCGTCTACACCCCCACCATCGGCGACGCCATCGAGCAGTTCAGCCGGCAGTTCACCCGCCTCGACGGGGTGTTCCTGTCCATCGACGCACCGGAGGACATCGAGGAATCGCTGCGCGCCAGCGGCCGCACCGCCGACGACATCGACATCGTGGTGGTGACCGACTCGGAGGGGATCCTGGGCATCGGCGACCAGGGCGTGGGCGGGATCCTCATCTGCCACGGCAAGATGAGCCTCTACACGGCGGCGGCCGGCGTGGACCCGGACCGGATGATCGCCGTCGGGCTGGATGTGGGCACCGACAACATGGGCCTCCTCAACGACGACCTGTACCCGGGGCTGCGGCACGCCCGGGTGCGCGGCGAGCGCTACGACGAGTTCGTGGAGGCCTTCGTCGCCGCAGCCCAGCGCGTGTTCCCGCGGGCGATGATCCACTGGGAGGACTTCGGCGCGGCCAACGCCCACCGCATCCTCACCCGGTACCGCGACGAGGTGTGCACCTTCAACGACGACGTGCAGGGCACCGCCGCCGTCGTGGGGGCCGCCGCGCTGGCCGCCGTCCGGGCCAAGGGGGAGCGGCTGAGCGATCAGCGCATCGTCATCCACGGGGCGGGCACCGCCGGCGTCGGGATCGCGGACCTCATGCGCGACATGATGGCGGGTGAAGGCCTCGACGACGAGGACGCACACCAGCGCTTCTGGTGCCTCAACAGTCGAGGCCTCATCACGGACTCGTCGTCGGGTGTACGCGACTTCCAGCGCCCCTACGCCCGCGCGGCGGCGGAAGTGGCGGACTGGGATGTGGACCGGAGGGGCGCGATGTCGCTGACCGATGTGGTGCGCAACGTGCACCCCACCATCCTCATCGGCACCTCCGGCCAGCCGGGATCGTTCACCGAGCACATGGTGCGCGACATGGCCGCCCACGTGCAGCAGCCCATCATCATGCCGCTGTCCAACCCCACGGCGCTGGCGGAGGCCACCCCGGCGGAGCTGCTCGAGTGGACTGAGGGCAGGGCCCTGCTCGCCACGGGTTCCCCGTTCGACCCGGTGCTGCGCGACGACGTCGAGTACAGCATCGCCCAGGCCAACAACGCCCTGGTCTTCCCGGGGTTGGGCCTGGGGGTGGCCGTCTGCGGCGCCACCCGGGTCACCGACCGGATGATCGCGGCAGCAGCCCAGGCCGTCGCCTCGATGGTGGGGATCCGCAGCGCGGGCGCCCCGCTGCTGCCGAGGATCAAAGACCTGCGCCGCGTGTCGGCCACTGTCGCGATCGCCGTGGCGAAGGCGGCTGCGGAGGATGGGGTCGCCAGCATCGAGCTGGAGAACCCCGTCCAGGACGTGTTCGACCGCATGTGGCAGCCGAACTACCCGGACCTCATCCTCGACTGACAACAGACTCGGTGAGCCAGCGGGCGCGGCGGGGTGGCCCGTGCTTTCGCTCCCTGAGGAGGGCCGCCCGCGAAGCGGCGAGGCCCGTCTCGAAGGGTCGTGACTACCACCTTCACGCAGATCTGGTGGTCGGGTGCGGTGAGCCGTGAGTCGAGGTCCGGGCGGCCGTTGTCCAAGGTCTCATTGACGGCCGCAGGACGTTCTGGGGTCGGGTTGTTGAGGCCGCCCGGGCATCGTCTCCCGTCTCCCCGCACTCGGTTCTCCTGTGGTGTGTCTTGTCCCGGGTGTGGGCCGGCAGGGCGGCCTTGGGGTTGGGTCTACTGAGGCGGGATGCCGGCTGGGTGATCGTCGGGTTGGGCACCGCTGCGCAGTGCCGCCCTGCCGTCCCCCACCCTCGCTGTCGGCCATGGGTTTCGACCCTTCGAGACATCCCACGGTCAGGGATGTCCTCAGACATAACAATCCCACGGTCGCTTCGCGACGCGGGATCCTCAGGGATCGAGGGTGGGTCCCTCCGCCCAAGCGGCCCGATCCCATCGCTCCCTGAGGAGGGCCGCCCGCGCAGCGGCGTGGCCCGTCCCCCTCCGCTCCCTGAGGAGGGCCGCCCGCGCAGCGGCGTGGCCCGTCTCGAAGGGTTGTGACTGCACCTGGCAAGCGGTCGTGTGGACTCTGAGGAGTAACGGAGATCTCGGGGGCTGCTCTGAGGGAGGTCCGAAATTGCCCGAGCTCTAACAGTCGGGGCGGCTCTCTGGTTTCTCTTCTGTCAGCGCTGGGTTCCAACACGATTCTCACGAACGAGACGGTGGCGGACTCAGCCAGCAGTGGTCGGTCCGGCACTGAGCTCCTCCCACGCAGCTCAATCAGGCCGTCCCGGCCTGTCTCGCGGACGATCAGGAGGGCAGGAGGTGGTCGATCCGGTTCACGATGTAGGTGGGGCGGTGGTCCTCCGGCAGCGCCGCGACATCCTCGAGCGTCGATTCCCCAGTCAGAACCAGCGCGGATGCCATCCCGGTGTCGATGGCCATCTGAATGTCGGTGTGCAGCCGGTCGCCCACCATCAGACACCGCGACACTTCCAGCCCGAGTCCCCCCAATGCCGCCTCCAGCATCACCGGCGACGGCTTGCCCAGGCTGACGCTGCACGTGACGCCCGTGCACGCCTCGATCGCGGCGGTGATCGCCGCGCAGTCCGGTTCACCGCGACCGCCGGGGAACGGGCAGAACCGGTCCGGGTTGGTCTGGATGAGGATCGCCCGCTTGTGGAACCACAGCGCGTCGAAGGCGATCTGCAGCTTGCGGTAGTCGAAGGTGCGGTCGTAGGACGCGACGACGACGTCGATCTCGGCGGGATCCTCGGTCAGGCGGAACCCGGCCTCTCGGAGTGCGCGGCTGAGCGGCTCCTCGCCCACGACGAACAGGGCCGCGTCGGGGTGATGGTCGAGGAGCCAGCGGGTGGTGGTGACGACGGTGTTGGCGATGTCGGTCAGCTCCGTGGGCAGCCCGAGGCCCGCCAGCTTCTCCTGATACTGAGCCGGATCCTTGGTGGGGTTGTTGGAGAGGAACTTCACCACCTTGCCCTCCGCGCGTAGCCGCTCGATCAGCTCCCGTGCGCCCGGCAACAGCTCGTCGCCGAGGTAGATGGTGCCGTCGAGGTCGAAGACGTAAGCGTCGTACCAGCCGATACTCATGGTGCTCCTTGAGGCCTCGGCGTCTCTGTCCGCGGCCACGCCCAACCCTGCCACGTCCCGACGGCGGTAGCGAAGGAGTTAGGTCGGTCCGCCGCAGCGAATCGGAAGGAAACCGACTCGTTCGGACGTGATATCACGCAAAGTCAGGCGTAGCGTCAGCCACACATTCAGACAAAACAACGGTGTCGCGCAGCGGAGCGCGAAGGAATGGGAGCTCAGCATGGCTACAGTCGTCGTCCTCGGTTCAGGAATCATGGCCAGCGCGCTGGCCACACCCCTGACCGACAACGGCCACTCCGTCCGGCTCGTGGGTACGCACCTCGACCGCGACATCATCTCGTCGATCCAGGAGAGCGGGGTGCACCCCAATCTCGGGCTCACGCTTCCCGAGGGCACCACCGCCTTCCAGTTGGAGGACGCGGCGGAGGCCTTCGACGGCGTCGACCTGGTGATGAGCGGGGTCAACTCGTTCGGCGTCCGATGGGCCGGCGAGCAGTTGGCATCCCTCCTCCGTCCCGGCATGCACGTCATCGCGCTGGCCAAGGGCATGGAGGCCGACGCCGACGGCAACCTCGAGATCCTCCCCAGGGTCCTGGCCGGGCAGATCCCCGCCGAGTTGCGTGGGCAGCTCACCTTCTCGGCGATCGCCGGGCCGTCCATCGCCGGCGAGGTCGCGGTGCGCCGCCACACGTCGGTGGTGTTCACCGGCGAGGACGCCTCGGTGCTGCCGATGTGGCGCGACCTCTTCGCCACGGACTTCTACCACGTGTGGCTCAACTCCGACTTCGTCGGCGTCGAGGTCTGCGCCGCCACCAAGAACTGCTACGCGTTCGGGGCCGGGTTCATGTCGGGCATCCTCGACGCCATGGGCGACGAGGCCGGTGACCGATACGTCAACTTCAACTACGGCGCGGCGCTGTTCGGGCAGGCGTCGATCGAGATGATCGACTTCATGAACCTCCTGGGCGGCGAGCCCACCACCCCGCTGGGCCTGCCCGGCATCGGCGACTGCTTCGTCACGTCCATGGGCGGCAGGAACGTCAAGTGCGGCCGGCTCGTCGGCTCCGGCCTCACCTTCAGCGAGGCGGCCGCCCGGATGCCCGGCGTGACCCTCGAGGGTGCGGCGGCCATCAAGGTGATCGGCGCCGCGATGGAGCGCCTCACCGAGCGCGGCGTCGTGAACCCGGAGCAGTTCCCGCTGCTGCGCCATCTCTACGAGGTGGTGGGGCTGGACCGCAGCGTCAATGTGCCGTGGGACTCGTTCTTCGGTGACCGCGTCACCGTAGCCGCCTGACCCCCCCTCCTCCGAACACAGCCACCGACAACGAAGTGAGGTGATGACAATGAGCCGACCCGCTGCCATCCTCGATCAGCTCGAGGCGGCGCGTTCCGTGTCCGCGGACGAGCTGGCGCTCGATCTGGGCGTCAGCCGCCGCACGATCACGGCAGACGTGACCGCGTTGCAGGACCTGCTGGGCACGGCCGCCTCCATCACCATGGACGAAGGACGGTACCGCCTTCTGATCGCCGACCCGACGCGCTACCGGGCGGTCAAAGGCGGAGTGTCGGACGACGTCTCCTTCAACGACCTCGCCACCCGCGCGTCCTTCATCGTGGCCAGGATCTTCCGGGCCATCGTCCCGGTACGGATCGAGGAGTTGGCCTCCGCGATGTCGGTGGGGCGCACGACGGTGGTTGCCGATCTCGCGCGCGTCCGAGCCATCGTGGCCGAGTCCGACCTCACCATCAGCGGCCGGCCGAACGTCGGGCTCCAGCTGGAGGGTCCGGAGCTGCAGCAGCGGCTCCACGTCCTGCGCTGGCACTTCCCGACGGCTTACCCACATGAGCCCTGGCAGGAGAAGGTCGGGGCCATCGTCCGAGAGATGGCGACCGAGGCGGGTCTGGACCGGGCCTACGCGCCCGAGTTGACGCGCTGGGCGACGGTGGCCGTCGACAGGGCCCGCATGGGGCGCACGATCGACTACCTTCCCCAGCGCTACGCGGGGCTGGCCGCCACGCCCGCGCATGACTTCGCAGCGTCCGTGGCCGCCCGCCTGAGCGCCGCGCTGGGGGTGGAGCTGAGCGGTGACGAGGTCACCTTCCTCACCCTTCCAGTGGCGGGCATGCGCGCGCCCGAGGACGCGGTGGCGGCCTCGCGCTTCACGGCCACCGGGGACGGGGAGTCGCTCGTCCGCGCGGTGCTGGCCGCCGTCAACGAGGAGATGGACATCGACCTCGTCGGCCGTCGGTTCATGTCCGAGTTCGCCCGCCACGTGGCCTACATGATCAACCGGATGCGCTACCGCATCTGGGTGGACGACTCCGCCGTCGGCGACATCCGGGTCGAGTACCCCGTCGCCTACCAGATGGCGACGGTGGCGTCGCAGGTGATCCAGTCCGAGGTGGGCCTCCCCGTCGAGGACTCCGAGGTGGCGCTGCTGGCCACGTACTTCCAGGTCTTCCTCGACAGCGGCGAGGCAGAGCCGCCCGCCTTCCTGCGCGTCGCGATCGTCACGGCGAAGGGCCGCGTCACTGCGGAACTCGTCCGGCTCCAGTTGACCCGGCTCCTCCCCGCGTCCACGCGCTACCAGGTCTTCCAGGTGGCCGAGGCCACCCCCGACAACCTCAAGGCGGTCGACCTCGTCGTCGTCAACGGGGACGACGAGGTGGCCGCCGAGGTTCCCGTGGTGCGGGTCACCCGAATCCTCGACAGGGCGGGACTGAGCCGCCAGCTCGACCGCCTCCAGCTGCACATCCCGCTCGACGGCGGGGTACCCCGTGGCGGGTCGGTTCTCGCCGGCTCCCTCGACGAGGCGCACTTCTTCGCGCTCCCCGCAGGCACGGACTACGAGGACGCCGTCGACTACATGACCGGACACCTAGAGGCCCGCGGCCTCGTCGAGCGCGGATTCGGGGAGCGGGTACGGCAGCGGGAGAGCCAATCGCAGATGCGGCTGGACCCACTCCTCGGCTTCCCGCACGCCGCGCTGGAGACCCAGACCAACGTGATGCTCTCGATCGGTGTGGTGCCGCGCGACGGTGACGCCGAGGGCGTGCGCCTCATCGTGCTGCTCGGCGTCCCCTCCGACCCGGGCCGGAGCGAGGGCGTGCTCGTGCAGGTCTACGACGAGGTGCTCCGGCTCGGCGCACGGCGGGACCTCCTGGAGCGGCTCAGCCAGGTCACCACGTTCGAACAGTTCTACTACGTCCTTGAGAAGCACCCCCTGACAGAGAGAGAACGCTGATGTTCTGGATCCTCATCATCGCCCTGGGCCTGGCCTGGATCGTGCAGTCCGTGTTGTCCTTCAAGCAGACGCAGGCCTTCACCCGGCTCTTCGTGGCGCTCCGCCGCCGTGGCCGCGTGGCCATGGGCAAGTTCCGCGGCGGCCTCGCGCAGGGGGCGATCGTCATGTTCGTCATCGACGACGACGGCGTCATCCTGGAGGGGCAGCGCCTGCACGGCGTCACGGTCCTCGCCCGATTCCGGGCCTTCGACGCCTACAACGGCTCGCACATCGCCGACGTCGACCCGGCCCGGGCGAGCGGTTGGGGGAAGTCGATGGTCAAGGCCGTCACCAACGCCCGCGACAACTACCGCATCATCACCGGCGGCGGCCAGGCGCCCGAGCCGCCCACCGCTCTCACCCGGGCCCTCGGCGGAGTCTCGAGACTCACCACCCGGTGGCGACGCAAGCCGTTGCCGCTCAGCCCCTGACACAACCTCCATCCCGGGCACAGTCGCCCACACCCCCAGCAGCCCCACCGTGGGGCTGCGTAGACGGGGCCGCCCTGCGCTGCCCCGAACCGAACCTTGAAAGGAGTTGAGATGAATATTCTCGACTATCTCGTGCATGGTGCGGAGTGGTTCATCGGTCTCTTCCGTGAAGGTGCTGACACCTTTACCGCGTGGATGACCGGCATCGTCCCACTCGTGCTCGTGCTGCTCATCGCGATGAACTCGCTGATCGCCCTCATCGGTGAGGAGCGGATCAACAAGCTCGCCGCCAAGGCGGGCAAGAACGTGATCAGCCGCTACCTGATCCTGCCGTTCTTCGGCTCGTTCTTCCTCACCAACCCGATGGCCTTCACGCTGGGCCGCTTCCTCCCCGAGGCGCACAAGCCGGGCTACTACGCCTCGGTGGCGCAGATGATGCACACCAGCAACGGCCTGTTCCCGCACAACAACCCGGCGGAGCTGTTCGTCTGGATGGGCATCGCCCAGGGGATCATGTCGCTCGGCCTCAACACCGGCGACCTCGCAGTCCGCTACCTGCTGCTCGGCGCGGTCCTCAACTTCTTCGGTGGCTGGGTCACCGACTTCACGACGAAGTTCGTCGCCAAGCAGCAGGGCGTCACCCTCTCGACCCAAGTGAAGGCCTCCCATGTCTGAGTACCGCACCATCACCATCTCCCGCGGCCCCGGCGGCTACGGCGGCCCGCTCACCATCACCCCCGACGCCAAGCGGAACAAGATCGTCTACATCGTCGGCGGCGGGTCCAGGCCCGAAGTCGTCGACCGGATCGCTGAACTGTCCGGCGCCGAGCCCGTCAACGGGTTCACCACTTCGGTCCCCGACGACGAGCACTTCGTCGCCGTCATCGACTGTGGTGGATCGCTGCGCTGCGGCCTCTACCCGAAGAAGAACATCCCCACGGTCAACGTGGTGCCCACCGGCAAGACCGGACCGCTGGCCCAGTACATCAACGAAACGATCTACGTGTCCGCCGTCGGCTCCAGCCAGGTGGCGCCCGCCGACGAGCGCGAGCTCGTCACCGTCGGGGCCGCCGCGGCCACCGTCGGGGGCGCCGCCCACTCCGCGCCCTCGCCGACGGCCAGCCCGGCGCGCGAGGAGGGACGCCCGCTGAAGCTCACCGAGCAGATGGCGCGCCAGCCGCGCAAGAGCATCCTGCAGAGCATCGGCCTGGGCGCCGGCAGAGTGATCGCCGTGTTCTATCAGGCGGCCCGGAACGCCGTGCAGACCATGCTGCAGACGATCATCCCCTTCATGGGCTTCGTCGCCATGCTGATCGGCATCATCCAGGCATCCGGCCTGGGCGTCTGGTTCTCCAACCTGCTCACCCCGCTCGCCGGCACCGGCTGGGGGCTCCTGCTGCTCGGATTCATCTGCTCGCTGCCGTTCTTGTCGCCGCTGCTCGGCCCCGGGGCGGTCATCGCGCAGATCATCGGCACCCTCATCGGCGTGGAGATCGGCAAGGGCAACGTGCCGCCACATCTGGCGCTCCCGGCCCTGTTCGCGATCAACACCCAGAACGCGTGCGACTTCATCCCCGTCGGCATGGGCCTGGCGGAGGCCGAGCCCGAGACCATCGAGGTGGGCGTGCCTGCGGTGCTGTACTCGCGCTTCCTCAACGGTGTGCCGCGCGTCGCCATCGCCTGGCTCGCCAGCATCGGCCTGTACTCGGCTTCGTAACACACTGAAAGGAACACCACCATGGCGTACACCACCACCGTCCTCGAGGTCGGCGAGGAGGCCTCAGCCTTCCTCATGGAGAACATGGCCATCACCTTCGGCGGCAACGCTCCGGAGGAGCTGCGCCCCTACTGCTTCCTCATCGAGAAGGCCGAGCTGAGCGGTTCACTTGCCGTCGGCCAGCGGGTCCTGATCGCCCATCAGGAGTGGACCGTCAGCGCGGTGGGCGACGTCGCGGAGCAGAACCTGGCGGCCCTCGGGCACGTCACGCTGGTCTTCGACGGTGAGGCCGAGCCGCGGATGGGTGGAGCCATCCACCTGTCCGGGCTGGACGAGGCTCCCGCCCTGGTCCAGGGTGCGCTGGTGGTGTTCGAGTGTGACTAGTCAGGCCTTGCTCGACGCCCTCGCGCGGGCCGTCGACACCCGCGGCGCCGCAGTGGGGCGAGGGGTGCTGGCCGAGTCCGGCCGGCACCTCGCCGCCCACCTGGGCACCGGCCCCTACATCGTCGTGGCCGACGAGAACACCTGGGCGGTCGCCGGGGAGCAGCTCACCTCCTCGCTGGAGGAGGCCGGCTGCGCCACCGTGGCGCCGCTGATCTTCCCCGGCACGCCCACCCTGTATGCCTCGTACGAGAACTGCGAGGCCATCAAGGCGGGGATGGGGGAGGCCCTTCCCGTTGCGCTCGGTTCCGGCACCCTCAACGACCTGGTCAAGCTGGCCGCGTTCGAGATGGGCCGCGACTACGCCGTCGTCGGCACCGCAGCATCGATGGACGGCTACACCGGCGCCGGCGCGCCGATGAGCGAGAACGGGGTCAAGGTCACCCGCAACTGCAAGGCCCCCGTCGTGGTCATCATGGACCTCGACGTGGTGGCCGCGGCCCCCGGCTTCCTCACCGCCTCCGGGTACGGCGACCTCGCCGCGAAGATCCCCGGCGGCGCTGACTGGATCCTCGCCGACGTCACCGGCATCGAGCCGATCGACGAGGACGTCTGGGCGATGGTGCAGTCCGGCGTTGCGACGGCACTGTCGCGGCCGGCCGCCCTGGCCGCCGGCGACGCCGACGCCTTCGAGGGCCTGGTCGAGGGCCTGTGCCTCTCCGGCCTGGCCATGCAGGCCTACGGCGGCACCCGCCCGGCCTCCGGCGCCGAGCACTACTTCTCCCACCTGTGGGAGCTGGCCCACCTGGGCGCGGACCTGGACCCGCCGCTGTCGCACGGCGACAAGGTGGCCATCGGATCGCTGGCCATGTGCGCCTTCTACGAGGCGCTGCTGGCCCGTGACCTCGCCACGATCGACCTGCGGGCCGCCGTCGACGCACGACGACCGTGGGACGAGATCGAGGCCGACATCCGGTCCACCTTCGACGGGGCGCTCGCGGACCACGCGGTCCGCGAGACGAAGGCCAAGTACGCCTCGGGTGACGAGCTGTACGACAGGCTGAAGCCGCTCGTCGACCAGTGGCCCGCCGTCGCGGACCGCCTGCGCGCGCAACTGGTCACCACCGCCCAGCTGAGCGACCAGCTCCGCCAGGCCGGGGCGCCCTCGCGTCCGCAGGACATCGGGCTCACGCCTGACGACGTGCGGGCCACCTTCCCGCGCGCCATGTACTACCGCTCCCGCTACACGGCGCTCGACGTCGCCTGGGAGCTCGGCATCTTCGACGATCTCGTCGCCGAGGTCTTCGACCACATCTGGATCCCGAAGGAGAACACCCATGCCCAGCCGTGACGTCGCCATCGCCTCGGCGGTCGGCCTCCACGCCCGCCCAGCCAACCTGTTCGTCACCGAGGTCGCCTCCCTCGGCATCCCGGTCACCATCGCCAAGCAGGGCGGCCGCGCCGTCGACGCCCGCAGCATGCTCGGCGTGATGACGATGGGCGTCAAGCACGGCGAGGTTGTCACCCTCACCGCGGAGGGCGACGGGGCTGAGGCGGCGCTGGACCGGCTCGTCGCCTTCCTCTCGATCGACCACGACGCCCCGGCATGAGGATCCACGGCATCGGGGTGAGCCCCGGATCGGTCAGCGGCCCGGCCGTCATCGTCTCCACCGTCCTCATCACGCCCCCGGGCGAGCGCACCGACGATCCGGCCGCCGCTGAGGCCGCCGTGGCGGAGGCGCTCGAGGGGGTCGCGGCGGACATGGAGCTGCGCGCCCAGCGGGCAGACGACCACGCCCGACCGGTGCTTGAGGCGACGGCGATGATGGCCCGCGACCCGGGGTTGCTGTTCGCGGTGGGCTCGTTCGCCGCCGACGGCCACGGCCCCGTCGACGCGCTGTACCTGGCCGTCGAGCAGTACTGCGAGCTCCTTGCGGGGCTCGACGCCTACATGGCCGAGAGGCAGAGCGACCTCCGCGACGTCTTCCAGCGTGCGGCCGCCCGGCTGCTGGGCGGCCCGGCCCCGGGGGTGCCGGAGTTCGACGAGCCGAGCATCATCGTGGCGCTGGACCTGGCGCCCGCGGACACCGCGACCCTCGATCCCGCCCGCGTGCTCGGCATCGTGACCGAGGCCGGAGGCGTCACCTCCCACACCGCGATCCTGGCGGCGCAGCTCGGCATCCCCGCCGTCGTCCAGGCCGCCGGCGTGTTGACGGCCTCCCCGGACACGCTGGGTCTTGACGGGGCCACAGGCGAGGTCATCGTCAACCCCGACGCGGGGATGGCCGAGGTTCTCGTCGCGCGCAACGAGCACCGACTCGCGCTGCAGGCCTTGTCACAGGGGCCGGGCGCCACGCGCGACGGGCACCGCGTGCAGATCCTGGCCAACATCGGCACCGCCGACGATGCGCAGCGCGCGGCGAAGGCCGACGTGGAGGGCTCCGGGCTGTTCCGCACCGAGTTCCTGTTCCTCGACCGCTCCGACGCGCCGACTGTCGACGAGCAGACGGCCACCTATACGGCCGTGTTCGAGGCGTTCACCGGTCGCAAGGTGGTGGTCCGTACCCTCGACGCGGGCGCCGACAAGCCACTGGCCTTCGCTGACCTGGGGGCCGAGGAGAACCCGGCGCTCGGAGTCCGCGGGCTCCGCCTGCAGCGTGAGCGCGACGACCTGCTCACGGACCAGCTGACCGCCCTCGCGAGGGCGCGGGAGGCCACCGGCGCCGAGGTCTGGGTGATGGCTCCGATGGTGGCCACGGCTGAGGAGGCCGGCTGGTTCGCGGCCCGCTGTCGTGACGCCGGACTCCCGACGGCGGGCACCATGGTGGAGGTCCCGGCCGCCGCCATCAGGTCCGCGCAGGTCCTGGACGCGTGCGACTTCGCCTCCATCGGCACCAACGACCTGTCCCAGTACCTGTTCGCCGCCGACCGCATGAACGGGGCCCTGGCGCACCTGCTCAGCGGCTGGCAGCCGGCTTTGTGGGACCTCATCGTCGCCACCGTCCGCGGCGCCGACGGCAAGCCGGTTGGCATCTGCGGCGAGGTGGGCGGAGACCCGCTGCTCGCCCTGGTGGCGGCCGGCGCAGGAATCTCGTCGCTGTCCATGGCCGTCGGCAAGGTGGGTTCGGTGAAGGCCTCGCTGGCCCGCCACGACCTGGACACCTGCCGGGCGATGCTCGACGCGGTGCTCGCCAGCGCCAGCCCGGAGGCGGCCCGCGCCGCCGTCGTCGAGCTGCTCGATCCGGAGGTGGCCGACGTCCTGGCCGGTCTGCGGTAGGTGATCCGCTCCACGGCGATGGCGAAGCTCAGTCTGAGCAGGCGACCGCGGTGGCAAGGGCGGCGCAAATCTCGCGCATGCGGGCATCGGAGACGCGACCTAGACGTTGGACGAGGATCGCTAGCGAGGCGCTCTCGATAGAGTCCAGGTTGACCGCCGAGCGCAGCGGCACCGGGTCGTCTCCCGGCTCGAGGAGGACTTCGCTCGGTAGATTCCTGATGGTGGTGGTGCATGGCGCGATGAGTGCCCGGCGATGGCGTGGGATCACGGCGTCGCGAGACAGGATGACGACCGGCCTGCGCCCGATCTCCGGCATCTCACACCACCACACGTCCCCGCGTGCGGGGAACTGCGTCATGAGGCCGCAACCGCCCGTCGAAAGGAGGCCAGGTCCCCCCACTCGTCTGGTTCATCGAGCGGGTGCGCGTCGTAGGCGGCATAGCTGGCGTCCACCTCTGCAGTGCGACGGCTGGCCAGCAACGCAGCGAGGGCCTCGTCGACCAGCGCCGAGTCCGGCTTTCCTGATGCCCTGCGGGCGCGCTCGAGAAGGCCGGCGTCCACGGTCGTGCTCAGTCGTGTGCGACTCATGCCACCATCATGCCACGCAGGGCAGAGAGATCACTCACGATTCGCCGGGCAGGCTGACGCCCACCTGGCGGCGCAGCTCGTCCATGGTCGCCATCACGGCGAGCGTCTCCTCCAGCGGCAGCAGGTGAGACTCGGGCCGGCCCTCGGCGATCACCGTGGCGAGGTGCGCGGCCTGGTAACTCAGCCCCGCGTGCTCATGGATCGCCGGCTCCTCGGAGGCGGCGATCCCGCCGTCACGCCGGCGGACGGTGACCACCTGCGGGCCGTAGAAGGGGCCGGGGATCTCGAGGCGCGCGTCGTCGCCGGCGATGAACGCGCTCGTGGGGGTCAGCGCCGCGAGCGTCGTGGTGATGATCCCGTGGGCCATCGGATGCCCGGCGAAGCCGGTCAGCACCGCGGAGATCTGGCGGTCCACCCCGGTGAAGGCCTTGGTGCCGGTCGCCAGAGCGGCGCCGGGGGTGCCCAGGGCGAAGTGGGCGAAGCTGACGGGGTACACGCCGAGGTCCAGCATGGCACCGCCGGCCTTGTTCGGGTCGAAGAGGCGGAAGTCCGGGTCTCGTGGGAACCACTGCCCGTGATCGGCGAACGCCGTCTCGATCTCTCCCAGGACCCCGTCGGCCAGCACCTGGCGCACCACGTCCATGTGGGGGAGGAACCGCGTCCACATGGCCTCCATCGCGACGACGCCGGCCGCGCGGGCCGCGTCGACCACCTCGGTGGCCTCGGCGAGGTTACGGGTGAAGGCCTTCTCGACGAGCACGTGCTTGCCGGCTGCGATCGCCAGGAGTGCGTTGTCGCGGTGCTCGCTGTGGGGTGTGGCCACGTAGACGATGTCCACCTGCCCGTCGGCCACCACCGCCTCGTAGCCCACCAGGCTCCGCTCGATGCCGTGCCTGGAGGCGAAATCCGCGCCCTTCCCGGCGGTGCGGGAGCCCACCACCACCACCCGCTGCCGGGTGTGGGCGTGCAGCGCCTCGACGAAACGCTCGGCGATCCAGCCGGTCCCGAGCACTCCCCACCGCATCGGCGGCGCGTCCATCGGATCTGGTGTGCGGGGGGAGGGCAGCGTGAAGGTCATGCGCCCCAGTCAACCACCTTCAGAGGACGGTGGGGCGCGCGTCCCGGGGCGGGGTGAGGGCCGGGGTGAGCAGCAGCGCCAGCAGCGCGGCGATGGGCACCACGATCAGGGCCCAGCGGAGGCTGACGGTGTCGCCGACGATGCCGATCAACGGTGGGCCGGCGAAAAAGCCGAGCCGCATCAGCCAGGTGACGAAGGTGAGCCCGGAGCCGTGCGCCATGCCCGGGAGCTCGTCGGCGGCGTGCATCGCCGAGGGGATCGCGGTGGCGATGCCCCAGCCCGCGCAGGCGAAGCCCAGGATGGTGGTGACCGGGTGCGGGAACGCCACCGCGACACCCATGCCGACGGCGGCGATGCTCACCCCGAGCGTCACGGCCGGGCGGGCGCCGATGCGGTTGACCAGTGCGTCGCCCGTGAACCGGCCGATCATCTGCGCGCCCTGCAGCGCCACGAAGGCGAGGCCGGCCACGAAGGGGATCACCGAGAACATGCCGTCCATGTAGATGGCGCCCCACGACGCTGCGCTCTCCTCCACCAGCCCCACGGATGCCCCCAGCAGACCGAGCGCGATGAGGCGCACCCACAGGCTCGCCGGGAGGCGGCGCTGGGGACGCACCTCGGCGGCGGCCTCCTCGTCGACGGGGGCCTGATCCTTGCCCGGGAGCAGCAGCGTGCGGGCGAAGACCGCCATCGCGCCGAAGACCACCGTCGCGATGAGGGCCTGCAGCCACAGCGCCATCCCGATCTGGGCTGCGATGGAGCCCAGGATGCCGCCGCACACGGCGCCGATCGACCACCAGCCGTGGAACGAGTTGAGGATGGTGCGGCCGTACAACTTCTGCACACGCAGACCGTGCCCATTCATCGAGATGTCGGTGATGGCGTCCATCGCCGCCATGGTGGCGAGCGCTACGGAGAACAGCAGCAGTGTCGGCGCGTTGGCCACTGCGTTGAGCATGGCGATGCCGGCGATCAGCGTCACCCCGGCCACTGAGGCCGACGAGAATCGGCGGACCAGCCGGGCGGTGAACAGCCCCGCGATCAGGCCGCCCACGGGCCCCAGGCCGACGGCGACACCGAACGCCGTGTTCGACGCCTCCA
Source organism: Tessaracoccus luoxuelianae (assembly GCF_055326245.1). Lineage (NCBI taxonomy): Bacteria > Bacillati > Actinomycetota > Actinomycetes > Propionibacteriales > Propionibacteriaceae > Tessaracoccus > Tessaracoccus luoxuelianae. The sequence continues at coordinate 34,747 of NZ_JBUZNO010000009.1, forward strand.
GCGCCACTTTGATCTCCGGGTACCTCGGCAGGATTGAGGACCACGCCACCCCGTTGAGCCAGAACAGCAGGATGACGCCCCAACGGGCGCGCAGGACTTCCTTGGACATGGTGACTTCCGGGGAACAGGAGGGACCCGTCTCGCGCTGGACGCGCGGGGGAGGGGTGGGAGCGCTTCGATCCTGCCAGATCCCCGGCCCGTGCACCAAAGTCCGGTCCGGGCCCGGCCCAGGGTAGCTGCCGGCTACGAGGGGCGGTCCCGACGGCGTGTCGTGCACGGCGTCGATAGCCTGAGCCCATGATCATGGACGTCGTTGACCTCATCCGCACCAAGCGCGACGGCGGCACGCTCACCCCGGACGAGATCGACTGGGTGATCGACGCCTACACCACGGGCGCCGTCGCGGACTACCAGATGTCGGCGCTGGCGATGGCCATCCTCATCCGCGGCATGGACCGCGACGAGATCGCCCGCTGGACCGCCGCCATGATCGCGTCCGGCGAGCGGATGGACTTCTCCAGCCTCAGCCGCCCCACCGCGGACAAGCACTCCACCGGCGGGGTCGGGGACAAGATCACGCTCCCGCTCGCGCCGTTGGTCGCGGTGTTCGACGTGGCGGTCCCGCAGCTCTCGGGTCGCGGGCTGGGCCACACCGGCGGCACGCTGGACAAGCTCGAGGCCATCCCCGGGTGGCGCGCCCAGCTGACCAACGACGAGATCTTCGCCCAACTGGAGAGCGTGGGCGCGGTGATCAGCGCGGCCGGCTCCGGCCTGGCGCCTGCGGACAAGAAGCTCTACGCCCTCCGCGACACCACGGGCACCGTCGAGGCCATCCCGCTGATCGCGAGCTCCATCATGAGCAAGAAGATCGCCGAGGGCACCGGCGCGCTGGTGCTGGACGTGAAGGTGGGCTCCGGCGCGTTCATGAAGTCGCTGGACCAGGCCCAGGAGTTGGCCCGCACCATGGTGGACCTCGGCAAGGACGCCGGAGTCAACACCGTCGCACTGCTCACCGGCATGGACACGCCGTTGGGGCTCACCGCGGGCAACGCCCTCGAGGTGCGCGAATCGGTCGAGATCCTGGCCGGCGGCGGGCCCGCTGACGTCGTCGAGCTGACGCTCGCCCTGGCCCACGAGATGCTCGCGGCCGCGGGCAAACCCGACGTCGACCCGGCGCCCGCGCTCCGCGACGGCAGGGCGATGGACGTGTGGCGCCGCATGATCGCAGCCCAGGGGGGCGACCCCGACGCCCCGCTGCCCGTGGCCGAACACCAGCACACGGTGACCGCCGGGCGCGGCGGCTACCTCACCAGGATGGACGCCTATGCTGTCGGCGTCGCTGCGTGGCGCCTCGGCGCGGGTCGCGCACGGAAGGAGGACGACGTCCAGGCCGTGGCCGGCATCGAGATGCACGCCAAGCCCGGAGACGCCGTCGCCCCAGGTCAGCCGCTGTTCACGCTGCACACCGCCACCCCGGAGCGCTTCGGCCGGGCGCTCGAGGCCCTCGACGGCGCCGTCGGCTATGCGGAAGCCGCGCCCGAGCTGTCTGCCCTCATCCTCGGGCGGCTGGACTGATCCCAGACAGTGAGAATCCGGGGAGATGGCGCCCATAGCGGGCCATCTCCCCGGATTCTCACCGTTTGAGCCAGGTCAGACCTCCGTCGGTGTCCTCCCGAACGCCGTCTCCAACGTCCGCAGCTCGTCGACGAGCTCGCGCGGCAGCCGCCAGCCGAAGGTATCGAACCAGCGCCCGATGCGCGGCACCTCGTCGCGCCACTCGTTCTCCTTGTAGGACACCACCTCACGCAGGTCGGCCTCGTCGATCGTCAGGCCCTCGACGTCGAGGCTGCCTGCCGCGGGGAGGAAGCCGATCGGCGTCTCCACCGCCTCGGTCAGGCCGTCGACGCGCTGCGCGATCCACTTCAGCACCCGGGAGTTCTCCCCGAAGCCCGGCCACATGAAGCGGCCGTCGGTGTCGCGGCGGAACCAGTTGACGTAGAAGACCTTGGGCAGCAAGTCCGCGTCGGCGTGGCGTCCGATGCTGATCCAGTGCTGCACGTAGTCGGCGACGTGGTAGCCGATGAAGGGCAGCATCGCCATCGGGTCGCGGCGGAGCACCCCCACCGCTCCCGAGGCCGCGGCGGTGGTCTCCGAGGAGCAGGTGGCCCCCATGAAGACGCCGTGCTGCCAGGTCCGTGACTGCATCACCAGCGGGATGGTGTTCTCGCGCCGGCCACCGAAGACGATCGCATCCAGCGGAACCCCCTGGGGGGAGTGGTAGTCCTCCGACAGGATCGGGCACTGGTCGATCGGGGTGCAGAAGCGGCTGTTGGGGTGGGCCGCCTTCTCGTTGGGTCGCCCGCCGACGGGGCCCGTGCCGGCGCGCCACTCGCGGCCCTTCCAGTCCGTCAACACCGCGGGCGGCTCCTTCGTCATGCCCTCCCACCACACGTCGCCCTCGGGCGTCAGCGCCACGTTGGTGAAGATGGTGTTGCCGCCCTCCAGGGAGAGCATCGCGTTGGGGTTGGTGTCATGGCTGGTGCCCGGCGCCACCCCGAAGAAGCCCGTCTCGGGGTTGGTGGCGTAGAGGCGGCCGTCTGCCCCGAAGCGCAGCCACGCGATGTCGTCGCCGAGGGTCTCGACGGTCCAGCCGGGGATGGTGGGGTCCAGCATCGCGAGGTTGGTCTTCCCGCACGCCGACGGGAAGGCCGCCGCGATGTGATAGGCCCGGCCCTCCGGCGAGATCAGCTTGAGGATCAGCATGTGCTCGGCGAGCCAGCCCTCGTCGCGCGCCATCGCCGAGGCGATCCGCAACGCGTAGCACTTCTTGCCCAGCAGGGAGTTGCCGCCGTAGCCGGAGCCGTAGGACCAGATGACGCGTTCGTCGGTGAAGTGGACGATGTACTTGATCTCGTTGCACGGCCACGGCACGTCCTCCTGCCCGTCCACCAGCGGCATCCCGACCGAATGCAGGGCGGGCACGAAGTCCGCGTTCGTCTCCTCCATGCGAGCGAGCGTCTCGGCGCCCATCCGCGTCATGATCTTCATCGAGATGGCCACATAGGCCGAATCCGAGATCTCCACGCCGTACTTCGGGTCCTCGGCGTCCAAGGAGCCCATGCAGAACGGCATCACGTACATGATGCGCCCGGCCATGCAGCCGTCGAACAGCGGCGTCATGATCCGCTTCATCTGGTCAGGGTCCATCCAGTTGTTGGTGGGGCCGGCGTTGCGCTCGTCCTTCGAGCAGATGAACGTCTGATCTTCCACGCGGGCGACGTCGTCGGGGTCCGTGCGCGCCAGGACGGAGTTGGGCTTCAGCGTCTCGTTGAGCCGAACGACGGTGCCCTTGGCCTCCAGTTGACCCACCAGCGCGTCGTACTCGGCGTCCGAGCCGTCGCAGTAGTGGATCGCCTCCGGCTTGCAGAGCCGAACGACCTGGTCGAGCCAGGCCAGGAGCTTGGGGTGGGTGGGTGCCACGCCGGTGGCGGGAAGATCGGTCCGGGTCCTCTGGCGGGTTTCGGTGGCGGTTGACATGGGTCTCCTCGTTGCGGCACTGCGTCGGAAGCGCTCGTCGTTGAGCGCTTCCACCCCAACCGTAGCCCTGGGACCGTGCGGACGTGCTGTCAGAGGGCCATCCCGATGTACTTGATCTCCAGGAACTCCTCGATGCCTTCAGGGCCGCCTTCGCGCCCCAGTCCCGAGCTCTTGACGCCGCCGAAGGGGGCCGCCGGGTTCGAGACGAGGCCGGAGTTCAGCCCCACCATGCCGGACTCGAGGCGCTCGGCCGTCGTGATCGCCTCCGTGAGGTCCTCGGCGAAGACGTAGCTCATCAGGCCGAAGTCGGTGTCGTTGGCCAGGGCAACCGCCTCGTCGACGGAGTCCACCGCGACGATCGGCGCCACCGGGCCGAAGATCTCCTCCCGGAAGCACCTCGACGAGGGGGCCACGTCGGCCAGCACCGTCGGCTGCATGAAGTGGCCCGGCCCGTCGACGCGCGCCCCGCCCACGACCACCCGGGCGCCGTCCTCGACGGCCTCCCGGACCATCGCCTCCACGTCGTCCAACGCGGACGCGGAGACCAGCGGCCCCACCTCGACCCCGTCGGCCAATCCGTCACCCACGCGCATGGCGCCCACCCGGGCGGCGAGCTTGACCGTGAACTCCTCCACCAGGCCGCGGTGCACGATCATCCGGTTGGCCGCCGTGCAGGCCTGGCCGATGTTGCGCATCTTCGCCACCAGCGCACCCTCGACGGCGCGGTCCACGTCCGCGCTCGGCAGCACCAGGAACGGCGCGTTGCCTCCGAGCTCCATGGACGTCTTCAGGACGTTCGCCGACGCCTGCTCCAGCAGCTTTACGCCCACGCTGGTGGACCCGGTGAAGGTCAGCTTCCGCAGCCGTCGGTCGGCGATCAGGGGGCCGGTGGTGGCCGAGGCCGACGACGACACGAAGCAGTTCACCACCCCCGCGGGCACGCCCACCTCGTCGAACACGTCCATGAGCAGCAGCGACGTCAGGGGTGTCAGCTGGGCGGGCTTGAGCACCGCGGTGCAGCCGGCCGCCAGCGCCGGCCCGAGCTTGCGGGTGGCCATGGCCAGCGGAAAGTTCCAGGGCGTGATCGCCAGGACCGGGCCCACCGGCTGCTTGGTGGTCAGCAGGCGCTGCCCGCCGACGGGGGCGACGGTGTAGCGGCCGTGGATGCGAGGGGTCTCCTCGGCGAACCATCGGAGGAACTCGGCCCCGTAGGTCACCTCGCCGCGTGCCTCGGCGAGGGGCTTGCCCATCTCCCGGGTCATCGTCTCGGCGAACTCGTCGGCCCGCTCCATGATCCGCGCCCAGGCGGCGCGCAGCAGCTCGCCCCGGAACCGGGGCTCGCTGGCCGCCCACCCGGCGGCGGCGTCGACGGCCGCGTCCAGGCAGGCCATCGCCGTCGCGGCGTCCGCATCGGCCACCTGGGCGAGCTCCTCGCCGGTGGCGGGGTTCTCGACGCTCAGCGTGGTCTCGTCGTCGGTGAACCGGCCGTTGATGTAGTGGGTGGTGCGTAGCGCTGTCCAGGTCATCTCCGAGTCCCTCCGTAGCCCGTCACCCAGCTTAGAGCGGGGTGACGGGCCACGGGTGAGCGGGGGTACCAGGCGGCCGAGGCGGCTCAGCTGACGATCGTGTTCCTCGTCGCGGTGGTGGCGGCGCTGAACAGGGCTGCGGTCTTGTCGTTGAACATCGGCCCGTGCATCGCCTCGATCCCCGAGTAGCCGTAGGAGTTCACCGACATCGTGATTCCACTGCCTCGGCCCTCGTTGAAGGGGGCGTACCAGGGGCCGCCGGAGGAGCCGCCGGTCATGTCACTGACCACCCGGTAGGTCCGATCGTTGTTGAGCGGATCGGTGTCCAACGGGCCCTGCGAGTAGATGAGTTCCTTGCCGGCGTAGGGTGTTCCGGCGGGGTGGCCGAACAGGAACGTATCCGCGCCAACGGAAACCTCGTCGAAGGCGATCTCCTGGGCCCCGACGGTCTTGTCCAGTTGCGCCAAGGTCTTTCCGTTGCCGCCGAGGCCGACGACGGCGAACGCGAAGTCGTGCAGGGTGGCCTGGGTGTTGAACTTGCGCTGCGAGGTGAAGCCCTCGTGAGCCACGAGGGCCGTGGCCGTCCAGCAGCCGTAGGTGGTCTCGGCGCAGAACGACCCGCTGGTGGTGAGCGCGACGGCGTTCGAGTCGTAGTCCGGGATGAACACCCAGTTCGTCGCGAACTTGGACTTCTGGTTGTCGAAGACGCAGTGGGCCGCGGTCACGATGATCGACCTGGTGCTGTCGCCGTCCTCGATCACGGAAGCGGAGCACACGTAGTAGGACCTGCCCATCGCGAACAGCACCTTGCCGGTGGTCTTCTGGACGAGACCACCACCAGGCCAGGGTTCGCCGAGCGTGGCGGTGGCGGCCAGCGCAGCCTCCGAGAAGGTGCCGGTGGCCGGATCGCGCACGAAGTCGCGGGGCTTGGCCTGGGCAACCTTGTCCTTGGTCCAGAAGTCGACGATGCGCTGATGCTCAGCGCGGGCGCCACTGTCGGCCGAGGCCTGCGCGGCGGGGATCAGACCGAAGGCGAGCAGCAGGCTCGCCATCAGCGCGACCGGTCGGAGGATTTTCGCGATCATCGTGCTCGCTCCTTGTGTCCTGAGTGCGTCGACAGGTTCACCCCGGCCGACGATGCGACCGATCGCATGCCCGCGCCCGGTCCACGCGAGGGCATTGGATCAGGATTCGGGGCGGACCTTCGCGTCCTGTCGCGGGATGTAGATCTCCTTGATGATCATCAGCAGCGACGCCGTGACGGGCACCGCAACCAGGGCGCCGAGCAGTCCGAGCAGGGTGGCGCCCACCATGGCGCCGATCAGCACCAGCGATCCCGGAATATCGACGGCCTTGGTCATCACGCGCGGGGTGAGCACGTAGGCCTCGATCTGCATGTAGGCGAACATCACGACGGCGAAGATCAGCGCCGTCACGGGGGAGGCGAAGAGCGTGACGGTGGTGATCAGGATCCAGGACAGGACCGGGCCGATCATCGGAATGAAGGTGATGAACAGGGCCAGGAAGGACAGCAGGGCCGCGAAGGGGGCGCCGAGGATGGTCATGAGGACGAAGGTGAAGGCGGCGTTGGCGGCGGCCAGGATGGCCATGCCTGACACGTAACCGCCCACCGATTCGACGATCCGGTCGGTCATCGTGCCCAACCGGGGGCGGGCGTGCGCCGGTGCGAGCTGCTGGAGGGCCCTCTTCATGGGGTCAAGCGAGGCCAGGAAATAGAGGGTGAGGACCAGCACGATCAGGCTCGTGGAGACGAAGTCCACCAACCCCGTGCTCACGGCCAGCGCGCCTCCACCGATCGCGAGGAGGTTCTCCGGGTTCGACAGCCAGGCCTGCGCCCGGGCGAACAGCGCCTCGTAGAGGTCGCTCTGCCCGGTCGCGGCGGTCAACGCCTTGAACCAGTCCGTGTTCTGGACGTTGGAAATGTACCCGGGCACCGCCGCAGCCAGCTGCGTCACCTGCCCCACCGCTGCCGGCGCGATGAGGGCGATCACCCCGCCGAGGATGAGTGCGAATCCGGCGAACACGACGGCGATGGCCAGCCCACGCGACATTCGATGGTTGCCCAGCCACAGCACGACGGGTTCCAGCGCCATGGCGATGAACAGCGCCGCTCCGATGGAGACGAGCACCGTCGACAGGGCGGACAACGACCCTCCCAGCGAGATCGCCACGAGGGCGCCCGCGGTCGCGGTGAAGCCCCACATGAAGGGGTGGCCCAGGTCGACGGCGAACCGGGACCGGCGACGCGTGTCTCGCCTCGCTACCGGCGGCGTCGGCTCCAGCTCGGATACAGCTGTGGCGGCAGGTGGTGTAGCGGGTGGCGTGGCGGGGACACTGGGTTCCGTCTCGGACATGCGAGCAGCGTACGGTCCCGCCCGGGTCCCGCGCGACACGCGGCGCGTCGGGTTGGTGTTCCGGGACTACGTCCCTCCAACCCCTTCCTCGGCCTCGGAAATGGACAAGCGCCGAGTCCCTGGAAAGCAAAAAGTCGAGAGGTACGGGCGCCTGCCCATTTCTCTCGACCTTCGTCGGGGTGTTCCGGGACTACGTCCCTCCAACCCCTTCCTTGGCCTCGGAAATGGACAAGCGCCGAGTCCCTGGAAAGCAAAAAGTCGAGAGGTATGGGCGCTAGCCCATTTCTCTCGACCTGCGTCGGGGTGTTCCGGGACTACGTCCCTCCAACCCCTTCCTTGGCCTCGGAAATGGACAAGCGCCGAGTCCCTGAAAAGCAATAAAGTCGAGAGGTATGGGCGCTAGCCCATTTCTCTCGACCTGCGTCGGGGTGACAGGATTTGAACCTGCGGCCTCGTCGTCCCGAACGACGCGCGCTACCAAGCTGCGCCACACCCCGATTGGCCCAAGGACCAACCGAGATACTAGCCCATCGGCCCCGTCAGCGCGAAACCGGACGAAGGGTCAGCAGCGTGACCTCGGGACGGCAGGCGAACCGGTACGGGGCGAAGGGGGAGGTGCCCACGCCCGCCGAGACGTGCAGGTGGGCGGTGTGTCCGCCAGCGGTGTGTGTGGAGAGGCCCTTGACCCGGGCGGGGTCCAGATCGCAGTTGGTGATGAGTGCGCCGTAGCCAGGGACGCAGACCTGCCCGCCATGGGTGTGGCCGGCGAAGATCAGGTCCATCCCATCCGCGGTCATGGCATCCAGCAGCCGCAGATAGGGGGCGTGGGTCACGCCGATGTTGAGGTCCGCGGAGGCATCGGCCGGGCCCTCCACCATCGCGTAGCGGTCGCGGCCCAGGTGCGCGTCGTCGACTCCGCGGAACGCCAACCGGTACCCGTTGACCTCCAGAGCAGCCCGACGGTGGGTCAGGTCCACCCAGCCATGCTTGGTCATGCCGTCACGCAGCTTCTCCCACGGAAGGTTGGGCGCAGTCGGCCCCTTGGCCTCCGATTTGCCGTGTGCGAGGTACAGCAGCGGGTTGCGGAAGTGTGGCTTGAAGTAGTCGTTGGAGCCGAACACGAACACTCCGGGCACGAACCTCAACTTGTTCCACGCGGCGAGCAGCGGGAAAACTGCCTCGGCCTGCGCGATGTTGTCCCCGGTGTTGATGACCAGATCAGGCTCCAGCGCCGCCATCGAGCGGATGAAGTCCAGCTTGAAGTGCTGGCTGGTGGTGAGGTGGATGTCGGACATGTGCAGAATCCGGATCGGCCGCCCCCCGGCAGGCAGAATCGGGAGCTCCACCTGCCGGACAGTGAACAGCGCAGCCTCGATCAGCCCCCAGCCGAAGCATGCCGCGCCGACGGCAGCCGTGGCCCCGACGGCGCGGAGAACCGGCCGCGTCATTCGTTGGGGTTGCCGGGCTCGGCGTTGCCAGGCGGCGCAGGGGCCTCCTCGGCGGGAGGAGCCGGGTCGGCCGGAGCTTCGGGCGCCGGCGCCACAGGCTCAGGCCGGGGAACGGGCTTCGGGCCCAGGGAGACCTTCAGCGACACCGTCGAGAACTTGATGGCGGAGCCCGTCGGTGAGATGCCCAGGAAGGTGCCCGCTGGGCGGCTGTTGTAGACGCTCCAGCGCTGGGTCTGGAAGCCGGCGGCCTCAAGCGTGCGCTTGGCCTCGTTGTAGCCCATCCCGGACACGTCCGGCAGCGGCACCTTGACGCCCTCAAGCACCTCGGTGGTGGGCTTGGTGAAGGCAGTCTTCGGCTTGTCCGCCAGCGCGGAGGCCATGGCGGCCTTCCAGATCAGGCCCGCGTCCCCACCGCCGGAGCCGCGCAGATACGTGCCGCTGGGGAGCCTCACGTTCTTGAGCGTCTTCCGCTTGGATTCGTACCAGGGGTTGGTCTTGTCGATGGCGATCCAGGCGGCGCCGGCCATCTCCGGGGTGTAGCCCGCGAACCAGACGGCCTGGTTCTCGCTGATCGTGCCTGTCTTGCCGGCCTGGGGGCGGCCGTCGCTCAGGCGTGCCGGGCGCCCGGTGCCGTTGTCGATGACGCTCTTGAGGATGTAGTTGACGCCGTCGGCGATCTCGGGTCGGATCACCTGCTTGCAGTCGGCCGGTGGCACCGCCAGGGAGCTGCCGTCCTTGGTGGTGACCGCTTCCAGGATGATCGGGGTGCAGTGGATGCCCCGGTTGGCGAAGGTTGCGTAGGCCTCGGCCATTGACAGCGGCGTGACCTCGGAGGTGCCGAGCACGAAGGTGGGGTAGTTCTGGTTGATGCGCAGGTCCTGACCGGTGGACATCTTGACGCCGGCGGCCTTGGCCATGTCGATGGAGGCGCAGATCCCGGCGTCGGCCTCAAGTTGCATGAAATAGGTGTTCACCGAGTCCTCGGCGCCCCGGATCATGTCGATCAACCCGTAGCCGCGGTTGTAGTTGCGGACCGTGTGGTCCTGCTTGAACACGAAGGGTCCGGTGCAGTTCTTGAACGTCATGCCCTCAAGCGGCAGCGCCTCGGGGGCGTTGTACTGGCGATCGGGGGTCATGCCGAGGTCCAGTGCCGCTGCCATCGTGAACGTCTTGAACGTGGACCCGGCCTGGTAGCCCTCTGCACCGCCCATCGACTTCTCGACGTTGTAGTTGTAGTAGGTCTCGCCGGCGTCGGTGCCCATGTCCGGCCGAGACTGTGCCATGGCCACGATGAGCCCGCTGCTCGGCTGGATCAGCGCCGCCCCCGCCAACACCGGATCCGTGGGTGCGATCAGGTCTGCGACGGCTGCCTCGGCTGCGGCCTGGGCGGTTGGGTTGATCAGGGTCTGGATGGTGAGCCCGCCCCGGTTGAGCAGGTTCTCCCGCTCCTCGGGTGTGGCGCCCATGCTCGGCATCTGGTCGCTCAGCAGGGTGCGGCGGACGTAGTCGCACAGGAAGGGGTACGGCGAGGCGGTGCAGCCGTTGGGGGTCCGCTTGACCGTGGCCTGGTCGAAGGGGACCGCCTTGGCCTCCGCCGCGCGCTCCTCGCTGATGATGCCCAGCTCGGCCATGCGGTTGAGCACGACGTTGCGGCGCTCGATGGCCTTCTCTGGATTCTTCACCGGGTTGGTCGACACGGGGTTCTGCACGAGCCCGGCCAGCATGGCCGCCTGCTCCAGGGTCAGATCCTTGGCGGTGGTGCCCCAGTAGTGCTGGGCGGCGGCTTCGACGCCGTAGGCGCCGTCACCGTAGTAGGCGATGTTGAGGTAGCGCTCCAGGATCTCGTCCTTGGTGAGTCGCTCCTCCAAGGCCATGGCGTACCTGGCCTCGATGATCTTGCGGTCGATGGTCACCTCGGTGGCCTTGCGCACGCCCTCCTCGTCGCCGGCTGCCACGGCCGATTCCACCCGAACGAGCTTGACGTACTGCTGCGTGAGTGTCGAGGCGCCCTGGGTGTCTCCGGTCATCGTCTTGACGAACGCTCGGCCGAAGCCCTGGAAGTCGATCGCGCCGTGCTCGTAGAAGCGATGGTCCTCAATGGCGATCTGGGCGTCCTGCATGGCCGGGGCGATCTCGGAGAGCGGCACGTAGATGCGGTTCTCGTTGAAGAACGTGGCCAGCACCTGCCCATCGGCCATCAGGATCCGGGAGCGCTCGGACTGGGGAGGCGTCTCGAGGTCCGCGGGGAGGTACTCCAGCGACTCGGCGGCCAGCTTGGCGCTTCCGCCCGCGAGCGCGGCGAAGGGCACCGCGAGGCCCGACAGGAGGAGGCCGGCGAGCACGCTCACCGCGAGAAACATGAGGACGGAGTACGCCTTCTGGCTGAGGGAGGCAGACTTCATTGCCCCAGTTTACGTGACGGGTCCCAGGAGGCCATGGTCCGCGGCTTGGCTTGCGTTTTTGCTGGCCGGATACCCCTGTTGCGGAGTACCGCTGATGCGCTAGCGTGCATGTCATCTGACAGTGACTGCGCAAGGGAGGGCAGCTGATGTCCCTGGCTGAAGTGAGCGAATGGACGCTCCATGCCAAGTGCCGCGAAATGGCTGACGCACTATTTCCGGAAGGCAAGGACCAGAAGCGCGCGAGATCGGTATGCGTCGGGTGCCCGGTCCGCTCCGAGTGCCTTGCAGAGGCCTTGGACAACCGCATCGAGTGGGGCGTCTGGGGCGGCATGACGGAGCGGGAGCGACGCGCTCTCCTCCGCTCGCGCCCGGATATCGACTCGTGGCACGACGTGCTCGTCGAGCACCATGACACCCCGGGGGCACACATCTCAGTGTTACCCACCCGCCAGATCTGAAGTTCTGGCGACGGCGCACGGCCCTGCCGTGCGCCGTCGGCGTCTCTCAATCGCGCATGTAGCGGGCCGGGATGTCGGCGACCCGGCCACGGTTCCAGGGTTTGGCCCAGCCGCCCAACTCAAGCACCCAGTCCACCAGGTGCGCGGTCAGGCCCCAGATGAACTGATCGCCGAGCACGAACGCCGGCCCCTCGAAGCCGCTCGGGTGATGACCCGTCAACCGGACCTCCGCCGATGACAGGGCGGAGACGCCGAAGGCGTGCACGGCGCCGGTCTCGGCCGGGTCGCGGGGCGCCAACCGGTGCCCGCCGGGCCATACCGCCACCACCGTCGTCACGTCATAGCCGGAGGCAGGGACCCACAGCGGTGGCAATTCGCCCAGCACGGTGACGTGTTCTGCGGCCAGGCCGATCTCCTCGTTGGCCTCCCTCAACGCCGTGTGGCGCCGGTCCCGGTCCGTCGCGTCGACGGCGCCCCCTGGCAGGGCGATCTGGCCGGCGTGACGGCGCATCGTCTCGGCCCGGGTCACGAAGGTGAGCGACGGGTCCTGCTCATCGGTGAACAGCATCAGCACCGCGGCAGCGCGCTCGCCTCGTGGGGTGCGGTGCACGTCTATCTCACGCGCAGCAGGCCCCCGGACCAGGGCGTGGCAGAGGGCCTCGAACGTCTCTGGATGCCTCACCGCACCCCCAGGTAGTCGTCGGCCATCGTGAGAAGTTGCTCGGTGGATTCGAAGGGCCCCGCGTGGACGCCGACGATCCTGCCGTCGGCGTCGACAAAGTACGTGGTGGGCAGGCCCGGCACCCGCAGGGGCACCTGAAGGGACTTGTCGGCGTCGATCACATGCGGATATCTCCACCCGACAAGCCCAGCGAACTCGATGGCCCACTCCGGCCTGGGGTCGTTGTAGTTGACGCCGACGAAGGCCACCCCGTCGAGCTCGGCGAGGCCCGCCCTCAGGTAGGGCGATTCCTCGCGGCAGGGCCCGCACCACTGGGCCCACAGGTTCACGACGGTGGGCTTCCGCTCAAGTCCGGCCAGATTGACGACGGCGTCGCTGCCCAGGCAGGTCAGCTGGGTCTGCGGTAGTCCGCCGGCCACCTGGAGTGTCGCGGGGTCGGTGACCGGGCAGTCTGGGAGGCCGTACTCCACCCTGAGCGACGCGAGATCCACCGGCGCCGGGCTGGGCGGCTGCGAGGTCACGGCCGTCGGAGAGCACGCAGCCAGCGCGAGCGCCGCGGCGAGGGCAAGGAGGCGTGGGATCACAATGCCGAGATTACCCGCGCGGCTCGCGGATCAGCTGGGCGGCGATGGCGGGATCCTGCTCGCCGATTCCGCTGCTCGGGCACAGATCGCGGACGGGGCACGCGCCGCATGCGGGCCTTCGAGCGTGGCAGCAGCGCCGCCCGTGCCAGATCACCCGGTGGCACAGCATCACCCAGTCCTCAGGCGGGAACAGGGCGGCGACATCGCGCTCCACCGCGTCCGGCTTGGTGCTCCCGGTCCACCCCAGGCGGCCCGCAACGCGGATCAGGTGGGTGTCCGGAGTGACCCCGGGGATCCCGAAGGCGTTGCCCAGCACCACGTTCGCGGTCTTCCTGCCGACGCCTGGCAGCGTGATCAGCTCGGCAAGAGTGTTCGGGACGCGGCCGTCGAAGTCGTCGACGATGCGGCGCGCGAGTCCGATGATGGCCGCGCTCTTCGCGCGGAAGAAGCCTACGCTGAGGATGATCTCCTCGACATCAGCGGCGTCCGCCTCGGCCAGTGCGAGCGGGGTGGGGAAGCGGGCGAAGAGGCGCGGGGTGACGGTGTTGACGCGTCTGTCCGTGGACTGCGCGGAGAGCACGGTGGCGACGAGGAGCTCGAACGGTGTGGTGTAGTCCAGCTCGCACCGGGCCTCCGGGTAGGCCTGCGCCAGCGCGCTGTGGACGGCCGAGGCCCGGTCCATCAGACCTCGACGATCAGCTCGACCTCGACGGGGGCGTCCAACGGCAGCACCGAGACACCGACCGCCGATCGGACGTGGGCGCCCGCCTCGCCGAACACCTCACCGAACAGGGCCGAGGCGCCGTTGGCCACCGCCGGTTGGGCGGTGAAGCCCGGCTCGCTGGAGACGAACACCACCACCTTGAGCACGCGGCGGATGTGGTCCACCCCGCCGGCCACCTCGGCTGCGGCTGCCAGGGCGTTGAGCGCGGCCAGCCGGGCGGCCTGCACGCCTGTCTCCTGGTCCACCTCGCCTCCGAGCTTGCCGGTGGCGATCAGCCGCCCGTCGACGCTGGGCAGCTGGCCAGAGGTCCACACCTGGTTGCCCACCAGCGTGGCAGGCACGTAGGCGGCCACGGGTGCTGCAACCGGCGGGAGGTCGATGCCCAGCTCGGTCAGCCGCTGCGTTGCAGAGGTCCCGCTCACTGCTGGGGGCGCTTGAAGTATCCGACGAGCGTGTCCGGGTTGGGCCCGGGGGCGAGCTGGATGAGCTCCCAGCCGTCCGCCCCGAAGTTGTTGAGCAGCTGCTGCGCCACGTGCGAGAGGATTGGCGCCACGAAGTATTCCCACTTGGTCATGAGGCCCAGCCTGCCATGTCTGCAGGCTGGGCGACACTCGGCGCTAGGCGTCCATATCCAGATGGAGGGGTGCCGGATCGCCCGATCCGGTGCGCCGCAGCCGAGCCACGATTGTTCAGCAGGCTCCTAGGGACGCCCGAACGTGCTGTCGAGATCCGCGTCGCGGAAGCGCGGGAGATCGTCGGGCTTGATCACCACGTCAGCGCTCTTCGTGCGCGACGCGATGGCCGCAACCACCGCGTCGAGTGTGGCCTTGGCCTCGGCGATGGTGGCGTCCGGCTTCTTCACCTGGCGGAACTTGTTGCGGCCGAGGATCACCAGCACCAGGGCGACGACCAGCGAGAAGAGCACGCTGGCCAGGAACCCCAGGGTGAAGGACGACCACGGTCCCAGCGGCGTCACCGCGTGCAGCAGGAGGCCGAGCGCGAGCGCGATCAGGATCACCAGCATCCAGACGGCGTGGAACGCGAATACAGCGGCCCCGGCGAAGAGCCCGGCGCCGATCCCGGCAGCCTTGGCGGCGGGCTTGAGCTCGGCTGCCGCCAACTCGGATTCACGGGCGACGAAGTCTGAGACGGCATCCTTGATGTCCACCAGGTGGTGGCTGGGCTCAATAGGCATGTTGCTCCTTCCGGCAGTGGCCAGCCTAGTGGTTGTCACCGTCGGTGCGTCGGGGGGAGGGCCGGTTCAGGCGCGTCGTCGGGTCACAGCTGAATGGCCAGGGCGTGGTCGGGAAGCACAACAGGGGCGGTCAGCTCCTCGTGATCCACCCAGGCGCGCCAGCACAGAAGCTGGAAGGGCAGCCGCAGGCTCTCGCCCGGGCGAACCGCACCGTCGTAGAGCTCAGAGACCTGGTCGAGAAGGTGGCCGAGCTGCGCGGCATCCAGGTTGGCCGCGAGGGGTTGGGCCCTCACCAGGCCCACGAGGTCGTCGCGGCTGACGCTCTGCCAGACCCGGAATGCCCGCTGCTCAACCTCGGGGAAGTACTTGCTGGAGCTCAGGAAGTCGAGGCTGTGGTGGCCGTAGTCGCCCTTCATCGCCATCGGGTCGAATCGTCGCAGGAGTGCCGCGAGGCGGCGGACCCAGGGCACCGAGTCGTCGCGCACCAGGTACGAGGCGCTCAGACACCCACCCGGGCGGAGCACCCGGGCGAGCTGCGGGAGCGCCTGCGTGAGGTCGTAGCGGTGGAGCCCCTGGTGGATCAGCACCACCTCGAACGTGAACGGGTCCGTCGGGATCGCTTCGGGCCGAGCCATGATGGGCGTGACGGAACGCACCCGGCGCAGCCGCTCGATGCGCTGCGCGTCCTCCGACGTGGCGAACAGCGAATGCCCCGCGTCGGTCAGCCGCCTGGCCAGGTGTGGCTCGGGGTCCACAGCCAGGGCCCGCACACCGTGCCACACCGCCAGCCAGTCGAGGGCTTCGGTGGGAAGGGTGGCGCGGGTCATGGGTTCCTCTCGTACAGCGATCGCACCAAGGGTAACGGGAGGGAGATGGAGGCCGCGCGGCACCAGTTGTCCACAGCCCCGGGATGGGGCGGGACACGGGGGCCGGAGTTTGCGAACAAGGGGCTATGGACACCACTGCGTCGACGTTGCTGTGCTCCCGGGACCCTGCCGTCATCGAGGCGGTTGAAGTGGCCGCCGCGGCCATGGATGTCGGGCTCCGTGTGGCGCGGGACGCCCAGGAGGCCAGAGCGCTGTGGCCGGCCGCCACGCTCCGGTTCCTCTCCACCGAGGTGGCGGCCCGCTGGACGTCGGCGCCGCCGGGGCGGGCGTTCCTGGTGGGCACCTCTCCTGCTGAGCTGACCCGCTGCTCCGCCCAGCTGGAACTGCCGGTGATCCCCCTGCCAGACGTCGGGGGTCGCCTCGTGGATGCATTGAAGCGCAACTCGGGCGAGGCGCTCCACCGCGGTACGACGGTGGCGCTGGTGGGCGCCGCGGGGGGCCTGGGGGTCAGCACCCTGGCGGTGTCGCTGGCCATCACAGCGGGGCGCCGTGGCACGCCGTCGGCCGTGGTGGATCTGGCCTCCTGCAGCGGGGGGCTGGATCTGGCCGCTGGAGGCGAGACGGTGGAAGGGATGAGGTGGTCGGACCTCGGCCAGGCCCGCGGCGAGTTGGGTGACCTCGCGGGCAGCCTGCCCTCGCTGGGCGGAGTGGTGCTGCTGGCGCACTCGAGGGAGGCGCCGTCCGTCCCGTCGGGAGAGACGGTCGCAGCGGTGATGGGCGCCCTGGCGCGGTCCCACCGGATGGTCGTGGTGGACTGCGGGCGCGACCCGTCGCCAACTCCGGCAGATCACACGGTGTTGGTGGTGGGGGCGGATGTCAGGTCGGTGGCAGCAGCGCGCATGCTGGCGGAGGTGAAGGCGCTTCGCCCCACGTCTATCGTCGTGCGCCGTGGCCCCGGGCGCTCCCTCCCCGAGCAGGTGGTGGCGCGGGCGCTCGGCGCGCCCAGCCTGGGCCGGATGGACCACCACCGAGCGCTGCCTCGGCTGGCTGAACTCGGACTGCTGCCCGTGTCCGGGCCGGCCCGGCGGTACGCCCGGCAGGTGGGCGCCATCCTCGAGGGCCTCCCCGATGCCTGACATCGAACTGGACCGCCTTCAGGCGTCGTTGGCGTCGCTGGGGCGGCCCTTCACGCCGCTGGATGTGGTGGTGTCGCTCCGAGCCATGGGGGTGGCTGTGACGGACGCGGGGGTCCATGACGTCCTCGCAGACCTCAGACGCCACAGCGTGGGGGCGGGCCCGCTGGAGGATCTCCTGGGCAGGCCGGGGGTCTCGGACGTGGTGGTCAACGGCCCCCGGGACGTGTTCGTTGATACGGGTCAAGGGCTGGAACGCGCCCCCGTCGCGTTCGTCGACGACGAGCAGGTGCGCCGCCTCGCCATCCGGCTTGCGGCAGCGGCCGGCCGTCGGCTGGACGATGCCACCCCGTTCGTGGACGGACGCCTCCCCAGCGGGGTGCGGCTGCACGCCGTGCTGGCGCCCGTGGCAGCTCCCGGCACCTGCATCTCGTTGCGTGTCCCGGCAGCCCGCAGCTTCTCGCTCCAGGATCTGGTGCAGGCGGGATCGCTCCCGGATGCCGGGGCCACGCTGCTCCGGGCTGTGGTGGATCGACGCGTCCCGTTTCTGGTCTCAGGAGGAACAGGTTCGGGCAAGACCACGCTGCTGGCCGCCATGGTGGGGCTGATCCCACACACCGAGCGCGTGGTCCTGGTGGAGGACGCGCGCGAGCTCGTCCCAGACCACCCCCACTGCGTGCGCCTGGAGGCCAGGCCCGCCAACGCTGAGGGGACCGGCGCCATCACATTGACCACGTTGGTCCGGCAGGCGTTGCGCATGAGGCCGGACAGGGTGGTGCTCGGCGAGGTGCGCGGGGCTGAGCTGACGGACCTGCTCACGGCTCTCAACACGGGGCACGAGGGCGGCTGTGGCACTATCCACGCGAACTCGATCCAGGATGTCCCGGCGCGGCTTGAGGCCTTGGCGGCCCTCGGTGGCATGGGGCGGGAGGCCTGCCACGCTCAGGTGGCGGCGGCGTTGAAGTTGGTCATCCACGTCGTCAGGGACCCGGGCGGGCGGCGACGGGTGGCGCAGATCGGGGTCTTCCGGCGCAGGGAGGACGGGCGGGTGGACGTGCTGCCCGCCGCCACCCTGTCCTCCTCCGGTGTGAGCCACGGCGAGGGTGCCCATCTCCTGCGGTTGGCGGTGGGTCCGTGCTGACAGCGGCCCTCATGGCCGGGCTGGCGGCCGCCCTTGTTGTCGGACCGCCGCCCACCGCGGTGGCCGGCAGGCTCCGGCCGCCCAGAGTGGCGCGCGGCAACGGACATCTCGCCGTCGGTGCACTGGGGGGTGCGGCGGCTCTGGGAGCCGGATGGCTGGTGCTCGGCACCAGACCTGTGGTGTGGATGGTGGCCGTGGCTGTGGCGGTATCCACGCTCGGGTGGCTGGAGTACGGTCGCCAGGCACGGCGCGAGGAGGTCAGGGCTGCCGATGAGTGTGCCCAGGCGGCTCGGGCCCTGTCGTCGATGATGCGTTCGGGCAACATTCCCCGCGTTGCCCTGGCGGAAGCCGCCAGAGACTTCTCCGTCCTGGCTTCGGCCGCTGCCGCAGCCCGCCTGGGCTCAGATGTGGGGCGCGAACTGGATCGGGCGGCCGATGGTCCTGGGCGGGCCGGATTACGTGCCGTGGCCGCAGCCTGGCAGCTGAGCGAGCGCACGGGAGCCCCCATCGCGGAGGTGTTGGGGCGGGTCGCGGAGACCTTGCGGCGGCAGCGTCAGCTCGACGCGGTGGTGGCGACGGAGTTGTCCGCCGCACGCACCAGTGGCCACATCATGGCCACGCTGCCGTTCCTGGCGATGGGCTTGGGGCTGGTCTCAGGCGTCAACACGCTGGACTACCTGTTGACCGAGCCACTCGGGCAGTGGCTGGTCCTGGCAGGTGTGGCGCTCACTTCCGCCGGCGTGATCTGGGTGGACAGCCTGGCCAGGACGGGCGCCCGGCATGGGCGGGGGCGTCGGTGAGCAGCATCGCGCTGGCCGCAGCCATGGCCGCAATCGCCGCGTGGGTGGTGGTGCCCTTCCCTGCGGGCCGCCTGATCAGCCTGCGGGGCGGCCGTGCCGAGCGGCTCCTCGTTCTCCCGGGGCGGGTTGGGGCGCCACCCGGGGGGCAGCGTGTCGCCGTCGGGGCGGCGGCGGGGCTCCTGGCTGCGGTGGTGGTGGAGGGATGGGGTGGGGTGGTCCTCGGTGGCGGCGTGGCTCTTGTGGCAACGCTTGGCCTTGGGTTCGCCGCGCCGCGGCCGGACTGGTCCATGCTCGCCCGTGAGATGCCGGACGCGCTCGACTTCCTGGCGGTGTGCATGGACGCCGGTCTCCCCACCGCTCACGCGGTCGGCGAGGTGGCCAGGGTGTCGCCGTCGGCCACCCAACACCTGCTGCAGGAGGTCGCCGCTCAGCTCGCCCTGGGACGAGCCGGCCCCGCCGCGTGGGAGAGCCTGAGATCTCACCCGGTGTGGGGACGCGTGGCTGTGGACGTGATCAGGGCAGAGCACGCAGGAACCGCACTGGCAGGCGTCCTCCGAGACCATGCGGAGGACGCCCGACAAGAGCACAGGGACGCCGCTGCACGGCGCGCCCGGACCGTCGGCGTGAGGTCGGTGGTGCCGCTCATGGCCTGCTTCCTCCCGGCGTTCATGGCTGTGGGTGTGGTGCCGATCATCGCCAGCCTGATGCAGAGCTTCTTCGGGTGAGTTCAGCGGCCGTCGTCCAGCAGGTCCGGCACCGTGGTGAAGCTGTAGCCACGGGCCCGGAGGTCGTCGATGATCCCGGGCAGCGCGTCCGCGTCCAGGGTCGAGCTGTCGTACGGGTTTGCCCCCACGTGCATCAGAACGATCTGCCCGGGGCGCAGGCGATCCAGGATCCGCTGGCGGATGATGGCCGTGGTGATCCCTTCGCTGGTTCCCTTCCAGCCGAGGGTGTCCACCGTCCAGCGAATCGGGATGTAGCCCGCCTCGTTGACCACACGGATGTCAAGGGGCGCCACGTCGCCGAACGGGAACCGGAACAGGGGCTTCGTCGTGGTGCCGGTCAGCGCGGAGATGTCCCGCTCCGCGGCTGCCAACTCCGCCCGGATGGCCTCGTTGGTGATCTGCGTGAAGTAGGGGTGGGTGTTGCTGTGGTTTCCCACAGGATGCCCGGCACGGTCCATCGCGGTCACCTGCTGCGGGTAGGCGCGGGCGAAGGCGCCGGTGACGAAGAACGTGGCGGCCACGTCGCGGGCGGCGAGCGTGTCCAGGATGGACGCGACCCCCTGGGCCGAGGCGCCCCCGTCGAAGGTCAGTGCCACCACCTTCCGCTCAGTGGGGAACGCCTCGATGTCCATCCCTGCCCACAGCTGGACGAGCCCAGCGGCGGGTGCGGTGGTGCTACTGGTCGTTGTCGGTGGCGGCGCCGTGGCCGGAGCGGGGGTGGAGGTCCTCGGCGCTGGGGGGATCGTGGACGCCGCCGGTGTCGGTGTCGAGGTGCTCACAGGCGCGCTGGTGTCCGGTGGGTCGGGCGTCGTCGGCAGGCTCTCGGCCGGGGGTGCGGTCGGAGACTCAACCGGCGCTGACGGCTTCATGGTTGGGGTGCGTGACGCGGGTGAGGCCGTGCTGATCCGGCTGGAGGGGGTGGGGGTTGGATCGGCAGGGGTGCCAGGCGGGACCCCGCAGCCGACGAGCGCAAGGGCGACGATCAGCATCCCGGCCACCCCGGGCCGTGCCCGGTGGTGGACGGGCCCGCACAGGTCCAGTGACCGGCGCATCGTCCCCGCCTCCTTGCTGCTTCCACTGTACTCCCGCCCGGTGGGCAGGAGCCATGATGCGGTCTTGCGGAAATGAGGGATTGTCGGGGGGCGCTGGCACAGTGGGGGTGTGAAGTACGACTGGGTGCTCGGCAGGGACGAGGCGGTGGCGGTCCGGCACCGAGATCCCATGCCTGGCTGCACGGCGCCCTGGCCCGAGTGGGTCTCGGCGGCGGCCGTCTCGCGGATCGAGGAGGCCGGCATTTCGGCTCCATGGCGCCACCAGAGCCAGTTCGCCGAGGCGCTGTTCGCCGGCAGGCACGCCATCGTGTGTACCCCGACAGGGTCAGGCAAGACGCTCGGGTACCTTCTGCCCATCGTCGCCGCCACCGCGGAAGGCAGGCTCGGCGTCGCGGTGGACTCCACCCGGGCGCGGCTCACCGGAGCGCGACACACTGCCCTCTATCTGGCACCCACCAAAGCGCTGGCACACGATCAGTCCCGGGCGGCAACGGCGCTGGGGCCGGCCCGCTGGCGGATCAGCACCCTGGACGGGGACTCTGACGTAGCCGAGCGCCGGTTCGCCCGTGACCACGCTGATTTCGTCCTGACCAACCCTGACATGCTGCACTTCTCCGTGCTGCCCAACCATCAGCGGTGGGCCTCGTTCCTCGGGTCGCTGCGCTACATCGTCGTGGACGAGGCGCACCGCTATCAGGGTGTCTTCGGTGCCCACGTCGCGCAGGTGATCAGGCGGCTCCGGCGGTTGGCGGCCCAGTACGGCGCTGACCCGGTGGTGGCGCTGTCCTCAGCCACCGCCCCCAACGCGGGCGTGTTCGCGGAGACTCTCATCGGCGCCGAATGCGTTGAGGTCATCGGGCAGGACTCCTCCCCGAGCGGCCGCAGGACCGCGGTGTTGTGGCGTCCAGGGTCGTCGCTGCGAGCGGACACCGCGGAGCTCCTGGCCCAGCTCACGGACCACGAAGCGCAGACCATCGCGTTCGTCGCCTCCCGGCAGGGGGCGGAACTGGTGTCGCTGGCCGCCCAGGAGCTATCGCGGGAGCCCGCCAGGATCGCGTCCTACCGGGGCGGCTACCTCGCAGCGGATCGCCGCACCTTGGAGGCGGACCTTCAATCGGGCGAGCTGCGAGGCCTCGCCAGCACCAACGCCCTGGAACTCGGGGTCGATGTCGCGGGCATGGACGCGGTGCTGGTGTCGGGCTACCCAGGGAAACTGTCGTCGTTCTGGCAACAGGCGGGTCGGGCGGGCAGGCGCGGTCAGGATGCCCTCGTCGTGCTTCTGGCCCGCGAGGATCCGCTCGACGCCTACCTCGTGGAGCACCCGGAGCTCGTGTTCGACGCCCCGGTGGAGCGGGCTGTGCTTCACCCGGAGAACCCTCGGGTGCTGGGACCCCACCTGGCGGCGGCAGCACAGGAGCTCCCCCTCTCGGACGCAGACGAGCAGTGGTTCGGGCCCACCGTCCCGGCGCTTGCCCGCGCCCTCGCGGACCAGGGCGTGCTGCGGCACAGGAGGGACCGCTTCTACTGGACCCGCCCTGACAGGGCCGTGGATTTCATCAACCTGCGCGCCACGGCACAGCGTCCAGTGGACATCATCGAACGTCACACCGGCAGGGTCCTGGGCGTCATCGACGTGGCGGCCGCCGATCGCACGGTGCATCCGGGGGCCGTGTACCTGCACCAGGGCGAGGCGTTCACCGTCGAGGAACTGGACCTGGAGGAGCATCAGGCGCTGGTCGTCCAGGCCAGACCCACCTATTACACCCAGGCCCAGGCGTCGTTCGACATCCAGATCGTCGCCGAAGTGGAGCGCCGCGCCCTGGGCGCCACCCAGGTGTCCCGCGGAGACGTGCGGTTGGATTCCCAGGTGATCGGCTACCTTCGGCGCGACGAGATCACCCACGAGGTGTGGGACTCGACACCGCTGGACCTTCCCCGGCACAGAATGACCACCCAGGCCGTGTGGTGGACCGTGCCGCAGTCCC
This sequence comes from Tessaracoccus luoxuelianae, assembly GCF_055326245.1. Lineage (NCBI taxonomy): Bacteria > Bacillati > Actinomycetota > Actinomycetes > Propionibacteriales > Propionibacteriaceae > Tessaracoccus > Tessaracoccus luoxuelianae. The sequence goes on from NZ_JBUZNO010000009.1 coordinate 57,341, forward strand.
TGGCCAGACGGCTCGGCTGGGCAGAGCTGCAGACGGGCGCCGCCGTGCATGCCATGGAACACACGGCCATCGGGCTCCTGCCCGCCTTCGCGCCCTGCGACCGGTGGGACATCGGAGGGGTCAGCACGGCCCTCCACCCGGACACGGGTCTGGCCACGGTGTTCGTGCACGACGGGATGGCAGGCGGGGCCGGTTTCGCGCATCGCGGGTTCGACGTCGCGGAGGACTGGCTGCGGGCCACCCTGGACAGGTTGGAGCGGTGCACCTGTGAGTCCGGCTGCCCCTCCTGCGTCGTCTCGCCCAAGTGCGGAAACGCCAATCAGGTCCTCAACAAGGCCGACGCCGCTGAGCTCCTGCGCCTCATCCTCGGCTGAGGCGGGCTTCCGTTGTGCACAGGCATCGGTGTTGTCCGTTGCCGTCGTCCACATCTCGCGTTCGTGCCCGGGAAACGCCGGAGGCCACTTCCGAACAAGGGGGTGACCGGCTGACAGGCAGCCGGCGCACCGAAAGGACGCCTCCCATGGCTCACCTCGTTCCCACGCGCTCGGCCCGGGCCCGAACCCTGGCCCAGCGCGGACTCACCACCGTCGAGTACGCGCTCGGGCTGCTGGCCGCGGCCACCGTCGCCCTGGTGCTGCTGCGCATCTTCGGCGACAACCAGTTCTACAAGACGCTCTTCGACTGGGTGGTCAACGTCTTCACCCACATGGCCAAGGGCTGAGCCCGGCTCCCATGACCAGCATGCGAAGATCCCGGCGGGGTGAGCGCGCCATGGTCACAGTCGAGCTCGCCATCGGCCTTCTCACGGTGGCCGTCCTGGCCACCTGCCTCGCGGGGCTCTCGCTGCTGGGCGTGGCGCAGGCCACGGTCTCCGAGTCCAGCGCGCAGCTCGCCCGCCAAGCGGCGAGGTCCGATGAGGCGGCCCTCCGCGAAGCGCGCACGCGGGCTCCCGAAGGCGCGGTGATCGATGTACAGCGGGGGAGGGACGGCGTGTCCGCCACTGTCGCGATGGCCGTGGCGGTGCCCGGCATCGGGCCTGTCGAGGTCGCCGCCACCTCCTGGGCGGCCTATGAACCCGGGGCCGGTCCGTGATGCGCCGCCGCGACGATCGGGGGGCTGCCGGGTCGGTCTTGGTGGCCGGCCTCTGCCTCGTGCTGGTCAGTACTTTCATGGGCGCGGCGGTGCTCATCCAGTGGTTCTTCATCGCACGCCGGGCGGAGCATTCGGCTGAGCTGGCGGCGCTCGCGGCCGTCAGCGCGGCGGTCTCGGGCCGGCTTCCGTGCCCAGCGGCCGAGGAGGCAGCCGCACGCAACCAGGCGGACCTCGCCGTCTGCCACGTGCGAGGCGAGGGCCGGTCCATCGTCGTGGAGGTGGGGATCCGGGCCGTGCTGCGGCCGTCACTGCCAGGGCTGCCGGGTGAGCTGGTGAGGTCGGCCACGGGCGGCACGTGAGGGCAGCTCGCATGGCTGAGGCGTGGCGGGGGAGGAGATCCGCGACACCCTCGGGCCCACCCGCGCGGCGATACAGTGCGAGGCATGACCTACATCGCCGCGGATGACCGCTACACGTCCATGCCGTATCGCCGCCTCGGGACTTCGGGGCTCAAGCTCCCGGCCATTTCGTTGGGGCTCTGGCACAACTTCGGCGACGACAAACCGGTCCAGACACAACGCGACATTCTGCGCCGGGCCTTCGACCGCGGGGTGACGCACTTCGATCTCGCCAACAACTACGGTCCTCCCTACGGCGCTTCAGAGACCAACTTCGGTCGAATCATGACGGAGGACTTCACCCCGTACCGGCACGAGCTCGTGATCTCGTCCAAGGCCGGATGGGACATGTGGCCCGGCCCCTACGGCTTCGGGGGGTCCCGGAAGTACCTGCTGAGCTCGCTGGACGACTCGCTGCGGCGCATGCGCCTGGAGTACGTGGACATCTTCTATCACCACCGCCCGGATCCGGAGACGCCGCTGGAGGAGACGATGGCCGCGCTGGACCAGGCCGTGCGCTCCGGCAAGGCGCTGTATGCGGGGATCTCCTCCTACTCGGCGGCGCTCACTGCGAAGGCCCAGGAGATCGCCCGCGCCCTCGGCACGCCGCTGGTGATCCATCAGCCGTCGTACTCCGTGCTCAACCGGTGGGTCGAGGAGGGAGAGCCTTCCCTGTTGGAGGCCTGTCGCGACGCGGGCATGGGCGTCATCGCCTTCTCGCCGCTGGCGCAGGGCATGCTGACCGACCGCTACCTCGACGGCATCCCCGCAGACTCGCGGGCCGCGCAAGGCAAGTCGCTTGGCTCAGACCTGCTCACCGAGGACAACATCGCCCATCTCCGGTCGCTCAATCACATTGCTCAGGGCCGCGGGCAGAGCCTGGCGCAGATGGCCATCGCCTGGGCGCTGCGAGACCAGGGTGACGCGTCGGTCACCTCCGTGGTCCTCGGTGCATCGTCGGTGCGGCAGCTCGATGACAACCTCTCGGCCCTGGCCAAGATGGACTTCTCGGCCGAGGAACTGGCTGCCATCGATCGGCACGCCGGCGTCGAGGGCGTCAACCTCTGGCAGGGAGCCACCGACTCGGTGTCGTGACGCCCGAACTGGACGTTCGGGCGCCTGCGTGCGAGGCCGGCGCTGCGGACCCGGGCCACCCGGCCCCGAAGGGAGCTCCAGCCGATGGCGTGAGTGGGGCTCCTAGGATGGCGGCATGCCTCTCGATGTCTCCGCGCTCCGTTCCAGCCTGAGGGCGGCCCGATTCACCGTCGACGCCGTCCTGGACAGGATCGGCGAGGAGGGGCAGGCCGGCCTCGGCCGCAACTGCACGGTTCCGGCCGACGTGGCCCTGGGCGAGGCCACGGATCCGCTGGCGACGCTGATCAGGCTGTTCATCCTCCAGCAGGTGCTCCCGGAGCGGCAGGTGCGCGCCGCGTTGGACCTGACACCGCTCCTCGACGCCGGGTACCTGGCGCGCGATGCGGACGGCATCAGGGCCGGGGTCGACATCCGGCCCTACGGTTCTCCCGACGACGGTGCGACGGGGTGGATCGTGGCCGATCCGACGCCCGGAATGGACGGGCGGACCGAGCCCACTCGGCCGGACTATGTGCTCGGCGTCTCGCCGGCGTCGACCACGCTGGCCCAGCTCACGATGCGCCGCACCGTCGGCCCCGTCCTTGACCTGGGGACGGGGTGCGCGGTCCAGTCCCTCCATCTCGCCCGGCACGCCTCGCGCGTGGTGGCCACCGACGTGAACCCCCGGGCCCTTGAGCTGGCCCGCCTCACCGCCGCTCTCAACGAGGTTGTGGTGGACATCCGTGAGGGGTCGCTCTACGAGCCGGTGTCCGGCGAGCGCTTCGACCTGATCGTGTCCAATCCGCCGTTCGTGATGAGCCCACCCAGCGAGGAGGCCAGCACCCTGGCCTACCGGGAGACCAACTTCGAGGGTGACTCACTGCTGGAGCAGTTGGTCCGTGGGGCTGCTGCGCACCTCAATCCCGGAGGTAGCCTCCAGCTGCTCACCAACTGGGCCATCCTGGGGGACTCCTGGGAGGAACGGCTGGCCGGGTGGGTGCCGGAAGGGTGCGACGCCTGGGTGATCGAGCGCGAGCGCCTCGACATCTTCTCCTACATCGAGATGTGGCTGACCGACGCAGGGCTGTCCGGCTCGCCCCGGTGGCGCGCGGCCTACAACGAGTGGCTGGACTACTTCGAGAGGCTCGGCATCAGGGCCGTCGGCATGGGCTGGATCCTGGTGACCCGCGCGGAGCGTGCCGAGCCGCACGTCCGGTGCGAGAGCTGGCCCCACGCCGTCGCCCAGCCGGTCGGGGACGTGTTCGCCCGGCACGCCGAGGCGGTCACGGCCGCGACACTCCCGCTCGGCGAGCTCCTCGAGACCTCTCCCCGGCTGGTGGGCGTCGACCAGGAGACCATCGGTTCCCCGGGGGCGGAGCATCCCGAGCACATCGTCTTCCGGCAGCGTGGGGAGCTCCGCAGGGCGATCAAGGCGGACACGGCTCTGTCCGCCGTCCTGGGATCCCTCGACGGCGACCTGACGCTGGGTCAGGTGATCAGCGCCGTGGCGCAGGTGCTGGATCTGGACGCCGCCGAACTGGCCGCGGCCGTCGTGCCCGAGGTGCGCGTCGCGCTGCTGGACCAGCTGCTGCGTCCCGACGGCGGGCAGGCCCCGCGCGGCTGACGGGCCCCCGCCGCGACACCCGAGGCTCGGGCCACGTTGACAGCACAGGCTATTGTTCGGAGAGTTTCCCGACCGGAGGGCTGAATCACCCATGGCTGCCAAGCGTCTCGTGATCGTCGAGTCGCCGACGAAGGCGACAAAGATCGCCGGTTTCCTCGGCTCCGACTACATCGTCGAGTCCAGCCGAGGCCACGTCCGCGACCTCCCCACGTCGGCCGCCGAGGTGCCCGCCAAGTACAAGGGGGAGAAGTGGGCGCGCACCGGCGTGGACGTGGATAACGACTTCCGTGCCATCTACGTGGTCTCGCCGGACAAACGCTCCACCATGAAGGATCTGAAGGCCAAGCTCGCCGGAGTCGATGAACTCCTGCTGGCTACCGACGGTGACCGCGAGGGCGAGGCCATCGCGTGGCACCTCATGGACGAGCTGAAGCCGAAGGTGCCGGTCAAGCGGATGGTGTTCCACGAGATCACCAGGTCCGCCATCGAGGAGGCGGTCACCAATCCCCGGGAGCTCGACGTCGACCTGGTCGACGCGCAGGAAACCCGACGCATCCTGGACCGGCTCTACGGCTACGAGGTCTCTCCCGTGCTGTGGAAGAAGGTCATGCCGAGGCTCTCGGCGGGCCGCGTGCAGTCTGTGGCCACGAGGCTCGTCGTCGATCGGGAGCGTGAGCGCATCGCCTTTGTTCCCGCGTCCTACTGGGATCTCGACACCCACCTCGACGCCGGACCGGACGCGGACCCCCGCAACTTTCCGGCCCGGCTCGCCACCGTCGGGGGAGTGCGGGTGGCACAGGGCCGCGACTTCGACGCGGAGGGCCGGCTGACGGCCCAGGACGTCCTCGTCCTCAACGAGGCGTCCGCCCGGGCCCTCGCGGACGCTCTCCGCGCCTCATCCGTCACGGTGGGGGCGGTCGAGGCGAAGCCCTACACGCGCAAGCCGTACGAGCCGTTCCGTACCACCACGCTGCAGCAGGAGGCCGGCCGCAAGCTCGGGTTCACGGCCCAGCGCGCCATGTCGGTGGCCCAGGAGCTCTACGAGAAGGGCTTTATCACCTACATGCGAACGGACTCCGTGACGCTGGCAGGGCAGGCCATCGCGGCCGCGCGCGCCCAGGTCAAGGAGCTCTTCGGCGAGAGGTACCTCCCCGCGCAGCCCCGGGTCTACACCTCGAAGGTCAAGAACGCCCAGGAGGCCCACGAGGCTATCCGTCCCGCGGGCGACACATTCCGCCACCCGGACCAGACCGGCCTCGTCGGGGACACCTTCCGCCTCTATCAGCTCATCTGGCGCCGCACCCTGGCCTCCCAGATGGCCGATGCCAAGGGCGAGTCGCTCACCATCCGCATTGACGCGTCCTTCGCCCCCACCGTCGTGGGGGGCTCGGAGGTGACCACCTGTGGTCTGGTCGCGTCGGGGCGCACCATCACCTTCCCGGGCTTCCTCAAGGCCTACGTGCAGGGGGTCGACGACGAGTCCGCCTCTGATGATCAGCAGACGCGCCTCCCCATCCTGACGCAGGGCCAGGGGCTGGAGGTCGCCAGGGTGGAGGCGGCGGGCCACGAGACCCGTCCGCCCGCGCGCTACACCGAGCCGTCGCTGGTGGCGAAGCTGGAGGAGCTGGAGATCGGCCGCCCCTCCACTTACGCCTCCATCATCCGCACCATCACGGCCCGCGATTACGTCTTCAAGAAGGGCTCCGCCCTGGTGCCGACGTGGCTGGCGTTCGCCGTCACCAGGCTTCTGGAGGAGCATTTCTCCGAGCTGGTGGACTACGCCTTCACCGCGCAGCTGGAGGATCAGCTCGACGAGATCGCCTCTGGGAAGGCCAAGCGGCTCACGGTGCTCTCGGAGTTCTACCGCGGGCCTGAGGGCAGCGCGCACCACGGCCTGGAGACGCTGGTGACCGAGCTGGGGGAGATCGACGCCCGTGCGCTCTCCACGTTCCCGTTGCGTGACTCGGGTATCGACGTGCGGGTGGGCCGCTACGGCACCTACGTCGAGTCGTCGGACGGCCGCCGGGCCAACGTCCCCGACGACCTGGCCCCGGACGGTCTGACCGTCGAGGTGGCGGAGGAACTGCTGAGTAAGCCACTCGACGAGGAGCGCGAGCTGGGCGTGGACGAGGCCTCCGGAAACCTGATCGTGGCCAAGAACGGGCGCTACGGCCCGTACGTCACCGAGGTCCTCCCGGAGGACGCCCCCAAGTCCGCCAAGCCGCGCACGGGTTCGCTGTTCCAGTCCATGTCGCTGGACTCCATGGACCTCCCCACGGCCTTGAAGCTGATGAGCCTGCCCCGCGTGGTGGGTGCGGACGCCGACGGGGTGGAGATCACCGCCCAGAACGGCCGCTACGGCCCCTACCTGAAGCGCGGCACGGACTCCCGCTCGCTGGCCAGCGAGGATCAGATCTTCGGCATCACGCTGGAGGAGGCCCTCGCCATCTACGCGCAGCCCAAGACCCGCGGACGTGCCGCGGCGGCGGCGCCCCTGAAGGAGTTCGGGGCGGATCCGGTCTCCGGCAAGCCCGTGGTGCTCAAGTCGGGCCGGTTCGGCCCCTACGTCACCGACGGGGAGACCAACGCCACCCTGCGCCGCGACGACGACCCGGAGGCGATCACGCCCGAGCGCGCGTTCGAGATGATCGCCGAGAAGCGTGCGAAGGGACCCGCGAAGAAGCCTGCCCCGAAGCGGGCCCCGGCGGCCAGGAAGCCCGCCGCGAAGACCGCGGCCAGGAAGCCCGCCGCCCGCACCGCGAAGAAGGCGTGACCGCTTCGCCGCCACTAGTGTCCTGCGCCAGAAGTTCGTTGATGGGTGGCGATGTCCCAGGGGATGGATCGCAAGGCCGACGAGCGAAGTAGCACTTGGTTGTTCGTCGAGCGAGGAGAACGCGGCGAGGCGCCGCTGGGGCGCCGTCAATCGCAGCGAGTTTCTGGCGCAGGACACTAGGGTTGGCGCATGGCTAAGAAGCGTCGCTCCGTGCTCAGGCTGGAGGCCCCCTTCAGTTCGGATCCGCCGCGGCTGACCTCAGAGGCGGTGGGCCTGCCGAGGATCCTGCGCCGGCCGGCCGCGTCCTACACCATGGACGTCACCATCCTCGACGTCGACGACGCCCGTCTGCTGCGGGCGGGGGTGATCGTGGCGCACCGGGTGATCGAGGGCACCGGGGAGTGGTACCTCGCGGCTCAGGGCTGGGCGCCACACCTCCCCGCTGAACAGGTGGAGCCGCTGGGCGCCTCCGGGGACCTGCCGGAGCACTACGCGCGCCTGATCCGGCCCCTCACGCGGAGGGGGGTCCTGGGCCCTTTGGCCGCGTTGCACTGCGAGCGCGACGAATGGGCGCTGCGCACCAGCGAGGGCCAGGTCGCCGCCGTCGTCCGGGACGAGCGGGTGAGGATCCGTCGCAGCGGCATCACCACCGCCCGCTACCGCGAGATCACCATCACCCCGACTGAGCATCTGACCGGTCAGCAGCGCGAGTTCCTCGTCAGTGCGGCGATGGCGGTCAACGCCACCGTCGTGGACCAGTACCCCACCGTCGCGCAGCGGCTGGGTGCGCCCGCAACGGGACTGACGAGCTTCCCGCGGCCGCGGGAGACGCGCCCGGACCCGTCCCTGGAGGAGTACGTCAGCTCGCTGTTCGCCGAGCATCTTCAGGGGATCGTGCGGGCGGATCTGGCACGCCGCGCCTCCTTTCTCGAGGACCTGGCCGATCTCAACGCCCGCCTCTGGGCGTTCGGGCGCGACCTCCGGGGACTTGCCCCGGTGCTCGAGCCGTCGTGGCGCGAGGCCACGGAGCGCTCGCTCGCCGGACTGCCGTACTCATCGCCGGCGGAGGCGGAGAGCCCGCTGCTGGATGTCATCGACGCCCTGGTGGGGGCCGCCCGGGCACCCAGGCTGGGAGACCTGGCGCACAAGCAGGCGGGTGAGCAGCTGTACCACCGCGCTGAGCAGGCCACCCTCATCCTGGCCGACCGGTGCCGCTCCCTCACAGCGGACTCTCCGGATGACCAGTGGCAGGGAGCGCTGCGCGCCGCCGAGCAGCTCGAGGTGGTGGTGGGGGTGGCTGCCCCCCTGTTCCCGAAGGTGGTGACCCGCATTCTGCGCCGGCTCGCGGACGTGACGCAGGAGCTGCGCGGGTGCGCGCTGGGCACGTTCGCTGGAGATCCCGCCCTCGACGGGTTGAGCGCGGCTCAGGCGTTCGCCCTCGGCCGGGACGCCGAACGCAAACGCGCCCTGGTCAAGGCGCGACGCGAGGCGTTCATCGAGCGCTGGCCGGCGCGCGTCGTAGAGGCCCGGAAGCTGATGCTGCGAGCCAAGAAGAAGCAGGCGAAGAAGCGGTGACGGGCGCGTTCATCGTCTTCGAGGGCGGCGACGCGGTGGGCAAGACCACCCAGGTGGAACGCCTGTCGGCCTGGCTGACACAGCGGGAGGCGCCGCACCTGACGACCCGCCAACCCGGCGGGACCCAGGTGGGCAACGAGCTCCGCCGACTGGTGCTGGACCCGGCGATGGGCCATGTGGACGCCCGCGCGGAGGCACTGATGTACGCGGCGGACAAGGCCCAACACGTGCACGAGCTGATCGCACCCGCGCTGGAGCGGGGAGAGACGGTGGTCTGCGACCGCTATGTGGACTCGATGATCGCCTACCAGGGGGCTGGTCGGGCCCTGGACATCGAGGATGTGGCGCGGATCGCATGGTGGGCCGTCGACGGGCTGAGGCCGCATCTGACCGTCCTGCTGGATGCGGATCCCTCGGATGCCGTGGAAGGGCTCTCCGAGAAGGACCGCCTCGAGGGGGCGGGGATCGCCCTCCACCGCCGCGCCCGCCACTTCTTCCTCGATCTGGCGGCTCAGGATCCGGAGCGCTACCTCGTGCTCGACGCCAGGGCCACGCGCGACGAGCTGGCCGGCGCCATCGCGGCACGCGTCGGGGCGCTGCTCGGGTTCGCCTGAGCGAACCGTCTGCGGGCCATGGCAGGATGGCGCCATGGGCGATGTGTTCTCCGAACTGATCGGGCAGCAGCGCGCCGTCGCCACCCTCCGTCGCGCCGTCGAAGGGCGTAGCCACGCCATGAGCCACGCGTGGCTCTTCGTGGGGCCCCCCGGTTCCGGCAGATCCAACGCCGCGAAGGCGTTCGCAGCGGCCCTGCAGTGCCCCGACGGCGGCTGCGGGCACTGCCAGGAGTGCCGCACCACGCTGGCGGGAGCGCACCCGGACGTCACCCTGTTGCGGACCGAGCAACTCTCCATCGGGGTCGACGAGGTGCGCGCACTCGTGGGCCGCTCCGGCATGGCCCCGGTGAAGAACCGCTACCAGATCGTCGTGGTGGAGGACGCGGACCGGATCACCGAGCGAGGCGCGGACGCCCTCCTCAAGGGGCTGGAGGAGCCGGCACCCAGGACGGTGTGGCTCTTGTGCGCGCCCAGCGCGGACGACGTCATCATCACCATTCGGTCGCGGTGCAGAGGCATCAAGTTGGTGACCCCCAGCGACGACGCGGTGGCGGAGCTCCTTGTGTCCCGCGACGCTATCTCCCCGGCGCTGGCGGCGCACGCGGCCCGGGCCGCGCAGGGGCACGTCGGCCGCGCGCGAGTGCTGGCGCGTTCGGAATCGGCGCGGATCAGGCGCCGCGAGATCCTCTCCCTCCCCGGCAAGCTCAACTCCGTCACCGCGTGCCTCACCGCGGCCGAAAACCTGGTCTCCTCCAGCGCGGAAGAGGCGGCCGCGGTCACCGGTGAGCTGGACGCGAAGGAGTTGGCCTCCCTGCAGGAGATGTTGGGCCTCGGCGGACGCGGCGCCAAGCCGCGCAACGCGCAGGCCGCGGTGCGGGACCTTGAGGACCAGCAGAAGGCGCGCGGGAAGCGGCTGCAGCGTGACGCCCTGGATCGTGTGCTCACCGAGCTGACCGGCTACTACCGAGACGTCCTGGTGAGTCAGACGGCCCCTGAGGTGCCGCTGGTCAACGCGGACCTGGCGGACGAGATCGAGCCGGTGGCGCGCCGCTCCACCCCGGAACAGACGGTCCGAGCCCTGGACGCCATCCTGCAGGCGCGCACGGCATTGGAGGGTAACGTGGCGCCCCTGCTCGCGCTGGAGGCGCTCCTGATCAGCCTCTCGCTCGCTGCCCGGACCTGACGTCGCGGGCGTGTCACCCGGACTGGGCCGCGGTAGTGGTGCCAAGATGAACAGCACGACTGCCCACGGATAGGGGAACTCATGTCCAACAACGATTGGGTCCAGGAAGGCACGCCTCGCGACGAGGAATGGACGGCCGAGCAGGACGAATACGGCGTGCCGGTGGAACCAGCCGAGTGGGATGACTACGCCTCGGAGCAGACCGTGCCCGTCCCCCCCGCCCCGGTCCAGCCGGCCGCGGAGGTCGAGCAGGGCGAGCCGCCGGTGACCGGTGAGGACGGGGACGGCGAGGCCGTTGAGCCCGCCCAGGAGGAGCCCCCTGCGGCCGAGGCGAACCAGCAGCCGGACGAGGAATGGCAGGCGGAGGTGCCGGCGTCGCAGGATATTTCCGCGGGTGAGGGTGCAGACCAGCGTGTCGACGACGAGTGGGCGGCCGACGAAGCCGTCGCGGACTCCCAGGGGCATCAGGTGGTCGATGACAGGGGGGCCGACGAGGAGCCGGTTGTCGAGGAGGGTGTTGCAGAGGAGTCCGTGGTCGAGGATGAGCCGGTTGTCGAGGACGAGGCCGCAGCCGAGGAACCCGTAGCTGAGGAAGCCTTCGCAGATGGGCCCGTTGTCGAGGATGAGCCCGTTGTCGAGGAGCCGACCGTCGAGGAGGCGCCCGTCATCGAGGAGGCGCCCGTCATCGAGGAGGCGCCCGCACCTGTGGGGGCGTTCGGGCGCCCGGCGGATCGCGAACCTCTGAGCGAGGACGATGCCGAGTCGACGAGGGCCATGCCCATGCTCGCCGGCGGGGCTGCCGGAGCCGCCGGGACGGCCAGCGCCGCTCCTGGAGCTGCAGCCGTGGCGGGCGCCGCCACGCTCGCAGGGCTGTATCGCGCAGACCGCGATCGTGCCGAGGAGACTCGCGTGATCGACGGCGCGCAGCGTCAGACCTATGACGATGAGCTCGCGGAGGAGGAGCGCCAGGCTCACCAGTTGAGGGCGGACAAGGAGGCCCGCAACCAACGCCTGGGGCTGGTCCAGACCTCGGACGCCAATGCTGTCCGTGACCCGAGCCCGGTCCGCCGCCGCGGCGTCGGGCACTTCGGTAGCTTCGGTCTCTTCGTGCTTCGGCTCGTCACCGCCGCGATCATCGGTGTGGTGGGTTATCAGGTGCTCAGCGACATCGATGCCACCGCCGAGTTCCTCGGCGCAACCCTCCTCCCAGAGCCGCGGCTGGTGGCGTGGATCGTCGGATTCGGGCTTGCCGTGCTCGCTGTGCTCCTTGTCATCGGGCTCGCCGTGCGGGTGGCGGGCCTCCTGTTGGCCGTCGTGGCCGTCGGGTCGCTGGTCTTCATCCGTTGGGGCCAGTTCAGCCCCTTCGTCGCCGGCATGGAAGGGTTCCTGGGGGACCACGACCTCCTCCTGGCCGCCGTCGGCATCCTCTTCTTCTCCCTGGGGGGCGGGCGTTGGGGTATCGACGGTGCCTTCGTCAAGGCGAGGGAGACCGCCCGGGAGGCGAAGCACTGACCGCCGGGCACGGAGCCGGAGGCCACCGCCCGAGCGCTTGGGCCGGTCACTAGGCTGTGGGCATGGCACGGGTGATGGCCGTCGCCTTCGAGCGGTACGGCCAACTGCACTACCTCGACCCAGGGGACCGTCACTACGCGGTGGGAGACTGGGTCCGGTTCCCCACGCCCGACGGCGAGGAGGTGGCCCAGTGCGTCTGGGCGCCGGAATCCGTGGCCGAAGGCTTCGAAGGGCTCCCCGTCTGCCCCGGTCCCGCCACCGCGTCGGACCTTGATCGTGACCGGGCGAACCGGCGGATCCGCACAGAGGCGGCAGACACCGCCAAGTCGCTGATCGCGAAGCACCGGCTGCCGATGAAGGTGGTGGGTGTCGACTTCCTGGACCGGTCGGCGGATTTCGACCGCATTGTCGCGGTGTACTACACGGCACCCCACCGGGTGGATTTCCGCAACCTTCTGGGGGATCTGGCGCGGGCCCTGGATGCGCGGATCGATCTGCGGCAGGTGGGTGCCCGCGATGCCGCCCGGCTGATCGGTGGAGTGGGCAGTTGTGGTCGTGAATTCTGCTGCACCACCTTTCTCACGGACTTCGAGCCGGTGTCGATGCGTCTTGCCCGCGTGCAGGGCCTGCCGCCCAACCCCCTGCAGATCTCGGGCGCGTGCGGGCGGCTGATGTGCTGCCTGAAATACGAACACCCGCTGTATGTGGACTTCATCCAGCGCGCACCTGCCGTCGGGGAGCAGGTGAGCGTCGACGGGAACCCCGGAGTTGTCACAGGTCACAGCGTGACCGAGCAGATGGTCACGGTGCGCCACGGCGGCGGTGAGATCGTGCGTTGCCCGCTGGAGTCGGTCTGTTCGACGGCGCGTGGCCGCAGCGCCTTCGCTCAGGGGTCGGCCGGGAAGGGTGCGGATGAGTAGGAGAGTCAACCTCGTCCAGGCGGTGCTCGGGATGATCGCCCTGGCCCTGGTGGCCACTCTGTTCATGGGCGGCTTCGTGGGGGGCACCAACAGGGACGAGCCTGCCTCGCCCAACACGCCAGGGCCCGCCACGCCGTCGGCGATGGATCCCGGTGCACGGATGCCGGGTGTGCCGGAGCGGCCCATCGCGGAGCATGAGACATTCCCGCCCAAGCCCGGGCAGAACGAGGACAGGCTCCTGGACTACCAGCCGTCGGCAGAACCGGCGGTGGATCTACTCCCCTCGGCCGGGGACCTCGAGGCATACGCCAGCCAGGTGGTGGACTGGGCCGTGTGCGACGACGGCTCCGGCGGGCAGTGCGCCACCGTGAAGGTGCCCCTGGACTGGGAGAACCCGGCCGGGAAGGCCATCGAGATCGCGGTGCGCCGGGTGGTCGACGGTGACTCCTCCCGGGGCCCCCTCTTCGTCAACCCCGGCGGCCCGGGCTTCGGCGGACAGGACTTTGCGCAGCGCCTCGCCGGGAGGTGGACCAACTTCGACGCCATCGGATGGGATCCCCGCGGCACGGGGGAGTCGACCTCCGTGGTCTGCGGCACCCTGGAGCAGACCGACGAGATCATGGAACTCGACGCGAGCCCCGACGACGAGGCCGAGGATCTCGCGCTGCAGCAGGGCGCCGTGGACTTCGCCCAGCAGTGCAGGGACAGCTCGGGGGAGTTGCTGGACCACATCACCACCATCGACGTCGTGCGGGATCTGGACCTCCTGCGTCACCTCCTGGGCGCCGAGAAGCTCAACTACGTCGGGGTCTCCTACGGCACGTATGTGGGCGCGATGTACGCGCAGTTGTTCCCGGGGTCGGTCGGCCGGCTCGTGTTGGACGCGGCTGTGGACATCACCGGCGAGGGGGACATTCCTCAGACGCAGGGCTTTGAGCGGGCGATGGGCAACTTCACGCAGTGGTGTGCCGGATCGGAGCTCTGCAGCCTCGGGGATGACCAGGCCGAGATCACCGACGGCATCGACGACTTCCTCACGGGCCTGGACTCGGCGCCCCTGCAGGTGGAAGGGCGCCTCCTCACCCAGACGATGGCGGCCACCGGCATCGCCTTGTACCTCTACGAGGACGAGGAGGCGTACCGAAGCCTGGATGAGGTCATCGCCAACGCCATGGCGGGAGACGGGGAGGCGCTGCTGTACTCCGCGGACCTCCTCAACGGGCGTGGACCCGCCGGCTACGACACGATCGCCTACGCGTTCCCCGCCATGGTGTGCGCCGACGCCGCGGACGAGGGCATCGCCCCCGTGCCGCAGGAGTGGCGCGACACCTTCGATGAGGCCCCCCTCATGGCGCCCCACATGGGGATGGGCTACACCTGCCAGCTGTGGACGGCCGCGCCGGCGCCACAGATCAGGATCACCGCCCCAGGAGCGCCGCCCATCCTCGTGGTGGGCACCACAGGGGACTCGGCCACTCCCTACGAGCAGGCCCAGTCCATGGCGGACCAGCTGGAATCCGGCACGCTCCTGACCCTTGACGGGGCCGGCCACGGGGCCGTCACTGGAGACAACGGATGCATCGCCGAAGCCGTCGACGCCTACCTGTATGACGGTGTGGCCCCCGAGGAGGGCACAACCTGCTCCTGAACGGGAGGGTCTGCACGCTTTGCCGCGGGGAAGCGTCGCCGGTATAGTTCCAGCTTGCCGCCGCCCTAGCTCAGTTGGTAGAGCGACGCTCTCGTAAAGCGTAGGTCACGGGTTCGATTCCCGTGGGCGGCTCCAGTGCCAGGCCCTGATCCCCGGATCGGGGCCTTCGTGCTTCCTGACGCGGGCTCCCCGGGTCTGAGGGCAGCACGGCGGTGGGAATCGCTAGAGTTCCGCCCATGGCCCAGTTCGATCTCCCCCTCGACGCCCTGCGCACCTACCAGCCCGACGTGCCCGAATCGCCGCGCTTCGACGAGTTCTGGTCATCCACGCTCGCTCACGACGAGCCCGTGGCGCTGCTCGAGGAGGCGCTGATCGACAACCGGCAGGCGCTGATCGACACCTACGACCTGACGTTCACCGGCTTCGGGGGCGCACCCGTCAGGGCGTGGCTGCACGTTCCCGCCGGCGCCAGCGGCCCGCTGCCCACCGTCGTGCGCTACCACGGGTACTCGGTCTCGCGCGGCATGCCGCTGGCTCCGGTGTTCGCCGCCGCCGGGTACGCGCAGTTCGACCTCGACAATCGGGGGCAGGGCTGGCACTCCGCGAGCGTGTTCGAGCGGACCCCGGATCCGGACGTGGCGGCGGGGGAGTTCGGCCCGGCCGGCCCCATGACGAAGGGCATCTCATCTCCGGAGACGTACTACTACCGCCGGCTCATCACCGACGCGGTGCGGATGCTTCAGCTGGCCGCCGGCCACCGGCTCGTGGACGCGTCCCGGCTGTTCGTCGCCGGAGGATCGCAGGGCGGCTACCTGACGCTCGCCGCCGCGGGGTTGGCGCCGTCGGTGGGGATCAGCCTGGCCGGCGCCATGCCGGACGTGGCGTTCATGTGTCACATCCGCAGGGCGGTGGGGCTCACCGACGACGCCCCGTTCTCCGACATCGCCCGCTTCATCAGGGCGGCCCCGCACCTGGAGGACGCGGTGTGGGAGACGCTTGGCCACTTCGACGGGGTGTCGTTCGCGCGGCGGGCCGAATGCCCGGCGCTGTTCTCGGTGGCGCTGGCAGACACCATCTGCCCCCCGTCGACGGTCTTCGCGGCGCACAACGCCTACGCGGGGCCGCGCGAGATGGTCGTGTATCCGCACAGCGGCCACGAGGGTGGCCAGGACGTCCAGGTGTGGCGCCAGCTCGGCTGGCTGCGCGAGAGCCTGAGAGAGGCCGGCGTGCCCGATCTCTTCGGCGACCATCCGGACCGCTTCGCGGACCCGACGCACCGTCGCTTCCTCGTCGACCACCGCCGGGCCCTCCTCGACTTCTACCAGCCGGAGGTCTGCCTGCCCTCCGGTGGATTCGCCTGGATCGGCAGCGACGGACTCGCGATGCCGGAGATGGGGGCGCAGCTGTTCATCGGTGCCCGGATGATGCACGTCTTCTCGCTGGCCGCCCTGGAGGGTCGCCAGGGCGCCCGCGAGGTAGTCGAGCACGGGCTGGACTTCTACCTCGACGGTCCGGGCCGCGATCCTGAGTTCGACGGATGGGTTCCCGTCCTGGGCGGCGACCAGCCTCAGGACCGCAAGGAGCTCTACGGCACCGCCCAGCTCCTGCTCGCCGCCAGTACGGCCACCGCCGCCGGCTTCAGCAGAGGGCGTGCGCTGCTGGACGCTGTCTCGGCCGTCATCGACCGCCACTTCTGGCGCGAGGAGGACGGGATCTGCGTGGAGGGCTACGACCGCACGTTCACCCAGCTCGACGAGTACCGGGGCCAGAACGCCAACATGCATCTCACCGAGGCATATCTGGCCGCCTACGAGGCCACCGGGGAGGCCACCTACCTCACCCGGGCGACGTCCATCGCGCGGCGCATCGCCGCCCAGGCGGCCGGCCAGGAGGAGGGCGCGTGGCGGCTGCCCGAGCACTTCACCGCAGGCTGGGAACCCGACAACCAGTACAACGCCGACGATCCCCGGCACGCCTTCAGGCCCTATGGCTCCCAGCCCGGCCACTGGCTGGAGTGGACCAAGCTGCTGCTCCAGCTCAGGGGCCTCGGCGTGGACGAATCGTGGTTGCTGCCCGCCGCGGCCGCGTTGTTCAACGGGGCGGTGCATGACGCGTGGAGCGAAGGCTTCGTCTACACGGTGGACTGGGACGGCTCCACCGTGGTGGAGGAGCGGTTCTTCTGGGAGGTGGCCGAGGCCATGGGCGCGGCGCGTTACCTGTGGCTCGACACCGGGGACGTCTCGTACCAGGAATGGTACGAGCGGCTCTGGCGCTTCGCCGACCGGCACTTCGTGGACCATGAGCTGGGCAGCTGGCACTCGGAGCTCGACCGCAGCCTCGTGCCGGTGACCCACACCTGGGAAGGCAAGCCGGACCTCTACCACGTCTACCAGGCCACCCTGTACGCTTCACTGCCGGCAGATCAGGGCTTCGCCGCGTGGCTCACTTCAGCCGAATCGACCGCCCTGGCTTAGGAGACTCCCGGCATCACCGCTGGAGGGGGCCTTGTAGGCTGGTCATCGCTTCCCCGATCCGGGGTACGTCAAGGAGGAACACCGTGTTCGACTGCGCCATCATCGGGGCCGGCCTGGCAGGGCTGGTCGCCGCGCAATACCTCACGGACCGCGGGCTGAACGTCACCGTCCTCGAGGGGCGAAACCGCGTGGGCGGCCGCGTCGAGAACAAGGTGCTGAGTGACGGCTCCTACGTGGAGCTTGGCGGCCAGTGGATCGGCCCCGGCTTCGACGAGCTCGTCGAGATCATCGACTCGCTGGGCCTCGAGACCATCGGCCTCCCCGCCCGAGGCAACCTGGTGGTCCGCCTGCGCGGACAGGCCCTGCAGGTGCCGTCGAAGGAGGACACCCCGGCGCTGACCCCGTTCGAGGTCTCTGATCTCGGGCAGGGCCTGCTGCGGCTGCGTCGCCTGGCCGAGCGGCTCCGCGACGACCCGGCCTGGCGCAAGGCCAACGACGTCTGGCTCAAGCAGGATCTCCGCCGGTGGGTCACCACCAACCTGCGGACCCATGGCGCGCAGCGGCGCTTCGGAGAGGTGTACGCCGCGGCGTTCGGGCCCATGCCGAAGGACGCCACGCTCGTTGAGGGTCTGCATCAGGTCAACTCCGGGCCGGATCTGGAATCCATGCTGGCCAGCAATGGCGGGCTCCATCAGCAGCGCGTGCAGGGGGGCATGGCCGCCGTGGCAGAGGCGCTGGCCGCCCGGCTGGGCGATGTGGTGCGGCTCGATGCCGAGGTGACCATGGTGGAGCACGCTGAGCGTTCTGCCAGGCTCAGGCTCGCCAACGGTCAGCAGGTAGAGGCCCGGCAGGTGATCTCCACCCTGCCGCCGAGGCTCGCCGTCGCGCTGCCGCACCAGCCGGCGCTGGCGGCGTGGCGCGCGGAGGCCGCGGACAAGGTGGCTCCCGGCAATGTGATCAAGGCCTTCCTCATCTACTCGCGCCCCTTCTGGCGCGAGTTGGGCTACTCCGGTCAGTCCAGTGCCGACGAGGGCGCGGTGCGGGTCACCTTCGACACCACGTCGGACAACTCCGAGCGCGGGCACCTGATGGGCTTCTTCGAGGGCGCCGACGCCGACAGCCTGTCGCGCCGCTCAGTCACGTTGCGTGAGCGGGCCTTCGTGGATTCTGTCGTGCGCACGTTCGGTGACGTGGCCGCGTTCCCACTGTCCTACATCGAGCGTGACTGGTCCGCGGAGAGGTTCACCGGCGGCTGCCACGGCGCGCACTTCGCGCCCGGCGTCTGGACCACCAACGGACCCGTCCTCGCCGAACCCGAAGGGGTTCTGCACTGGGCGGGGGCCGAATACGCCACCCGCTTCAACGGGTACCTGGAGGGTGCGGTGCGCTCGGGCCGCGAGGTGGCAGCCGTTGTCGCCCGGAACCTCGCCTGACGCACGGCTCGGCCGGCTGCGCCTGGTGGCGCAGGGCCTGATCACGCGGCCGTTCGGCACGCCCGCCGACGCGGTGGCCGCGCTCGGTGCCATGCAGGGCCAGGACCTGCCCGGGGTGCTGGCCTCGGCCGCTCTGCGGACGCCGCTGGGCATCGAGGCCGTGCTGTCGGACGTCGCTGAGGGACGGCTGGTGCGGGGATACCCCATGCGGGGCACCGTCTTTCTCCTCCCCGCTGCCGACGCTGCCTGGATCACCGAGCTCTGCGCCCGTCCAGCGATGCGCGCGGCCTCCGCCCGCAGCCACCAGTTGGAACTCGACGAGGCGCAGATACTCCACGCCCGCGACCTCGCGATCGAGGCGCTGGACGCCGGCCCGATGCCAAGGGCCGCGCTCTTCGACCACTGGGAGGCCCACGGGCTGAGGCCCAAGGGCGGCCGCGGCTACCACCTGCTGTTCCACCTCATTGCCGGCGGGACGCTCTGCTACGGGCCGTGGAACGGCGCGGATCAGGATGTCGTGCTGGCCTCCCGCTGGCTGCCCGCGGGGTCGTCGCTGGAGTCGCGGTTCAACGGGGATCGGGTCGCCGCAGTCGCCGAGCTGCTGCGCCGGTACCTGACCAGCCACGGTCCCGCCACCATCAGGGACTTCGCGTGGTGGACGAAGTTGGGGCTCGGGGAGATCCGCTCGGCACTGCCGCTGGTGCTGGGTGACCTGGAGGGCGCGGCAGGGGGGCAGGAGGCCAGCCACTGGCGCCCAGGCCTGGTGGAGGAGGCCGCGGCGCTGGGGCGCCGGGCGTCGGCGCCGCTCCTGCTGCCGGGCTTCGACGAGTTCGTGCTCGGGTATCAGGACCGCCTGTTCGCGCTGACCGCTGAGGAGCACCACCAGCTGGTGCCCGGCAACAACGGGGTGTTCAAGAAGTCGATCGTGGCCGGCGGTCTGGTCCGCGGCATCTGGACCCGCGCAGGCCGAGCTGGGGCTCGCAGGCTCGAGACCGTGGAGTTCACCGCTCTCAGCCCCACGGTGCGCAGGCAGCTGGCGGTCCGCTTCGCGGCCTTTCCCTTCGTCGCCCCCTGACCCCCCGGACACAGCGGGAGGGCGACGCGTGATGCGTCGCCCTCCCTCTGACAGTGCCGCTCGATCAGATGGCGGCCGAGCCCTTCTCGCCGGTGCGGATCCGGACGATCTCGTCCACGGGGGTGGACCAGACCTTGCCGTCGCCGACGGCTCCGGTGCGGGCAGCCTTGGAGATCACGTCGATGACCTCCTGCGCCTCGTCATCCTCCACGACGACCTCGATCTTGGCCTTCGTGATGAAGTCGATGGTGTACTCGGCGCCGCGGTAGAACTCCTTGTGGCCGCGCTGACGGGCGTAGCCGGAGCATTCGGTGACGGTCATGCCGGCCACGCCGTGCTGGGCGAGCGCGATCTGAACCTGGGTCAACATGGTGGGCTGAACGATTGCCGTGACGAGCCTCATGCCTGCACGTCCTCTCGGGGGATGGGAACGATCAGCGTCTGCCGAACGCCGTAGGTGGAATAGCCGACAGCGCTGAGGTCGTATCCGGTTTCAGCGTGCTCGACGGTGTCGATGCCCTGGGTCTCAGCCGCCTCGGGTACCCGCAGGCCCATGGTCTTGTCCATCACCTTGGCGATCACGAAGGTGACCACGAAGGAGTAGACCATGACGATCACTGCTCCGAGCGCCTGGCGCCACAGCTGGTCGACGCCGCCGCCGTAGAGGAGGCCGGCCACACCGGCGGGGGACTCCGGATCGGCCAGGAAGCCGATGGCCAGGGTGCCGACGAGGCCACCCACGAGGTGGACGCCCACGACGTCGAGCGAGTCGTCGTAGCCGAACTTGCTCTTCAGGCCGATGGCGTAGGCGCAGGCCGCACCGGCGAGGATGCCGATGATCAGGGCGCCCAGCGGGCTGACCGAGGCAGCTGCCGGGGTCACACCGACCAGACCGGCGACGATGCCGGAGGCGGCACCCAGCGAGGTGGCGTGTCCGTCGCGCAGCCGCTCGACGAGGAGCCAGGCGAGCATCGCCGCGGCGGCGCCTGCCAGGGTGTTGATCCAGGCCACACCGGCCATCGCGTTGGCGCCCAGCGCCGAGCCCGCGTTGAACCCGAACCAGCCGAACCACAGCAGGCCGGCGCCGAGCATGACGAGGGTCAGGTTGTGGGGGCGCATGGGGGTGCGTCCGAAGCCCATCCGCGGGCCGATCGCGATGGCCAGGGCCAGCGCCGCGGCGCCCGCGTTGATGTGGATGGCGGTACCGCCGGCGAAGTCGATGGCCTGGATGCTGTTCGCGATGAAGCCGCCCTTCTCAGCGGTTCCGCCGTCGAAGCTGAACACCCAGTGGGCTGCGGGGAAGTACACCAGCAGCGCCCACACGGCGGCGAAGACCGCCCAGGCGGAGAACTTCATGCGGTCCGCGACCGCGCCGGAGATGAGGGCCACCGCGATGATGGCGAAGGCCGCCTGGAAGCCGGCGAAGACCATGGCCGGCACCGTGAAGGTGGCGAGCTCGGGATCCATCATCCCTTGGAGGAAGAGGAACTCCAACGGGTTGCCGATGAAGCCGCCGATGGAATTGCCGAAGGCCATGGAGTAGCCGACGATCACCCAGAGGACGCCGACGATGCCCATCGTCGTGACCGACATCATGAGCATGTTGAGCACGCTCTTGGCGCGGACCATGCCGCCGTAGAAGAACGCGAGACCGGGGGTCATGAGGAGCACCATGGCGGCGCTCACCAGGACCCAAGCGGTGTCGCCTGCACTGATTTCGAGAACTGTCATGCCGCAAAGCTTGCAGGGCGCCTATTTCGGCGGGTTCGTCGCAGCGTAACGGTTGAGTTAGGGAAATCCCGGCCGACGTATCGATCGGGTGTCGGCTAGTTACCGTCGCGTTAAGGAAGCACTGATCAATGCTGTTCTCGGCGAGGACGTGCCGGGCGGGATGAGGTGGCGCCACTCCATCTGGTGCGTGTACTTGACGTCCATATCCAGATGGAGAGGGGTCAGATCGCCCGATCCGGTGCGCCGCAGCCAGGACATGATTGATCAGTGGTTCCTCAACCCCGTCGTCGCACGTTGTCCAGGTGCACTGCGGAGAAGTCACCTTCGGCCAGATCTGCCCACTCGCCGTCGAGGGTGAAGGTGCTGAAGGCCGAGGTGGGGAACCAGCACTGCGCCTGGTCCGCCTCAGCCCGGTTGCTGGCGAAGGCCAGCTCAGCGACGAGGCTGGGGATGGTGGGTGCGTGCCCCACGACGAGCAGACCGGTGACGTCGGGGTCCGTTTCGCCGATCCGCTGCAGCATCGTCTCGGTCCCCTGGTAGTACAGGGCGTCCTGGAACTCGGCGGGGACGTCCAGCCCCAGGGCCGCGAACGTCTCACGCGTGCGCTGTGAGGTCGACACGAGGGCGTACTGCAGGCCGAGCTCCCGCAGCTCCCGGCCCGCCTCCTGGGCGTCCTGAACCCCGCGCGGCATGAGGCGGCGGGCCTTGTCGCCGCCAGCATTGTTGGATTCCGTCTTCGCGTGGCGCATCAGCACGAGTCGTCGCATGCGCCGAGCCTACGCCGCCGCGCAACGGCGGGCGCGCCCCTCCGTCAGGGTTTCACCGCGACAATCAGGTCGCGCTTGATGGACGAGTCGACGCGATGGCCGAACCGCTCCCAGGCGCCGCCGGTGCACACCACGAGGCCGGCCTCTGACAGCATCGCAGCGAGGTCGTCGCGGGACAGACCGAAGGTGTTCCAGCTGAGCCCCAGCGCGCCGCCGTGCATCAGCTGCCCTGCCCAGACCGGGAGGGCCTCGCGGAGCAGGCCCGCGGGGGACCGGTCCCGCTTGCCGGACACGCCGCGGACGTCCGTCGTGGAGCCATGGGCGATGCCGTAGGGAGCGTCGGTGACGATGGCGTCGAACTTCTTCCTGCCGAAGAGGGTGGCGGACTCGCGGGTGTCGCCGACGAACGAGGTGATGTGCAGCGTTGCCCCGTCGGTCCTGATCTCGGCGTCGAAGCGCCTGCTGACAGCCTTGCCATCGCGGCGCACGGGGGTGGTCTCAGTGGTGTGCTTGAGGCGCTTCCGGCGAAGGTAGGTGGTGTAGAAGGAGGCCATCTGCTCAAACGCCTTGGCATCACCTTCGACGCCGTAGGCGTCGTGGCCGAACAGCAGCGCCGTGGACAGCGTGGTGCCGCGCCCGGCGAGGGGATCAAGGATCTGGCGGGGCCCGGTGGGCTGGCGGGTGACCGCTGCAAGGGTGACCCCCAGCAGGAGGTGCGTGAACTGCTCGTTGGTCTTGCCCTGATACTTCGGGATGGTGACCAGGTCGTCGTCGAGGGCGAAGGTCCGGGGGAGCGCGATGGGCCGCAGCAGATCACCCGAGGACTCGAACAGGGCGAAGCACGCCGACTGCCTGGCGACGGTCTCCAGTTGGGCCTCGCCGAGGTCCGGGGCCTCGAATGATAGGTAGCCGACCCCCGCCACGTCGGTGTCGGTGATGTCCTCAGCGAACGGGGCCGTCAGCTCGAGCTCGGCCGCCGTCAGCGGCCCGGACTCGCCGCCGTAGACACGATTGGCCGAGGGCATGCGCAACATGAGGTAACGAGGCATTGGCACATTCTCCCACGCCCACCAGGGGTCGCCGCCACCGCGCAGAAAAGCCCCGCCGTGGCGGGGCTTCTCGAGGTTCTGGTCAGGCCAGGTTCACGTGGTGATGCTCGTACGGAGTGCCCTTGGCGCGCTCGAACGACGCCGCGACCTCGGCCTCGGCGTCCTCGCGGTTGGTCCACGTGGCGCCCTCGACCGACTTGCCCGGCTCCAGGTCCTTGTAGACCGAGAAGAAGTGCTCGATCTCCAGCAGCATGTGCTCGGGGACGGAGGACAGGTCAGTGATGTGCTTGCTTCGGGTGTCCGCCGTGGCCACGCACAGGACCTTGTCGTCGCCGCCCATCTCGTCGGTCATGCGGAACATCGCCACGGCGTAGCACTCGATGAGACAACCCGGGAACGTAGGCTCCGCGCCGATCACCATGGCGTCCAGCGGATCCCCGTCCTGGCCGAGGGTGGCCTCGACGAAGCCGTAGTCGTAGGGGTACTGGGTGGAGGTGAAGAGGGTCCGGTCCAAGCGGATCCGGCCCGTGTTGTGGTCCATCTCGTACTTGTTCTTGGTGCCCTTGGGGATCTCCACAGTCACGTCAAACAGGATCCGGCGTCCAGGGTCCACCGGGATGAGGCCGACGGGTGCGTCTTCGCTCACTGGGGCACTCCTATAGTTGAAGGTGATGCCCGCAGGTCACTGGGGCAGCTACCCCTGCAGGATACAGGCTCGGAGGACACCTTGCGGACACGCACGAGGACGGTTCAGGCGGTGCTCGCCTGGCTTCTCGTCGGCCTGTTGCTGGCCGGGGGGTTCTCGGTCGCGGTGGTGCATCAGCCGTTGCTGACGGCCATCGGCGTACTGCGCAGTGGCGCCCCCAGCTCCGTCCCCCCCACCCTGTTCTCCCCGTCGCCGACTCCCAGCCCGGAGGTGGACGCCGCGGGCACGGGGCTGGCCGACGCGGCCGACCTTCCACCGGTGGGGGTGCTGCCGGACCGCGCCACCCTCGACGCCCGCCTCGCGGGGCTGGATCGTTCACGACTCGTCGGGGTCGACGGGGGAGCCGTCCAGATCGCCTGGGAGGTGGTCGACGTGGCCACCGGCGAGGTGGTGGGCGCCGCCACCGAGACCACACCCCTGATCCCCGCGTCCAACACCAAGACGCTTACCACCCTGGCCGTGATGAACGCCTTCGCAGGCGACGAGCGCTTCGCCACCACCGTCGTCCAGCCTGCGCCGGGGCAGATCGTGCTCGTCGGAGGTGGGGATCCGATGCTGCTGAGCGAGCCGGCCGATCCGGGCAGCTACCCCCAGCCGCCCACCACGCAGCAGCTGGCAGCCGACACCGCCGCCGCGCTCAAGGCGGCAGGCCAGACCAGCGTCACCCTCGGCTTCGACGCCTCGCTCTTCGAGGACTCCGGCTGGAACGAAACCTGGCCGGCAGGCTACCGCGACCAGGTCACGCAGCTCTCGGCCCTCTGGGTGGACGAGGGGCGAACCGGCGGACCGCGCAGCCGAACCCCCGCCGTCGACGCCGCGACACTGTTCGCCGCGCAGCTCACAGCCGCCGGCGTCACCGTCACCGGCACGCCCACCCAGGCCACGGCCACCGGCACTGAGCTGGCAAGGGTGGAATCGCTTCCCGTCCACGTCCTCGTCGAGACCGCGATGAACCGCTCCAACAACTCCTTCACCGAGGTGCTCGGCTTCCAGCTCGCGCTCGCCACCGGCCACCCGTCCACCTTCGCCGGGTCGGTGGCGGCCATCGAGGAACAGCTCACCGCACTGGGGCTGTGGGACGACGGGTCCGTCCTGCGTGACGCCTCAGGGCTGTCGCGGAGCAACCTGGTCACGGCCCACATGCTGGCCGCGGCCCTCCGCGCGATGAGCACTGACGCCAGGCTGTCGGTGATCCTCGACGGGCTCCCGACGGCCGGCGTCACCGGCACCCTTGCTGACCGCTTCACCGACGAGGTCTCGCGCCCAGCGCGTGGGGTGGCCCGGGCGAAGACCGGCACCCTCTCCTTCGTGTCCACTCTCGCCGGCACCACACTGACCTCGGACGGCCGCCAGGTCACCTTCGCCTTCCTCATCAACGGCCCCCCGGACGGCTTTTCGGCCAAGCTGTGGGCGGACCAGGCGACGGGCGTCGTTGCGGCCTGCGGCTGCTGATGGAGCACGCCCCGATCGTGAACTGGTCCCTGGCGCAGCGCGCCGCGACGGTGACAGCGGGCACGCTGCCGCGGGTGACCCGTCCGGAGGCCGAGCAGCTGGTGGCCGATCTCCGGGTGACCGCCCACCGGGCGGGGCGGCTCGCCGCGCGCTATCTCGGGCTGGACAGCGTCGGCGCCGAGGTGGTCACGGTGGTGGACTGGGCCGGGTGGGCTCGGGCCGTCCGGTCGATGACCGACGGCGCCGTGACAGAGCTCGGTCTGCCTGCGCGGCCCCCGCATCCGCTCAACGCGCTGAGGGGGCTGGGCAACGGGCTGGCCGCCGGGTTGGCGCTGGGCGCCGTGAGCCGCCGCATGCTGGGCCAGTACGACGCCTTCACGGGCACCCGGGCCCTCTATCTCGTCGCCCCCACCGTCGTGGCACATGAGCGGAGCCATTCGTTCGTGCCCCGTGACTTCCGGTTGTGGATCGCCCTGCACGAACAGACCCACGCCCTCCAGTTCCAGGCCGCGCCATGGCTGCGCGATCACCTGAGGTCGTTGATGGCACGGCTGGCCGCCGACGACGCGAACCTGCTCGAGGCCCTTGCCGGGTGGCGCTCGACCGGTGAGGCCGCAGCCCTGCTGACGTCGACGAAGGGTCGCGCGGACCTGGCCGCCCTGACGGCGGCGATGACGTTCCTGGAGGGCCACGCCGATCACGTCTCGGACCGGGCTGGCCGGGGCCAGGTGAAGACCGTGGCGGCCCTGCGGCGGGCGTTCCGCCGGCCGAAGAGCACCACCGTCCTCAGCCGCCTCGTCGGGTCGCTCAGCAAGAACGCCCAGTACCGCGACGGCCTGGCGTTCTGCACCGCGGTGTACCGGTCGCGGGGAAAGCAGGCGCTGGCCCGGGCGTTCGAGTCCGCGGAGGCGCTGCCCACCCCGTCCGAGATCGCAGATCCGGGCGCGTGGATGCGCCGGGTCCATGGCTAGGCGCGAGCTCGGGCCGGCCGCGCTGCGGGTGGCCCACGCCGTCGCCGATGCCCTCCCTGACTCGCCGGTGATCGTCGGCTGCTCGGGTGGCGCGGACTCGACGGCGCTCGCGCTCGGAGCGCACTGGGCCGCACGCCGGGCGGGCACCTCCGTTCGTGTCATGGTGGTGGACCACGGCCTGCAGCCCGGCTCGAGTCAGGTCGCCGACGCGGTGGTGGGCCGATTGGCTGAGCGGGGCCTCGAGGCAACCGTCGAGCGCCTCCACCTCGGCCGCCCGCACACCGGTGGTGTGGAGGCGGCCGCCCGCGAGGCACGGCTGCAGGCGCTGGCGTCGCCCGGCCTGCCCGTCCTGCTGGGGCACACCCTCGACGACCAGGCCGAGACCGTGCTCCTGGGGCTCCTGCGCGGCTCGGGCACCCGGTCTCTGGCCGGCATGGCCGAGGAGCGTGGCCCGTTCCTGCGCCCGCTCCTGGGGCTCCGCAGGACCGACACCCAGCAGGCCTGCGCCCAGTGGGGTGTCGAGGTGTGGGAGGACCCCATGAACGACGACGCGCGGTTCGCCCGGGTCGCCGCCCGCGGGGTGCTCCGGGACCTGTCCGAGGCGTGGGGCCGCGACCTTGCTCCCGCGCTGGCGCGCACGGCCACCCTGGCCAGGGCGGACGCGGACCTCCTCGACGAGCTCGCCAGGGACGCCGTCGCGGATGCCGACGAGTTGGACGTCACGGATCTCGGCGGCCTGCCAGACGCGCTGCGGTGGCGCGCCATCCATCACTGGCTCGCGGCGTGGTCGCCCGAGGTGGGCATGGTGCACGTGCTGGCGGTGGCGGCACTCGTCGACCGGTGGCGCGGGCAGGGGCCGGTGGCCGTCCCGGGCGGCGCAGTGGCCAGGCGCTCCGGACGGCTTGCGTTCCAGCCGGGTGCTCCGACACCGGGTGCGGACTCCGCGCCGGGACGATAGGCTGACCAATCGTGGATGCCGCTGACGTTGCAGATGACCTGGAGAAGGTGCTTTTCACCTCCGAGCAGATCCAGGCCCGGGTGGCCGAGATCGCCGGACAGATCGACGCCGACTATCAGGGCCGCAACGTACTGCTCGTTGGCGTCCTCAACGGCGCCGTCATGGTGATGAGCGACCTGCAGCGCGCCATGCACAGCCACGTCGAGATGGACTGGATGGCCGTGTCATCCTACGGCTCCGGCACCCAGTCCAGCGGAGTGGTCCGCATCCTCAAGGATCTCAGCGTGGACCTGGAGGGCCGAGACGTCATCGTCGTGGAGGACATCATCGACACCGGCCTCACGCTGTCCTACCTGATGAGCAACCTCGCCTCCCGCAGCCCCTCGTCCCTGGAGATCATGGCCATGTTCCGCAAGCCGGACGCCGCCCAGATCACGGTGCCGGTCAAGTACGTCGGCTTCGAGATCCCCAATGAGTTCGTGGTCGGCTACGGACTGGACTACTCAGGCCGGTACCGCAACCTGCGCGATGTGGGAACGCTCGCCCCACGCGTCTACAGCTGACGCCCGATCGCCCCGACTGAACGCCCGAGGGGCCGGTTGAGGGCCGCTGGTAGTGTTTCGGTGCGCCACACTGTCGCCCTACTAGATCGGCTTTGACTGTGCAGAAGTTCTTCAAGAGCCCGATGGCCTGGATCGTGCTCAGTCTGCTCTTCCTCCTGCTCGGCATGCAGGTCCTCAGCAGCGTCACCGGGTATCAGACGGTGCCCACCTCCGAGACGCTCGCGCTGCTCGAGGGGGACCAGCAGCTGCAGGAGGTCGTGCTGGTCGACGGCGAGCAGATGATCCAGATCATCGACGAGACCGGCATCAAGACCCAGTCGGCGTGGGTGGGCAACCAGGTCGACGACGTGGTCCCTCTCCTGAAGGCGCGCGAGGAGGCCGGCACCCTGGAGCGGTGGACCGCCAGCAACCCGAGTCCTGGTCTGCTGTCGATGCTGCTGTACACCGGGTTGCCCTTCATCATCCTGCTGCTGGTGTTCTTCTGGATCATGCGTTCGGTCTCCGGTGGCGGTCAGGGAGGCCCGCTGTCGTTCGGGAAGTCGAAGGCCAAGCTGGTCAGCAAGGACACCCCCAAGACCACCTTCAAGGACGTGGCCGGCGCCACTGAGGCGGTGGAGGAGCTTGAGGAGATCAAGGAGTTCCTCGCCGAGCCAGCGAAGTTCCAGAAGCTGGGCGCCAAGATCCCCAAGGGCGTCCTGCTCTATGGTCCGCCCGGCACCGGTAAAACCCTGCTGGCGCGCGCTGTCGCGGGTGAGGCCAACGTCCCCTTCTTCTCCATCTCCGGCTCGGACTTCGTCGAGATGTTCGTCGGCGTGGGCGCCTCACGCGTGCGTGACCTGTTCAACCAGGCCAAGGAGAACGCCCCGGCCATCATCTTCATCGACGAGATCGACGCGGTGGGTCGGCATCGTGGCGCCGGCATGGGCGGCGGGCACGACGAGCGCGAACAGACCCTCAACCAGCTGCTGGTCGAGATGGACGGGTTCGACGTGCGCGGCGGCGTCATCCTCATCGCGGCCACCAACCGGCCTGACGTCCTGGATCCGGCGCTCCTGCGCCCCGGCCGGTTCGACCGTCAGATCGGCGTCGAGGCGCCGGACTTCGAGGGCCGCCACATGATCCTGCAGGTGCACGCCAAGGGCAAGCCGCTCGCCAGCGACGTGGACCTCGCCTCCATCGCCAGGCGCACGCCCGGCTTCTCGGGCGCAGACCTCGCCAACGTGCTCAACGAGGCGGCGCTGCTGTCGGCGCGCCAGAACATGGAGATGATCCGGCAGCCGCAGCTCGATGAGGCCATCGACCGCGTGATCGCGGGGCCGCAGAAGCGCACCCGTCTCATGAACGACAGGGAGCGCCTCATCACGGCCTACCACGAGGGCGGCCATGCTCTCGTCGCCGCAGCCCTGCCGGGCAACGACCCGGTGCAGAAGGTCACCATCCTGCCCCGTGGCCGTGCGCTGGGCTACACGATGGTGATGCCGGATTCGGACAAGTACTCGCAGACGCGGGGCGAGCTGCTGGACCAGATGGCCTACATGATGGGCGGCCGTGCCGCCGAGGAGCTCGTGTTCCACGACCCCACCACCGGCGCGTCCAACGACATCGAGAAGGCCACCAAGGTGGCACGTGCCATGGTCATGCAGTTCGGCATGAGCGAGCGCGTGGGCGCGGTGAAGCTCGGAGGAGGGGACTCGGAGCCCTTCATGGGCATGCGGGGCACCGACTCCAGCCAGGAGTTCTCCCAGGCCATGGCCGCGGTCGTCGACGACGAGGTGGCCAAGCTCATCCACACCGCTCACCAGGAGGCGTTCGACGTCCTCCACGAGAACCGCGACGTCCTCGACGAGTTGGTCCGTCAACTGTTCGCGCGCGAGACGCTGAACAAGGCCGACGTGGCGGAGGTCTTCAAGCCGCTGCGCCGCCGGGACAAGCGGCCGGCCTGGACGGGCTCGGACCTGCGGCAACCCTCCGACGTGCCCCCCGTCGACGTTCCGCCGGCGCCCGAGGCCCCACCCGACAGGCCACCGGTCCTCACCTCGCCGCCCTCACCGCCGGCGATCGGCCCGGACTTTCAGCCCGGGGGCTCGACGCCGCAGCCGCCCGAGACGGGGCCCTCGCCCTGGGGCCCGCCCATCCCGCCGGCAGGGCACTGATATGGCCGTGGATCATGGCCGCGCCGCGGCCGCGGTGCGAGAGCTGCTCATCGCAATCGGAGAAGACCCTGAACGTGACGGGCTGCTGGAGACCCCGGACCGGGTGGCGCGGGCGTGGGGGGAGCTGCTGGCCGGCCACGGCGTGGACGCCTCCGGCGTCCTGGGCAAGACCTTTGACATCGCCCACGACGAGATGGTGCTGGTCAAGGACATCGAACTGGTCAGCACCTGCGAGCACCACCTCCTGCCCTTCACCGGTGTGGCCCACGTGGGCTACATCCCCTCGGAGAACGGCCGCGTGACCGGGCTGTCGAAGCTCGCCCGGCTGGTGGACATCTACGCGCGGCGCCTGCAGGTGCAGGAGCGGCTCACCACCCAGATCGCGGACGCGCTGGTCGAGCACCTGGATGCCCGGGGGGTCATCGTCGTGGTGGAGGCCGAGCACACCTGCATGACCATGCGCGGGGTGCGTAAGCCCGGCAGCCGGACCGTGACCTCGGCCGTGCGCGGGCTTCTGCGTCATCCCGCCACGCGGGCGGAGGCGATGAGCCTCATCATCGGCAGGTGACCCGATGACGCTGGTGATGGGGATCGTCAACGTCACCCCTGATTCGTTCTCCGACGGCGGGCGCTACCTGGATCCCGAGCAGGCGGTCGTGCACGCGAGGCGGCTGCTCGCCGAGGGTGCCTCGCTGATCGACGTGGGCGGCGAGTCCACCAGGCCGGGCGCACAACGGGTGACCGAGGATGCGGAGCGGGCCAGAGTGGTGCCGGTGGTGCAGGCGCTGGCCGCCGACGGGATCCGGGTCTCAGTGGACACCATGCGCGCCAGCGTGGCCCTGGCCGCCATCTCGGCCGGAGCCGCCATCGTCAACGACGTCTCGGGCGGGCAGGCGGACCCGGACATGGTGGCCGTGGTGGCCGATTCCGGGGCCGACTTCGTCGTGATGCACTGGCGCGAGCACTCCGTCGGCATGCAGCAGCACGCCGTCTACGCCGATGTCGTGAGTGACGTGATCGCCGAGCTGCTCGTCCAGCGGGACGCCGCGCTCGCCGCGGGCATCCCTGCCGAGCGCATCATCCTCGATCCCGGGCTGGGGTTCTCGAAGTCCTGGGACCACAACTGGACGCTGCTGAGGCACCTCGACCGTTTCCAGGACCTGGGGCACAGGCTGCTCATCGGCGCCTCCCGCAAGGCCTTCCTCGGGGAGCTGCTGGGCGGGAGAGAGCCCCAGGGGAGGGACGGTGCCACCGCCGCTGTCTCGTTCTGGTCCGCCCTGCACGATGTGTGGGCCGTGCGCACCCACGACGTCCTCACGCAGAGCGACGCGGTCGCGGTGGCCCGCAGGCTCCGGCATGAGGCGCCGCTCAGGATCAGCTGAACGACGGGCCCGGGCCGTCGGCCGAGGGAGCCCGTGCGGTAGGGTCGGCACAACCGGAGGGAGCACGACAATCGACCGCATCACGCTCACAGGAGTGACCGCGATAGGCTTCCATGGGGTCTTTCCCCATGAGCGCCGCGAAGGTCAGCCCTTCGTCGTCGACGTCATTCTGGAGCTTCCCCTCGAGACGTCCTCGGATGAGTTGGACGACACCGTGAGCTACGCGGACATCGCGACCATGGTGGAGTCGGTGATCACCGGGGAGCCACGCAATCTTATTGAGACGGTGGCTGGGGAGATTGCGACGAGGTGCCTGGAGCATGGCAGAGTGGTGGGCGTCACGGTCACCGTGCACAAGCCGCGTGCGCCCCTCAGCCAGCACTTTGCGGATGTTGCCGTCACGATCAGCAGGAGTAAAGATGTCTAACGGCCCTTTCGATATCGATGTCGACACGCTGGGTAACCTTCGCCCCATCGCCAAGGTGGTACTGAGCCTCGGATCCAACATGGGGGATTCGGCCGCCATCCTGCAGGAGGCCGTCGATTACCTCGCCGAGACCCCGGACCTCATCCTGGTCGATGTCTCGCCGGTCTATGAGACCAAGCCGCACGGCGATGTTCAGGACCAGGACGATTTCCTCAACCTCGTCGTCGTGGCGGAATCCACCTTGGAGCCGCTCACCATCCTGGACCGGGCACAGGCCATCGAGGAGAACTTCGGCCGCACCCGCGAGCTTCGTCACGGCCCGCGGACGCTGGACATCGACATCATCATGGTGGGCAAGCGGATCTCGGAGGACAGCATCGAGTTGCCCCATCCCCGCGCGCACGAGCGAGCCTTCGTGCTGGTGCCGTGGCTGGACATCGACCCGAACGCGGAGATCGCGGGGCACGGGCCCATCGCGGACCTCGTCGAGGAACTGGACACGTCGACGGTGACCCGCCGCGACGATGTCGTGGTCACGGCCGTCACAGGATTTTGAGCCAGGGGCCGCGCCTCGGCCTGACCACCGCCCGTCAGGCCGTCATCTCGGTGCTTTCTGGCGCCGCCGTGTCCGGACTGCTGTTGCTCGCCTTCGAGGCCGCGGGCACGTTTCCTCCCGTCGTTCCGTGGTCAGTGCCCATCCTGACGGTGGTGCTGGCAGTGGGTGTCGCGGTCTACGCGCGACTTCTGCCGAAGCGCATCGAGGAGCACCGCGTGCAGTCGCAGGAGTCGGTTGCGGCTCTGGCCATCGGCAAGTCCATGATCATGACCGGCGCCCTCCTTGCCGGGGGGCACGTGGTCTATGTGGCGCGCTTCGTGCAGCTCTTCGACGCACCCCTTCCGTCGGCGCGCGTGATTCAGGGCGTCGCCACGATCGTGGCTGCCCTGCTGTTGGCCGCTGCGGGGGCGCTGCTGGAGCGTGCCTGTGTGGTGCAGGACAAGGATGACGACGACGATCCTTCGCCGGGGGTTGCCTCGCCGGCGTGATCCCGACACGCCCACCAGCCTGCCCGGAAGCGGACAGGCTGGGCAATACTGTGGCCGCATGTCTGGTCGACGCGCTTCTCGAAAGTCCACCGAGCGCACCCTTGCGCTCACGATCCTCGGCGTCGGTACCGCCGCCTCCCTGGCCTCCCTGGCGGGGGACCTGTGGGTCGTCCGTGCGGGTGTGCTGGTCGCCGTCGTGATGGCGTTCGCCGCGGTCTGGACCGCCTGGCGGGAGCTGAGTGCGGAGCGGGAGCGGCACGCTGTGGAGATGAAGCATGAGGTGGGCCTCCGCTCGCAGCAGGCGGCACGCTTCCACGAGGAGTCTGTAGCCATGATCGGCCGCTTCAACGCCCGGGCGGAGAACCTGCAACTCGTGATCGCCAAGCTGCGCAGCCAGCTGGGTGCCGCGAAGGCCGAGCTGAGCTCCATGCGCGGCAACGCCGTCTGGCTGAGGGCGGAGGTGGCTGAGCGCCAGGCCCGCATCGAGGCGTTGGAGTCGCGGATCGCGGAACTCGAGGCTGAGGACACGGCCAACATCGTCGACCTGCCCCGCCGGGTCTCACCCAGCATCTACGACGTGTGGGGCCAGGACGAGCACCCCACCATGGTGGACCTGGCCAAGCTCAACCTCGACGGCCTGCCGGAGCTGCGCCGCCACGCCTGAGGTTGACGCCTTCACTTGTCCGCATCGCCGACGGTGTAGCCCAGTGTGGCTACGACGTCGGCGATGCTGTCTGTTGGCACCCCTTCGAGTGCCCGCCCCAGCGCGGAGAGGTTGCTGAACGACGGGGTGCGCAACGCAACCCGCCACGGCGTCTGACCACCTCGCGAGACCATCAGGCACGATGCGACTCCCCATGGCGCCTCAAGGTCCGTCGAATGCTCCCCCTCCGGCACCTTCAGCCTGCGTGACAGCTTGATCCCCACGGTGCCGGGGGTCTGATCGGCCAGCGACCGCGCGCTCCGGATCATGGCGACGCTGGTGTCCAGCTCGTCGATGAGCACCGCGAGACGCGCCCGGCCGTCGCCGGCGTGCCGGGTGGGCGCTGGGACGAAGAGGGTGCCGTAGGCAAGGTAGCCCGACCGGCGGCGGTCGAGATCCACTCCGGCGGCCCTCGCCACCGGCCCCGACAGCCCGTACCCGAGGCACGCGTTCCGGTCCAGGACCGCCAGGCCGGAGAACCGCGTGGTGCGCGACAGCGCGGCGGCGAGGTCGCCGGCCAGGCGGGCCACGTCGTCGAGCAGTGGCGTGAGGCCGGCCAGCCAGCCGGGCGGGGCGTCGGCGGCCAGCCCGCCCACTCTGCAGAGCATCGGATGGACGCGGTTTCCGGTCCAGCTGAGCATGTGGTCACGCAATGCGTCCACCACCGTCCACAGTCGTGAGCCGAGTTCCCCGTCGGCGAGATAGCTGAGGAAGGACAGGTGACTGTGCAGGCGGGCGCATTCAGCCAGCAGCGTGCGGAGGATGGTGGCGCGCGCCGGGGGAGTCAACCGCATGGAATTCTCGATGGTGAGCACCAGGCTCAATTCGCCGCTGAAGGCCGCCAGCCAATCGTGCCGGTCCGCGAGCATGATCATGGCGCGATAATCGCGGACCTCAAATAGTTTCTCGGCAGCCCGATGCCCGAATCCTGAGGTCACGTCAGCATGGACAATGACGCCGGCCTCGATATCTGCGGCCAGGGTGATCAGTCCCACGGAGGTGGGATGCCTCAGCCCCAACGATAGGGGAGTGTGCCCGGCCAGGGAAAGTCCGCCAATGGTGAATGAGTTCATCGGCGGCATTCTATTCCCTCCTTCCGTCACGGGCCCTGAGGCGGTAATCTCTTTGAGGACTCTTCACCCCCCCGAAATAGGAGTAATCATGGCAAAGCAGGTTCACGTCATCCTCGTTGACGACATCGACGGGTCGAGCGACGCCCGCACGGTCGAGTTCTCTCTGGGGAGGGACGCTTACACGATCGATCTCTCCGAGAAGAATGCCAGCAAGTTGGAGGCGGCGCTCGCCCCCTACATCGAGAAGGCGACCAGGACGGGTCGCAAGGCCGCCCGGAAGCAGGCCGCGCGGCCCGGAAGCCGCGACACCAACGCCATCCGGGAATGGGCGCGGGCCAACGACGTCCAGGTCTCGGACCGCGGCCGCATCCCGGCTCAGGTGCTCGCGGCCTACGAAGCGGCGCACTGACCGTCCACGTTCGCGGCCGGTGAACCGTGGAGCATTGGTTCCCTCGGGTACGTCAGTAAGCTAGAGGTGGTTGCTCGGCGCACGTCGCCGGGCCGCAGGAGGGAAATCACATGTTCGAACGGTTCACGGACCGCGCTCGGCGCGTCATCGTCCTGGCGCAGGACGAGGCGAAGCTGCTCAACCACAACTTCATTGGCACCGAGCACATCCTGCTCGGCCTCATCCACGAGGGTGAGGGCGTGGCCGCGAAGGCGCTCGAATCGCTCGGGATCGCATTGGAAGCGGTGCGCGAGCAGGTCGAGGAGATCATCGGCCAGGGGCAGCAGGTTCCGACGGGGCACATCCCCTTCACGCCGCGCGCCAAGAAGGTGCTGGAGCTCTCGCTGCGCGAGGCGCTCCAGATGAACCACAACTACATCGGCACCGAGCACATCCTGCTCGGCCTCATCCGCGAGGGCGAGGGTGTCGCGGCTCAGGTGCTGATCAAGTTGGGCGCGGATCTCAACCGCGTCCGCAATACCGTGCTTCAGCTCATCACCGGCTATCAGGGACGCGAGGCTTCGATGTCTGGCGCCCCGGAGACCGGCCCCGAGAAGGGCACCTCGCAGGTTCTGGACCAGTTCGGCCGCAACCTCACGCAGGCCGCGCGCGAGAACCAGCTGGATCCGGTCATCGGCCGCGCGCACGAGATCGAGCGCGTCATGACGGTGCTCAGCCGTCGCACCAAGAACAACCCGGTGCTGATCGGTGAGCCCGGCGTCGGAAAGACAGCCGTGGTGGAGGGCCTCGCCCAGGCCATCGTCCGGGGCGACGTGCCCGAGACGCTCCGCGACAAGCAGATCTACACCCTGGACCTGGGCGCCCTCGTTGCGGGCTCCCGGTACCGCGGCGACTTCGAGGAACGCCTGAAGAAGGTGCTCAAGGAGATCAAGACCCGCGGTGACATCATGCTGTTCATCGACGAGATCCACACCCTCGTCGGGGCCGGCGCCGCCGAGGGCGCCATCGATGCCGCGAGCATCCTCAAGCCCATGCTGGCCCGAGGCGAGCTGCAGACCATCGGTGCCACCACCCTGGACGAGTACCGCAAGCACATCGAGAAGGACGCCGCGCTGGAGCGTCGCTTCCAGCCCATCCAGGTGGCCGAACCGTCAGTCGCGCTCACGGTGGACATCCTCAAGGGCCTCCGGGACCGGTACGAGGCCCACCACCGCATCACCATCACGGACGAGGCGCTCGTCGCGGCGGCCACCATGGCGGACCGCTACATCCAGGACCGCTTCCTGCCGGACAAGGCCATCGACCTGATCGACGAGGCAGGCGCACGCCTGCGGATCCAGCGCATGACCGCGCCGCCGGACCTGCGCGAGTTCGACGACATGATCGCCGCCAACAAGCTCGAGAAGGATGCGGCCATCGACGCGCAGGACTTCGAGCGGGCCGCGCGCCTCCGCGACGAGGAGCAGAAGCTCCGAGCCCAGAGGGCAGAGAAGGAGGAGGCCTGGAAGCAGGGCGATTCCGACATTCCTGCCGTTGTGGGTGAGGAGGAGATCGCCATCGTGTTGTCCGGCTCCACCGGCATCCCCGTCTTCAAGCTCACGGAGGAGGAGTCCCAGCGGCTGCTCCGCATGGAGGAGGAACTGGGGAAGCGGTACATCGGTCAGCACGATGCGGTCAAGGCGCTCTCCCGCTCCATCCGCCGCACCCGCGCCGGGTTGAAGGATCCCAAGCGTCCAAGCGGCTCGTTCATCTTCGCCGGCCCTTCCGGGGTCGGAAAGACCGAGCTGACCAAGGCGCTCACCGAGTTTCTGTTCGGCGACGAGAATGCCCTGATCACCCTGGACATGAGCGAATACTCGGAGAAGCACACCGCGTCGCGGATGTTCGGCTCCCCCCCGGGATACATCGGCTACGAAGAGGGCGGTCAGCTCACGGAGAAGGTGCGGCGCAAGCCGTTCTCGGTGGTCCTGTTCGACGAAATCGAAAAGGCTCACCCGGACATCTTCAACTCGCTGTTGCAGATTCTGGATGAAGGCCGGCTGACGGACGCCCAGGGTCGAGTGGTGGACTTCAAGAACACCGTCATCGTGATGACCACCAACCTGGGTTCGCGTGACATCTCGAAGAGCGTCAATCTCGGATTCACCCGTTCGGGGGATGCCG
Organism: Tessaracoccus luoxuelianae; assembly: GCF_055326245.1. Lineage (NCBI taxonomy): Bacteria > Bacillati > Actinomycetota > Actinomycetes > Propionibacteriales > Propionibacteriaceae > Tessaracoccus > Tessaracoccus luoxuelianae. The sequence continues at coordinate 94,287 of NZ_JBUZNO010000009.1, forward strand.
AGTCGAGCTACGAGAAGATGAAGGCGAAGGTCTCGGACGAGTTGAAGCAGCATTTCCGTCCGGAGTTCCTCAACCGTGTGGACGAGATCGTGGTGTTCCACCAACTCTCGCAGGCCGACATCGAACGGATTGTTGACCTCATGGTTGCGCAGATCGAGTCCAGGCTGAAGGACAAGGACATGGGCATCGAGCTCACGCCCGCGGCCAAGACACTGATCGCCAAGCGCGGATTCGATCCGGTGTTGGGTGCGCGCCCGCTGCGTCGGGCGCTTCAGCGTGACATCGAGGATCTCCTCGCCGAGAAGATTCTCTTCGGTGAGCTGCAGGCGGGCCAGATCGTCCAGGTCGACGTCACTGAGGAGGGCGCGGAGCTGCCGTTCAAGTTCACCGGCGTGGCGAAGGCGGATCTGCCTGAGCTGGCTGTGGCACCGGGGACCGACGGCGCGGCCACGGCCTGACGCCACCCACGACGAACGGGGCCGACCAACGGGTCGGCCCCGTTCGCTTCCTCCCGACCTCGGGCTGGGCGCCCCACCGCAGAGTTGCCTCACGCCGCACGCGCCTGCTGACAATGGCGGACCTGGTCGTCACTCACAGACGCGGAGCGTCGCTGACAAGGGACAGGATGAGGGCGACGGTTCCCGCCGCCGCGACCGACACTGCGACGACGGCGGGCAGCAGGCCGTCGGCGAGTTGCCGGCCACCGCCGACCAGCGTCCGGTGGGTGAAGGAGTACCTCCGCCTGGACCAGACACCGATGAGGGCAGCCAGAGCCAACCCAGCGGCGGCGAACGCCCACGACCACAGTCCCAGGGCAGTGGCCTCGATGCGGGCGAAGACCAGGGCTCCCGCGCCGATGGAGAGTGCCGTGCGCTGCCAACTCAGGATCGTGCGCTCGGCTGCCAGGCCGGGGTCTGAGGGCCGTTCGTTCATCGCACCAGGAAGCCGACGAACACGAGCATTCCGCTGACCGTCACGGCCACCGCGACAGGCAGGGCGAACAGCGACGACGGCAGGGGGGTGCCGCTGCGCAGCGCCCGCTCGTAGCGCGCCCATCCCCACCAGGCGAAGGGGGCGGCGGCGATGCCGGTGACCATCAGCAGCACCGATGCGGCGATCCGAAACGACTCCTGAATTCCCAGCCCCAGCACCTCAAGGGCGATGCCGCCGGCCAGCAGGGCCAGCGAGGTCCGGATCCACGCGAGGTAGGTGCGCTCGTTGGCCAGCGTGAACCGGGGGTCCGGCTCGTCGCCGGCCGCGTAGACGGATCGGGGGAATCGTTCTCGGGCCACGGGACCACCGTAGCGCCGTCGACCACGCCGGCATCAGTCGGCGCGGGGCCGCTCAGTGGGTGCCGCGGGTTCGGGTGGTGCGGACCTCACTAGTCTGGTGGGGTGCTGTCCTTCCTCCGCGGTGCCTACGGGCGCGCCCTGACCCCACTGGCCCGGCTGCTCCTCAGGCTCGGCGTCTCGCCGACGGCGGTCACCGTCGGCGGCACCGTAGGGGTCTGCGCGGCCGCGCTCTGGTTCCTCCCCAAGGGCGACCTGGTGCTCGGGGTGATCGTCGTCGGAGTGCTGCTGCTCGCCGATGGCCTCGACGGAACCATGGCTCGCCAGGGAGGCAGGGTCACCCGCTTCGGGGCGTTCCTGGACTCCACGGCGGACCGCGTGGCTGACGGCGCGGTCTTCGCCGGGCTCGTGATCTGGGCGGCGGCCAACGCCGAGCCGACTGTCCTCTGGCTGGCGTTGGCCTGCCTCGTCTTCGGCTTCGCGGTGTCCTACTCCCGGGCCCGTGGAGAGGCTGAGGGCTGGGACATGGCGGTGGGCATCTTCGAGCGCAGCGACAGGCTCGTGGTGGCGGGCGCCGCGACCCTGGCAGTCGGGCTCGGCGCGCCGTGGTGGGTGTTGGCGGCGGGGCTCGTGGCCGTGGCGGCGGGCAGCGCCGTCACGGTGGGGCAGCGCGTCCGGGCGGCGTGGGTGGCCTCGGCCGGCAGCTGAGACCGTGGCGGCGGTCAGGCCGGGGTGACGGCGCCGCCGATGAGGCGAACCCGCACCGTCGGCTCGTGGATCCGATCGGGCGAGGACACGGTAGCCCGCTGGCCGTCAGGGAGGCGCACCCCGATCTCGACGTCGTCGACGGTGTACCCCTGATCCACGACCTCCACGTCCACGCCCGAGTCGTCCAGCACCAGCGAGCTCGGCCCCACGCCGAGCACGAAGCCCACCGGCAGCGAGCCGTGCCATCCCAACTCCCGCGCCTGGTGCTCGGTCACGAACGCGCGGTAGCCCAGGAACGCCGCCACCTGTTTGGAGGAGGGCGCGCTGCGCAGCGCCTCGGGGTCGGCCATCTGCAGGAGCCTGCCCTCGTGCAGCACCGCCACCGAATCGGCGATGGTGTAGGCCTCCTGATGGTCGTGGGTCACGTAGACCGCGGTGGTGTGGGTTTCGCGCAGAATCCTGGCCAGGTCGTCGGCGAGGCGACGGCGCAGCCCGGTATCCAGCGCAGAGAGCGGCTCGTCAAGGAGTAGGGCGCGCGGCGACGGCGCCAACGAGCGGGCCAGCGCCACCCGCTGGGCCTGGCCCCCGGACAGCTCGGTGGGGCGGCGCTGCTCGTAACCGGGCAACCCCACGAGCTCCAGCATCTCCGCCACCCTCGCGCGCTGTTCCTCGCGTGCCAGCCGCCCCAGCCCGTAGGCGATGTTCCTGCCCACCGTCATGGTGGGGAACAGCTGCGCGTCCTGGAAGACGAGCCCGAAGTTGCGCTGGTGCACCTTGGTGCCGGCGAGATCCTGCCCCTCCCAGGACACCGAACCGGCCACGAGCGGCTCGAGCCCCGCGATGGCGCGCAGGAGGGTCGACTTCCCGGACCCCGACGGCCCCAGGAGGCCGACCACGCTTCCCCGCGGCACGGCCACGGATACGCCGTCGACCGCGACCGTGTCGCCGTAGCGCACGACGGCGTCTCGAACCTCGAGTGCTACCACGTGGCTACCTCCTTCGGCCGCACGCGTTCCGCGAGCGCCATGGTGATTCCCGCCAATACTGCCAGCAGCACCGAGGCGGCCAGGGCGAGCCCGTAGTTCTCGACGCCTGGGCGGCCGAAGGCCCTGAAGATCAGCACGGGCAGGGTGGGGTTGTCGGGACGCGCCAGGAAGGAGGTGGCCCCGAACTCGCCCAGCGACGTGGCGAACGCGAACCCGGTGGCCAGCCCGAGCCCGCGCGCCAGGTGGGGCAGCTCGATCCGTCGCAGCACCTGGAGCGGCGTGGAGCCGAGTGTCGCGGCGGCCTCCAGTTGCCGGGGATCGATGGCGCGCAGGGTGGGCAGCAGCGTCCGCACCACGAGGGGGAGGGCCACCACAGCCTGGGCGATGGGGATCAGCACGATGCTCGAACGCAGGTCCAGCGGCGGCCGGTTCAGCGTGATCAGGTAGCCGAAGCCGACGGTGACCGCGGAGACCCCCAAGGGCAGCAGGAACAGCCCCTCCAGGGCGGCCAGGGCGTGACGGCCGCGTCGGCGGCGTGGGCGCCTCGAGGCCACCAACGCCACGAGCATGCCGAGCGTCAGGGCGATGGCGGTGGCGCTGAGCGCGGTCAGGACGGTGGTGCGGAGCGCACCCCACACCCCGGCCCCGGGTCCACCGGCGTCGGTCAGGAGCGCGAAGTTGCCGAGGCTGAGCCTGCCGCCGACATGGAGCGAGCGCCAGAGGAGGTTGGCCAGTGGAAGGCCCAGCAGCACGACGGCGACGGCCAGCGTGAGCGCGGCCGCCGGCCAATCGGCGCGAAGCGCCAGCGGGCGGGCCGTCACCACGTCGGGCTGCAGGCGCAGCGCCCGCGTCATGCGGGCCTGCGCCCGGGCGCTGAGCCAGAGTGTCGCGGTGACGATCACGAGCTGCGCCACGGACAGGGCCGCCGCCGCCGGGAGGTCCAGCAGTTGAGTGGTGAGGAACCAGATCTCCGTTTCGATCGTGCGGAACCGGGTCTCGCCCAGCACCATCACGATCCCGTAGGAGGAGGCGCTGAACAGGAACACCAGCGAGGCCGACGACAGCAGCGCGGGCGCCAGGGTGGGGAGGGTCACCGTCACCAGCACCCGCGCCGGGGACGCGCCGAGGGTGGCAGCGGCCTGCGTGAGCCGGGGGTCGACGCGGGCCCAGAAGGTACCGACGGTGCGCACCACCACCGAGTAGTTGAAGAAGACCATCGCGGCGAGGATCGCGGAGGCGGTCCCGCCGAGGCCCAGCCAGCCGAGCAGCCCGTCGGGGCGCAACAGCGACCCGAACGCCACGCCCACCACCACCGTCGGCAACACGAAGGGGATGGTCACCAGCGCGCGGAGCGTGTCTCGGCCGCGGAAGCGGCGACGGTACAGCAGGTGCGCGCCGGGAAGACCGAGCGCGAGGCAGAGCACCGTCGATAGGGACGCCGAGCCGAGCGTGAAGCCCACTGCCCCCCACGTGCGGGGGGAGCCGAAGACCGACGCGAAGCCCTCAAGCGTCCAGGCCGAGCCGTCGTGGAGGCCGCGGGCGACGAGGCTGGCGGCCGGCCACGCGAAGAAGACGGCCAGGAAGGCGGCCGGCACCCCCGCCGCGACCGTCCAGCCCGCCCACCAAAGCCCGCGGCTCAACTGGTGGCGTCGGTCCACGCCCTGATCCACTCGTCGCGGTTGGCGCCGATCTCGGACTGCGGGACGTCGATGGGCTCGTCGGGGAGCACCGCGAACTTCTCCCACTGCTCGGGGAGGGGAGTGCCAGGGACGACGGGGAACATGTAGAGGTTCTCGGGGATCGCGGCCTGCACCTCGGGGGTGAGCAGGAAGTCGATGAACTTTCCGGCCCCCACCGCGTTCTCAGCCCCGGCGATCACGCCCGCGTACTCGACCTGCCGGAAGCAGGTCTCCAGGAGCGCGACGGTGGTGGACTCGTCCCCCGCGACAGTGAAGGCCGGTGAGGTGGCGTAGGACAGCACGAGGGGCCGTGGGCCCTTCCCGTCGGCGCCGGAGAAGTCCGTGTAGTAGGCCTCCGTCCAGCCCGAGGCCACCTTGGCGCCGTTGTCCATCAGCGCGCGCCAGTAATCCAGGTAGCCGTCGCCCTTGGCGCCGACCGTGGCGATGAGGAAGGCCAGGCCCGGCGACGACGAGGCCGGGTTCGTGACCGTCAGCAGGTCCTTGTAGGCGGGCTCGGCCAGGTCGTCGAGGGTGACCGGTAGGAGGAGGTCGTTGGCCTCGAACCAGACGGTGTCGGCGTTGATGCAGACGTCGCCGTAGTCGAAGGGGGTGAGGTCCGTGGCGAGGAACTCCTCGGGCAGCGACGCGGATGCCGGGGAGGTGTAGGGGGCGAGGACCCCCGCCTCGGAGGCCCGCGACGCGAACGTGTTGTCCACGCCCACCACCACGTCCCCGAGCGGGGAGTCCTTGGTGAGGATCAGCTGGTTGACCAGGGCGCCAGCGTCGCCCGGGGTGGTGTAGGTGACCTCGTAGCCGGTCTCCTCGGCGAAGCGGGCCTTCAGCTCGTCGGGCAGGGTGAAGGCGTCGTGGGTGAACACGGTCAGTGAGCTGGTCTCGGTGGTGGTGGCCGTCGGCGCTCCGGTGGTGGCGGGCTCGCCGCCTGCGCAGGCGCTGAGCGCCAGGACGGCTGCCCCGGCTGCGAGGGCGCGGCTGGTGCTGATCATGGTGGTTGTCTCCTTTCGGAGGCTCGGCCGGGCCGAGGAGATCTCACTCCCTACGCCGGTGCTAACCGGATCAGGTTTGAGGGTCTGCGGACTTCCCGCACTCTCAGCGCCCCGTGGCGCTCCCCTGTGTTGCCCCCAGCCTATACCGGCGGCAGGGGGCTCCTCCACTGGTCCGCGGCCGTGTGCAGTCAGTTGATCTCGGCGATCCTCGACATCGCGTCGCGGACCTGGCGTGCCCGCAGCTGCCCGATGCCCTCCACCTCGAGCAGCGCGCTCAGCGGGGCGGCGAACAGTTCCTGGATGGTGAAGCGGTCCACGAGCCTGGTCACCAGGGGCGCCGGCAGGCGCCCCACCTTGGTCAACAGGCGGACACCTCGTGTGGCGACCGCCTGCTCCATGTTGGGGTTGGGCCCGAAGCCGAGTCGCTGCGCGACCAGCGCCCCACTGAACAGCTCCTCGGTGGAGAAGTTGTGCAGGCGGGCCAGATCGAACTCGGCGGGATCCCCCAGGTTGTGCGCGTAGTCCTCCGTCAGCAGATCGGCCACGCCGTCGAAGGCGGAGGCGAGCTCGGCGTGCTGCATCGCCACCATCCGGCCCTCGACCCCCAGGACGTCGGCGTGGAACTGCATCTCCGAGGACAGCCGGCGGGTCAGCTCCAGGCGGTGGACCACGTGGGCGAGATCGCGCAGGGTCACCTGCTCCCCGATCTCCAGGGCCGTGAACTGATCCATCAGGTCACCCAGCCGGGCGACCACCCGAGACAACGTGGCCAGCGTCTGGTTCGCCCTGCTGATCACCTGGGAGACGGTTTCGACGACGTGGCGCCGGCCGTCGAGGAAGAGCGACACGGTCGACATCGAGGCCGACACCGTCACCACCGGCACCCCGGCGGCCTGCGCGGTGCGGTCCGCCGAGCGGTGCCGGGTTCCGGTCTCCGCGGTGGGCAGGTCACCCGCCGGCACCAGGTGCACCCCGGCCGCGATGATCCGGGTGAGGTCCGTGGAGAGGATGATGGCGCCGTCGAGCTTGGCCAGCTCGCGCAGCGCCTGCTCGGTGCATTCCACGCCGATCTGGAACCCGCCCGAGCACACCTGCGTCACCTTGGAGTTGTTGCCCAGCACGATCAGCGCGCCTGTGTGACCCAGCAGGATGCGGTCCAGTCCGGCGCGCAGTGGAGTGCCGGGCGCGAGGAGCTTCAGGTAGCGGCGAACGGTGGACTTGGCCAACACACCTCCTTGTGGATCAGCCCAGTCTAGGTGCGCGAGGGGCCACCCGCGTCGTCGGAGAGGCGAGCCCTCCGGTCGGTCCGCTTGACCGTGCGGCGGAAGGGCCGATCGTGCCACAGGATGGTGGCCACCATCACGAGGCCACCGACGGCGGCGAGCAGGAAGAAGACCATCCCGAGCGCCGGGTATCCGAGGAGCCGCGGGCCGACGTCGGCGAACATCAGGAGGGCGGCCGCGATCGTGATGGCCGCCAGGATGAGGGCCGTGGACAGCCGGTTGGCCACCTGCTGCAGCACCATCAGGACGCGGTTCTCGTCGAAGGCGTTGACGGTGAACGCCAGCTCCCCCTCCGTCAGGGAATCCAGCAGGCGGTTGGCGCGGCGGGGGAGCCGCTCCAGGAACTCCTTGCCCTCGATGGTGCCGAGCAGGGTCTGCCCGGCGCTGGGCTTCAGGCCGGCGGTGAGGATGGTGGGGAGGTTTGCCTGGATGGCCTCGATGGGGGTGAAGCGCGGGTCCAGGTGCTGCGTGGCCTGGTCCAGGTTGAGCAGTGCCTTGGCCACCAGGGTCATCTCCGCGGGTGGGCGGAGGCCGTGCACGCCGGAGACGCGGGCCAGCTGCATCAGCACGCTGCCCGCCTGGAGGTCCGCTCCCATGGACAGCGTCGCCGACACCAGGTGCGAGACGTCGTCGCGGAAGGCCGCCGCGTCGTACTCGTCGGTGGGGTGACCCATGTCGGCCAGGATGGTCGCGGCGCCCTCGCCGTCGCCTTCACCGATGGAGACCAGCAGCTTGACCATGGCGCTCCGGAGCCGCCGTGGAAGCCGCACCACCATGCCGACATCGAGGATCGCCACCCGATGATCCGGCGTGAGGAACAGGTTGCCCGGGTGAGGGTCGGCGTGCAGGATGCCGTCGATCAGCATGGCGCTGAGCATGAAGCGGAACAGGGAGGCGGCCAGCCGGGCGCCGTCGACATCGAGCATCGCCAGCGGGCCGACGTCCGTGATCTTCTTGCCTGGGACGAACTCCATGGTCAGGACGTCGTCGGTGGAGTAATCCGCGATGTAGGCGGGCACCACGAGGTCCGGTTCGTCCTCGACGAGCTCCAGGAAGGTGTCGAGGTTGGCGGCCTCCTTGCGGTAGTCCAACTCGTCGGCCATGGACCGGCGGAACTGAGCGAGCATCTTGGCCGCCCCCAGGCGGGGGCCGATGGCGGTGTTGGCGTCGGCGAAGTCCGCCAGCTCGGCCAGCGAGGCCAGATCGCTGCGCACGCGTTCCCGGACGCCCGGACGCAGCACCTTGACCACCACGTCGCGGCCGGTGCGGGTGACGGCCCGATGGGCCTGGGCGAGCGAGGCTGAGGCGAGCGGGACGTCGTCGAACTCCGCGAACAGCGTCGAGACGGGGGCGCCCAGGGAGTCCTCGATGCGCTGCCGGATCTCCTCGACGGGGACGGCATCGACGTTGTCCTGCAGCCGGGTGAGCGCCTCGGTGTAGGAGGTGGGCAGCAGGTCCTGGCGGGTGGACAGCAGCTGGCCGAACTTGATGAAGGTTGGTCCGAGCTTCTCCAGCCCCTCGGTGAACTTCACGGCGTCCTCGGCCTGTGTGGCGTCGGGGGACTCGCCGGGTAGCGGAGAAGCGTCGGTGTTGAACGCCTTGAGGTGCCGGATGAGCAGTCCGCCGAGCTGGGTCATCATGGCGAGGTCTGGCATTTTTCTCCTGAGAGCGGTGGTCTGGCTCCACGCTACTGCTGACTGGCCCCCCGGTCGGGGTGAACCGGCTACGGAATCCTCCGTCAGCGAACCGTTTTGACCTTCACGCAGCGTCAAGGATTAGCGTCGAGCCATGACCGATGTTCAGACACTTATCCAGACCCTCGCCAGCACCGATGGCACCGCCCGGCGCCACGCCGCCCTCGCCCTGGGTGCCACGCGGGACGCCGCGGCCGCGCCGGCCCTCCTGGATCGGCTGCGGATCGAACGCGACCCCCGCGTCCGCGAGGACCTCACCTGGGCCCTTGTCCAGCACGCCGAGGAGGCGGAGGCGGACCTGCTGGCCATGCTGACCAGCCCGGAGGCGGACCAGCGACGCGCCGGTGCGCACGTGCTCAGCAAGATCGGCGACCCTGCCCACTTCGAGAGCCTCCGTCCGCTCGTCGGCGACGAGCACGCCGACGTGGCGATCAAGGCCTACCGCGCTGTGGCCAACACCGGGCGCCACGAGGCGGCCGGTGTGCTGGCCGAGCGTCTGGGCGACGGTGATGCGCTGCAACGCGACGCCCTCACCACCGCGATGCACCGCCTGGGGGAGAAGGCCGTTCCCGCGCTGACGGCCGCCCTCGGTGATCCCGACGCCGAGGTGCGGGCCCACGCCGCGGAGGCGCTCGGCCACCTCGGCGGACCGCATGCCGACCCAGCGGTGGACGCCTTGGAGACCTCCGCCGGCGACGGCGACGCCACCGTCGCGCTGCATGCGGTCTCTGCCCTGGGGCAGCTCAGCGAGGTGTCCGACGGCGCCCTGGCGCGTATCGCCGACGGCGGTGACGCACTGCTCGCTCAGGTGGCTGGTCGCTTCCTGGCCGCCCGTTCCGAGTCCGCCAAGGCGAAGGCCTGACGGTCCGCCATGAGGCGCCGGGCGAGGAGCCGGGCGCGCTGATCCGGTGAGTCCAACTCACCCGCGACGGCGCGCCCGGCCTCCTGACCGTCGATTTGACCGAGCGCCAGCAGGGCCGCGAAGCGCACCTCCCGGTCCGGGTCCGAGAGGAGGGCCGCCAGCGCCCCGACGCTCGCGGGCGCCCGGATCAGGCCCAGCGTCTCGGCCGCCAGCGCCCTGACCAATGGCGCGGGATCCGACGTGGCTGCCAGAAGCGGCTCCACCGCGCCCGCGAGGCGGGCCAGCGAGGCCGCGACCTCATCCCTGACGGCGGCTCTGGGGTCTGCGAGGGCCCCGATCAGCGCGTCCACCGCGCCAGGCCCGGCCACCTGTCCCAGGCTGAACGCGGCCTTGGCCGCCACGGTGGCGTCCTCGTCTTCCAGCAGCGCGGCCAGCATCGACACCGCCCCCGGGTCCCGGAGCTTGCCCAGGACGTGCGCCAGGGACAGGCGGGCGTCCCGGTCTCCGGTGGCCAGGGCCTCGCTCAGCTTGGCCGACGAGCCCTGCCCGCGTTGGGTGATCGCCCAGGTGGCGGCCTCACGGACGCCGGGCTCCGGATCGCTGCGCAGGATCTCGACGAGGTCCTCCAGGGGGGCGGCCTCGTGGCTGGACAGCGCCGCTCGGAAGCGGACCGCCGCATCCGGATGCCGTAACCGTTCGCTCAATGCGATGGCATCCAGCACCTCGTCCCAGCCGGCCTCGGCCGCCGTCGTCAGCCCCCTCAGCCTGGCGAGCAGCTCCTGCTCGGCCACGATCCTGCGCTCGAGAGCCTCGACGTGCTGCTGGAGGAGGGTCGCGGCGTCGAAGGCCGGATCGTCCAGGGCGCTGCGCACCTCGGTGAGTGAGAGCCCGAGCGACTTGAGGTGCGCGATGGCCAGGAGCCGCACGAGGTCCTCATGGGAGTACAGCCGGTAGTCACCCGTCGACCGTTGGCTGGGGACCAGCAGGCCGAGCTGGTCGTAGTGGCGCAGCGTCCGGGGCGACAACCCCGTGCGCCGGGCAATCTCCCCGATCCGCAGCGCCTCCACCTCGGCCTCAACCCTGCCCGGAGACGTGAAGGGCCAGCGTCTCGATCGCCTCCGCCAGAGAGCCCACCTCGGTCACCTTCAACCCGCCTAGCCGGGGGACCTTGACCGTCACGTCCCGTGAGCCCCTCGGTACCAGGGCGAGCTCGAAGCCCAGCCTGGCCGCCTCGGCGAGCCGCCGCTCCACGCCCGGCACCCTCCGCAGGTCACCCGCGAGTCCCACCTCGCCCAGCGCGATCAGCCTGCGTGGGTACTGCCAGTCCACGGCGGCCGAGGCGATCGCGATCGCGGCTGCGAGGTCCAGAGAGGGGTCCGTGACCCGCGCCCCGCCGACGGTGGAGACGTAGACGTCGTGCTGGGACAGCGGGAGGCGAACCTTCCGCTCCAGCACCGCCAGCACCATGGCGATCCTCGAGCTGTCCAGGCCGTGGGTGGTGCGCCGCGGGGAGGACTGGTAGGGCGACGGCGCCACCAGCGCCTGGATCTCGGCGAGCAGCGGCCTCCTGCCTTCCATGGTCACCGTGACGCAGGTGCCCGGCGTCGGCTCGTTGTGCTCTGTGGTGAACAGCCCGGACGGGTCCGGTACCTCGACGATGCCCCTCTCGCTCATCTCGAAGCACCCCACCTCGTCCGCGGGGCCGAAGCGGTTCTTCGTGGCCCGCACCATCCGGAACCCCGAATGCCTGTCCCCGTCGAAGGTGAGGACCACGTCCACCAGGTGCTCGAGGGTGCGCGGGCCGGCGATGGCGCCGTCCTTGGTGACGTGTCCCACCAGGATCACGGCCATGTCCTCGCGCTTGGCCACCCTGCCCAGCGCGCCCGTGACCTCCCGCACCTGCGCGGGGCCGCCGGGCGCTCCCTCGGCCTCAGCCGTGGCGATGGTCTGGACCGAGTCCACCACGAGCAGGCTGGGACGGACGCTCTCCACGTGGCCGAGCACCGTGCCCAGATCCGTCTCGGAGGCCAGGTAGAGCTCGTCCGCGACGGATCCCGTGCGCTCGGCCCGCAGCCGCACCTGGGAGGCCGACTCCTCACCCGAGATGTACAGAGTGCGCTGTCCGGACCTTGCCCACTTGGCCGCCACGTCCAGCAGCAGCGTGGACTTGCCGACCCCGGGTTCGCCTGCCAGCAGAATCACCGATCCCGGCACGATGCCGTCGCCGAGCACCCGGTCCAGCTCGGCGATAGTGGTGAGGCGTCTCTGGGCCGTGTCCGTGGGTACCTGCGAAATGGGCACGGCCGCGTCCATGGGAACGGAGGACGACACCTGCTTCAGCTTGGGTGCCCCGCGCTCGGCCACCGTGCCCCAGGCCTGGCATTCACCACACTTGCCGACCCAGCGCACGCTCGTCCATCCGCACTCGGTGCAGTGATAGGTGTCCTGCTTTTTTGCCACGCTGAGAGCTTAGGTGCCCCCTCCGACACATCGGGTCAGATGGTGACGGTGCCCTGGGGAGTTTCGAACGTCACGTTGGAGATTCCGGGCGTGCCGTGCGGGGCCACGAGGTCCAGGCTGATGCCGTCGATCTCGTCGGCCACCGGCATCGCCAGCCACTCCGAGAGGCGATCCGCGGAGCCCGAGATCTGCAGCGACGTCAGGCGCACCTCGCCGCGGAGCGCGGCAGGGCGGAGCGAGTCGTCGCTCTTCCACTCAAGGAAGTACGGCAGCTGCGGATCCGCGATGAGACCGCGGATCCCGATCTGGACCCACTCCAGACGGCGTCCGTCCGGGAAGTGGCGCAGACCTGGCACGGCGGAGCGGTTGAGGCGCTGCTCGTAGGGCGCGATGTCCGGAACGCTGATCACCCAGCCCATCCATCCGCCGCCCATCTCTGAGCGGGCCCGAACGGCCTGCCCGAAGGCGGCCTTGTCTGCGGCCGGGTGGTCCAGGACCTCGACCACCTCGATGTAGCGGGCGTCAGCCAGCGGGATGATGTGGTTGCGGGTACCGAAACGCGGATGGAAACCGCCGTCCTTGTACTCCGTACCCAGTGCATCGGCGAGCCGCGATGCCTCAGCCTTGAGGCCGTCGAGGCCTGTCGCAAAGATCAGATGGTCGACGTGCATGGGCCCATTCTTGCCCTGACCAGTGCTAAACAACTAATCGGGCTCAGCCGGTCCGGGGCTCCGGCGGGTAGTGTTGCGGTGTGTCCACGTCGAAGGTCCTGCTCTCGACCACCTCCGTCTTTCCGGAGGCTTCTGCCAGCGCGTTCGAGCTGGCCGCGTCGCTCGGCTACGACGGCGTCGAGCTCATGGTCGGCGTCGATGCCCTCTCCACCGATGTCGACGCCGTCGAGAAACTCTCCGCCTACCACGGGGTGCCCGTGCTGTCCGTGCATGCCCCCACCCTCCTGGTCACCCAGAGCACCTGGGGCTCGGACCCGTGGGACAAGCTGAGGCGCTCCGGTGAGGCGGTGCAGCGTCTCGGCGGAGACACCGTCGTGGTCCACCCGCCGTTCCGCTGGCAGCGCGAGTACGGCGCCGAGTTCGTGACCGGCATCAAGCGCCTCAACGCGGAGTCCCCGGTGAAGTTCGCCGTCGAGAACATGTACCCGTGGCGGACGCCCGCCGGCCACTTCCAGGCCTATCTCCCCGGCTGGGACCCAACTGTCTATGACTACGACCACCTGACGCTGGACCTCAGCCACGCGTCCACGTCGCAGCGCCAGTCGCTGGACCTCATGCACGCGTGGGGGGATCGCCTGGCTCACGTGCATCTCACCGACGGTCGAGGCTCCCTCAAGGACGAGCACCTCCTGCCGGGGGAGGGCGATCAGAACGCGTGGACCCTCGTGGAGGAACTCGCGGCACAGGGGTTCCCGGGCCACATCGTGCTGGAGATCTCCAGCCGCCGGGCGCGGTCGCGGCACGAACGGGAGGAGATGTTGGCGGATTCGCTGGCCTCCATCCGGAAGGTGCTGGCGAAGGGCTCTGCCAGGAGGGTCGATGTCGCGTCTTAACAGCGCGGTACGGGGTGTGATCAGGTCTCGGCGGGTGCAGGAGTCCGCCATGGCCTCCGGGGCGGCGCTGGATTTCGCCAGCTCCTACGTGGCGGGTGAGGGCATCGACGACGCGGTGGCCGTGACGCGGCGGCTCCAGGGGCAGGGGCTGCTGGTATCGCTGGCCTACCTTCCCAGCTCCGACGACGAGGCGGAGACCACGGACATGCTCTGCCGGGCCCTGGACGCGCTGGGGGAGGGCGCCGAAGGCGTCGAGATCTCCGTGAAGCCGTCCTCGCTCGGACTCCGCGACAGTCCAGCCAGCGCCCGCGCCCGCCTCGAGGATCTCTGCCGCGTCACCACGGCCAGCGGTGCCGTCGTCACCCTGGAGATGCAGGGCACCGAGGGATACGACGAGACCCTGCGGCTGTGGAGCGCCGCCCGCGCCGGCTGCGACCGGATCGGGCTGACCCTGCCCGCCGACATCCGGCGTTCCGAACGTGACCTGGAGCGGATCGGCGCCGACGGGGCACGGGTGCGGCTCTGCGTCGGGTCCTATCCGGTGCCGAAGGCCGAGGGCTACCGCCATGAGCACGAGAAGTCGTTGGCACTGGTGAGGTGCGTTCGCCGCGCCATGGAGGACCACGCCTACGCCATGGTGGCGTCCCACGACCCGACGATGATCGCCATCACGCAGGACCTGGCCCGACGCAACGCCGTCGGCCGGGACGGCTTCGAGTTCCAGATGTTCTACGGCGTCCGCCCGCTCGAGCAGCGGCGGCTCACGGACATCGGCTACCGCTCCCGCACCTACGTGCCGTTCGGGCCGGCCTGGTTCGAGTACCTCACCACGCGGATCGCCGCCCGGCCGAGGACGCTGTACAGCTACCTGCGGGCCATCTCGGACAAGCGGTGACGGCGCCCTCGGCGCTCGCGGTCGAGCCGTCCACCCGCCGCCTCCTGCGCACCGAGATGGTCATCGTGCTGCTGCTCTCGCTGGGGCAGTCGGCGATCTACGCCCTGCTCTCGATCATCGAGAAGCTCACCAGGCCCATCCCGCTCAACCAGCAGACCACCTCCATCAACAACAGCGCGACTCCGGACAGGCCCTGGCTGGACCTCGCCTACCAGCTCGCGTGGATGACGTTCCCGCTGGTGCCGGTGGCGTTGGCGCTGTACCTGCTCGCCACGCAGCACCGCCCGGAGGAGGGGCCCTGGCGCGTGATGGGCTTCGACCTGCGGCGCCCCGGCTTCGACCTGGCCTGGGGGTTGGGCGTGTTCGCCGTGATCGGGGTCGCGGGGCTGGCGTTCTACGTGTTCGCCGTCGAGATCGGCATCAACACCCAGGTGAGCACGGCCAACCTGGCCGCGAACTGGTGGACCGTTCCCGTGCTTGTGCTCCGGGCTGTGATGAACGGCGTGCTGGAGGAGGTGCTGATGATCGGCTACCTCTTCACCAGGTGGGCCCAGACGGGCGGCCGGATGTGGGTCATCGTCGTGGTCAGCGCCTTCATCCGCGGCGGCTACCACCTCTACCAGGGCTTCGGCGGCTTCGTGGGCAACCTGGTGATGGGCCTGGCCTTCGGATGGCTGTACCTGAAGATCAGGCGCGTGATGCCGCTGGTGATCACGCACTCGCTGCTGGACATCGTCGCCTTCGTCGGCGCCCCCCTGCTGCCCGTACTGCTCGCCTGGATCGGCCGCTGACCCTCTGGCGCTCAGCGGATGGCCGCGCCGACGGCCAGGCCGATCAGGGCGGCCGCGACGCTGAACAGGAGCATCGCGACCCCCAGCGCCACCGCTGCGGGGGCGCGGCCCACGCGCACCACGCGCACCAGCTCGACGCTGGCGGTGGAGAAGGTGGTGAAGCCGCCCAGGAAGCCGATCCCCGCGACGGCGCGCACGGCCTCGGCCCCACCGGCGGCCCACCCCGTCACGACGCCCAGCAGGAACGAGCCGGTCACGTTGATGATGAGCGTGGCGGTGGGTAGCGAGCGGCTCAGCCTTGCCGTGATGACCCCGTCGAGCATGAAGCGTGCCGCCGCGCCCAGGCCGCCGACCAGGGCCACCCAGAGCGGAATCATGCCCGCCGCCCAGCCGCGACCGCCCGGCGCACGAGCGCCATCGATGCGCTGGCGGCCAGGAACCCGACGGCGACGCTGGCACCGGCATAGGCCATGGCCAGGGGCAGGTCTCCACCGCGTCCCAGCGCGACCGCCTCCAGGATGAAGGTGCTGTAGGTGGTGTAACCGCCGAGGAGCCCGGTGCCCAGCGCGAGCTGCAGCGCCCTCCTCCGCCCGCTGTCAGCCGTCACCAGGGCAAGCGCCTCGAGGAGGGCGCCGAGGATCAGCGCGCCCGAGACGTTGATGGCGAACGTGGCCCACGGGAACTCGCCGGCGCCCGCCCCGAAGGCGGACTCCAGGGCGGACCGTAGCGTCGTGCCGGCCGCGCCGCCGAGGGTGACCAGACCGAGGAGGGAGGGCCGCAGGTAGGCGGGCAGCGACGAGGAGGGTGGGGTCACCGCCACTCCAGCGGTGTCTTCCAGTCCACCACCGAAGTGGGCACCGTGAGCACCGGGCGGTGCTGGTGGTGGACGAGGTGCGTGCCGACGGCGGCGTCGAGCAGGCCATGGAAACGGCCGCTCCGCCCGGGACGCCCGGTGCCGACGACGATCACCGCTGCGTCGACCGCCCTGGCGAGATGGGTCAGCGCCCGATCAGCGCGGCCGGCCAGATACCGGAACTCCCAGGGCACATCGCTGCCGGCCATCGATTCCCCGACCGCGGCCAGCAGCGTCTCCTGGCGCCGCCGCCACTCCTCGTCGTCGGACATGTCCGGGTCCATGTCGCTGTGCTCCACGGTGCCATCGGGGAACTCACGTTCGACGACCCGGCCGGGGTCCGCATAGGCGCAGTACAGGACACCTCCCTGCGCCCGGGCCAGCTCGGCGGCGGTCAACAGCACCACCTCCGGCTGCTCCGGCGTCACTCCGACGACGACGCAATGGTTGCTGAACGGCGTGATGCGCGACGGATGCGGTTGGGGAACCTGCTTCATCGTCGACCTCTTCTCTCAGACCCGACGAGGCGAACACTACCCAGTGGACAGGCGGGAATGGCGAGGCACTGGACACGACATGTCGCGCTCAGGCGGTGTCGTCGTAGACTTCCGCCCATGCGTGTTGGAGTCTTCGGCGCGACCGGGCAGGTGGGCGGCGTCATGCGTCGCCTCCTGGCGGAGCGCAATGTCCCGGTTGAGCAGATCCGCTACTTCGCCTCGGCGAGGTCGGCGGGCAGGGCGCTGCCCTGGGGTGCGGGAGAGGTGTTCGTCGAGGACATCGAGACGGCGGACTTCGCCGGCCTGGACGTGGCCCTGTTCTCGGCCGGTGGGTCGACCTCGAAGCTGTGGGCGCCGCGCGTGGCCGAGGCCGGCGCCACCGTCGTGGACAACTCGTCGGCCTGGCGGATGGATCCGCGGGTCCCGCTCGTGGTCTCCGAGGTCAACCCGGAGGACGTCGGGCAGGCCGAGCTCGGCATCATCGCCAACCCCAACTGCACCACGATGGCCGCCATGCCGGTCCTCAAGGCACTCCACGACGCAGCGGGCCTCGAGTCGCTGCAGGTGACCACCTTCCAGGCCGTCTCCGGGTCGGGAGTGAAGGGCGTCGAGGCGCTCGCCTCGCAGCTGGGCCAGATCGAGGACCCCCGCGTCCTCGCCCACGACGGCGCGGCATTCCACCCATCAGATGTGGCCCCCTATGTCGCCCCCATCGCCTACAACGTGGTGCCGCTGGCCGGCAGCCTCGTCGACGACGGCGAGGGTGAGACGGACGAGGAGAAGAAGCTGCGCAACGAGTCCCGGAAGATCCTGCACCTGCCGCAGCTGCGGGTTGCCGGCACCTGCGTGCGCGTCCCCGTCTTCTCTGGCCACTCGCTGTCGGTGCACGCCCGTTTCGCCGCGGACATCACCCCCGAGGAGGCCCGCGCGGCGCTGGCGAAGGCGCCGGGAGTGACGCTCGTGGATGTGCCCACCCCGCTGCAGGCCGCGGGCGCTGACGCCTCGTTCGTCGGCCGGATCCGTCAGGACCAGAGCGTGGAGGGCAGGCGCGGTCTGGTGCTGTTCATCAGCAACGACAACCTGCGCAAGGGCGCTGCCCTCAACGCCATCCAGATCGCTGAGCTGCTGATCCGATGAAGCTGACTCTGATCGGCGCAGGGGCGATGGGCGAGGCGCTGCTCGCGGGATGGCTCGCCGCAGGGCATCGGCCGGCGGACCTCTCCGTCGTCGAGCCCTCCGCGGAGCGGGCCGCCGCGGTCACCGCCGCACACGGGGTCCGGGCGGTCCCGCTGTCCGAGGCCGCCGTCGCCGATGTGGTGGTGCTGGCGGTCAAGCCTCACCAGATCGACGGGGTGCTGGAGGAGCTGTCGAGCCGCATCGAGGTGCGGGGGAACGTGCCACTGGTGGTCTCGATCGCCGCCGGCACGCCGATCGCGCAGCTCGAGGCCGGCCTGCCCGAGGGGGCCGCCGTCGTCCGCGTGATGCCCAACACGCCCGCTCTCGTGGGGCAGGGGATGGCCGGGGTGGTGCCCGGGCACCACGCCTCGGCGGAGCAGGTTGAGGCGGTCTCCGCGCTGATGGACGCGGTTGGACGCAGCATCGTCATTCCGGAGACCCAGATCGACGCGCTCACCGCCGTCTCAGGCTCCGGCCCGGCCTACCTCTTCTACGTGGCGGACGCGATGATCGAGGCGGGGGTCCACCAGGGCCTCACGCGCCAGCAGTCAAGCGATCTGGTGGTGCAGACCTTCGTCGGATCGGCCGCCCTGCTCGCCACAGGGTCGCGGGCCGTCGAGCTGCGCGAACAGGTCACCTCGCCCGCCGGCACCACCGCCGCCGCGCTCCGCGTGCTGGATGATCGCGGGGTCCGCGCGGCGTTCCTGGCGGCGATGGAGGCCTGCGCCGAGCGCGGCCGCGCCATGGCCCGCTGAGAGGGATTGGTCGATACTCCCCAAGAGCGGTTAAGATTCAGAGTCTGGCCCAACGTGGCCAGGCACATCGAAGGCACCCGGATCATCCGGTAATGAAAGGCACACAGTGGGCTCTGTCATCAAGAAGCGTCGCAAGCGCATGGCCAAGAAGAAGCACCGCAAGCTCCTGAAGAAGACCCGCATCCAGCGTCGTCGCGCCGGCAAGTAGTGGCAGCACCCTCACGGGTTCTGCTGCTGACCCGCTCCGGATGCCACCTCTGCGTGGATGCCGAAGCGGTCGTGCGCAGGGCCTGCGAGGACCTCGGGGTGGCCTGGCGTGCCGTGGACATAGATTCCATCGGCTCACTCCAGGCCAGATTCACAGACCATGTGCCCGTCACATTCGTGGACCGGGAGCTACTCAGCTACTGGTTCGTCGACGACGACGCACTGCGTGTGGCTCTCGCCTCGCGCACTCCCCGGGACACGCCAGTCGATTGGATCTCGTCGCTCGCCGACCAGCCCTGAACGGAAATGATCGAAGTGACCGATTCCCTGGAACCGACCTCGCCGGCAAGTCCGCCGGAGTTCGAACCGACCGGTGGGTCGGTCACGTTCGTCGGCTCGGGCCCCGCTGACCTTGGTCTACTCACGCTGTCCGGGTCGCGGGCGATGCGTTTCGCGGACCTCCTCATCGTGGACCCCGCCGCGGACGTTGAGCAGATCAAGGCCATGGTTCCGGCGCACGCCGAAGTGCGGCTGGCAGGGGGAGACGACGAGGTGGCCGAGATCCTCGGCGCCGTCGCGCGGGGGCGTCGCGTGGTGCGGCTGCACGCCGGGGACTACTTCACCGATGCCGACGCCGGTGGCGTCCTTCCGGAGGTCCTTGCCACGGCCGGCATCCGCGCGAACGTGGTGCCTGGCGTCAACCGCTGGAGCGCCGCGCTGTCGTTCGGCGGCGTCACCGCCACCTCCGCGTTCGCCGCCCTGGACGCCAGGGTGGAAGTCCCACACATCGATGACTGGCCCTCGGCCAAGACGCTGATCGTGCGCGCCGCCGGTTCCCTGGCGCGCGCCGTGGCCGAGCAGGCCGCCACGCGGTACGGGCGCGACGGGCAGTGCCTCAGCCTCGTGGGTGTCGGCACGACGGCGCAGGTCAGCGAGGTGCTCACCTGGGGTGAGGTGGACCACGTCGACGCCGCCGAGTGCTATTTCATCGTCGGGCCCGGGATCGAGGAGGCGCGCCGCCAGCGCTACGCCTGGTTCGAGGGCAAGCCTCTGTTCGACTGGCGGGTCATCGCCCCCCGAACCAAGGACGATCTGTCCTCGCTCACCGAGGAGCTGGCGCACTACGGTGCCGCCACCGAGCTGGTGGCCACCATGTCCATCGAGCCGCCCCGCACCGAGCAGGGCATGGAGAAGGCCGTTCGCGGGCTGGTGGACGGCCGCTACCTGTGGCTGGTGCTCACTTCGCCGCACGCCGTCGCCGCCATCGCCGAGCGGCTGACTGAGTACGGCCTGGACTCCCGCGCCCTGTCCGGGATCAGCCTCGCCGCCGTCGGCAGGGGCACGGTGGAGGCGCTCGGCCGGCTGGGCCTGGTGGCGGACCTCACCCCGGTCGTCGAGAACACCACCGGCGCGCTGGCCAACGAGTTCCCCGCCTACGACGATCTCATCGACCCACTCAACCGGGTCCTGGTGCCTTCGGCCGACGTCTCGGTGGAGCCCCTCCTCGTCGGTCTGAGCCGCCTGGGCTGGGAGGTGGAGGAGGTCACCGCCTATCGCACGGTCCGGGCCGCCCCGCCGCCGCCTGAGGTCCGCGACGACATCAAGACGGGCATGTACGACGCCGTCGTCTTCACCTCCGCCACGGCCGTGCGCAACATGATCGGCATCGCCGGGAAGCCGCACCCCGCCACGGTGGTGGCAGCGATCGGCCCCGCCACCGCCGCGGCCTGCGAGATGCACGGGCTCCGCGTGGACGTGATCGCAGACGCGCCCACCTTCGAATCACTGGCTGAGGCGCTTGCCCGCTTCGCGGACCGCAGGCGCGCGGATCAGCTGGCGGCCGGTCTCCCGGTCAGCAAGCCCTCGCAGCGCAAGCGCCGCAAGCGGCGCAAGGTAGTTGCCCCGGCAGACTAGGGTGATGGGCGTGGCAGACGCAACGATCGTGCACGTCATGCGGCACGGACAGGTGGAGAATCCCGGCGCCGTCCTCTACGGGCGCCTCCCTGGCTTCGGGCTCTCAGAGCTCGGGCAACGGATGGCGGCCCGGATGGCGCAACACTGGCGAGACGTGCCCTTGACCCATCTGCGCTGTTCGCCCCTCCAGCGTGCGCAGGAGACCATGGCTCCCACCGCCGCACTCTTTCCCGCGCTGGACGTCACCACAGACGAGCGGGTGATCGAGGCAGACAACAAGTTCGAGGGCATGGTGTTCGGCAAGGGGAACCGCGCACTTCGGGACCCCAGGATGTTCTGGCACATGCGCAACCCTCTGCAGCCCAGCTGGGGCGAGCCGTACACGCAGGTCGTCGCCCGGATGAGGGCCGCCATCTCCGATGCCGCCCTCGCCGCCGGGCCCGGCGGCCAGGCGCTCGTGGTGAGTCACCAGCTGCCGATCTGGATCGCCCGAAGCGACGCGGAGGGCCGGCCGTTGGTCCACGACCCGCGCCGCCGGCAGTGCACCCTGTGCTCCGTGACCAGCTTCACGCTCCGCGACGGCGTCGTGACGGCGGTGGACTACGCCGAGCCTGTCGCGCACCTCCTGCCCGCCGTGCGTGGTCGGCGGTTCAAGGTCGGCACGTGAGGCTTCTCCTCGTCGCAGGGGCCGCCACCGTGCTCCTGGCGGGCTGTGGTGCGCAGGGGTCCTCTGACGGAGTCGGCTTCGAGGGCGGCGACGGCACGGTCACGATCGTGCCCGCAGAGGCGCGCCAACCGGCGCCCACGCTCGCCGGGACGGCCCTCGACGGGACTGAGGTCTCGACGGCGGACCACACCGGGAAGATCATCGTGGTCAACGTGTGGGGGTCCTGGTGCGCCCCGTGCCGGGCCGAGGCGCCCGAGCTGGTGGAGGCCGCACGGGAGTTGGGCGAGGACGTCTCCTTCATCGGCCTCAACACCCGTGACCTCGATGTGGCCCCGGCGCAGGCCTTCGAACGGGCTTTCGGCCTCACCTACCCCAGCATCTTCGATCCGGACGGTGAACTGCTGCTCGGATTCGGGCAGCTGCCTCCCAAGGCCATCCCCAGCACCGTGGTCATCGACTCCGAGGGGCGTGTCGCGGCCCGGGTGCTGGGTGAGGTGGACGCCACCACGCTCACGGGTATCGTCGCCGATGTGGAGGCCGGCGGGTGATCCTCCTCGAGTCCTGGGCGGGGACGGCTCTGACGTCGTCCATGCTGGTGGCCATCCCGGTGGCGATGTTGGCCGGGCTGGTGTCGTTCGCGTCCCCCTGCGTGCTGCCGCTGCTCCCCGGCTACCTGTCCTACGCCTCCGGCCTGGGCTCGGCCCAGATCACGGGAGGAACCGCATCCAGGCGGCTCCTCGTGGGTGGAACACTCGGCTTCATTCTGGGTTTCTCAATTGTCTTCGTCCTCACCGGTGCTCTCATCGGGGGCGTCGGGGCCGCCCTGCTGACCAACGCCAGGGCCATCACGGTGGCGCTCGGCGTGATCATCATGGTGCTCGGCGCGGGGTTCGCGGGCTGGCTACCGGTCCCCAGCGGATGGCGCCCGAGCGTGGCGCCCAGGTTCGGGGTGTGGGCATCGCCCCTCCTGGGGATGGTCTTCGGGTTGGGCTGGACGCCGTGCATCGGCCCCGCGCTCTCGGTGGTGTTGACCCTGGCCCTCAACGAGGGGTCTGCGGCCAGAGGCGGGATCCTGGCCTTCGCGTATGCGCTTGGCCTGGGCATCCCCTTCCTCGCCTTCGCCGTCGCGTTCACCGCGCTGGCGCCCCGCTTCGAGTGGATGAAGCGCCACGGGCAGCTGCTCCAGCGGCTGGGCGGCGTCGCGATGATGGTGGTGGGTCTCGCCATGGTGGTGGGTTGGTGGGACGCGCTCATCGCGGTGCTGCGCCAATGGGCTTCGAGCTTCGGGACCATTCTGTGACGGAGGGATCGCGCAAGGCGCTGGGCCCGGTGGAGCTGGTGAGATGGGCTTGGGGGCAGTTGACCTCGATGCGGACCGCCCTCATGATGCTCTTCCTGCTGGCCCTGGCCGCCATCCCGGGCTCCATGATCCCCCAACAGAGCGCCTCCCCTATCTCAGTGCTGGACTTCAAGCGCGCCAACCCGTTCTGGGACTCGATCTTCGAGCCATTGGGGTTCTACGACGTCTACACCTCGCCTGCCTTCTCGGCCGTCTATCTGCTTCTCTTCGTCTCGCTGATCGGATGCATCCTCCCGCGGATCAGCAAGTACCTGGACGCTGTGCGCAAGCCGCCGCCGTCGCTGCCCGCGCGGATCGAGAGGCTTCCCGCCACCGGCCGTGGCACCCTCGAGGCGCCCACCGCTCAGGCGCTCGACGCCGGGGAACAGTGGTTGCGGTCCAAGCGGTACCGGGTCCGGCGCTTCGATGACGGGCTGTCGGCCGAACGCGGCTACATCCGCGAGGCCGGCAACCTCATCTTCCACATCTCCCTGGTGGCGATGCTGATCGGCATGGCCTGGTCCAACCTGTGGGGATTCCACGGCACCGTCGTCGTGGTCGAAGGCCGCGCCTTCGCCAACGTCATCACCCAGTACGACGACTTCACCTCCGGCTCCCTGGTGGACACCGACGGGCTGGAGCCCTTCTCGGTCGGCATCGAGCAGTTCCGCGTCGCCTTCGAGACCGGTGAGGTGCAGCGGGGGGCGGCCCGTCAGTTCGACGCGGACGTGGTGCTGGAGGATTCCTCCGGCGCCCGCGACGCGCTGCTGACAGTCAACGAGCCGCTCATCACCAGCGGTGGGACGCAGGTCAACCTGATCGGACACGGCTACGCACCCGCCTTCACGGTCACCGACGGCAACGGTGACGTGGCCTTCAGCGGCCCGGTGGTCTTCCTGCCCCAGGACGGCAACTTCGCGTCGGTCGGCGTAATCAAGGTGCCCGACGCCCGCCCTCAGCGGTTGGCGTTCGAGGCCTTCTTCTTCCCGACGGCCGTGCTGGACGAGACCGGCCCCCACTCGGTCTTCCCCGACGCGCTCAGCCCGGAGGTCTACCTCAACGCCTGGTCCGGGCCCCCCGCGGAGGAGACCGGTGTTCCCGAGAGCGTCTACACATTGACCACCACCGGCCTCGCCCCCGTGCCGGGAGACGACGGAGAGGTGCTGCGGGCCAGGATGCTGCCGGGCGCCGGATTCGCGCTGCCGGACGGGCTGGGATCCATCAGTTTCGACGGCTGGGACCGCTGGGTGAAGCTGCAGGTCAGCCAGACACCAGGCAACACCATGACGCTCATCTCGCTGATCGTGGGGGTGGCAGGCCTGTCGGTGTCGCTCATCGTCCGGCCCCGTCGCCTGTTCGTCAGAATCGTCGACGGCGAGGCGCTCGCAGGTGGCCTGGACCGCGCGGACGCGGCCAGCGGACTCGACGACGAGGTGGCCGGCGTGTTGGCCTCCGTGACAGATCGTGTGCACAATGGGGGCGCGCCCAGCCAGCAGATGAAGGAGGGACCCGAGACGTGACGTTGTCCGAATGGTCCTACACCGCGATGGTCTACGCGGCCGTCGGGTACCTCCTCGCCTTCGCCCTCCACGCGCTGGAGTGGGCGTCGGCCCGAGGGCTCGCACCCGTCAGGCCAGCCGATGGTTCCGAGGACACCCAACGCACGAGGGTGGACCTGTGGGGGCGGTTGGCGGTAGCAGCCACAGTGATCTCAGCCCTGCTGCACGTGGGCGCGGTGGTCCTGCGCGGTGTCGCCGCGGAGCGCCCACCGTGGGGCAACATGTACGAGTTCGTCACCTCCGCCCTCGCGTTCGCGGTGATCATCTACCTGTTCTGCGTCGCCCGTTTCGGCATGCGCTGGCTCGGGCTCGGGCTCACCCTGCTCTTCACGGTCGGCCTCGGCCTGGCCGTGACCCAGTTCTACGTCGAGGTGTCGCCGCTGGTGCCCGCGCTGCACAGCGTGTGGTTCGTCATCCACATCGTGGCGGCAGCCATCTCCGGCGCGGCGTTCAACGTGGGAGCCGTCGCGTCCGCGCTCTTCCTCGTCCGAGACGCAGCGGAGCGGCGGGCCGCCGCCCGGGGGACCGTGATCAGCGGCTACCTCGCCAAGGTGCCCACCGCCCAGAAGCTGGACCTGATCTCCTACCGCCTGCACGCCTTCGCCGTGCCGTTGTGGACGTTCACCATCGCCGCGGGCGCCATCTGGGCGCAGTACGCGTGGGGACGGTTCTGGAACTGGGACCCCAAGGAGACGTGGTCCTTCATCACCTGGATCGTCTACGTCGCCTACCTGCATGCGCGCGCGACGGCCGGGTGGCGAGGCCGCCCCGTCGCCATCATCGCGCTCCTCGGGCTGGTCACCTTCTGGTTCAACTTCATCGGGGTCAACCTCCTGTTCAGCGGCCTCCACTCGTACGCGGGCATCTGAGCCGTGGCGTCTGAGGAGGACCTGGACTGGCTCGTCCGGGTGTACGAGGAGCAGGGTGCCACCCTGCACCGTCTCGTCGTGCTCCTCGACGCCGAAGAACAGTCCGGGCGGATCGTGCGCAGCGCTCTGCTGGCCCTCCACCGGCGGGGTCACCGGCTCATCGATCCGGTGGAGCGCGTCGAGTTCCTGCACGAGCACGTGGTCCACCTTGCCCACGCCGTCCGGCCCGCGCAGGCGCCCATCCAGCTTCCAGACGTCGCGGAGGCCAGGCAACAGGAGGTCCTCCGCGCCATCTCGGCGATGCCCCCGCGGATGGCCGAGCTCCTCATCGTCAGCCACTACCTGTCCGTCTTCGGCCCCGAGCTGGCCGGAATCATGCGGATGTCGGTGCGTGGGTGCAACCAGCGGCTTGAGGTGGCGTTGGAGACGCTGCGGGCCCGCGTGGGCGACCCTGCGCCGGGAACCTTCCCCGGAGTGCTCGAGTCGCTGTCCCAGGAGGTCACGGCCGCACTCCGGTCAGCCGCCCGCCTCGTCCAGGCGCCTGGAACCGACACCCTCGAGGGTGAGCTGCTGAACCTGACCTCGCTGCGCACCTCGGGCCTCGGCCCGAAGGTGGTGGCGCTGATCACGATGGTGGCCGTGCTGTCGGGCCTGGGGCTGGCGGCGCTGACGCGCCCCACCGCAGCCACCACCGAGGCCGGCTCCCCGGCCCCCACAGTGTCCCCGACGGCGGCGGCCGCCGCGTCGCTGCCGGCGCAGGTCCGAGGCGTTCCGCTCTACTACGTGGACCGCCAGGACGGGAAGCTGTTCCAGGAGCTCCGGGATCTTCCAGCCAGCCCCAACCTGGTGGAGGGTGCGCTCACGGCGCTCCTGACCCTCGCGCCGCTTGATCCCGACTACGAGTCCGCCTGGGGTCCCGGCCAGCTCATCGGCACCGAGATGTCCGGGGAGACGCTCATCGTGGATCTCTCCGGCGATGCGTTCGCGGACCTGACCTCCCCGGAACTCACGGCCAGGGCCCGCAACCAGGTCGTGTACACGGCCTCGGAGATCATGGGGGACCCCGAGCTGAGGGTCCAGTTCCTCTCTGACGGCGGACCGCCCCCCGCGGAGCTCATCAGCGAGGCCGGCTTCACCCGCACGGGACTCGGCCCGATGCCGTCGCTGTGGATCACCTCACCGAAGAACGCCGCCCGGCTCGCGCCCGGACCGGTGGTGATCGTCGGCACCGTCAAGCCCGGCTGGGGAGTCCCGGTGGTCCGCATCACGGACATCGACACCGACCGGGTCGTGGCCGAGACCTCCGCTCAGACCTCGACCGGCGTGAACTCCGACGGCTGGCGGGTGTGGTCGGTCAGCCTTCAGCTGCAGCCGGGCGACTACGATCTGAGCGCCAGCGTGCGCGGCGGTACCCCTCCGACGGTTTCCTCGGAGAACAAGTCCATCCGCGTTCGCTAGCGCGGCCCGAGCCCATCGTCCCCTGAGGAGGGCCGCCCCCGTAGCGGTGGCCTCCCTCCTGCTCCCTGAGGAGGGCCGCCCGCGGAGCGGCGTGGCCTGTCTCGAAGGGTCGTGACTGCCACCTTCTCGCGGATCTCGTTGTCGGGTGCGGTGAGCCGGGAGTCGATGCCCGGGCGGCCGTTGTCCATGGTCTCGATGTTCCGGTCAGCCGGGTCGGTGGTCGGGTGGTGAGGCCGCCCGGGCCTCGTCTCCCGTCTCCCCGCACTCGGTCCTCATGTGGCGTTGCCTTGTCCCGGGTGCGGGCCGGCAGGGCGGCGTTGGGGCCGGGTCTGCTTGGGCGGGATGCCGGTTGGGTGGTCGTCGGGTTGGGCACCGCTGCGCAGTGCCGCCCTGCCGTCCCCCACCCTTGCTGTCTCGACTGGATCACTTGGCTCGGACAGGCAGCCCTCAGTTAGGGCTCAGCGATGACCAGTCGTTCAGCTGGTGGCCACCATCCGCGCGAACCGCGCCTGGAGATGCACCGGGACCAGACGGGTGGCCAACGCCATCGCCGCGTTCTGTGGCCCGTCGACCACCAAAGGCCGATGCGCACGCAACCCAGCAAAGGTGGTCTCCACCACCTGGGAGATGGTCCGGCGACGCCGCATGACCCCGTCGTCGCCGGCGTTGGCGAAGAACTCGGTGTCCGTGGGGCCGGGGCAGATCACGATGGCGCGGACCCCCGTCGAGTACAGCTCCTCCCAGAGCGCGATCGTGAACCGCATCACGTAGGCCTTCGAGGCGGCGTACACAGCCATGGTGGGGATGGGCTGGAAGGCCGCGGTGGAGGCCACATTGATGATCGCCCCGGCGCCGCGCGCCACCATGTGGGGGAGAACGGACCTGGTCAGCTCAGTCAGAGCCACCATGTTGAGTTCCATCTCGTCGCTGACCCGATCCGGGGAGGCGTCCTTGAAGTGGCCCATGGTCCCGAAGCCTGCGTTGTTGACCAGATGGCTCACGTCCAGCTCTGCCATCCGCGCCGCGAGCTTTGCGCGCTCATCCCGATCCGTCAGATCCGCCGGCCAGATCTCCGCCGCCACCCCCGAAGTGGCCCGGATGGAGGAGGCCACGGATTCGAGCAGGTCACGCCGGCGTGCCACCAGAAGGACGTTGTTGCCTTCGGCCGCCAACCCCTCGGCGTACCCCACCCCGAGACCGCTCGACGCACCGGTGACCACTGCCCAGGATCTGCTCATGGCCCCAGCTTACGGGCCGGGATCGACCCCCACCCCGGCGCGCGGTGGCACCCACTGCTCCACGGCCCGTCCATGGAACAATGGCGCCATGCAGCATTTTGATCTGGTGGTCATCGGTTCAGGCTCAGGGAACTCGCTGATCGACGAGCGCTTCGCCACCTGGAACGTGGCATTGATCGAGCGTGATGAGACCTTTGGGGGCACCTGCCTGAATCGCGGCTGCATCCCCACCAAGATGTTCGTGCTGCCGGCGGACCATGCAGCCGCGCCCTCCGACGCACGACGCCTCGGCGTCGATCTCCAGTACCGCGGCTCGGACTGGAAGGCCATCCGCGACCGCATCTTCGGCCGTATCGACCCCATCTCGGCCGGTGGGCTCCAGTGGCGTGAGCGCTCTGGCAACGTCACGGTCTTCCACGGCGAGGCGCGGTTCGTCGGACCGCAGACCCTGCAGGTGGGAGACGACCGGATCAGCGCGGACCACATCGTCATCGCCACCGGATCACGACCGCGAACCGTCGACGTGCCTGGCCGCGAGGACGTCGCGGGGCTGGTCCACACGTCGGACACCATCATGCGGATCGACGAACGGCCACGTCGCCTCGTGATCGTGGGCGGCGGCTACATCGCGGCAGAATTCGCGCACATCTTCTCAGCGCTCGGCACAGACGTCACCCTCATCAACCGCTCGGACGTCCTGCTGCGCCATCACGACAGGGAAGTGGCGGAACACTTCGCCGCCCAGCTGTCGCGGCGGGTGCATGTGCGCCTCAACCAGCAGCTCAGCTCCCTGGAGGCCGCCGGTCACGGGGCCATGACTGTGATCACCAAGGACCGCAACGGCGTCGAGTACGAGTACTTCGCAGACGCACTCCTGCTGGCCGTCGGGCGGGTGCGCAATGCGGATGCGCTGGACCTGGCCGCGGCCGGCATCAACGTCAGGGCGGATGGACAGATTCAGGTCGACGCCCAGCAGCGCACCAACGTGCGAGGCGTCTGGGCGATGGGTGACGCATCGTCGGACTACCTGCTCAAGCACGTCGCCAACGCCGAGATGCGCACCGTCCAGCACAACCTCCTGCACCCCGACAACCTCGTCGAGACCGACCACCGCTACGTGCCGCACGCCGTGTTCAGCGACCCCCAGATTGCCAGCGTGGGCGCCACGGAGGAGCAGCTGAAGGCATGGGGCGTGCCCTTCGTGGTGGCGCGCCAGCGATACGCGGACGTGGCCTACGGCTGGGCCATGGAGGACGAGGGCCACTTCGTGAAGCTTCTTGCGGACCCCCACACCTGGCACCTCCTCGGCGCGCACATCCTCGGCCCCCAGGCGCCGACACTGCTCCAGCCCCTCATCCAGGCCATGAGCTTCGGGCTACCGGTGACCCAGATGTCGCGGGGACAGTACTGGATCCATCCTGCGCTGCCCGAGGTGGTTGAGAACGCGCTGCTGGGTCTGGTGGACTCGCACCACCCCATCTACCTGGACCGCTGAATGCCGGCCCCATCTGTGCGGCTGTCGCTGGTCTGCGCGGCGGCTCTCGCCGCCGCCGGTTGCGCCCCCGGCCCCACGCTGCCGCCGTCGATGACAACCACCCAGGCCTCCCCGGCGGCCGCATCCCAGGCCACTGAGGCGTCGCCCCCGCACCTCACTTCTGAACCCACACCCACGCTCACCAGCTGCCGCAGCATCGCCGAGGGGCTCGACGGGCCCGTCAGGGTGGGCCAGCTCTTCATGGTGGGCGTCTCGACCGGCGGCCTGGACCAGACCACCCGCTCCGCCATTTCGCTGGGCCGGGTTGGGTCAGTGGTGCTCCTGGGGAACACCACTTCTGGTGTCGACGGGATCCGCGCCTTGACCGCAGAGCTGGGCAGCCTCGGCACCGCCGAGCTCCCGCTGATGATCGCCGTCGACCAGGAGGGCGGACAGGTGCAACGGCTCCGGGGCCAAGGGTTCGATGCGATACCGGCCGCCACGGATCAGGGCGAGCTCGGCGAGGGCGAGCTGAGGGCCGCCAGCAGCCTGTGGGGGGATCAGCTGAGCATCGCAGGCGTCCACTACAACCTCGCGCCCGTGGCAGACGTCGTCCCGGCGGACAAGCAGCGCAGCAACGAGCCGATCGGGCTCCTGTCTCGCAACTACGGCAACGATGCACCGACGGTCTCGCGCTCCGTCGTCGAGTTCGTCGAGGGGATGGGGGAGGCTGGAATCGCCACCTCCCTCAAACACTTCCCCGGTTTGGGTGAGGTGGTCACCAACACGGACTTCGGCGCCGCCACGGACGACGACATCACCGCCGACCACCCCTCCTTGGAGCCGTTCCGTGCGGGCATCGAGGCGGGCGCGAGCTCCGTGATGATCTCCTCCGCGGTGTTCACCCAGCTCGACCCCGGCGTGGAGGGCGTCTTCAGCCAGGTGATCATCTCGGAGCTGTTGCGCTCCGACCTGGGCTTCGACGGCGTGGTCATCGCCGATGATCTCGGCGCCGCCCGATCCGTGGCGGGGGTCACGCCGGCAGACCGGGCGGTGCGCTTCCTCGACGCCGGCGGTGACCTCGTCATCAACGCCGATCCCACCCTGATGAGCGCCATGATCGACGCCACCGCGGCCAGGGAGGCCACAGACGAGGACTTCAGTGAACGCGTGCTGGACTCCGCCGAACGGGTCCTGCGACTCAAGGCCTCAGTGGGGCTCGTCGACTGCGGCTGACCGTCCCCCCCGTCGTCGACGGCTAGGCTGACGGTCATGTCGCGCTGCTCCGTGCTGTGGTCCGCCGCCGGTCTCCCCGTCTGGGGCACCGCGGCCCGCGCGGACTTCTGGGTCTGCCTCGAGGCACCCGGCCCCTGGGGCGCCAAGGCCGCCACCAGCGCCCGAGCGCTTGACCCGGCGGTGGGGGCGCGGCTCGA
This sequence comes from Tessaracoccus luoxuelianae, assembly GCF_055326245.1. Classification (NCBI taxonomy): domain Bacteria; kingdom Bacillati; phylum Actinomycetota; class Actinomycetes; order Propionibacteriales; family Propionibacteriaceae; genus Tessaracoccus; species Tessaracoccus luoxuelianae. The sequence continues at coordinate 124,941 of NZ_JBUZNO010000009.1, forward strand.
GCGGCTGATCGAAGAGATGGGCGGCCGCCTGCTGCTGATCCGCCAGGCGGCGCGCAACACCGTCGGCGACGACCCCCTCACGGTCCTCGTCTCCGGAGGATTCGACGAGGAGGGCTGGCTCACGCGGTTCGAGGTGGGCGATGCCAAGGGACTCGTCGAGTGGCTGGACAGCTGGCGGCAGGCGGGCATGCCATCGCCACAGGACACCGTCGCTGAGCCGGTGCTGCTCGTGTGCACGCACGCCAAGCGGGACCGGTGCTGCGCGCTGGAGGGCCGCCCCATCCTCGAGGAACTCGAAGGGGAGCTGGGAGTGGAGTCGTTGTGGGAGTGCTCCCACCTGGGGGGTCACCGGTTCGCGCCCACCGCACTCCTCCTGCCGACGGGGCAGGTGCTCGGGAGGATGGTCGCGGGGGAGGCCCTCGCGGCGTATCGGGACGCGGGCGTCGGGCTGCTCTGGCCCGGCGGTGAGCGCCGCGACAGGGGACGCAGCCACCTGCCCCCGGAACGGCAGGCGGCGGAGGCGTGGGCGCTGGCCCGGTTCGGAGCGTCTCGCTCTCAGGACCTGGGCAGCCGGATTGAGGGAGACGCGGTGGAGGTGCGCCACGGTGAGCGTCGCGTCATCGTGCGGGTGTCGCGGATCGACACGGGCGACGAGGCGCCGCTGAGCTGCGGCAAGGAGTCGGAGCCGATGACGTACTGGTCCGTCGAGCCGGTCCAGGAGTAGCCCCTGGTTTGCCCCGTCTGGGGTGTTGTGGTCGGGTTCGGCGGCTGTGCCCCGGTTCGGCGGCCGTGCCCCGGTTCGGCGGCCGTGCCTCGGTTCGGCGGGCTGTGGTAAGGCCGGGTTGGCCGGTGGTCGGGTTCGGCGGCGTGTGGTGGGGGGCGGGCCGCCCATGATGCCGGCGGCGGCGCTTCGCGCGCGGCGCCGTCATCAACGCCCACCCAACCTGCCCCGCCCCCCACCTCCCGCCGCCTTGGCGGACGCCAGAGGCCGCGTTGGCGGACACCTCGCGTGCCCGCGGGGTGAGCCGGTCGGGCGCGGAGCGCCGCCGACCGCGTCGAAGCCTTCGTCGGCGCTTCGCGTGGCCAGCCCTTCGCTGGATCTCAAATCGGCGATCGGCGCCATCGACCCCACGATGAAGCGCGGAAGCTCAGCGAGCGCGCGTTGCCCTCTGCGTAAGGGGGACGGTGGTCGGGGCGGCACTGCGCAGCGGTGCCCAACTCGAGGATCACCCAGCTGGCATGCCGCCCAGGACCATCCCGACCCAAGGCCGCCCCGACCAGTGGCGCCCGGACCCGGCCACGCCACAGAAGGAGTCTGCGGGGAACCGGGATCCGATGCCCGGGCGGCCCTCAGAAGCGCCGCAGGCCCCGACCACCTCGTCAGTCGCGGAGACCCTACTCACTCGACCACCACGGGCCGTCCGGGCATCGGATCCCGGATCCCCGCACACACTGCGGCCCCCGACCATGGGGCTAGGACAGCGGAACGTCACGACGCTCACACCTGTGGGCGGAGCGGTAGGGGATCAGCCGAAGCGGCCGGTGATGTAATCCTCAGTGGACTTCTGATCCGGGTTGTGGAAGATCTTCTCGGTGGGCCCGTACTCGATCAGCTCGCCCGGCTGCCCGTGCGCCTTGAGGTTGAAGAACGCCGTCTGGTCCGAGACGCGCGCGGCCTGCTGCATGTTGTGGGTGACGATCACGACGGTGTACGTCTCCTTCAACTCCTTGATCAGGTCCTCGATGGCCAGCGTCGAGATGGGGTCGAGGGCGGAGCAGGGCTCGTCCATCAGCAGCACATCCGGCGACACCGCGATCGCGCGGGCGATGCAGAGGCGCTGCTGCTGCCCGCCGGAGAGGCCGGATCCCGGCTTGTCCAGGCGGTCCTTCACCTCGTTCCAGAGGTTGGCCCCCTTCAGGGACTGCTCCACCAGGTCATCGGACTCCGACTTGCTCATCCTGTCGTTGTTGAGCCGCACGCCGGCCAGGATGTTTTCCTTGATCGACATGGTGGGGAAGGGGTTCGGGCGCTGGAACACCATGCCGATGTGGCGGCGCACGCGCACCGGATCCACCGACTTGTCGTACAGGTCCACCCCGTCGAGCAGCACCTGGCCGTCGACGTAGGCGCCGTCGATCACCTCGTGCATGCGGTTGATGGACCGCAGCACCGTGGACTTGCCACACCCGGACGAGCCGATGAAGGCCGTCACGGCGCGCGGCTCGATGGTCATGCTGACCGACTTCACGGCGTGGAACTTGCCGTAGTAGATGTCGAGATCCTTGAGCTCAATTCGCTTGGACATTTTCCTGCGTCTTCCTGATCAGCGGCCGGACTTGGGGGCGAATTTCCACGCGATGAGTCGACCGATCGCGTTGAGGCCCATGACGATGAGAATGAGGGTGAGGGCCCCTGCCCAGGCGCGGGCGTAGAAGGGATCCTGGGGGATGCCGGGGGTCACGTACTGGTAGTACACGAACACGGGCAGCGTGGCCATCGGGTTGGAGAACGGGTTGACGTTCATCGACGCCGTGATGCCTGCGGTGACCAGCAGCGGGGCGGTCTCGCCGATGACGCGCGCGACGGACAGCACCACGCCCGTGACGATGCCGGCCAAGGCGGTGGGAAGCACCACCTTGGCGATGGTGCGCCACTTCGGCACACCCAGTGCGTACGAGGCCTCGCGCAGCTCGTTGGGCACCAACCTCAGCATCTCCTCCGTGGAGCGCACCACGGTCGGGATCATCAACACCGACAGGGCCACCGCTCCGGAGACGCCGTTGTTGGTGCCAGGCCCGAAGATCAGGCTGAAGACGGTGTAGGCGAACAGCCCCGCGACGATCGACGGAATGCCGGTCATCACGTCGACGAAGAAGCGGATCGCCGAGGCCAGCTTGCTGCCTGCGCTGTACTCGACGAGGTAGATGGCTGTGAACAGCCCGATCGGAACGGAGATCAGGCTGGCGATGCCGGTGACGATCAGCGTGCCCCAGATGGCGTGCACAGCCCCGCCGCCTTCACCGATGACGCTGCGCATCGAGTAGGTGAAGAAGTTGATGTCCATCCGCTCGAGGCCCTTGGCCACTGTCTGCCAGATCAGGGAGACCAGGGGGAACAGAGCGATCAGGAAGGCGCCGGTGACGATGTGGCGCGCGTTGCGGTCCTTGGCCTTGCGCATGCCCTCGACCGACCAGGACAGCGCGAACATGGCGGCCAGGAAGACGAGTACGCCGATGATCAGGACGCTGCCGATGCCCGCGGCGCTGAAGAGGGCCAGGACCGCCGACGTGACCGCGAAGGCGACGACGAGCATCGCGGGCGTGGTGAAGCGGGGCAGCTGGCCGGCGGTCAACTCGCTGGTGCGCGTGGTCAATGTGGTGGCGCTCATCAGTTGGCTCCCGAGAATTCCTTGCGCAGGGACAGGACCCAGCGCGCCGTCATGTTCACGGCCAGGGTGATGACGAACAGCACGAGTCCTGTCGCGATCAGCTGGTTGATGCCCAGGCCGAAGGCCTCTGGGAAGGCGAGCGCGATGTTGCCCGCGATGGTGTTGGGGTTGCTGGAGGTCAGCATCTGGAAGTGGATGATCGCCGCGGGCGAGAGCACCATGGCGATAGCCATCGTCTCGCCGAGGGCGCGACCGAGCCCGAGCATGCACGCAGAGACGATTCCGGGGGTCCCGAACGGGATCACCGCCTGGCGGATCATCTCCCAGCGGGTGGCGCCCAGGGCGAGTGACGCCTCCTCGTGAAGCCGCGGGGTCTGCAGGAACACCTCGCGTGAGATGGCCGTGATGATGGGCAGCACCATGACTGCCAGCACGACGGCGGCCGTCAGAACGGTGCGACCCGTGCCGGAGACCGGACCGGAGAAGAACCAGCCGAAGACGGGAAGCGGTCCCAAATTGTCCGCCAGCCATACGTACATGGGGCGCATCAGCGGGGCCAGGGTGTTGATGCCCCACAGGCCGAAGACCACCGACGGCACTGCTGCCAACAGGTCGATGATGTAGCCGAGACCGGCTGCGAGCCTCCGTGGGGCGTAGTGGCTGATGAACAGCGCGATCCCGATCGCCACGGGAACAGCGAACACCATCGCCAGCGAGGCGGCCCAGACGGTGCCGAAAGCGAAGGGGAGCGCGTAGCTCCAGAACTCGCCGTACTGCAGGTCCTCGGCGTCTGCGGTCAGCGCCGGGATCGATAACCCGACGAGGAACGTGGCGACGGCGGCGAGGATCACGAGGATCAGGGTGCCGGATCCGGTGGAGATCGCCTTGTAGAGCTTGTCCCCGAATCGCTTGCTGCTGTGGTGGAGGGCGTGACTCTCGTCCTCCCGATGGGGGAGCGAGTCCTTCTGCGGCGTGGTGGGCGCCTCCGCGTCCGTCGTCGACATGGTTCTCCTGCTGTTGACCGATGGGGCCGGGCGGCTGCCCTGAGCCCTAAGAGTCGCGCCTCCCGCAAACGAGAGGCGCGACTCCTGGGATTACTGGGATCCTACGATCACTTGATCGAGTCGATGGCGGCAATCACCTTGTCGCGCAGGGCGGGGGCCAGGGGAGCGGAGCCCGCACCCTCGGCCGCGTCGAGCTGGCCCTGCTCGGAGGCGACGTACCCGAGGTACGCCTTCACCAGTTCGGCCTTGGCCGGATCCGCGTACTCCGCGCAGGCCATGCCGTAGGCGACCAGCACGATGCCGTAGCCCTCGGCGCTGCGGTCGAGGTTGATCGCGAGGTCGTTGGCCTCGCGACCCTCCTCCATCGGGGAGACGTCCACCGCGGCGGCGGCGTCCTCAGCGGTGGGGCCGTAGAAGTTGTCGTCACCGATCTTGGCGACGGAGAGCTCCCCGGCCTGCGAGGCGTCGGCGTAGCCGATGGTGCCGGTGCCGCCGGTGACGGCTGCGACGACGCCGGAGGTGCCCTTGGCGGCCTCGCCGCCCTCGTAGGTCCACTCGCCGTCGGCCTCGTTCGTCCACACGGAGGGGGCGGTCTTGTTGAGGTAGTCGGTGAAGTTCTCGGTGGTGCCCGAGTCGTCCGAGCGGTGCACGGGGGTGATGTCCATGTCCGGGAGCTCGACGCCCTCGTTGGTGGCGACGATGGCCGGGTCGTTCCACTTGGTGATGGAGCCGTTGAAGATGCCGGCCAGCGTGTCGGGGTTAAGGTTGAGCTCAGTGACACCCTCGAGGTTGAAGATCACAGCGATGGGTGAGACGTAGATCGGGAGGTTGTAGGCGATGGAGTCATCGGCGCACAGCGACGAGGCGCCGGCCACGTTCTCCTCAAGGGTGAAGGCGCGGTCAGAGCCGGCGAAGTCCACGCCTGCGCCCATGAAGGCCTCGCGGCCGGCGCCGGAACCGTCGGGCGCGTAGTTGACGGTCATGCCCGGGTTGGCGTCCTGGAACTTCGCGATCCAGGTGGTCTGCGCGGAGTTCATGGCGGAGGAGCCCTTGCCGGCGAGGGTGCCCTCGAGGGTGGAGACGGCCGAGGAATCGGCGGTGGCGGCGGAATCAGTGGTGTCCGGCGTGGTGGTGCCCTCGTTGGCCGCGCAGGCCGACAGGAGGAGCGCGGCAGAGAGGCCGAGAGCAGCGGTCAGACGAATCTTCATTCGGGGAGTGCCTTCCGAGAGGGGGGTGGGGCTTGCGTGCGGCCCCGGAACTCGATGTGTTTCGGTTCGTTCCTGCATCGGACGGTAAAGAATCGAAGTAACGCGATGAGTCCAGTTCGGTTAACAGAAGATGAACGGTGGTCGAGTTCTCACGCGGCGAACCCTACGATCGGGTAATTGGGGGTTCGCGGGATGCCGTCAAGCGGTGGGCTTGTGGATCTCGACGGCCACCTTGTCGCCGGCGTCGTCGCGGTGCACCACGACCACCTCCGCGACCACCATCGGCCGCGGCGAGAGATCCACGCCGCTGAACATCGCCGGGAGGACCGGCCGGTGCCCGCACAGCGCGGTGGGCACCTCAAAGGTCCGGAACAGCTCACGAGTGTAGGAGGTGACCTCGTCCGGGTGCACGGTGCCCTTCTCCTCGGTCAGCACATCGAGGGTCTCGATGGTGAGGCCACGCTGATCCGCGTAGGGCCTCAACGTGTCCACGCAGCGCGTCGAGGACGACGACACCAGGCTCTCGATGCCGTACGCCGAGAACAGCTGGGCGAGTTCCTTCGCCTGGCGCCTGCCGCGACCGGCCAACCGTCGCTCCTGGTCCGGGCCTGTCCAATCCTTGCGAAGCATGGCCTTGGCGTGCCTGACCAGGAGGAGCGGGGTGGTGCGCTGCGTGAGGAGGGCGGCCGAGAGGACCCTGCGCTCGTCGGCGTAGGTGAGCCGCCGCATCGCCTTGTCGATCCGGAACCAACGCACCCTGTCCACCTCGGCATCGGGTTCGCGTGGCATCTCCTCCAGCACCTCGGCGCGCCAGTACTCGACGGACTTGGGCCCCTTCTGGAGCTGGTATCGGATCGTCGGCAGCCGTAGGCCCAGCCGGATCACCACTCCGGTCTCCTCGAAGACCTCCCGCACTGCCGTCTGCGGCGCCAACTCGTCGGCCTCGCCCTTGCCCTTCGGCAGCGACCAGTCGTCGTAGCGGGGGCGGTGGATCAGCAGGACTTCGGAGTCATCGCCGGAGCCGCGCAGGACGACGGCTCCGGCAGCCCGGATCTTGGCTCTCTTGGTCATCGCGAGGAGCGTCGGGCCGCTGTCTGCTGGATGAGCCACTCCTGGAGGTCCAGGAGCGGGGTACCCGCGTCGTCAGTGGTGTGCGCCGTCCAGGTGGCGTCGGTCAGCTCCCAGTGGACGGTGCTGTCCGCGAACGCCATCTCGAAGAGGTCCTCCACCTGCTTCACGTGGGCCGGGTTGCTGATGCCGACGATCGCCTCCACCCGGCGGTCCAGGTTGCGGTGCATCATGTCCGCGGACCCGATGCCGACGATCGGTCTGCCACCCCCCGCAAACCACAGCACCCGCGAGTGCTCCAGGAACCGGCCGAGGATGGAGCGGACGCGGATGTTGTCGCTCAGGCCGGGGACACCCGGGCGAATGGTGCAGATGCCCCGCACCCAGATATCCACGGGAACGCCGATCTGAGAGGCGCGGTACAGAGCGTCGATGAGAGCCTCGTCGACCAACGAGTTGACCTTGATCTTGATGCCGGAGACCTTGCCGGCGAGGTGGTTGGCGATCTCCCCGTCGACGTAGGCGAGCAGCCCCTGGCGGATGCCGTGGGGCGCCACCAGCAGACGGCGGTAGTTGGTCTCCTGCGTCATGCCGGAGAGGTGGTTGAAGAGCCGGGCCACGTCGTCGCTGATGACGGGGTTGGACGTCAGCAGTCCCATGTCCTCGTACTGTCGCGCGGTCTTCGGGTTGTAGTTCCCGGTGCCGATGTGGGCATACCGGCGCAGCCCGTCGGACTCCTCGCGCACCACCAGGGAGAGCTTGCAATGTGTCTTCAGGCCCAGCATGCCGTAGACGACATGCACCCCCGACTTCTCGAGCTTGCGGGCCCAGCCGATATTGGCCTGCTCGTCGAAGCGGGCCTTGATCTCGACGACGGCGAGCACCTGCTTCCCGGCCTGGGCGGCCTCGATGAGGGCGTCGACGATGGGAGAGTCGCCTGAGGTCCGGTACAGGGTCTGCTTGATGGCCAGCACGGCAGGATCCGCCGCCGACTGCTCGATGAAGCGCTGCACAGACGTGGCGAACGAGTCGTAGGGGTGCTGGACCAGCACGTCGCGCAGTTTGAGCGACTTGAACATGTCCGCGGGGCTGGCGCTCTCCACCTCCGCGAGATCAGGGTGCGTGATGGGCAGGAAATTGGGGTACTTCAGGTCCTCGCGCTGCGAGTCCGCCAGCGAGAACAGGCCAGTGAGGTCCAGCGGGGCCGAGAGCCGGAACACCTCGTTGTCGTGGACGTCCAGCTCGGCCATCAGCATCGCCAGCATGTGCTCGTCGATGCCCTCTTCCACCTCGAGGCGCACAGGCGGGCGGCCCACCTTGCTGCGGAGGAGTTCCTTCTCCAGCGCGAAGAGGAGATTCTCCGCGTCATCCTCCTCCACCTCGATGTCCTCGTTGCGGGTCACCCGGAATGTGGTGTGCGAGATCACCTGCATGCCGGTGAACAGCTGCCCCAGGTGACGGGAGATGATCTCCTCCAGCGGCAGGAAGCGGCCCTCGGCCAACTTGACCAGCCTCGACAGCACAGGCGGCACCTTGACCCGCGCGAACTGCCGCCCACCGGTCTGTGGGTTCTTCAGCAGGACCGCCAGGTTGATCGACAGCCCCGAGATGTAGGGGAACGGATGCGACGGATCCACGGCCAGCGGGGTGAGGACCGGAAAGATGCGCTCCGCGAACAGGGCGCGCATCTTGTCCTTCTCGGAGGCCGTCAGCTGATCCCACCGGAGGATCTGGATGCCCTCGGCGGCCAACTCGGGCCGGATCACCTCCTGGAAGACGCGCGACTGCTCCACCACCAGGTCGGCCACCTTGCCCAGCAGCTCGGAGTGCAACTCGCCCGGCATCTTGCCGGTGACGGTGGGGACGGCGACGCCGGCGGCGATGCGACGCTTCAGGCCCGCGATGCGGACCATGAAGAACTCATCCAGGTTGGAGGAGAAGATGGCCAGGAACTTGGCCCGCTCGATCAGCGGGATGCGGTCCCGGTCCCGGGCGAGATCCAGGACGCGGTCGTTGAACTGAAGCCAGGAGATCTCGCGATCCAGGTAGCGGTCCGTGGGTAGCGGGGTCTCACTCAATGTCCCTCACCTCTCGAGGCGGTAGCTGGTGTCGGTCTGGGCGATCCGGAAGCCAGCATTCTGGTACATCCGGACCACCCTGTCCTGATCGCCCTCAACGTAGAGCTGGACGGTGCGGTCACCCGCTGCGGCCAGGTGCGCGAGGCCGTGTGCCAGCAGGGCGCGCCCCAACCCCTTGCCTTCGTGGGCCTTGTCGACGGCGATGAGGTAGACCTCACCCAAGGCGTCGCCGTGCCGCTTGGTCCAGTGCAGGCCCACCACGTCGTCGCCGTGCAACAGGACGAAGAATCCAGCGGCGTCGAACCAGGGCTGGCGGGTCAGGTCGTCGAACTCCTTCGCCGTGAGCCGGCCCTGCTCCGGATGGTGCGCGAAAGCCCGTGCGTTGAGCGCCAGCAGCGCTGCGGCCCGATCCGGGGTGTAGGTGACGATGCGGTAGCCCTCGGGGAGTTGCCCCCCCGGTTCGTCGCTGCGGAGGGGGCGCTCCATGCGCAGCAGCGTGCGAACCGGTGTCAACCCGAGGCGCCTCGCCAGTGCGTCACCGCCGGGCAGAGTGCCGAACGCCCACACGGCGGAGTCCGGGTGGGCCCGGAGCGCCTCCGTCAACAGCGCGGCGCCCACCCCCTCCGAGCGGTGGGCGGGATGCACGCCCAGGAGCAGCGTGCCGTCGCGCTCGTCACACACCACGAACCCGTGGGGGTCCGAGCGCGATCCCATGAAGAAGAAGTCTGCCTCGCGGGTGCCGTCGATGCCCATCGAGCCGGACTCGTTGAGGGGTGAGATGCCGTCGTGCTCGGTGATGGCGGCGACGAGGCGCCTCAGCGCGTCCTGCATCGTCGGCGTCAACGTGTTGAGGCTAATCAGCACGGTGTCCCTCCCTCGAGCTGGCGAACCGGTAGCCCACGTTGCGTACGGTGCCGATGTAGTAGTCGTATTGGCCGAGCTTGGCCCGGAGACGGCGCACGTGGACGTCCACCGTACGGGTCCCGCCGTAGTAGTCGTAGCCCCAGACCTGGCTGACCAGGGTTTCCCGCGACAGCACCCGCCCGGGGTGTTGCATCAGGTAGCGCAGCAGCTCGAACTCGGTGTAGGTGAGGTCCAGGGGGGCGCCGTCGAGGCTGGCCGAATAGGCCGCGCCATCGACACGGATGGGGCCGGCGGTCAGCACATCGGGATCGACGTTGGCCTTGGCCAGGATGCGGAGGCGGGCGTCCAGCTCCGCGGGCTCGCCGCCCGCCGCGACGAAGTCGCTGAAGCCCCAGTCCGGCGACAGGACCGCCAACCCGGAGGTGGCCACGAGCAGGAGGACGGGTGTGCCGCCGCTCTTGGCCAGGGTCTGGCAGGCCGAGCGCGCCCCTGCGAGATCCGTGCGGCCGTCGACCATCACCACCGCCACCGCCTCGGCCTCCACCAACGCCTGGGCGGCGGAGGTGACCTGCGTCACGTGATGGCTCAGCAGGGTCAGCTCCACAGGGGGTTCCCCTTCCGAGACGAAGAGAATATTGCTCACGCGGGAGACCTCCTTCCGGTCGAGTGACTGGCTCATCGTAACGCCGCGGGACTCCCGGCGTTATCCGCCGACGATCATCAGAGAAGTCAGCCGCGAAAGGGTGATCGTTCCTCACACAACTGCAGCCGCGAACGTGAGGGCGGTTCACGCTGGAGCGATGGGATCGGATCTATCGAGGACTGCCGTGATCGAAGTGACACGCAAGTACGCCCGGGCGTATGTGGCGGCGACGAAGAAGGTCAAGGGTGCGATGCTCGACGAGTTCTGCCTCGTGACCGGGCTGTCGCGGGACCGGGCCCGGCACCTGTTGACCGCCACCGGCACCCGGCCCTCGAACGTGGCCAGGATCGACCGCCGCCGCGCGAAGCCGAGGAAGTACTCCACCGATGCCGCCAGGGTTCTGGAGCGGGTGTGGGTGCTCTCCGGCTGTGAGTGCGGCCCCTACCTGGCCGCGGACATGACCAGGCTCCTGTCGAACCTGGAGGCCAACAGTGAGCTCGCCCCGGGGCGGGGCGGTTACAGCCCGGGGGTGCGTGCCGAACTGGAGGCGATGTCCGGGGCCACGATCGACCGCTATCTGGCCGGGTTCAAGGCCACCCACGGGCTACGCGGGTTCACCACCACCCGGCCGGGTCCGCTGCTGCGGACCTCGATCCAGATCCGCAAGGCCGGCGACGAGGCCGAAGCCGAGCCCGGGTTCCTCGAGGTCGACACCGTCGCCCACTGCGGCCCCACCCTGAAGGGCGAGTTCGCCCGCTCCGTGTCGTTGACCGACGTGGTCACCGGCTGGACCCAGGTGATCGCGATCCGCAACAACGCCCGCCGCTGGATGCTTGAGGCCCTCGACCAGGCCATCGACCTGTTCCCATTCCCGATCCAAGGCCTCGACTGCGACAACGGCTCCGAGTTCATCAACCACGACGTCATCAACTGGGCCGGCCACCGCGACATCTTCTTCACCCGATCACGGCCCTACCGGAAGAACGACCAAGCCACCATCGAAGCCAAGAACAACCACATCGTGCGCCGGCGAGGGTTCTACTACCGCTACGACACCCCCACCGAACTCGCGCTCCTCAACCAGCTGTGGCCCCTCGTGGCTGACCGCGGTAACTACTTCATCTCCACCAAGAAACCCGTCGGCTGGGGCGCCGACAAGGCCGGACACCGTAAACGCATCTACGACCGCCCCAGTCCACCCCTGGACCGGCTCCTCGCCGCCCAGATCCTGTCCCCAGCCCAGCAAGCCGACCTGCTGGCCCGCCGCGAGCAGCTGAACCTGGCCGAACTCACCCGCGACATCACCCGCATCCAAGGGCTCCTGATCGCCGCCGCCAAAGACAAAACCGACGCCCTCTACACCGCCAAGCTGACCCTCCCCAGCGCCACCACAGCGATCAAGACCCCACGCACCGCCTGACCCATTTCGCGGCTAAACCATGTGAGGAACCAGGAATCATTTCGCGGCTACCTTGACATGAGGAACTACG